>NZ_JAVXRL010000045.1:11160-17721 GCF_036643715.1 Clostridium sp. | reverse complement strand
GGGAAGTATAATCCATCTACTAATCCTCCCCAAGCATTAAATTCCCAATCAACACCTCTAACTTCTTTTCCATTATTAACAAATGTCGCACCACAATCTCTAACCCATGAGTCATCGCTTGACATTTCAATTACTCTAATATTATCTTCTAGCATATGTCTTGCATTATTGTACTGGTTAGCATTTACAAGTACAGTTACTGGTTCAAATTCACTAATCGCTTTAGCAACATTTGAAAATGCTTCTTGTGCTGGCTTACCACCAAGTCTCCAATTATCTGGTCTTTGTGGCCATATCATAAAACATCCATCATGCTTTTCAAATTCACCAGGCATTCTAAATCCATCTTTTTTAGGAGTTGTGTTTAACGTTTTCATAACATACGCTTCCTTTCATACTTAATTAAAATATTTCTGATAGAACTTTATTAAGTTCATTTTTACAATTTTCAACATTATATTCTTTAGCTGCTTCTGGATTTAAGAAGTATACAAGTAATGCTCTTTGAGCAGTTAATCTATTTCCTGCTTCATCCCAAGCTAGAGAAATATCTGAATCTAAAACTTCATCTGTTACTTCTTCATTTCTTGTAGCTGGAAGACAGTGTAAGAATTTAGCTCCTTTATTAGCTTTAGCCATAAGCTCCATATTAACTTGATATTTTGGCATAAATACTCTCATTCTTTCTTCCTCTGAAAGCTCTGCTTCGTATAATCCATACCATACATCTGTATAGATAAAGTCCGCATCTTTCATAGCTTCTTCAACATCCTCAGTAATTAAGAAGCTACCTCCTGATACTTTACAATTTTCTTCTGCTATTTTTAAATCATCGCCTTTTAATTGGAATCCTTTAGGTCCAAATTGAACAAATCTCATACCTAATTTTGTAGCTAAAAATAATAGTGATCTACATACTTGAGTTGCATCTCCAACAAATACAAGCTTACAATCTTCTATATTTTTACCTTCTGGTAAGTTTTCAACCATTGTTATTGCATCCCCAATTTCTTGAGTTGGGTGATTATAATCAGACATACCATTTAATACTGGTATTGATGCACTATTTGCAAGATCAACAATTGTTTTATGTCTTTCAACTCTTGCCATTAATATATCAACTAATTTTGAAAGAACCCTTCCTGTATCTTCAATTGTTTCATGTCCACCTAATTGAATTTGCCCAGGTGCTAAGTACTGAGCATGTCCACCTAATTGAGCCATTGCAGTTTCAAAAGAAACTCTTGTTCTTGTTGATGATTGTTCAAAAATCATTCCTAATACTTTATTTTTAAGTAATTGAGGATAATATCCTTTATTTATGCATTCCTTTAAAGTTATACCAAGCTTGATAATATCAAGTATTTCCTCTCTTGTTAATTCGTTAGTATTTACGAAATCTTTAATTCTTGCCATTTTTATTACCTCCTAAATTTACCCTAATATATTTTTTTATGTTCATGATTTTTAAAGTTTTATTTGATTTACGTTTATCTTATCAGAGTTTTTTTTAGTATTCTATATACTTTGGCTCTTTAGAAACGAGAGTCAATTTTTTGTATTTCGTTCATTTTTAGGTAACGTTTTCATTAATTTTGTTCACTTTTTCTATTTTTAAATATGTATTTTAATGTGATTATTGATTTTTTTATAAATTGCGTAACGAATATGCTCATTTTTGTTACAGATGTTCCTTTTATGTTAACAGCTGTTTCATATAGCTTATTTACTTACTTTTTAATGTTTCTATTCTTAACTACAATTTAATAAAGTTTAGCATTACGTAAGCATAGAAACACTTTTTTAGTCAAATTGAATAATTAAGGCGTGATTTTTTTATAATCACGCCTTAATTTTTTTATATTATTTTATATAAAAGTGTTTCTATTATTGCTATCATACTTATTCTTGAACTTATATCGTTTTCAATTCCAGCAATATTATCTGAAAATATATAAAAGTTTATATCACTTAAGCTTTGAATAATATTATTATCTGCTCTTGTTATTGATACAATATTATTATTTTTTAACCTTATACTTTCTAAATTTTTTATTGTTTCATCATTTTCACCACTATAAGATAATATCATTACTACATCAGCTGGCGTTATTTTTTCAACAATCATCTTATTCTCATAATCTCTATTTACTATTATTGTTTCATATCCCATTGATATAAATAAATAATGAATGTATCCAACAACTTGAAAAGTTAATCCGTGTCCAAATATGTATATTTTAGGCTTGTCCTTTAAAAGACTTATGAATTTATCTGAGTTTTCATTGCTCATTACCCTTACAGATTCTATTATATTTTTTAAATACTCTTCTTTATAATTTTTAGTTTTTATTACTTTGGGGATTACTGCTTTATTAGGTGTGCTCTCTGTGATTCTAAGAGTTGATATGAATTCATTATATCCTGTAAATCCAAGCTTTTTTACAAATCTAAACATTGTCGTTGTTGACACGTAACATTCCTTTGATAGTTTCCGTATACTCATACCCTTTACTGTACACATGTTTTTGACTATATAGTCGAATATCTTCTTTTCCGTCTTATTAAGCGTACTTATTTTATTATTTACAAATTCAAAAAAATCAGTTTTCATATATGCCTCCTCCTCCTGTCTTTGGGAAAATTATTCTTTTTTGCAATTATATATATTTTAACACCTTTTTAAATGTAAATAAATAAAATATTCAAAAAAGGTAGTATGCCCTAAATGTGCATACTACCTAATGTTGTGTATTATTTTATTCTAATTATTCTTCTCCGTAGAACATTTTCATATCATCTTCTACATTTGATATTCCACCAATTCCAAAGTTATCAACTAAAACTTTAGCTACATTTGGTGAAAGGAATGCAGGTAATGTTGGTCCTAAGTGAATGTTCTTAACACCTAAGTGTAATAATGATAATAATACTATTACAGCTTTTTGTTCATACCAAGCTATATTATATGATATTGGTAAATCATTTACGTTATCTAAACCAAATACTTCTTGTAATTTTAATGCTATTACTACTAATGAGTAAGAGTCATTACATTGACCAGCATCTAATACTCTTGGAATTCCGTTAATATCTCCAAGGTTTAACTTATTGTATTTATATTTAGCACATCCAGCTGTTAATATTACAGCATCCTTTGGTAACTTTTCAGCAAATTCTGTGTAGTAATTTCTTGATTTTGCTCTACCATCACATCCTGCCATTACGAAGAATCTCTTAATTGCTCCAGTCTTAACTGCATCAACAACTTGATCTGCTAATGCTAGAACTTGATTATGAGCAAATCCACCAACGATTTCTCCTTTTTCTATTTCAGTTGGAGCATCACACTTCTTAGCTAATTCTATTAACTTAGAGAAATCCTTATGTCCATTTTCATCAGTTGCTATATGAGTACATCCTTCGTATCCAACAGCTCCTGTTGTAAATATTCTATCTCTATATGAATCTTGAACCGGTGTAATGCAGTTAGTTGTCATTAAAATTGGTCCATTAAATGAAGCGAATTCCTTGTTTTGTAACCACCAAGCATTTCCGTAGTTACCTGCGAAATGATCATATTTCTTAAATTCTGGATAGTATTGTCCAGCAAGCATTTCACCGTGAGTATAAACGTCTACCCCTGTTCCTTCTGTTTGTTCTAATAACATTTCTAAATCTTTTAAGTCATGACCTGATATTAATATACCTGGGTTATTTCTTACTCCGATATCAACTTTTGTTATTTCTGGATGGCCATAAGTTCCAGTATTTGCAGCATCTAATAATGCCATTCCATCTACACCAAACTTACCTGTTTCTAATGCTAATGCTGTTAACTCATCAGCTGTTAATGAATCATCTAAAGTTTTAACTAATGCTTCTGCCATGAAAGCATGTACTTCTTCTTTATCATAGCCTAAGTTCATTGCATGTTTCATGTAAGCTGACATACCTTTTAGTCCATAAACTATAAGCTCTCTTAAACTTCTTACATCTTCATTAGTTGTAGATAATACTCCTTCTTCTGAAGCTTTTTGCATCATTTCTTCTTCTGTGTTTGCAGTCCAAGTTGCACATCCTCTGAAGTCTTGTCCTATTGGATTTCCTAAAGCTTGTTCTACTTCTTTCTTTAATTCATCTCTTAAAGCTAATGTTTCTATTACTCTAGCTTCAATTGCCTTAAAGTCAAAGTTAGCATTTGTTATTGTTATAAATAAGTTTTCTGTTATGTACTTATTAGCTTTTGCACTAATTATTCCAACTTTTCTTCCCTCAACAACTACTGTTGATAATCCCTTTGTAACATATACTAAAAGATCTTGGATCTTTGCTACATCCTCAGTTTTTCCACAAACTCCTCTTACCGTACAGCCTTTACATCCTGCTGTTTCTTGACATTGAAAACAAAACATTGACATATTATATTCCTCCTAAATTTCTTATATTTATATTCTTAATTTATTTATTCTTTTTCTTTGTGAGCTTCGCCCCTCTTACAATATTGAGTATACTACTCTGATTTAAATTCCTCTGTAACTAATGTTACGTACATAATTTTTTTATTTTTATAGTATTTCTTCTGGAGTAAAACTACAGTATCCTATTTCATCACATTTTTTCCTCATATAATTCCATTTTTCTTCATCATTTATACTATCTATTGCTGTTGGATATAATATTGTATTTTCTTTAAATATGTGATCTCTTAAGTTAAATACTAAGTATTCTGTTAAAGATTGTAGTCTTTCTTTAAAGTCTCCGAACCCTATATAATTTGCACAATTTAGTAGTTCTTTTAATTCCCTCTTCTTTATCCTTAAATCATCATGTTCCATTCTCATTATTCTTGTTGGACCTGTTATATCATTTAGCTCTAACTCTTTAAACAGAACGTCTTCTTCCCTTTTATGGTGCTTTTCTGCATCTAATATTTTATCTATAGTATTTTGAAGTTCGTTTATATACTTACTATCTAACTTATCTAATAGTTGTACTTCACTATTTAATTTTTCTAATTTTGATAAAAATTCTAATATTTTATCGTGTTCAACTATAAGGGTATTTACTACATGTCCTGTTTCTAATTTATTTTTTATTTTATCTAACTCATCTTTTAATACTTCCATATGTATATCACATAGGTGTCTTAAATCATGTGGATTCATTCCCTCATCAATTAAGTTTTGTTCTGCAATAGATAATTCTATTGGATCTATATTTTTAACTATTTCTAGTGCTTCTTTTCTTAGTTCCTCTGATATGTTTCCTGAGTTAAGTTTTCTTAAAACAGTTGTTAATTCATTAATTCTCTTTTGTTCCATATTTAATCTCCCCTTTTTTCATATTATGCTTTTCTTTATAATCCATAGTATATTACTCTGAATTAAATTTATCTGTAACTAATGTTACATAAAAAAAGGATTATCAAAATTTGATAATCCTTTTAACCTATATTAGCCTTATTTAAAATTACTCTGATAAGCCTCTTAATTTTTCTAAATTCGTAACAATAATTACTTTATTACCTTGCACAGTAATAATTTTTTCACTTTCAAATTTAGAAAGTTTTCTACTTATTGTTTCCCTAGTTACTCCACAATAGTTTGCCATATCTTCTCTATTTATAGGTAACTGTATTAACGTCTCATTATCTATTTCTTTTCCATACTTAACTGAAAACTCAACTAACATACTAGCTACCCTTGACTCAACATCTCTAGTTGCTAGTACTTTAGCTAAATCTTCAGTCTCACTTAATTTTTTACTTATTTCTTTTATTATTTTAAGTGCAATTCTTGGATTTTTTAATAATATTTCTTCTAGATTTTCCTTAGATATTATACAAATCTTCACATTAGTTATTGCAGTTACAGTAAATCTACTTGCTTCATCATTAAATAAATTCGCCTCACCTAAGAAATCCCCCGTAGCTAAAATATGTAATATCTGTTCTTTACCATCTTTAGTAACTTTAGAAACTTTTATTTTACCATCTCTTATAAGTAATAAATTGTCTAATGTTTCCCCTTCTCTACATATTGTTTCACCTTTTATGTACTCTCTCCGTATTGCTGTACTTACAATATCCTTAAGCTCCTTGTCCGTCAAAGAAGCAAATATGGAAACATTCCTTGCACATAATGATTTGCCTCCATTACAGTCTTTACAAATACACGTTTCTGCCATCATATATTCCCACCTTTTAACCTTATTTTACCTATATTCTATATAATAACACGATTGTACACATAAAAAAAATGACTGAGGTGTGAAGGATTTATTAAATCCCTCTCTACTCAATCATTTTTAAAATATTCTTTTAATTTCTTTTCTTTCCAAATATAAGTGCTATTCCACCAAGTAAACTAAATATACCTACTACTGAAGATGTTCCTGTTCTACCTGTTGCTGGTATTTTGTCTTTTTCTAGTTTGTCTTCTTTTTCTAGAACAACTGGTTTATCCCCAGCTGGACTTTCTGGTACTTCTGGTACTTCTGGAACCTCTGGAACCTCTGGAACCTCTGGAACCTCTGGAACCTCTGGAACCTCTGGAACCT
>NZ_JAVXRL010000045.1:0-11060 GCF_036643715.1 Clostridium sp. | reverse complement strand
GAACCTCTGGAACCTCTGGAACCTCTGGAACCTCTGGAACCTCTGGAACCTCTGGCTCATTATCCTTTTTCACATTCAATACGTCAACAAAAACTTTTTCTGTTACTGTATCTTTAATTATTTCGAACTCTATTAACTCATCACTTAATATATACCCTTCTGGTGCCTTGGTTTCCTTAAAGTAATATTTCCCAGGAATTAGATTATCTATTACTATTTCTCCTTCAGAATTTGTGACAAATTCACCAATAACATCAAGTTTATTATTTAATAACTCAAATACTGCCCCCTCAAGTACATATCTAGTTTCATTATCTAACTTTCTAAGTGTAACTGAACCTCTAAGTTCTTCTGGTTCTTCTTGAATCTTACTGTTTTCAAATACTAATTCTAATGGTGAGGATGTTTGACCCTCAACAATTTCAAATTCTAATGGCTTAATTGATTGGATATATCCCTCTGGTGCCTTTGTCTCAACTAACGTATATTTACCAATATTAAGTCCTGAAATATTGAGTATTCCATCAGTTCCAACCTCATAAGAACCAATAACTTCATCATTTGAATTCTTTAAGTCAAATCTTGCTCCACTTAAAGGCATCAATGTCTCACTATCAACCTTCTTTAAAGATATTCCTCCAAGTTCAACTGGTTTCTCTATCTTCTTATTAATAACTTCAATTAGTACCACTTTTTCCTCTTCAGATTGTCCAATTACAAATCTATGAAGAGTATCATCAAGTTCATACCCATTTGGTGCTTTAATCTCTTTAAAATAATATACTCCATTCTTTAAATTATCTACTTTTATTTCTCCGTTTTCATTAGTTACACAAGTTCTAATGACATTCTTATCTTCATCTAATAATTCAAATAAAGCACCTTCTAATAACTCTTTCTTATCTTCATCATACTTTTTCAGTGTAACAGACCCTAATATTTCTTCTGGCTTCTCTGGAATTTCTATTTTAATATTTTTAAATTCAAGTTCTTTAATTGCATTAATATCTTCTGAACCTATTTCAAAGTTTAAAGGAATACTGCTTAATTCATATCCTTCTGGTGCCTTAACTTCAGTTAATGTATACTTACCAACTACTAGTTCGTTTATTTCTATTACGCCATCTTCATTAGTTGTATACTTTCCTATTAATTTACCTTCTGAATCTTTTAGTTCAAACTCTGCTCCAATTAACTTGGCTCCTGTTTCACTATCAGTCTTAAGCAATTTTACTCCGCCCAATTCTGGCTCAGATAATTCTATTTTTCTATTCTCTGCTTTTAATTTTATTACTTCTGAATTTCCAAGAACAATTTCAAATTCATGCAACTTTTCATTTAACTCATACCCATCTGGTGCTTTTAATTCTTTAAAGTAATACTTTCCTACTTTCAATTCATCAGCTCTTATTTTTCCATTATCATCAGTTTCAAATTCATTAATTAAATTCGTATCCTCATCATATAGCCCAAATATAGCATTCTTTAAAGTTTCATTTGTAGTATCATCAACCTTTAGTAACTCTACAGAACCAATTGTTTTAATTGCACTATTTTCAAATACTAATTCTACTGGTGCTTCTGTCTCTCCACTCTTTATTTCAAACTCAATTGGAATAATTGATTGAATATATCCATTTGGTGCTTTAATTTCATGGAATGAATATTTTCCGATAGCAAGTCCACTTACTGATAATATTCCATAATCATTAACATCGTAAGTTCCAACTATGTTGCCCTCTTCATCCTTTAATTCAAATTTAGCTCCACTTAAATTTTCTCCTGTATCACTATCTATTTTCTTTAATATTACTGATCCAAATTCTACAGGCTTTTCAATCTTTTTATTGTCTACTTTCAGAACAAGATCTTCCCCCTGTTCATTTCCTTGTATTATGAATTTATGAAGAGTATCCTCAAGTTCATAACCCTCTGGTGCCTTAACCTCTTTAAAATAATAAGTACCTGGTTCTAAATTATTTACCTTTATCTCTCCATTTTCATCAGTTGTATGTGTGCTTATTAATTCTTTATTAGAATCTAATAACTCAAATACTGCACCTACTAAAAGTTCCTTTGAATCATTATCATATTTTCTAAGAACTACTTCTCCAAAAATAACTTCTGGATCTGGAATTTTAATCTTAACATTCTTAAATTCAAGTTCCTTAATCTTATTTATATCATCTGAATTAATCTCAAATTCAATAGGTGTGCTGTTTAATTCATATCCTTCTGGTGATTTTGTTTCAACTAATGAGTATTTACCTACATTAAGTTCTTTAATCTCTATTAGTCCATTCTCATCAGTTATATGAGTGCTCAAAACTTTTCCTTCTGAATCTTTTAATTCAAATTCTGCACCTTTAAGTTTTGTTCCATCATTACTATCAGTTTTAAGTAATCGAACTCCACCTAAGTAAGGCTCTGGAATTACAGGCTTATCTATTAATGTATTTTTAAATGTTAATTCTATTACATTTGATACTGTTTCTTTATTTATTTCAAAGTTTAACTTTTCTTCTGATGTAACATACCCCTCTGGTGCTTTTGTTTCTATAAAATAATACTTTCCAAATTCCAATTCTGAAACTTTTAAAATACCATCAGCCTCAGAAACATGATTACCTACAAATATATTTGTATTTCCATCAATTTTATAAAGAGCAAATTCAGCTCCTTGTAATCCAATACTAGTTATATTATCAACCTTTTTAAGTTCTACTTTTCCAATAGCTAACTTTTTATTGTATGCTTCTAATATTACTGTTTCTGTTTTCCCTAATTGAATATTAAATGTATACTCTTTAGTAGATAATTCATACCCATTAGGAGCTTCATTCTCAACAAATTTATAATCTCCAGGTCTTAAATTATCAACATTAATTTCCCCATTTTCATTAGTAACATAAGTTCCTATATAATTATTTTCAGAATCATATAATGAGAACTTTGCTCCTTCTAATAAATAGCTGCTTTTTTCATCTTTTTTAATTAACTTAACATTTCCTTTTATTATGTCATTCTTAGCTGTTCTTACTTGTAAATCAGCTTTATCACCTTTTATTATAGTGAATTCTATCTTTTCATCTAAAATTTCATAACCTTTTGGGGCCTCCTTCTCAATAAAGTAATAATCCCCTGGTCTTAAATTAGTAACAGCTATTTTTCCATCTTCATCAGTAATGAAAATCCCTTTAGACTTTCCATCCCTTTCGAACAACTCAAATTTTGCGCCACTTAATTTCTTAGAAGTTTCACTATCCTCTTTTATTAAGTTAACTTCACCTTTTATTATTTCATTCATAACTTTATTAAGTTTAACTGTTTCTTTATCGCCCTTTTTTATAGTAAATTCTATTTTTTCATTTGAAGGATTATATCCAAACTGAGGTGATTTTTCTTTAAAGTAATAATCTCCAAATGTTAAACCATCCGCAGTTACTATGCCATCCTCATTTGAAGTATGCTCTGATATCTTTTCACCTTCTTCTGTGAATAGTTCAAATACAACTCCACTTAAACCTTCTCCTGTATAATCATCTACTTTCATAAACTGAACTGATCCAGCTTCTGCTTTCTTATTAGTTGCTTCAACCATTATTACAGGCTTTTCATCACCAATTTCTATATTAAAATTATATTCTCTATTTGTAATTTCATAGCCTTCTGGCGCCTTAGTTTCAACAAACTTGTATTCACCTGGCTTTAAGCTATTTATTATTATTTCACCATTGTCATTAGTAGTATATTTTCCTATTAGCTGTCCATCTGAAGTGAATAATTCAAATACTGCCCCTTTAAGAAGTTCTTTATTATCAAAATCAGTTTTAACTAATTTTACGCTACCGTTTTTAATACTATTAATAACGTTGCCTAATAATATTGTATCTGCACTTGTTCCTTTGATTTCAAATTCTATTTTATTTAATGATGGTTCATACCCATTTGGTGCTTTTGTTTCAACTAAATAATACTTTCCAACTTCAAGCCCTTCTACTCTTACTAACCCAGTTTTATTAGACTCATAACTTCCAAGTTCTTCGTTATATTCGTTATATAATGTGAATATTGCACCTTCAAGTCCATTTCCCTCTTCATCAACCTTCTTAAGCTGTATCGTACCTTTTTTAAGCTTGCTATTTTCTGCAATTAATTCAATATGCTTAGTTTGTTGACCTTTTACTATTTCAAATTCTATTGGTACTATTGATTGAATATATCCATCTGGTGCTTTTATTTCATGGAATGAATACTTACCTGGTTTTAATCCTGAGACTGTAATCTTTCCATCCATTGAAACTTCATGAGTTGTTGTACTATATACATCTCCTCTAAGTTCAAATATAGCTCCATTTAATGAAATATTATTATCTTCTGAATCTACTTTCTTAAGTGTTACATCATACTTCTCAGCTTTATTTCCAACTCTCATTACTAAGTTGTGGGCCTTTTCACCTTTTATTATTTGGAATGTAATTGCTTCTTCTAAAATGTCATATCCAATTGGTGCCTTTACTTCTTTGAAGTAATACTCTCCTGGTTTTAATCCATTTATATTTATTTTTCCACTCTCATCTGTTATATATAGTTCCCCAACTTTTATATCTCCATTTGAACTTCTATTATAAAGTTCGAATTCAGCACCTTTTAGTAACTCCCCTGTCTCACTATCTTCCTTTTCTAAAGTTACTGAGCCAAGTATTATATCGTTGCTTACTGTTACTATTACATCTTCAACAATATTACCTGCTACAATTTCAAAATCAATTTCTTTATTTGAAATTTCATATCCAAGTGGTGCTTTTACTTCTTTAAAATAATATTTTCCTGGTATTAATGATGAAACTTTTATTTCACCATTGCTATCAGTTTTATATAATCCCCCTATTTTTATGCCTGTCTCTTTTTCGTATAATTCAAATTCAGCACCTTTTAGCACTTCCTTTGTCTCACTATCTTCTTTAACTAATGTTACTGCACCTTTTTTAATTTCATTTTCGATATTTCCTAAATTTAGAGTTTTAGTCTCCCCTTTTTCAATTCTAAACTCTATTTTTTCATTATTTAATTCATATCCTTCTGGCGCTGCACTTTCCACGAAATAATAATCCCCAAATGTTAATCCATCCACTTTTATTATTCCATCTTTATTTGATGTGAACTCACCAATGAATTTTGAATCATCTCTTCTATATAACTTAAATTTAGCTCCCCTTAAACCGCTCTTATTATGTGAATCTACTTTCTTTAATTGTACTGATCCACTTTCTACTCTCTCATTAATAACATCTTTAATTTCTATTTTTGTTATATCATTAGTTATTTCAAATTTAATTATTCCAGCAAGTTTATGGTACCCATTTGGTGCCTCAACTTCTTCCAAATAGTATTTTCCAATTTCTAAGTCTTTAACTACTAATTCCCCATCCGTATTTGTAACTTGATTTTCCTTAATTAGAGTTCCATCTTCCTTATATATATTAAACTTTGCTCCTTCAAGATAATTACCTGTTACATCATCCTTTTTAGTAAGTAACACTTCCCCTTTTATTTTATAATTACCTACTGTTTTATTTATAGTAACTTCTGAATTTTCTACATCTATAGTTACTCTTATAGGATTAATTAATTTGTTGTATCCTTCTGGTGCCTTTGTTTCATATATTTCATAATTACCAGGCAGTAGACCATCAAATTTTAAAGTTCCATTTGAAACAATACCTTTATCTAACACATTTCCGTCTAAATTTCTTAATTCAAATTCAGCTCCATTTAAAAGTTCCTTACTCTCAGCATCTATCTTTTCTAGCTGTATTGAATACCTCTTTAAAGTATTTTTAAATACATCTTGTACTGGTATATCAGTTTTACCACTTTCAATAGTAAATAATATTTCTTTATTACTTAACTCATATCCATTTGGTGCTTTTATTTCTTTTAATTTATAGTTTCCAATTAAAAGACCTTCAATTACTACTTTACCTTCTTTATTTGAAGTATAAGTTGCCTCTTCTTTAATCCATTCTCCATTTACTTCTTTATAAAGTTCAAATATTGCACCTTTTAGTGGCTCATTATTTTCTCCATGTTTTTCTAAAATGAATGAACCTTTCTCTGCTTTATTTTTAAAATTATCTAATAAAATAATTTCCCCTTCAGTACCCTTAACTTCAAATTTAATAATTTCACTATTTAATAAATATCCGTTTGGTGCCTTTGTTTCTTTAAAATAATACTTTCCAGCTTCTAACTCATTAGCTATTACTACACCCATTGAATTTGATGTATAAACTTTATCTAATTCAATAAATTCCCCATTTACTTCTTTATAAAGTTTAAACTCTGCTCCCTCTAACGGATTACCATTTTCATAATCAACTTTAGTAAATTGAACATTCGCTAATTTTAAGAAACTATTTTCTGCAATTAATTCTATAGTCTGTGATTCTTCACCCTTTTTAATTTCAAAATCTATAGGCACTATTGTTTGAATATAGCCACTAGGAGCCTTTATTTCTTCAAACCTATACTTGCCTGGCTTTAGTGCTGTTACTTCTAACACTCCATCTAAACCGGTCTCAACTGCATCTCTTATAACTTCATTAGTATCTAGATTAGTTAATCTAAATATAGCTCCTGCTAGAGTAACTCTTGATTCTGAATCAATTTTTTTAAGTCTAACCATACTTGTTACAAAGTTATTTTTAGCTTCTCCAATCTCTATTGTTGTAAGATTACCAAGCTCCACTTTAAACTCATACTTATCACTACTTAATTCATATCCAATTGGTGCTTTTGTCTCTTGAAGGTAATATTCACCAACTCCTAATCCTTCAATTTTAACAATTCCATCTTTGTTTGATGTGTATATCCCTTCTTGCTTTTCCCAATCACCATTAATTTTTTTATAAAGAGAGAATTCTGCTCCTTCTAACATGTTCCCCTCTTCATCAACTTTAATAAGATTAGCAGATCCACCATTAAAAATATTAATTACTTTTCCTGCATTTACTGTTACAGCATCACCTGATGTTATAGTGAATTTATATTTTGTCTCATCTAGCTTATATCCTTCTGGTGCCTTTAATTCTTTAAAATAGTAATTTCCTGGTTTTAATCCAGTTACTAAAACTATTCCATTATCATCTGATTCAACTTCACTTATTAATTTATCATTTGAATCATATATTCCAAACAATGCTCCTTTTAAATATTTATTATCTTCATTAACCTTTTCCAATTTTGCTGATCCATTTATAAATACATTTTCAACATTACCAATATCGACTGCTGTATTTACTCCTCTTACTATTTCAAAATGATGCTCCTTATCAGATAATAAATATCCACTTGGTGCCTCTGTCTCTTTAAAATAATACTTTCCAGCTTCTAACCCTCTAACCTCTACTATTCCATCTTTATTAGATGTATAAGTTTCAGATTGTTTTTCCCATGTACCATTAACATCTTTATAAAGTTCAAAACTTGCTCCCTCTAACGCATTACCTGAAGTATCAACCTTTTTGAACTTAACTGAGCCATTATTAAAAGTATTAACTGATGTTCCACTCTCTATAACTGCAGTTACCCCAATCTTAACTTCAAAAGAATATTTATTTTCATCTAACTTATATCCTTCTGGTGCCTTTAACTCTTTAAAGTAATACTTACCAGCCGTTAATCCATCAACCTTTATAACTCCATCCTTTCCTGATATTACTGTCTTTATAAGTTCATCTCCAGCTTCTTTATACAATCCAAATTCAGCACCTTCTAATGCCTCATTTCCATCATGTACTTTAAGAAGCATTGCAGCCCCACCTTTAAAAACATTTACTACAGCTTCGCCTTGTATTACTACAGGTTCCTTAATTCCTTTTATTATTTCAAATTCATACTTAGTTTTTCTATCAACTTCATAACCATCTGGTGCACTTATTTCTTGAATATAGTACTTTCCATCATCTAAATTATTTACAAAAACTTTTCCATCTTTATCTGAAGTAACTTCTGAAACTTTATCGCCATTTTCTTTATATACTCCAAATTTTGCTCCTTCAAGTGGATTTCTTTGATCATTTACTTTATATAATACTGCACTTCCCTTAATCTCTTTATTACTAATCTCTTTTAAATCTACTTGAGTTGCTTTTCCTTCCTCTATTACTACATTATAAATTTCATCACTTAATTCATAGCCCTCTGGAGCCTTAGTTTCCTTTACATAATATTCTCCTGGCTCTATATTTATAAAACTTACCTTTCCGTCTCTTCCCGATACAGCTGTTTTAATTAAAGTATCATTACCATTTTTAAATAATCCAAATTCTGCGCCTTCTAAAGGTTTCTTATCTTCCCCAACCTTCTTAAGCTCAACTGCACCTTTAGCTAACTTTAAAAATCCGTCCCAATTAAAGAAGTAATTATGACTTTCAAATCCTCCAAATTGATTAAGACTTCCAGCTATCAACTGTCCATTAACACTTCCACCTTTAGTGTCAACAAAAGCATTTGGTGCTATAAGACTTCCTACAATCCCTTTACCAGCTACTTCTACCTTTGTAGCATTTGGGAATATCCACATTACTTTCTGAGATAACATTGCAAGTGTCTTATTACCCGGCTTACCTGTATCAACTACTCCATAATGCAAATCACCACTTTCAACAGCCTGTCCAAGATATTCAATTCCTGAAGTAGTGAATTTTATGTTTTTCGCATCAGAATATACAATAGCAAAATCATTATCCGCTACTGCCGGAATTTTTGCTGCATTTATTATTAAACTCTCTTTACCAGCTGCTAGTCCTGATGATATAAATATATTTTTATTATTAATATCTTTTCCAAATCCCCATGTACCATCCTTTTCTCCTATATACCCCTCTTGAGATACATTACCTGGTACATATAAATCAACTTTAGTACTATCATCTATGCTTTCAGTTTTATAACTTTTTGATTGATTGCCAACGTTATCTACAATTCCTCTCATTTCAGCGAACTTCTTATTAATTTCGCTTAAAGGTTTAATTTCGCAATCAACATATTCTCCTGGTTTTGTATGAGATGGCATTTTAGATAACTTACTTTTAGTTTCTTCATTACTAACAACTATCGTATTAGCTAAAACATCTAAATTTCCATTTGATTTATAGTCTCCTCCTATAAGAATAGATGGACTATTATTTTCTACATAAGTCGAACCCATAATATTTGCTGCTCCTGTTGCTGCTGCAGGTACAGAGAAAGCTTCATTAACAGTAAAATTACCTTGTACTGCTATTGCACCTTCAGTATCTGCCTTTGTTGCAGTATGATCACCAAAAACAATTGAATTATAGTGATTTAAACCTCCAAGGTTTTCTAAAGCTCTTTTATTTAATGCAAATACTTCTTTAACAGGTACTAAGTCACCCAAAACGAACGATATTATAATAAGTACAGATAATACCCTTCTAAACTTAAATACTTTTTTCCCTTTCATATAATCCCCCTTTACAAAATTATTGAAAAATACAGTAAATCATTCATAATTATGTAAATAGATTATCATATGCATAATATCTTTTCAATATCGCCATAATATCGCTATTTTAGTGGATTTTAACCTATTTTTGCTTTTTTTTTAAGATTATAATAAGTGGAATTATAGTTCCTTATTTTGCGCTAATCTATGCTACTTTTTCACTATTACTATTTTTTTATATCATTTACATAATTCCATAACTAACATTTAACATTTCAAAAAAGGCTTATTTTGTCGATATTTTTTTATAAAAAAAATTAAAAAAATTGCTGTATCAAATTACTATCTTAATTTTGATACAGCTTTTATATTATTTTTATTTACTTATTATTTCTGCTATATTTATAATATCCGCATTACTAACTACTTCAAATCTATATTTCTGCTTACATTTAGGATACTTTTCTTTGTCTACTTCACTTAAGAACATGTCTATCGGCCTTACAAATACTCCGAAATCTCCATATAGTGCTTTATAAACAACAAGTTCCTCCATAGTTTCAGAATGTTTAGCAACACCTAAAACTGAATATAATTTTCCCTTAAAATGCTTAACCATTTTACCTGCTAATTGATCTATACTTCTTGCCATAATACCCACTCCAAACATTTTTCTAATAAAATCTTATCTGTCAAATACAAGTGATTTACATAATGCAAAAAATTCTCTAGCATACATAGAGGGTACTAAATACCATTTTGTTTTACTAGTATAAGAATTAACCTCTTCATAGCCATTTCTTTTAGCTATCATATTACTCCTTAATGCATGAAAATCCGTTGTAATAAACATGATTGATGATTCGTCTACACTCTTATTACTTATTCTTTCAATTATATCTTTTGAATACTTAAAATTTTCATATGTATTAGTTGATTTATTCTCAAGAAAAATTTTATCATTACTAATTCCATTTTCAACTAAATATCTTCTCATAGCTTCTGCTTCTGTTATAGTCTCACCTGGACCCATTCCTCCAGATACTATAATGTCACCATCATAATTGGTCTTCTCTACATAATCTAATGTAGCATTCAACCTATCTCTTAATGTTGTTGTTATAGTCTCTCCTCTTATCCCAGCTCCAAGCACTACTATATAGTCACTTTTTACTATAGAATTTTTAGAATACCTTACAATACATGCTTCAGTTACTAAAAATATTGCTATTCCAATTATAAGTACTATTCTAAACCATTTAAAAAATTTATCAAATACAATAATAGCATGCAGTTTCTTATAAAATAATGAGTATACTACCATAATCAACCCTATAAATAAATAAAAAACACTAAAAGTAGTATATCCAAATATCAAATTAACTAATATAAAGTAAGTTATGCTTATAATTCCTATAATAAATAAAATAGTCACGATATCACCTCTCTCTCATATATAGATAATACCATAATATATCAAATAATTTCTTATTTTTCCATAAAAAACTAAAATTAAATTTCTTTATATTTTTATATAAAAAAAAGAGATAGTAGTTTACTATCTCTTAGTTCACACCTGGCAACGTCT
>NZ_JAVXRL010000044.1:0-23515 GCF_036643715.1 Clostridium sp. | reverse complement strand
TAAATATATATTTACCTATTTCTTTCGACTAACTTCTATGTAATTTGACTTTATTGTTGTTCTACTAGTACAACCTAAACAACAACTAATTAGAACATTACAATAAGATGTTTTATTTTATACAACTACCCTCACATCCCAATCCCATATATAAAATAAACAAAAGAGCTGATATCCCAAAAAGGTATATCAGCTCGCAATTACTATCTAACTTCTTTTAAAGATGCTTCAATAATATTATCTATTAATCCACTATAAGAAATATTCTTACCTGCTGCACTTTTTGGGAATAAACTATTTTTAGTCATTCCTGGAAGCGTGTTAACTTCTAATATATAAGGAACCTTATCTTCTGTAACTATCATATCAACTCTTGCATAAACTGCACACTTTAATGCTCTATATGTTGCAAGTGCCATACTTAAAACTTCATTATGTAATTCCTCTTCTAAGTTTATAATGAATTCGTCAGCACCGCCATCTTTATACTTAGACTCATAGTCAAAAAACTCTGAGTTTGGTTTAATTGCTACTACTGGATACATTTCATCACCAAATACTGGGCAAGTTATCTCTTCACCTTTTATAAACTTTTCTATCATAACTTCGCTATCCCATTTAAAACCTTCTTCAACTGCATTTAACACCTCATCTTTTCCTTTAATGATAAATGTTGCAACACTTGATCCTCCGTGAGTTGGTTTAATGACAACTGGATAACCTAGTTCTTCTATTTCTTTATAATCTATTTCTTCTACACTTCTTAAATTTATCCAAGGCGCTGTTCTAATACCAGCTGATTCTAAAAGACTTTTTGACATATCCTTATCCATACAAGCTGCACTACTTAATGGTCCGCATCCTGAATAAGGTATATCTAGTACTTGTAATACAGATTGAACAGTTCCATCTTCACCAAATTGTCCATGAAGTGCTAATAGCGCAAAGTCTATTTTTTCATCTCTAACTTTATTTATTATATCTTCTTTTTTATCTATAACAATCTTAACAACTTCGTATTTATTTCTATCAATATTTTCTAAGATTGATTCCCCACTATTTAGTGATATCTCTCTTTCAGATGAGATACCTCCCATTATGACTCCGACTTTCATTATTGTACCTCCAAATGTATGTTTTTTAAATTTTCAACTTCTAATATTATAGCACTACTTTTTATTAAAATACATATGTTTAACTTGTTATTTGCATTCTAACTTATAATAGTATACTCTATTCATATAAAACTTTATAAGGAGATTTTAAACATATGAAAGAAAAAAACAAAGCTATTTTACTCATAATAATATCAGCACTATCCTTTGCTTTCATGAGTACTTTCGTAAAGCTTTCCGGAGACATTCCTTCAATTGAAAAAAGCTTTTTCAGAAACTTAGTAAGTTGCGTAGTTGCATTTTACATAATAGTTAAAAGTGGTGACAGTCTTTTTGGTAAAAGAGAAAATAGAAAGTATCTTTTAGGAAGAGCACTTTTTGGTACGCTTGGAATAATAGCTAACTTTTATGCAATAGATAGATTAATATTAGCTGATGCTAATATGCTAAATAAATTATCACCATTCTTTGTAATAATATTTTCTTTTATCTTTTTAAAGGAAAAAATTACACCAAAGCAAATAATGATATTATGCGTTGCATTTTTAGGAAGTTTATTTATAATAAAACCTTCATTTAGTCTTGAAGTTATACCTGCAATTATAGGAGTATCTTCAGCTGTATGTGCTGGTGCCGCTTATACTTTCGTTAGATTTTTAGGACCAAGAGAAAAAGGTCCAACAATAGTTTTCTTTTTCTCATTTTTTTCGATTGTTTCAACCTTACCATTTTTAATAGTTGATTTTACACCATTTACTAAAATACAATTATTTTATTTATTAATGGCAGGTGTTGCAGCTTCCGTCGGACAATTTGCTTTAACTGCTGCATACAAACATGCGCCAGCAAAAGAAATTTCAATTTATGATTATACTCAGATAATATTCTCCGCCGTAATAGGCTTTGTAATATTTAATCAACTTCCTGACAAATATAGCTTCCTTGGATATTTCTTAATACTTGGAGCTTCAGCAGTAATGTTTATATATAATAATAGATTAAATATTAAAGCTGCAAAAGTACAAAGCGATATAACTAAAAATCAAAGTTAATTAATATACAAAAAGAACTCCTGAATTTCAGGAGTTCTTTTCTATTACATATACTTTTTCTTATCTTCCCATTTACATTTATGATTTAATGGGCACTCAAAACATTTTGGTCTTTGAGAGGAACAACATCTTCTTCCATGAAAAATCAAAAGATGATGAGTAAGGCTCCACTCTTTTTTAGGAAGCTCCTTCATAAGCTCTTTCTCAACTTCTAACACATTATCTGAATGTGCTAAATCCAATCTATTTGCAACCCTAAAAACATGAGTATCTACTGCTATTGATGGCACTCCAAAAGCATTAGATAATACTACATTAGCAGTTTTTCTTCCAGCTCCTGCAAGTGATACTAGTTCTTCCATAGTCTTTGGAACTTCACCATTAAAATTTTCTTTAAGTTGTCTACACATTAAAACTAAATTTTTAGACTTATTTCTATAAAGTCCTATTTGTTTAATTCTTTTCTCTAAATCTTCATTAGTTAATTCTAAAAAAGAATCTACATCAGGATATTCTTTAAATAACTCTTTAGTAACTTCATTAACTTTCTTATCAGTAGTTTGAGCTGATAAAATAGTTGCAACTAAAAGTTGAAATGGAGTTTCATAATTAAGCTCACATTTTGCATCTGGATAAGTTTCCTTAAGTATTTCTATTATTTCTTTAGTTCTCTTTTTCATAAATTCTACCTCATTTTTTCATAGTAATCCCATCTTATATTCCAAAGAAACCCGCTATAAAAGCGAGTTTCTAAAATTCATTATATTTTTACTTATATACGCCTCTATAGCTTTCTGGTAATTCATTAGCTATTGATTTCATAAGCATTTCCATACATCTATCATCATGTTCATGCTTAGTTTCTTCTTTTTCTTTCTTTGGAAGAATAACAGGTGCCCCAATATTTATTTGAACATCAGCATCATGCCATACTTCTCCACCCATATCACCTTCAGTACATATAGGTAATAATTTATCTGTTCCGCTCATTCCAATTGGAATTACAGTTGCATTCTTTATTTTTGCAAGTAATAAAACGCCTTTTTTACCTTCTATCATTGCCCCAGTTCTGCTTCTAGTTCCTTCTGGGAATATTAAAAGACTTTCTCCAGCTCTAACTGCTTTAACCATCTTTGTCATGGCTTCTTTGTCAGCTGTATTTGGTCTTATTGGAATATTTTTAACCATTTTCATTCCTATATTTGTTATAGGATCCGCTGATAACTTTACTCCTGCAACAAAATATGGGTCAAAATCTTTCTTTAATACCTTATTTAAAATTAATCCATCTGAATTACTTAAGTGATTACAAATAAATACTACAGGACCTTCTATCTTTTTAAGATTTTCGTATCCATTAACATGTATATTTGCATACTTTTTTATGTATCTATCTGTTATCTTCTTTCCGGTAAATACCACTAAACTTTCTGGTAATACCCCTATAACTTTTACCATAAATGGTGATAACATAAGATATTTCACCTACTTCCTACTAATTAGTCTACAATATATTATATTCTACATAACTATAAAAGTCTATCTATATAACTCTTTATATATGGGGATTCACTCCTAATATCATCAATTGCTTCCATCTTATACTTCTTTTTTCGAATTATTGCATTTCGTATTAAAGTATTCTTTCCTCTCCATCCACATGAAGTTATTTTGTAGCTTTCCTTAAAGTCTTTATTGTTAAGATTAATTATACTATTATAATTGTCAGTTTTCATAAAATCCAAAGGATAAAATTCTTTTAATTTACTCCTACATATATCTTCATTATATGGACACTTATTTTGACAACTATCGCATCCAAAAATTCTACCATTTAGAAGATTTATTTCATTATCACTTAACTCTTTCTTTTGAGTTAAATACGATAAACAAATATTAGGATTTTTTCTATTCTTATTAATAGACTTCGTTGGGCATTCATTATAACATATAGTACACTCATTGCAGCTTTTAAATTCATTTATTTGTATTAAAGTAGTTTTATCTTCATTAAAGATTTCTAAATCAGTTATTATTTCTCCTAAAAAAATATATGAACCATATTTTTCAGTAATAACCATATTATTTTTTCCAATGAATCCAATACCACTAAGTGCTGCAATATATCTTTCAGGTAAAGTATTACTATCTACAAAAGATATACATTCCCCACCTAAATCTTTAATAAATTCGCATATTTTACTTAAGTAACTATGAACTACATTATGGTAGTCCATACCCTTTGTATAAATAGAAAAACCATTATCACAAGTATTTTCCTTACTATTGTATGGAAAAGCTATTGAAATTATGGTCTTTCCATTTTCCATATAAGTCTTCATAGGATTAATTCTTTTTGAAATATCAGATTCCTCAAATTCATTTTGAATTAAAAGCTTTTTTCTATTCTCATAAAACTCAGTAAGTTCACTAAACTCCCTGCATTTTATAAATCCAACTAAATCTAAATTTATTGATTTACAAAATTCTATAATCTTTTTTTGTTTATCCATGTTTTATTCTTTTCCTTTTTTTCTTATCATCATTATCTAATTATATTACTTATTTCAATAACGTTATTAATTGTTTCTTCTTCATCTATATCATTATCTACTTTGACATCTTTTACATCAGTTTTCTTTACGATAATCCTAGCTGGTATTCCAACTGCTGTTGAATTATCAGCTACATCTTTTAAAACAACTGAATTAGCACCTATTTTAACATTATCTCCAATTTTAATAGGTCCTAACACTTTAGCTCCTGCACCTATTATAACATTATTACCAACTGTTGGATGTCTCTTACCTTTATCTTTTCCTGTTCCACCAAGAGTAACTCCATGATATATTGTAACATTATCAGCTATTTCTGCCGTTTCACCAATTACAACTCCCATTCCATGGTCTATAAATAATCCTTTTCCAATAGTTGCACCTGGATGTATCTCAATCCCAGTGAAAAACCTTGTTGTTTGTGATAATAATCTAGCTAAAAAGAACATCTTATGATTATATAGCTTGTTAGCTAACCTATACATAATAATAGCATGAACACATGGATATAAGAAGAATACTTCTATTTTACTCCTAGCTGCTGGATCCTCTTTTAGTATTCTATTTAAATCATATTTTAATTTTGTAAACACAGCTTTTATTCCTCCTTACTCGTATAAGCCCATTGAAATATACTTTTCTCCTCCATCTGGTGCTATTAAAACTATTTTCTTGTCTTTTCCTATTTCCTTGGCAATATTTTTAGCAACATGTATTGCACTTCCTGCTGATATACCAACTAATATACCTTCAGTTTCAGCAAATTCTTTTGCTGCTTTAAAAGCATCTTCATCTGTTACTGTAACTATTTTGTCTATATATTTGCTTTCATAAATTGATGGTATGAATCCTGCTCCAATACCTTGAATTTTATGTGGTCCTGGATTTCCACCACTTAATACTTTTGAGGATTCAGGTTCAACTGCAATTGTTGTAATATTTTTTAATTCTTCTTTTAATTTTTTTGATACTCCAGTTATTGTTCCACCAGTTCCAACTCCGGCAATAAATACGTCAACATCCTTTATATCCTTTAATATTTCTTCTGCTGTTGTTTCATAATGTTTAATTTTATTTGATTCATTATCAAATTGACTTGGTATAAAGTAACCTGGCTCTTTACCTAGTTCTTCTGCCTTTTTAATTGCACCTTTCATTCCAAGCTTTCCTTCTGTTAAAATAAGTTCAGCTCCATAAGCTTTTATTAATGCTCTTCTTTCTTCACTCATAGTTTCTGGCATTACAATTATAACTTTATATCCTTTAAGTTTACCTATCATTGCAAGGGCTATACCAGTGTTACCACTTGTTGGTTCAACTATAATATCTCCTGTATTTAAAGCGTTAGCTTTTTCTGCTCTTTCAATCATTCCAAGTGCTGCTCTGTCTTTTACACTTCCAGTTGCATTAAACTTTTCAAGTTTAACATAAATATCTGCGCTATTTTCGTCTTCCTTTTTCAGTTTTAATACCGGTGTGTTTCCTATTAATTCTAATACGCTGTTATAAATCATCTTAATACCTCCATTGAAATAACTAATTATTTTTTTATATAAAAAAACTCCATCTCTAAACTATAGAGACGAAGTAAACTTCCGCGGTTCCACTCTAATTGAATTAGTAATTATACTAATTCCTCTTAATATTCTGGCACATATAATACCATATCACTATAACGGGTGAATCCGGATAACCTTACTATAATTTCAGATAATCAACTCCAAAGGGCACTTCATATAAATTCTTGATAGAAAGCTCTCAGCACTTCTTTCCTCTCTGTAATCTTCCTTTAAACTACTTTCCTCTTTCACTGTTTTTAATTCAGAGTAATTTGATAAACTTTATATTCTTATTATATGCTTATCATTGTTTTTGTCAACAAATATTTATGAAAAAAATAAGTAAAAGCAAGATAGTAAGTCTATGATTAATTAAAAACTTATTATCTTGCTTTATATATCAATTTCTTATTATGCTTTTCTATTTTTCTTCTTCCATGAAGTATATAAATATTCATCTATAATATCATGAATAATAACTATACCAACTAACTTATCATCTTCATCAACAACTGGTATTGATAATAAATCATATTTTGTTGTAAGCTCTATTGCTTCTTCTACATTATCATAATTTTTAAGATACTCAAAATTAGTATCCATTATGTCTCGTAATTTATTTTCGCCTGGACTTAAAATAAGATCTCTTAAAGAAATAATACCTTGTACTTTATCTTCATTGTCAGTTATATAAATATAATACATATTTTCTTCGTCTGGCTCAGTCTCTTTTAAAATATCAACTGTCTCTTGAACTGTTATATCTAAGTTTAATGATATAAAATCTTTTGCCATAATACTACCTACAGATTCATCTTCGTATTCAAGAAGTTCTTTAACCTCTTCAGCATCTTCTTTTTCAAGATTCACTAATATTTTTTCTCTCTCTTCTTCATCAAGTTCATCTAAAAGGTCAGCGATTTCATCACTTGGCATATTCTCTAAAAGTTCTGCTGCTTTACTTTCTGATAATTCTTTAAGAATTTTACCTTTATATTCTTGATCTAATTCTTCAAGTGCATCAGCTGCTAGATCTTCATCTAAAGATTCAAATACTTGCTTTCTTGATTTACTATCAAGTTCTTCTAAAATATCAGCAAGGTCAGCTGGGTGAAGTTTCGATAGTTTTTGGTATGGAATTTGAAGCTTTAAATCATTATTTATCATTTCTAATGATTCAACATCATCCCACATTAAAACTGTATCTTCATAGTTCTTTCCAATTATTTTATATATAAACTTAGCAAAGACACCAAGTCCCATTCTTCTATATTTAGCTAGTGGACCTGTCTCAACAGCCACTACTCTATATTCTCCTGCAATTTTTGCAATTCTTAAATCATCAACTCTAACGACCTGTTTACCATTAATATCAACAATTTTCTTATCTAAAAGATGTCTTGATAAAAGATAACTATACGTTCTTGGAAGTATTTCTTTACTTCCCTTAGTCTTTATAATTACTTTTCCTTCATCATCATAAAAATTAATATCTCTAAACTCATAATGATATATTGAACCATCTCTTCTAACTTTATAGCCTATTATTCTAGGATATCCATCTTCTGTTGTTACGTAAACATCTCTAAGTGTTCCCATAACATCGCCAAATTCATCATATATTTTATTGCCTAATATATTTGTATATAAAAATACTGTTAACTGCTTCATTATAATAGCCTCCTCCTCATGCCTCAAGGATAGAAACTCTCATAATAAAATATTAAAACTTAATATTAATAAACAGAGGTACTACTCCACAAGACATGTTATTGAGTTTTGGTTTCTCACTTAATTGAGGTCCACCCTCCATTTAAAAACACCACCTTTTTTTTGTTAATTTATTAGTTATTAGACGTGAAAAAAACGGCCTTGTATAACACAAAACCTTAATTTGTTTCAAATAATACAATTTATATATACCTATATTATATATAAGTACCCCCTATAAAGGCAACATTTTTTTCACTTTATTGCTTTAAAAGTATTTAATGACTTATTTATTATAAATATTAAAAGTAGTTCTGAAACTACTACATATGGGAAAATCCATATTTTTATTGTTATTGCTAAGCTTTCTATAATAAAAATAAATGTTATTGCTATTATTAAAATAATATTCCACTTTTTTGAGTTCTTTTTATCTATTAAAAGTAATCCTGTTAATAAGAAAGCCCCAAGTAATACTATCATTAAAATACTGACTAATTTACTATTTGAAAGTTCCATTATATATCCGAACTGTAAATCCACTCTAACAATAGCTTTATTTAAAGTTATTGTTAGTAAGTAAAAAGCAGTTATTATTAAAGCTATAATATAGTTTGTATTAAAGCTCATATTATCAAATCTAAAATTCACATAATATAATATAGAAATTAATATTGGTACATATAAATAATTTAGATTAATGAAGTATTTTAAATAGTATATAAAATACGCATCTTTTATAACACACATCAATAATAGAGTTATACTTCTTAAAGAAAATAAAGTAAGACTTGCTATAAGAAGTACTTTTATCTTTTTAGGTGCTTTATTATATGATTTATGTATTAAAAACAAAGTAAAAAAAAGTATAGATAATAAAATGATATAATATATAAGGTTCATTTCCCGTACACTCCTTAAAAATCTATCTATTATCTATACTTATTAATAATTATTTTGTATTATTCCTTTAATCCTAAAACTTCTATTCCACCTTCTATACATTGTATTCTTAATGGGAAGTCCGGTCCCTTTTCACCATCTATATCAGTAACTATATCTTCATTGCATTCAATTATTACATCATCAGTTTTAAAGTAAACAACTTTATTTGAATCTAAGTGATCTCCCCTTAAAACTTTTAAAAATAATGGTAATAATTCTATAACAGGAACGGCTTTAAATAGTATTAAATCAAGCATTCCATCTTGAGCATCTGCTCTTGTTGCTAAATTTAAATTACCAGCAGTTTTACCATTAAAAACTAATAGCAAGTACATTTCTCCGTCATAGTTATACTGTTTTGATTTTATGTTAATTTTTAACTTCCTAAAATTAGGCAGTTCTTCTATACCTTTAATATAATAAGCAAGTTTTCCTATTGCATTTTTTAGGTGAACATCCGTTTTTTGTGATACATCAGTAAAAAGACCAGTACTTGCAACATTTATAAAATACTTCTCATTAATTTTACCTATATCAACTTTTTGTGGCTTTGAATTAACAATTTGTGTGCATGCCTTTGATATATTTTGTGGCATCTCAATAAATTTTCCAAAGTCATTTGCTGTACCAACTGGAAGTATCCCTATTGGAAGCTTAATATTCCTTTTCATCATAGCATTTAAAACTGAATCTACAGTTCCATCTCCTCCAGCTATAAGAATATATGCATAGCTATTGTCGATACAATCTAATGATTCTATTATATCTTTGCCTCTTTCTATCATATATGGCACTATTTGATATCCCGCATCTTGGTGAATTTTTATTACGTTGTTTAGTTCATTTAAAATAGCATTTTCCCCCGAGTACGGGTTATAAATAAAACGTACCTTTTGCATTATAATTATTCCTCCTCATTATAGTAGCATTACTTTTAATTATACATTCGCTTCCTATTATTGTCTATAAAATCATATCTTAATTTTATGCTATAGTACCTGTTTAAATATATTTACATATTGATATTTTAATTCTTAATACTACCTAAAGATTTTCTTAAACTAGTATTTTTCCCTTATATTATAATCATTTGTATGCTATAATTACATACTGTAAGTTATTTAAGATTTTTAGGAGTGGTTATATGAAAAAAAGTTGTATTCCTAATGTATTTACCTTTATTAATTTATCATGTGGGGTATTATCTTTATTATCAACATTCGAGGGTAAATATGTTCAATCTGCTTTACTAATATTATTAGCTGGTTTTGTAGACAGATATGACGGAAGAGTTGCTAGATACCTTCAAGTATCAAGTGAACTTGGAAAAGAGTTAGATTCTTTAGCTGATTTAGTATCATTTGGAGTTGCGCCTTCAATATTGATATTTGTTTTATTCGGTTTAGAAGGATTTGGACCATTCGGATTATTTGGTTATGCTATACTTTTAGCTTTCCCAATTTGTGGAGCTTTCAGATTAGCAAGATACAATACTTCTGATTTTGATGGAGTATTTAAGGGTATACCAATTACGATTGCAGGTTGCTTTATGGCTTTCTTTGCTTTAATAATAGCGTATTTCTTTAAAGCAAACATAACATCTGTAATGATGGTAATAGCAGTAATATTAATGATATTAGGTTCTTACCTAATGGTAAGTACAATTAAGTTGAAAAAATTATAATATTGGTTATTTTATATCCTAGAATTTTTATTAATTCTAGGATATTTTATTTTTCAAAGTCATCTTCTTCCTCTCTCTCTGTGTGATGATTATTAAAAAAATTTAATTCATTATTTATTTCTGTTTGAATCACATCATTTAATTCATTCTTAACCTTTTTCTTTTCATAATTTAAAGATACAACCTCATTTTTAATTTTACTAAATTTTATATAGCTGTACTCATAGTCATCCATAACTTCAACTATTCTATCAATTAATTTACCGACTTCATCTGCTCTATCTAATGCCCTTTCAACATCTTTAGTCCTTCTAACTGGAAGTATATTAACATCAACAGCACCAGCTATTAATAATCTATATGAATCTACTAATGTTTTTAAAAGGTCACTCATTTTAATCAATTCAGAAAAATGATCATCCATAACTTTATTATGCATAAAATACCTCCTAAAAAATAAGAGCTATATCAACTTAAATTCTAAAAAAAGCCTAAAAATATGAAGTATAACATTAAATTAAGTTACCAAAATATTTTTAGACTTCTTCTAGTTTTTCTGATACGCTCCTACATTTTATTTATAAGTGCAATCTCTTGCAAATTCATCATCAAAAATTTTCCACTTTGATAAATCATTTAACAAATCTTTATCTTCTACAATTTTACTTTCAAAAAAATTTATAGTTTCATTATCCCTTTTGTCGTTTGAGGAACAATCTTCTCTTGTGTTATCTAGTTCTATAAACTCTTTCATAAAAGTATCAGAACTTTCAATAACTCTTAAGAAGTATTCTCCATTACTTGGAAATCTACAATACATAAAATAGCCTCCTAAAAGTTTATTCTTTCTTACAGTATGGCATGAAGTATTCTCTCTTATATTTACATAATGGACAAACAAGTGGTGCTTCAGTACCTTCATGAATATATCCACAGTTCATACATTGCCAGTAAGTTACTTTATCAGATTTAAACATTTTATCATTCTTTATTCTTTCCGCTAAAGATAAAAATCTTTTTTTATGACTATCTTCAACTTCACGAAGTTCTTTATAAAATGCTGCTATTTCTTTAAATCCTTCTTCATTTGCAACTCTTTCAAATTCTTTATATATGTTTTCATCCTCTTCTTTTTCTCCCATTGCTGAATCAATTAGATTTTCTTCAGTAGATCCTATTTTCTTTAAATATCTTTTAAAAGATTCTCTTGCATGCGCATATTCATTTGCTGCTGTTTCATCAAATATTTCTCCGACCCATCTATATCCTTCTTCTCTTGCAGCTTCTGCATATAAATTATATTTATTTCTAGCTCTTGATTCACCAGCAAATGTTTTATAAAGATTTTTTTCTGTATTACTTCCTTTTAAATTCATTTATATTTCCTCTATACTAATTGGTTACATTTATAATTTATTCAAACTTATTTAATTTTGTTACAATCTGATATTGCAACTTTTCCGTTATCACATATAAATGCAAAACTTTCACCATTTCTATCTTTAGTATTAAGTCTTACCCTATCACCCCAAAGTCGTCCTATATACCTTAAAGTTTCTTTAGCATATGATAGTTCTAGTTCCCTGCCATCAAAAACGTGCTCTAAAGTTAGAGTGTTATCTCTTTTATTTAAATCTATAACTCGTATATGGGGGATACTTCCTATACCTGATGCAAAAGCTAAACTATCCCTTATACTTTCCCATCCTCTATCATCTGCAACCTCTTCTATGACAAAATCAAAACTCCTCTTTCCATATTGGAATAAATTAAGTTCTTCGCATAATTCACGTGTAAGGTATCTTCTAAGGAAAGATGAATCCCTCTCAATTTCTCTAACTTCAAATATTTTTTCTCTTCCACATCTCTTTTCTAAATCCATAAATATTTTAAATCCTATATAATATGGATTAAGTCCACCTTCAACTGGAGCTACAACATCATTATGCCTCTTTAAAAATTCAAGATATAAACCTTCATTTAAGTTTAACTCTTTAAGTATTGTATAATGACAGAAACATGCCCATCCCTCATTCATTGTTTTTGTTTCAATCTGAGGCATAAAATATTCTGTTTCTCTTTTTACAATAGTTAATATATTTCTCTCAAATTCACTTAACTTTCCATGCTTAATTATAAATCCAACAACATCATCACGCGGTTCTAATGGTATTTTATCCACTTCCGGTGGTTCTATTTCTTTATCCATATCTAAAAATTCTCTATTTGAAATAGCATCTTTATAATCTTTTATCCTTCTAGTTCTTATTTCAGAATCACTAAGTTCCTTAACTCCTATACTTCTTCCGATACTATATCTTATTGCATGTGCTGCATCTAATACCTTTTCAACTTTTTCATACCCTACATTAGGATCATTTATATAGCCTCTTATTATTTCTGCATCAAGCTTAAACATTTCAAGGGCTCTATTTGCATTAGTTCCTTCTCTAAACAGCCTATTATTCTTAAAGAAATCATTATGACCATAAACATGAGCCATTGTTAATATTTGTAGTAATAATGTATTATCTTTCATAAGGTATGCAAGACAAGGATTTGAGTTTATTACCATTTCATAAGGAAGCCCTGTAAGGTTTAATGAATATAGAGTTTTATTTTTTTCATATGATTTACCATAACTCCAATGAGGATACTTAGATGGCATCCCAACATAAGCTTCATATCCTATCATCTCGTTAAAGCCAATTACTTCAAACTCCTGTGGATAATAATTTAATCCTAATTTTTTTGCTTGTTCTTCTATCTTATCATTCCAAACTTTTAAATCACTTAAATTATATTCCATTTAAGTTTCCTCCTCCATTTCCTTACTAAGCATAACTTTTAAAGCTTCCCACATGTCCTTTTTCTCCTTAACAATAACAGGAGTAAAGTTATCTTCATTTATTTCTTTCTTAAATCTATAATACATAGTTGTTGAGTAAGTTGATGGCAGTAACTCTGCATATCCAAACATATTACTAAAGCTACAAAGCTCTTTTACTGCTGTCATTGCTTTCTCATTATCTTCAGTCCAGTTATCCCCATCACTTGCGTATACAGGATATATATTCCACATATCCTTTGGATAATCTTCTTTTATTATATCTAGAGCCATATTAAGTCCACTTGATATATAAGTTCCTCCCGATTCTGCTTTATGGAAAAATTCATATTCATTAACTCTTTTAGCAACTGTTGTATGAGAAATAAACTCAAATGCTAAATTATTATATTTTCTTCTCAAAAATCTTGATAATACGAAGAAGAAAGATCTAGCTAAATACTTCTTTGTACTGTCCATAGATCCGGATACGTCCATTATAAAAATCATAACAGCGTTACTTTCTCTTCTAGGTTTTTGCTTAACTCTATAATATCTTAAATCCTCTTCTCTAAATGGGAACCTTGTAACTCCTGAAGGGTTTTCTCCCTCTTCCATTAGTGCTCTCTTCTTCCCTTGCTTTCTAGCTATTTTTGACATTACTGTTTTCTTTTTAGCAAGTCTTGGTCTTATTCCATACCTTTGATATCCATTTCTTCTACCAGCACTTTCTGATATTATTTCTGAATATTTCTTTCTATCTAAATTGGGAAGATTTAAATCTTCCACAATATAGTCTAGTAGTTCCTCTAAAGTTATTTCAGTATCATATACTTCATCGCCTTCAGAGTTACCTGCACCTTTTCCACCTTGTCCTTGATTTGGTTTCCCTTGTCCTAACTTATCCCCTCTTTTTTCTTCCCCAGTTCCTGTTGCAACTCCTTTAGAGTTTTTACCATAAACAAACTGATATTCTTTAATCCCTCTTATAGGAATTTTAAACTTTTTATTTTTACCTTCTCCAATAATGCTTTCCTCTGATAAAATATCTCCTAAATTTTCTTTAATGGACTTTTCTACTAATTGCCTGTGCCTTCTTCTATCTTCTATAGATCTATCATGATCTACTGGATTTATCGTGTTATCTCTAAAGATTGCCATAACCTCTAATTAATCCTTCCACAAATTGTTAGCAGCATACTTTAAGATTACATCACAGCAATGTAGGCAGTAACCATTTCTTTGCATTTCTTCTACCATAGCATTATATTTTTCAGTTTGCTCTTTATCTCTAACTCTTGATTTAGTTATTATTCTTGAAAGATCCTTAACTGAGGTTATAAGTTTCTTTTCTATAGCTTCTTTAATTGGCTCGTAAGATGTATAATCCATTTTTCCACCATTTCTTACTAAATAGAACATATATGATGTTACATCTGCTCTAAAGCCTTTAGCTGATGATTCAGACACTCCTATTTGCTCTTCTATACTTCTCATGAATTCTTCATCTGGATTTAATTCTTCTCCAGTTGAAGTATCTTTAATTTTACTCTTATTTACAAAAGCTTCTGCATTATCTATATAATTATTAAATAGGCTTTCAGCTTGCTCTCTAAATGAATGGATGAATGCCTTTGTTATTTCTTTTTCTAAAATTTTGTTATATTCTTTTCTTATCGTATCTTGTATAAATCCTAAATATCTCTTCTTATCATCAGATCCAATATCCATTTCTTTTACTGATCTAATTATGCTTTCCATAATACTTAATGGATTTATACAGTTATGCTCTGAATTTGAAAGTGCATTATCAATTGTTTTAATTATAAATCTAGTTGATATACCTTTCATTCCTTCATAAGAGCCAGCTTCTTCACGTAATTCTGATATATCAATTCTCTTTGTTGATCCCTTTTCTACTATTTCTTCACCATTATATATTTTAAGTTTTGTTGTTGGATCAACTTTATTTGAAGCAGTAAGTCTTGAAAGTATTGCAAACATTGCAGCTATTTCTATTGTATGAGGTGCAATATGAGCATTAAAACTACTCTTCTTTAATATTTTTTCATATATTTTCTTTTCTTCATCAAGTTCTAAACAATATGGAACTTCAATTTTTACTATTCTATCTAATATAGCCTCATTTGTGTGATCTGCCTTAAATTTATTCCATTCAGCTTCATTTGAGTGAGCAACTATAACACCATCAAAATAGATCATTGAACCTTTACCTGGTGATGGAATTGACTTCTCTTGTGTGGCTGTAATGATTGTATGAAGATATTCAACATCATTTTTAAATACTTCTATAAATTCAACCATTCCTCTATTACCAACATTAAATGCACCGTTTAATGAGAATATTCTAGGGTCATCTTCTGGATACATATCCATTTTTGAAATATCAATTGAACCTGTAAGAATTGAAGTATCTTGGTTATTCGGATCAACTGGTGGTACTACCCCAACTCCCTTTCTTGATCTAATTGAAAAGCTCTTTTTAGTAACAGGCATATCTTCATATTTACCTTTATACTCATTCATAAGTCTATATCTACATACAGGACAAAGATCTCCTTCAATTTTAACGCCTAAAAGTTCTTCAAACTTAGGTCTTAAATGTTTAGGTATTAAGTGAAGTGGTTCTTCATGCATAGGACATCCGTCTATGCTATATATTGATTCACAAGATTCTAGTGCTTTTTTTAGTGATTCAACTAAAGAAGACTTACCAGCACCAACTGGTCCAACTAAATAAAGTACTTGTCTTGCTTCTTCTCCTTTCATTGCAGCTGAATGGAAATAGTTAACTAATTTCATTAATACTTTATCAATCCCAAAGAAGTTATCTTTAAAGAATCCGTATTGTCTTATAACATCATTTCCATATATCCTCTTAACTTTGTAATTTTCTTCTCCCTTTAATGTTTCAACCCCCATTGCATGTATTGTGTCATAAATTCTCTTATGAGATAACTTTGCAATATCCGGGTTTTGCTTAACTAATTCTAAATAATCTAAAAATGTACCATTAAACCTTTCCTTTTCTCTACCTTCTCTATCAATTTGAATAAATTCCTTAAAATCCATAATCTACTCCCTCCCTTTACTTAAAATATATTCACTATATTTACTAATCTATGACAAAAAAACTAAATTAGAAATTTTTATTTTGTTGATTAAAAATTTTATAACAGTTGTTTTCTATCATTATTATTACTTTTATACCAATATTATGTAATTTTATTTTCAATTCAAATAATTAATAATATTTAAATTCTGAAATTTTAACCATTTTGTAGTTTTATATTTATAACTTAAATGATAATATAATAAATGTCGTACAAATTTTAAATTATTTAATAGTATAACTATTGTAATTATTAATAGTTTTGGAGAGAGTTGTTGTTATGAAAAAAGACATTATAAAAAAAATCACAGATAATAAACTTATTGCTGGTATTACAATTTCACTATTTACTCTTTTAGTTTTATATTTATGTATATCAATTTATTTTACTAAGCATTTTTATTTTAAAACTGAAATAAACGGAATAAATGCTTCTTGTAAAACAGTAGAAGAAGTTGAACAAGCTCTATCTCACGGTGCTGACTCATATTCATTAGAATTAGTCGGAAGAGATAATACAAATTCAAAAATAACTGCATCTGATATTGATCTTAAATATAATCCTAACGGTAAAATTGAGGGTTTAAAAGATAGTCAAAATCCATTTGGATGGATTAGTTCAATATTCAAAAAATACACTTACGAAGCCCCTGGGGTAATTTCTTATAATAAAGAGAAATTAGAAGAATATTTTAATAGTTTACCTTATTTCGATAAAGATACTTTAGTTAAACCAAAGAATGCAAGCTTCAAATATACTACAAGTGGTTATGAGATAGTTCCTGAGGTTTATGGAAATAAAGTAAAAGCTTCTGTTTTATATAATGATGTTGTTAATTCAATAGTTAATAGAGAAACTACTTTAAATTTAGATTCTTCAAATTGCTATGAAAATCCAACATATACATCTAAATCAGAAGAAGTTATAGAAGCTAAAAAACAATTAGATAAGTATATATCAGCAAAAATCACTTATACAATAGGTGATTATACAGATATTGTTGATGGATCATTAATTCATAACTGGCTAAATGTTAGCAAAGACATGAAAGTTTCAATTGATGATAGTAAAGTTCAAAACTTTGTAGTTTCACTTGCTAATAAATATAATACAGCTGGTAAAACAAGAGACTTCAAATCATCAACTGGTAAAAATGTAAAAGTTAGCGGTGGTTCTTACGGATGGAAAATTAATGTTTCAGAAGAGACAAGCGCTCTAGAATCTCTTATAAAAAATGGAGAAACTACTACAAAAGCACCTATTTATGCTCAAAAAGCAAAAGTTCACGGACTATCAGATATAGGTGATACATTTGTTGAAATTGATTTATCAAAACAACATTTATGGTTCTATAAAGATGGTTCTCTTGTTGCACAAGGTGATGTAGTTACAGGAAATGAACGTAACAAAACTGGTACTCCACCTGGAGTTTACAGCCTAAACTATAAAGAAAAAAATGCTACTTTAAAAGGAGAAAATTACAGTACACCTGTTGATTTCTGGATGCCTTTTAATGGTGGTATTGGTATGCATGATGCAAAATGGAGAGATAAGTTTGGAGGAGAAATCTATAAGACAAGCGGTTCTCACGGATGTGTAAACTGTCCTCCTGAACTTGCAAAAACAATATTTGAAAATATTGAACCTGGTACACCAATAGTTTGTTATTTTGAATAATAAAAAAATATAGTGTATAAGAAAAGCCTACTAATGTATTCTTAAACATTAGTAGGCTTTTAAATTTATTATAATATATGAGGAGGATTTTAACATTGGCTTTTTTAACAGCTTTAATTTTTAGTATATCTTCCAATTTAGATAATTTAGTTATTGGTATTTCTTACGGATCTGAAGAATTAAAAATACCTTTTTCATCAAATCTTATAATAGCTATAGTATCTACAACTGGAACATTTCTTTCTATGTCTTTAGGAAATTACATAACTAATTTTTTACCAAACTACATTTCAAATTTAATTGGAGCTGTAGTTATATCTTTAATAGGACTTTATTTTATAATGCAATCTATTACTGACGATTTAAAAAATAAAAATTCTAAAACCAAAGTAGAAGTATTTAAAAATGGATATTGCACAACAATTAGTTCTAAAGATACTTTTTTCCTTGCCCTATCTTTAACTTTTAACAATCTAGGTACAGGGATAGCCGCTAGTGTAACCGGTATAAGTATTTATCTTGTAACGCTACTTACTTTTATTTTTAGTATTTTAACTATTTTAATAGGACAATCTTTAGGTGATCATGTTCTTGGTAAATTTCTCGGTAAATATGCATCATTTATCTCAGGATTACTTTTATTTATCCTAGGAATAATTGAGATATTAAATTAAAAAAAGAAGGTTACCCTTCTTTTTTTATAATTTACGACTTCAAATTAAGCATTCTAAAATAATTGTATCATAGAATGAATTTACTTACATTTTTTTAGTAATTATATCTAATAACTCTCTACCATATTTTTTAATTTTCTTTTCTCCCATTCCTCTTATGTTCATAAGAGCCTCTTCATCTTTTGGTTTAATATTTGAAATATCTATTAATGTTCTATCTGAGAAAATTATATAAGGTCTTATATCTTCTTTAATAGCTTTTATCTTTCTCCAAGATTTTAATGCATTATATATATCTTTATTTAATATAGTATCTTCCATTCTTTCAAGCTTCATAAATACTCTTTCTTCTGCCTTTAATATTTTAATAGAACTATTATTTAATATAAGCATTGAGTAAGTTCCAGGCTTTAGATCAATATATTTCAAAGCTAAAAGATTCTTAATTATATCTCTTATAAAACTACTACTATACTCTTTCATAAGTCCAAATGTTGTAACTTTATGAAGATCATACTTAGTAACTTTAGGTCCTCTTATTCCTCTTAATATATCAATTAAAACTGATACTCCAAATCTTTCTCTAGTTCTAAATATTGTTGATAATATTATTTGAGACTCCCGAGTAAAATCTTTTATATCTTCACTGTTTAAGCAATTAGAACAATTGTTACAAAAGTTTGTTATGTATTTATTTCCAAAATATTTAAGTATATATTCTCTATAACACCCTTCAGTTTCGGCATATTCAACCATTTCTTGAAGTTTTCTAAGTGCTATTTCACGTCTACTTATTATGCTACTTTTATTTATTAGAAACTCAACTCTTCTTATGTCATCTCTTGAATAAAAAAGATAACAGTCGCAAGATTCTCCATCTCTTCCCCCTCTACCAATCTCTTGGTAATAAGTTTCTAAGTTTTTAGGAATTGATGCGTGCACTACAAATCTTACATTAGATTTATCAATTCCCATCCCAAAAGCATTTGTTGCAATCATTACATTCTTTTTCTCAAACAAGAAGTCTTCTTGTGATTTTTCTTTAAGCTCCTCTTTCATTCCAGCATGATATTTAAGTACGCTATAACCTAAATCATTTAACCTTGCATAAATTATATCTACTTCCTTTCTTGAAGTACAGTATACTATTCCTGACTCATCCTCGTGGCTTCTTATAATATCTTTAAGTTCTTCCTCTTTATCTACTTCCTTTAAGACAGTAATATTTAAATTACTTCTATTGATATCACCTAAGTAATTATAAGGATTATGTAACCCTAGAAGCTTAATTGCATCTACTCTAACTTCTTCCGTTGCTGTTGCAGTAAATGATGAAATTACAGGCCTTTCTTTAAGACTTTCATAAAAAGGTTTTATGTATCTATAACTCTTTCTAAAATCATGACCCCACTCTGATACACAATGGGCCTCATCAATTGCTATATGGGATATATTTAAATCTTTTATTATATTTTTAAAATAGTTTGATTCAAGTCTTTCTGGCGCTATATATATTATTTTATAAATACCAAGTGATGCATCCTTTAAAATCTCTTTGATTTTATCATTGCTTATACTACTATTTATATAAATACCATTAATTCCATTCTCTTTTAGCCCATCTACTTGATCTTTCATAAGTGAAATAAGTGGTGATATTACAAGTGTTATTCCATCAAATATAATTGCTGGTATTTGATAACATATAGATTTTCCACCACCTGTAGGCATTAAAATAAATGAATCTCTTTTATTTAAAATTGTATTTATTATTTCAAGTTGACCTTCTCTAAAGCTATCATAACCATAAAATTTCTTAAGTGCATGATATACCCTTTGAGTGTTATTCATAAATTCACCCTCACTTTCCTATATTATAAATATAATTAACTTTCTAATATGAGTAAAGTTAATTTTCATAATATAATAAAGTTTTTAAAAAATAAGAGCAATTGAATTATCAATTGCTCCAGTTAATATAATTTTTCAATATTATATAAACACTATAAAATATTAATATAGCTCCAAAATAAGTAAACCATAAACTTAAGTTATATTTATGCCAAATAGTTGTCTCAACTAACTTCACATAGCCTTCTAAAGGCGCCCACTCAGTTACATTTAAAGTTAATATTTCTGGTGTCTTATTTTCCTTTAAAAATTCTCCTTTTATAAAGAATTTTCTTTTCTCTGATTTTCTTATTCTATAATTTGAGATTTCTTTATATGGGATATTACCAACTATTTTAACTTCGGAAAAATTTATATTACCTAATCTATTTACACTTGCATACCTCTTTATATAACCAGAACCTTTTATAACGACTAAGTTTTCATTACTACTATCATACTCAACATGCAAATTTATTTTATTCTCATCAAAAAGACTAGGATCATATTCTTTTTTATATGGCAATAAGGGGATTATTATCATAATAATTAAAATAACTATATTTAAAACAACCCTTTTCACAACTCCTACTCCTTTAACTAAAATTTTTATTCTGTAAATCTCTTTATATATTTATATAAGTAAAGTTATGAATTTATTAAGGTTATTTTAAATTATTGCAATATATTTCTATAGCTTCGCTTAAAAACGCACTTAGCCCCTCTTTTGTTCTATCTATATTTTTGGTAAATCTATCATCCTGAATATACATTTGTCCAAGACCTTCAAATATTTCTAAAGTGCAATTATAAAATTTATCGTTTATAAATTGCCTCCACGCTTCTACTAATTCTTGAACTTCTAAGCTATCTGCACCCTTATCCATATTATCCCCAATAGATTTAAATATGCTTTCCATCTCCTTATATATATCTTGCCAATCTTCTTTTTCATACTTTATAGTCTTTTCTACACTTTCTTTATATGCATCACTTTCTCCATATTTCTCTTTAGTCTCTTTTGCATACTTCTCTTTATGTTTTTCTATTTCAGTTATATCAAATCCATTAAACATTTCTTTTTTATTCATTTTCTCTCCTCCTCTAATTTCACATAAACTTTTATCTAAAGATTCAATAATATCTTCAATCCTCTTTTTTTCTTTAAACAAAAGTTCTTTTTGCATCTCTAAGGCATACTCCCTGTCAAACCCATTACTATCTAATATTTCACTTATTTCTTTTAATGAAAATTTTAGTTCTTTAAAAAATAATATTTGCTGAAGTCTATAAAGTTTACTATCATCATATAGCCTATATCCTGACTCTGTTATACTTGATGGTTTTAGTAGACCAATCTCATCATAGTAATGTAATGTTCTAGCACTTACTTTTGCAATACTTTTAATATCTTTTACTGTATAGTCCAATACTCTCCCTCCATTTACTATAAATTTCTTTCATAAATATATAGTAATCTATTACGCAGCGTTATAGTCAAGTAATTATTTATAAAAAAAATAGACCCTATAAAGGTCTATATTTATATCCACCATCTCTATTTGGTATAATTTTAATTTTTAAAACATCAGTAAGCTTTTCTAAACTCTTAATACCATTTATGTATTTCATATCTTTTGACTTTAATAATTTACTTATCATGTCTAAAGTGTCTTGCTTTTGCTCACTATTTATTCTTTCACCCTTTAAGCAAATTCTATTTATGTAAGTTAATGTTTCCCATATTTGTTCTTCTGTTATTCTATTTATATCCATAAGAACCCATGTGAAATCTTTTTTTCTTTTATTATTAGGATATGCACCTTTGAAGAATTCTATAAAAGTATTTTCTTTTTAGGATCTATGTCTTTAACATATTTTGAAAGTTCTTTTTTTAAATTGTTTTTAAGATACATTATTGTATTTGTTTTAACTACTGTTATCATATTTTCAATACTATTATATACTTCTGTATATAATTCTTGCATCTCTTCTTCATTTAATTCATCCTTTTTAGATTTTATTACTTGAATACTATCTAAAATATTCTTTTTAGTGTTTAATTCTTTTCCATATATATCTTTTAAATTCATTTAATCGCTCCTTCTTTGTGTAATTAATAATTACCCATTCTTTATATGATATCAAATATAACTTTTATTTAAAAGAAGTTATTTTATAATCTTTTGAATATATATTCCTTAATTATGTAAATACTAACCATAAATCTAATTTTATACAATTTAAGGAGGCTTTCTATATGAAATTCAGAAAGTTATTTGTAGTACTTCTAGTATTTATTATTTTTTTAGGTTTTGGAATATATTTCTTTAAAGATAAATTTAAAGATGAAGACTCTATAGTAAATAATGCTAAGGCAAATGATATTTCATTCGTTACTCCAAAAGATATTGAAAAATCTTTAAAAGCTGACGATACAGATTATTATAATAATAAAATTCTTCAAGTTATAGGAGAGGTTAAAAGTGTATCAAAAGATACACATACAGTAATTTTAAAGTCTGATGAAGATTCAATTGAAGTTACTTTCCAAGAAGATCAAGATTTATCTAATATTAAAGAAGGCTCTTTTATATCCGTACGCGGTCTTACTAAACCACCACTTTCAAAGGAATTTATTTTAAGACTTAAGTCGTCAATTATCTCAATTAAATAAATTATATATATTTTTA
>NZ_JAVXRL010000043.1:0-23892 GCF_036643715.1 Clostridium sp. | reverse complement strand
TGATGGGTGTTGTATGAATATAGTTTCGTACTTTCTCATCATTTTCACCTCCTCCCCTCGGACTAACGGCTGTACTTTGTACAGCAGGGATTACAAGTTCTAATTTTAACATTTTGTATTTACTTTTTCAAGGATTTTTATTAAATTTTTGCTTTTTGTACTATTTTTTTTGCCCCTTTTTGGAATTTATTTCTTGGTAACATGATTATTCTTCCACATCCGACACATTTTATCTTAACATCTGCCCCAACTCTTGTTACTTCGAAATTTTTCTCTCCACATGGATGTTGCTTCTTCATTTCAACTATATCGCCTAATTCAAAATTTTCTATCACCGTTATCCCTCCCCTAATTTACTTCTTGTTTCATAATAACTTCAGTCTTATTGTATGGAATTTCTATATTAGCTTCATCTAAAGCTTCTTTTATGGCTTTTCTTAGTTTTCTCTCCATTGCCCATTGTGACATCGGTTCACTAAAGCCTACTGTTCTTATATTGATTCCTGATGAACCAAGCTCTGTAACACCCCATACTACTATCTCTTCATGTATTTCCTCATGTATACTTTCAAAGATCTTACAAGTGCTCTCGATGACTTCAATTGCATTATCAATATCTTCTTCATACGCTATTGAAACATCAACCATAAATCTCATGTTTGTCCTTGAATGGTTAGTTACTATGTTTACAGATCCATTTGGAATCAAATGAAGGTCTCCATTAAAATCTTTAAGTACTGTAGTTCTTATACCCATGCTGTCTATTATTCCTTCAAAATTACCTATAGTAACGTAATCTCCTACCCCGTATTGATCTTCAAACAATATAAAGAATCCATTTATAAGGTCCTTAACTAATGCTTGAGCTCCAAAACCAACAGCAAAACCTCCGATACTTGCAAAGGTCAATGATACACCTTTAAATAAATCAGATAGTAAAATCGCAATTCCAATAAAGTAAACCGAATACTTTAGCACACTATGCATAACTCCACCTAAAGTTTTTGCTTTTTGTGTGTTCATAGTTAACTTAGAATCCGGATTTTCAACTTGTCTATCAACAAACTTTTTTATAGCTCTATTACCTATCTTTATTGTTACAAACATAGCAAAGATAACAATTATGATTTTAAGCCCTTTTGAAAGAATGAAATCTATATTGTCTTCTAAAACTTTTAAAAGGCTTGATTTTACTCCATCTCCACTATAAATTTCTTTTAATAATAAGTAATCCACTTATATTCTCCCCCCACATACTATTATTTAAACTCTGTATAGCTAGATCCTTCTCTGCAATATATATTTTTATATTCAAATTCTTCATTTTTTATTCTATTAATATCTTTTTCGTCCTCAACTCTTATGCAAATACCACAGCTTTGTGTTATTGATGTTGGTGTTGGCATTATTCTAAAAGTATATTCTTTTTCTTTTAAAAATTTTTCACCTGCCATTGCATCGTGTGTGTTCTTAAATACTACAATATAATACTTCATACATTTCTCCTTTTGATAAAATTTATTTATATAATTTATATTATATATAATTTACGGATTTTATAAAGAAATATAATGTTCTTTTTTCTTATTAGATGAATTATGTGATTATTTGTTCTATAATTAATATAGGTGGATTTTTTATTAAAAAGGAGAATACTATGGTACACATTATAAAAGCGGCTAGCATAGGATTTCTAACAGGTATATTCGCCTCAATTCCCTTAGGACCTGCTGGATTAGAGTCCGTTAACAGGTCTATAAGTAAAGGTTTTTGGCACGGATTTAAAGTTTCAATTGGTGCTATATTTGCAGATTACCTATACTTAACAATAATAAACTTAGGTTTATTTTCAATATTAGAAGAAAACTACTTATACAAGGGAATATTCTGGGTTATATCGGGTGCTGTGCTTATACTATTTGCTAAACATTCACAAAAAGAATCAAGTATTACTAGACTGCTTCATAACTCAAGGCTTGGAGGTTTCCTATCTGGATTTTTAATAACATTTATTAATCCAATTACATTTTCTTTCTGGCTAGCATTAAGTGGAACAGTTATAAACATATGGAGAGCTGATGGACATTTATTTTTCTGCATAGCATTTTTATTTATGTTAATTGGTAGTGTAACTTGGTTTATTATATTAAATGTATTAGCATCAAAAGGCTTAAAACTGTTGAAAAAAGATGTTGGGGGTATCGCGTCAAAGCTTTTAACTTATCTCCTATACGTTATAGGGATTTGTTTCATAATTTATGGATTTTATGTATTATTTTGTTAAAGGATGTCGAATATGAAAGTATATTTAGATAACGCAAGTACAACTTTTCCTAAACCAAAAGTTGTAGTGGATTCAATTTATAATTATTTAGTTAATGTAGGTGGAAATGCAAATCGTTCTAACAATTCAAATGCTTTAGAAAGTAATAGAGAACTTTTTATGGCTAGAGAGCGAGTAGCTAAATTTTTCAACTACGATAAAATAGAAAACGTAGTATTTACAAATAATATTACAACATCACTTAATATGTTAATTAAAGGTACTTTAAAAAAAGGTGATCATGTCATAACATCATCATTAGAACATAATTCTGTTGTAAGACCTATAATATCTTGCAGAGAAAATATTGGTGTTGAAGTTGACTTTGTAAATGGAAACTCAGAAGGATTCATAAATCCTAAAGATATAGAAAACTGTATTAAAGACAATACTAAGCTTATTGTTTTAACTCATGCTTCTAACGTTATAGGAACTATCCAACCAATTAAAGAAGTTGGAGCTATATGTAAGAAACACGGAATATTTTTCATTGTTGATACAGCTCAATCTGCTGGAACTATTCCAATAGACTTTAAAGAGATTGGAGCAAGCGCATTAGCATTTACTGGACATAAAAGTTTACTTGGACCTCAGGGCATCGGTGGCTTCATAATTGATGAAGACCTTAATGCTAATTGTTCTACCATTGTAGAAGGGGGAACTGGTAGCCTTTCCCACGATTTGCATCAACCGACATTCATGCCAGATAAATTTGAGTGTGGTACATTAAATATTCCAGGTATTGTTGGACTTTCTAATGCAATAAACTTTATTGATGAAGTAGGAGTTAATACAATAAGAGCTAAGAATTCTTTTTTATATAAGAAATTATTAAACGGTATTTTAAATATTAATGGTTATAAAGTTTACGGTGACATATCAGGAATTAATTCAACCACCTCACTATCTATTAATTTAAAAAACGTAGATACATCAGAACTTTCTTTCTACCTTGAAGATAATGGAGTAAGTAACCGTTCTGGATTACACTGTGCACCTAAATGCCATGAAACAATTGGAACCTTTCCAAATGGTACTGTTAGATTAAGTATATCTTATTTTAATACAGAAGAAGAAATAGACTATACATTAGATGTGTTAAAAAGAGCAAAAAAAGATTTATTTTAAATTATGAATAAAAACCTCCTTGTATGGAAATAATTTCTATATAAGGAGGTTGTTTTTATGAAAAAAGTTTTTTCCGTGGATGGTATCGAAGATAATTCATTCAATGATATAGGTAATCATATTTACGATAGTTTAAAACCAATTTTTGATGATAACAGAATAGTTATATTTTTATGTATCGGATCTGATCGGTGTACTGGTGATTCTTTAGGACCTCTAGTTGGACACCATTTAAAACACATAAAAAGTAAAAAGATTCATGTTTATGGCTCTTTAGAATATCCTGTTCACTCTCAAAATTTACAAGAAACATTAGATAAAATTAAGGACAATTTTAATGATCCCTATATAATTGCAATTGATGCATCCCTTGGGTCTTTCCATAATATTGGTAAGATTTTCATAGAAAACACCCCATTATTCCCTGGGCTAGCTTTAGATAAAAATTTACCACCTGTTGGTGATTTGAGTATTACTGGAATTGTTAATGTATCCGGTAAGTTTGAATTTATGGTATTACAAAATACAAGGTTGTATACAGTTAATACAATAGCTGAAAATATTGCTAAAGGAATTTCTTATTCAATAAATAAGTTATTATGTAGTGATATTAACTTAACCCAAGGATTCAGGTCATAATTTATATGCTATCCCCCTATTTTTTATAGTTATAAATATTCCCCCCATTAAAAAAGTCGTTTACCTTTAGGTAAACGACTTTTTGTTACTTACTATTCATTGCTTCTTTTAATACATGTGCTTCTTCTTCTGATAACTCGTATCTTGAAATACCTTTATCTACTGGTTTAGCATATGTAGTACTATCATGTCTTCCATAAAGTCCTGTTAATACTATTCCATCATTATGTCCGTCAAGCATTGCTATTGAGAAACTTAAATCACTTCCAACATCTTCGAAAGCTTTGTATCTCATTATTCCTACTTTTTGAACGCATCCTCTAACTTCAACTCTTAAGTCTTCACATAATTTAGCTGCTTCGTTAGCTGCGTCTGCTGCTCTTTCTACATCTTCTAACTTACTATTTATAAGTTCTTCAAGATTTTTATTGCTAGTACCTCTCATTAACTTTCTATATTTGTTTTCTAATCTACTAACTGATCTCCATAAGATTATAACAAAAATTAAAAGTATTAGAATTATTATTCCTGCCCCTATTAATATATAAGGTAAATAATTTTCTAAATTTGCCATTAAATTTTCCACTGTTTTTTCCGTCCTTCCTTTTCCCAAAAATGTTTCACGTGAAACATTACATATTCATTAAATCTAAAATTCTATTTAAGTCATCATCTGAATAATATTCTATCTCTATTTTTCCTTTTTTATTCTTTGAATTAATATTCACTTTTGTACCAAAATGATCTTGCAATTTATTTTGTACATCTTTAAAATAAGGATTCATATCTGTCTTTTCATTTTTTGGTTTATCTTCAGTTTTATTTGCTAATGATTTTATTAATCTTTCAAGTTCTCTAACTGAAATTTTTTCATCAATTATCTTCTGAGCTAACTCATATTGAAGATCTTTATCTTCAACTGCAAGTAATACTCTTCCATGTCCTTCTGAAATAACACTTTCAATTAAATATTGTTGAACTCTTTCATCTAAATTAATTAATCTCATCGTATTTGTAATTGCAACTCTTGATTTTCCTATTCTACTACTTAATTCTTGTTGTGTTAAGTTAAAATCATCAATTAGCTTTCTATAAGCTAAAGCTTCTTCTATAGGATTCAAGTCTTGCCTTTGTATGTTTTCTATTAAAGAAATTTCTAAAACTTCTTTATCTGTTAAATCCATTATTATTGCGGGAACATCTTTAAGACTAAGCATCTTTGCAGCTCTCCATCTTCTTTCTCCAGCTACAATAACATACTTATTTCCATCTTGTCTTAATATAAGTGGTTGAATAATACCGTGATTTTTAATTGATTCTGCGAGCTCTGCTATATTATCGCTATCAAAAAATCTTCTTGGTTGATCTGAATTGTTAACTATTTTATTTAAAGGTATTAATGTTTTTTGTTCTTTGCTTTCTTTTGGTTCTATTGTTTCTATCTTTACTTCATCTGGAATTAATGCCCCTAAACCCTTACCTAATCCAAACTTTTTACTCATTTCTTCTCACCCTTCACCTTCTGCCTTTTCAAAAATTCTTTACTTAACTTTGAGTAAGCATCTGCTCCTTTACATTTTTCATCGTAAAGCATAATTGGTAATCCAAAACTTGGAGACTCTGCTAATCTAATATTTCTTGGTATTGTATTTTCATAAACTTTATTGTCAAAGAACTTTTTAACTTCATTATATACTTCATTACTAAGATTAGTTCTGTAATCATACATTGTCATGATTACTCCTTCTATCTTAATTTTAGGATTCAAGGATTTTTTAATTAACTTAATTGTGTTAATTAACTGTCCAACCCCTTCTAAAGCGTAAAACTCACATTGAATCGGAATCAATACTGAATCACAGGCTGTCAACGCATTAATAGTTAAAACTCCTAATGATGGTGGACAATCTATAAAAATAAAGTCAAACTCATCTTTTACCTCGTCTATCTTATCTGTAAGTATTTTCTCTCTATTTCCTTTTGCTATAACTTCTACTTCAGCTCCAGCAAGCTCCATTGTAGATGGTGCTATATATAGATTCGAAATAAGATCACTATGTATTATTACATCTCTTAAACTAATATCAGACGTTATTACATCATACATTGAGAACTCAAGATTTCTTTTATCCAATCCTAGTCCACTTGTAGTGTTACCTTGAGGATCGATATCTATTGTTAAGACCTTATAACCTGCCATTGCAAGATAAGAAGCTAAATTAATATTTGTAGTTGTTTTACCAACTCCACCCTTTTGATTAAATATACAAATTTTCTTCATATTTAGCTCTAATTATTCCTAGAGCCTTACACCCCCTCTCCTATACTATATTATATATTTTTTTAAATAATAATTAAAGCTAAAACTTACAAAACAATACATTCTTAATAGTTTTTTCAGGTTTTCTTGATTAATAATTCATTAGTTCTAAATAATAAAAAAAAATCACTAAAAAACAAAGTTTTTTAGTGATTTTTTTTATTATTATTTTTTATTTTTAGGTATATTAACTGTTATTTGAATATACTCATCATGATCGTTCATTTCATATTTAGCTGGTATATTAAATTTATCAAATACTTGTTTAATAGTATTAACATATAACTTAGCAGGGAATACTGATGTTATTCTCTTTTTAGTTTTTCCGTTAAGTTCTTTTCCTGCAAGTTTTAATAATTCCTTATTAATAAGCTCTTCTGTCTGTCTTACATTTAAGCTATCTTTTATAACTTTTTTAATTATACCTAATTGTAGCTTTTCATCTTGTATAGAAAGTAATGCTCTTGCATGTCTTTCTGTTAAGTTATTTTCTACGCATAACTCTCTAACTTTATCACTTAGCTTTAAAATTCTTAATTTATTAGCTATTGTTGATTGTTTTTTTCCCATTCTAGTTGCCAATTGTTCTTGAGTAAATCTATGATCATGAATTAAATTGTAATACGCTTCAGCCTCTTCAATGAAATTTAAATCTTCTCTTTGTAAGTTTTCTAATAAAGCTATTTCAGCTGATTGAGTATCTGTAATATCTATTAAGTTACATGGTACTTCTGAAAGTTCCGCAATCTTTGCAGCTCTCCATCTTCTCTCCCCTGCAACTAGCTCGTAAAATTCCCCTCTTTTTCTAACTGTTATTGGTTGAATTATACCGTGTGTTTTTATAGATTCTGATAACTCAATTAGAGCCTCCTCATTAAAGTATCTTCTCGGCTGATATGTATTTGGTATTATCTCTTTAATATCAATTTTTAGTATTTCATTATTCATATTGACACAACCCATCCCTTATAAATTTCCAATCTTTTATCTATATATATTAAAATTCGATACTTACCATTTTTTTCCTTCTTTTTCTTTTATAAAGTTTCTGTCATTAATCGATTTAAAATGGTAAATTTTAACATTAATTTACTTTAACTACTATTTTATTGGTTTTTTTGTTACAGTTCCTGCTTTTCTTGGATATGTCTTTGGACATTCCTTTATTTTTTCAACAACAACTATATTGTGATTTAAATCAGTCTCTTCTATTAAAGTCTCATCAACTCTTAATAGTTTTCCCCCAAGTACACTTAACGCCTTCTTGCTAGTTTCTAATTCTTCCTCAATTGCAGGTCCTTTTAAAGCAACAAAATATCCTGATATTTTAACATAAGGAAGGCAGAATTCTGATAATACTGCCATATTTGCAACAGCTCTTGAAGTTGCTATATCAAATTTTTCTCTTAACTCCTTATTTCTTGCACCATCTTCGGCTCTTGAGTGAATAGTTTTTACATTTTTTAAACCTAATTCTTTAACAACTAAGTTTAAAAAATTAACTCTCTTGTTTAAAGAATCTAATAGTGTAACTTCTATATCATCTCTCAATATAGCTATTGGTAGTCCTGGGAAACCTGCTCCAGTACCGACATCAATTACAGTTTTAGCTCCTTTTAATTCTGGGCTTTTGAAAGCTTTTATACAGTCTATAAAATGTTTCTTTATAAACTCTTCATCTTCAGTAATTGCAGTTAGATTAATCTTTTGATTCCATTCTTGAACTAGTCTCATGTATTTAATAAATTTATTATACATATCTTCATTAAATTCTATGTTAACCTCATCTGCTGCTATTTTCATTATATCGTAAAAGTCCATATTATCCTCCTTTATGGGCCTAATTATCGCTATTTGATTTCTTTCCATAATGATATTCTAAGTAAATTAAAAGTACAGATATATCAGCAGGTGAAACCCCTGAAATTCTTGATGCTTGACCTACACTTATAGGTCTAACTGAATTTAGTTTTTGCATTGCTTCAGTTCTTAATCCCTTAACATCATTATAATCTATATCACTTGGTAAAAGTTTCTTTTCAAACTTTTTAAATTGATCAACTTGTTCTAACTGATTAACTATATATCCTTCATACTTAGTCATTATGTTTATTTGTTCACCGACGTTATCCGGATAGTCTGGTCTTTCAGGGTCAAGTTCTACTAATGAGAAGTAATCTACTTCTGGTCTCTTTATTAACTCATAAAAGCTTATAGGCTTTTTAAGTTCTGTTGAACCACATTTAACTAAGAAATCATTATTTTCTTTCTTATTTGTTATTTGTAGATTTTTTAATCTGTTTACTTCATTATCTATATTATTTTTTCTAGTTAAGAATCTTTCATATCTCTCTTCAGTTACAAGACCTACATTATGTCCAATCTCTGTTAATCTGAAATCTGCATTGTCTTGTCTTAAAAGAAGTCTATATTCCGCTCTAGAAGTCATCATTCTGTAAGGTTCATTTGTACCCTTAGTAACTAAATCATCCACTAGAACCCCAATATAAGCGTCAGAACGTGTTAATATCATTGGCTCTTCGTTTTTAGCTTTTAGTGCAGCATTTACACCAGCAACTATACCTTGTGCTGCTGCTTCTTCGTATCCTGAACTTCCGTTTAATTGACCTGCTCCATAAAGCCCTTCAATATTCTTAAATTCAAGTGTTGGCTTTAATTGAGTTGGATTTATTGAATCATACTCAATTGCGTAAGCTGATCTCATAACTTCAGCATTTTCGAGACCTACTATAGTTCTTAACATTTGTATTTGAACATCTTCTGGAAGTGATGATGAGAATCCACCTATATACATTTCTAATGTATCTTCACCTTCTGGCTCAACAAATATTTGATGTCTAGTCTTATCAGGGAATCTCATTACTTTATCTTCTACTGATGGACAATATCTTGGTCCTATTCCCTTAATTGAACCATTATATATTGGTGATCTATCTATATTATTTTGAATAACTTCGTGAGTTCCTTCATTAGTATAAGTTAAATAACATGATATTTGCTCTTTGTCGATATTATCATTCATAAATGAGAATGGTACTATCTTTTCATCACCTTTTTGTTCTACCATATTTGAAAAATCAACTGATTTTCTATTAACTCTTGGTGGTGTACCTGTTTTAAATCTTCTAAGTTCTATTCCAAGGTCTATTAATGTTTGTGATAAGTCATTTGCAGGTAATAATCCGTTAGGACCACTGTTATAACTTACATCACCTATAATTATTTTAGCCTTAAGATAAGTTCCTGTAGCTAATACTACTGCTTTACATCCAAAGATTGCTCCATTTTTTGATACAGCTCCTGTAATTTTTCCGTCTTCTACTACTAAATCAACTACTTCAACCTGTCTTACGTAAAGATTATCTTGTGCTTCAAGAACTCTTTTCATTCTCTCTTGGTATTTTAACTTATCTGCTTGTGCTCTTAATGAGTGAACTGCAGGTCCTTTTGATGTATTAAGCATTCTTGATTGAATGAATGTATCATCAATGTTTACACCCATTTCTCCACCTAACGCATCAATTTCTCTAACTAAATGTCCTTTAGCTGTTCCCCCTATATTAGGATTACATGGCATCATTCCAATTGACTCTAAGTTAATTGTACATATTAATGTCTTTAATCCCATTCTTGCTGATGCTAAAGCAGCTTCACATCCTGCGTGTCCTGCTCCAACAACAACTACATCATATTCTTCAGCATTGTATCTCATCTGCTTCCTCCTATTTTCCTACACAGAATTCAGTAAATATCTTATTAACTAAATCTTCTTCAAGTTCTGCTCCAGTAATTTCTCCAAGTGCTCTAAGTCCTGATGTCACATATATTGAAATTAAGTCTAAGAACTCATTCATTTTTAATCTATTCTGTGCATTTTCACAATTCTCTAATGCTCTGTATAAAGCTTGCTTATGTCTACTATTAGTTATAATTAAGCTTTCATTATCAACTTCTCCATTAAAGAATAATTCCTTAATCTTTGACTTTAAGTCATTTATTCCAAAACCAGTCATTGCTGATATCTCAATGAAGTTATCTAATCCTTCTATTTTTTCAAGTTCAAGCTTACGCTCTAAATCTACTTTATTAAGAAGTACAATTGTTTTCTTATTTTCTATAGCTTTTATTATATCTCTATCTTCATCATCTAAATCTCTTGAAGTATCAAGCATAAGTACTACTAAATCAGCTTCTTCAATCTTTTCTCTTGATCTTTCAACACCAATCTTTTCAACAACATCCTCAGTCTCTCTAATACCCGCTGTATCAGTTATTTTAACTGGAATTCCATCAAGATTTATAAACTCTTCTATAACATCTCTAGTTGTTCCTGGTATATCAGTAACGATAGCTCTTTTTTCTTGAAGCAACGCATTCATAAGTGATGATTTTCCAACGTTAGGTTTTCCTATTATTGTCATTTTAAGTCCATCCCTTATAATCTTACCCTCATTTGCTCCTTTTAATAACTTTCGCATGTCAATTATTGCCTTTTCAAGACTCTCATTAACTCTTATTGGAACAGTTGCATCTGGTTCTTCATCATCTTCTGTAAAATCTACATCATATTCAATAAGCGCAAGAACATCTAAAAGATAAGCTCTAAGCTTATTTATTTCCTGGGAAAGTGATCCTTCACTTTGCATAATAGCAGACTTCATAGCTAAATCAGTCTTAGCTCTTATAATATCCATAACAGCTTCAGCCTGACTTAAGTCAATTCTTCCATTTAAAAATGCTCTTTTAGTAAATTCTCCTGGCTCTGCGATTCTTGCACCACTTTTTATTACTTCATCAAGAACTCTATTTGTAGAAACAACACCACCGTGGCAGTTTATTTCAACAACATCTTCAGCTGTAAAACTTCTTGGTCCTTTCATGTAACTTATTATTACTTCATCAATGATTTCGCCACTTAAACTATCAACAATATTTCCGTACTTCATAGTGTAAGTTTTCATTTTATTTATATCAAAATTATTTTTTGCTTTAAATATACGTCCAACTATCTCTAACGCTTTATTTCCTGAAACTCTTATTATCGCTACTCCACCCTCGCCTTGAGCAGTGGCAATACCGCATATAGTATCGAATTCTTTCATATATTATCCTCCTTAGAAGCTTCAACTTCTACATAGTATAATCCAACTAAAACTAATATCAATTTTACAGAATTATATTTAATAAGTCAAAGCTATATATTGCTTCTTTTTAATAATTATTGTAATTGAAAAAAAGAAAGCCAAATCATTGGCTTTCTTTTACTTACTTAATGCTACAACAACTCTTCTAAAAGGCTCGTCACCTTCACTATAAGTGCTTATTTCAACACTATCTTGCAGTGCAGCATGTATTATTCTTCGTTCATATGGATTCATTGGTTCTAGTTTAAAAGGTCTTTTGCTTCGTTTTACTTTACTAGCTGTCTTTAGTGCAACTCTTTTTAGAGTTTCTTCCCTCTTAGCTCTGTAGTTCTCAGTGTCTAATACTACCTTTTTATAAGGAATATCATGACCCTTGTTAATAACTAAAGATATTAAATATTGAAGCGAATCTAAAGTTTCTCCTCTATATCCTATTATTAAACCCATTTTAGGACCTGTAAGATCAATCTTTACTGTGTTGTTCTCTTCTGTAATTGTAATTTCTGCTAAGATTCCCATGGAATCTAATACATCTCTAATAAACTTATTAGCATCATCAATATAGTCTCTTTTTACAGTAACTTTAACCTTCGCAGGTTTAGTACCAATTAGATTAAGAAAGCCTTTTGAGCCTTCATCAATTATATCAATTACAACCTTATCTTTAGTAACGTTTAATTCATTAAGTGCACTTTTTATTGCGTCATCAACATTTTTACCAGTTACTTCAATAAACTTCATATACCCTATTCACCAACTCTCACAGAATATTAATTTATATAATTATTTCTTTTTCTTCTTCTTAGTGACATATTCATCAGGCATAGCAAATTTCTTACTTTGCTCTATCTTTACTGTCTCATCTTCTTCTTGTTCCTTCTTTTTAGCCATTACAGGTTTAACATTTAAGAAGTATGTTTGTATTAATTGGTATACTCCACTAGTTACCCAGTAAATAACAAGTAATGAAGGGAAGTTAAATGACATTACCCCCATCATTAATGACATACCAATATTCATTGGCATCATGTTCATTCCTGATGATTCTGCTGCTGGATTTGCCTTAGTCATCATATATGATGGTATAAAAGTACTAAGTGCTGCAAGCACTGGTAATATTACATATGGATCTCTTCCACTTAAGTCAGGTAACCATAAAAAACTAACGTTTTTAATTTGAGCAACAACCTCTGGATTACTAAATGTATAGTAAAGAGCCATTAATATTGGAAGTGGAATTAACATTGGTAGACATCCACCTGTCATGCTTATATTATTTTCTTTGTATATTTTCATCATTTCCATATTTGCTTTTTGTGGATCATTCTTGTACTTTTCTTGAACCTTCTTGATTACAGGCTGAAATTCCTGCATTTTTCTAGTTGATTTTATTGATTTCATACTAAATGGTAAAACAGCTGTCTTAATTACTATAGTTAATACTACAACTGTTAACACATAAGCTAATCCTGGATCTGTTATTCCAATAGATGTGATTAGCGTATGAAGCTTATCAAATATGATAGTAAAAAAATCAATTATTGGCTTGAATAGTGTCATCATATTCTTATATCCTCCCATACTCTATTTAACAGGATCATATCCACCTTTACTAAAAGGATTACACCTTAAAATTCTCCATATAGCCATGAGACTCCCCCTGAATGCCCCATGTTTTTCAATAGCTTCGATAGCATATTGAGAACAAGTAGGTACATATCTACAACATGGATTTTTTAAGGGTGATATATTTTTCCTATAAAAACTAATTAGTTTTAAAATTACTTTCTTCATTATATAGGCCTGCTTTCTTAAACAAATTCAGCATAGCTTTTTCCACTTGGTGAAAATCTTTATCCTTCATATTAGTTCTTGCGATAAATATGAAATCAAAACCCTTTTTAATAGAAGCTTCATTTAATCTGTAACTTTCCATGATTAATCTCTTACTTCTACTTCTCACTACACTATTTCCGACTTTCTTACTAACAGAAACTCCTATTTTATTGTAAGATCCATTTTCTGAATCGTTATTATTTCTATTGTTATAAGTATATAATACCAAAAGATTATTAGCTAATGATTTTCCTCTTCTATATACTGTTCTAAATTCATTGTTCTTCTTTAATCTATATAACATAGGTATTTCAATACTCCTTTTTTCCTACATTGTAGAAAAAAGGCCACTAAAGTGCGGCCCTTATGCTGTTAATTTTTTTCTACCTTTTTGTCTTCTCTTTCTAAGAATGTTTCTGCCTGAAGCAGTCTTCATTCTCTTTCTGAAGCCATGTTCTTTCTTTCTTTGTCTTTTTTTAGGTTGGTATGTCATGAACATTTACATTACACCCCCTTCAAATTTTTTAAGTTAATACAGTCAAATGACTATACTTCTCTTTATATTTTAGATTTACCTTATCATTATATATATATACCCTTCTTATGTCAAGAATATAGGTTTTTGTTGATAAATGTTTGTTTATATTTTAAAAATTGTGGATAACTTGTTGAATCCCTTCATTTACTTATGGTATCATAGATAATGTATTGTGAATAACTTGTTATTTGAAATAACTTATCCACAGCTGTGGATATATTTGTTGATAACTTGTTCTTTTTTTCTTGATAATTTAGAATTATAGGTGCTTTTACCTTTAAAATAAGCACTATCTATATATTTTTGCCTGTTGAGAAAGTAATTACGTTCACTTGTGGATAACTTTTTATCCTAAAGTAAGTCCACATAATTATTAACATGTGGATAACTTTATATACATATTTTTTAAAAAACTCGGCTTTGTTAATAATTTGTTGATATCTTGTTATTACCCTGTTATTAACATAATTTTTAAATAATAAAATTTAAAAAAATTTTCGACTGGAGGATTAGAAATGGATGCAGAGCTGAAAGAATTATGGGAAAAAACACTAAATATTATTAAGGGTGAGATGAGTGAGGTAAGCTTTAACACATGGATAAAAAGCTGCGAACCAATTTCTATGTCTTCTGATACTATAAAGGTAAGCGTTCCTAATGCATTCACCCAAGAAATACTTGAAAAACGATATAAGGATTTAGTGGCAAATTCAGTAAGAGCTATATGTTCTAAGCTTTATAATATTGAATTTTTAATAGCTTCTGAAATTCAAAATACTGAAGAAGAAAAAGCTAATAAAAAATCAGCTAGAAAAGCAAAAGAAGATACAAAAGTTATAGTAAACGACGAAATGAACACTAACCTAAACCCAAAATATACTTTTGATTCTTTCGTAATTGGTAATAGTAACAGATTCGCGCATGCAGCTTCTTTAGCAGTAGCAGAATCACCAGCTAAAGCTTATAATCCATTATTTATATATGGAGGGGTTGGTCTTGGAAAGACTCACTTAATGCACGCAATAGGTCATTATGTATTACAAAATAACCCTAATGCGAAAGTTGTATATGTTTCATCAGAAAAATTTACAAATGAGCTTATAAATGCTATAAAAGATGATAAAAATGAAGAATTTAGAACAAAATATAGAAATGTAGATATTCTTCTTATAGATGATATTCAATTTATAGCTGGAAAAGAAAGAACTCAAGAAGAATTCTTCCATACATTTAATGCTTTGCATGATGCAAATAAACAAATAATTCTATCATCTGATAGACCACCAAAAGAAATCCCTACATTAGAAGACAGATTAAGATCAAGATTCGAATGGGGTTTAATTGCTGATATCCAAGTTCCAGATTTTGAAACTAGAATGGCAATTTTAAAGAAAAAAGCAGATGTAGAAAAATTAAATGTAGCTAATGAAGTAATGGTATATATCGCTACTAAAATTAAATCAAATATTAGAGAACTTGAAGGGGCATTAATTAGAATTGTTGCCTATTCATCCCTTACAAATAGAGAAATAACTGTAGACTTAGCATCTGAAGCGCTAAAAGATATCATATCTAAAAAGCAAGGTAAGCATATTACTATAGAAATAATACAAGATGTAGTCGCTAATTATTTCAATCTTAGAGTAGAAGACTTGAAATCCCAAAGAAGAACACGTAACGTATCTTATCCAAGACAAATAGCTATGTATTTAAGTAGAAAAATTACTGATATGTCTCTTCCAAAGATCGGTGAAGAATTTGGTGGTAGAGATCATACTACTGTAATACATGCTTATGAAAAAATTTCTGATAATTTAAATAGAGACGAAAGTCTACAACATACAATAGATGACTTAACTAAAAAACTTACTCAAGGCTAGTTTTTTTTCAAAAAAATAAGTTATCAACACTTGTAGATAATAACTCTATAATTACCTGTGGATAAATATATATTTTTTTTTGCTTGTGAATTGTTGTGGATAAGTCATACTAAATGTTACGTACTTATCCACAGTATTTTTTTATAAAATGTTGTGAGTTTATAAGGGCTTGAGCCACTTATTAACATATCCACAAGCCCTACTACTATTATTACTATAAATTTTATATTTATCTAACTAAACTAAACCAATCTTATCTGTGAATAAGTAAGGAGGATTATAAATGATTTTTATATGTGAAAAACAAAAATTACAAGAAGGTATCTCAATAGTTCAAAAGGCTATTACTGGTAAGTCAACAATGTCAGTACTAGAAGGTATATACATAAACGTAACTAAAGATGGATTAACTTTAATAGGATCTGATATGGATGTTAGTATAGAAACTAAAGTTGATGCAGATGTAATGGAAGAAGGAAAGATAGTTATAGATGCAAAGATCTTTGGAGAAATTATACGTAAGTTACCTAGCTCAGAGATAAAAATAGAAACTTTAGAAAATGATACAGTTCAAATAACATGCGAAAAATCAGTATTTAACGTTGTTTATATGAATGCTGATGAATTTCCAGAGTTACCTAAACTAAATCAAGATATGAAAGTAGAAGTTCCACAAAACATATTAAAAAATATGATAAAGAGTACATCTTTTGCTATTGCTCAAGATGAAACTAGACCAATATTACAAGGTGTTCTGTTTGAGATTAAAGATAAAAACTTAAATCTTGTTGCACTTGACGGATATAGACTTGCAATTAGAAATGAATACTTAGATAGTGATATAAATATAGAAAAAGTAATACCTGGAAAAACTTTAAACGAAGTTTCAAAAATATTAGAAGATGTTAATGATCTTGTTGAAATTAATTTTACTAACAATCATATTTTATTTAATTTAAATAAAACAAGAATTATTTCAAGACTACTAGAAGGAAAATTTGTAAATTACAAATCATTACTTCCTCAAGAACATAAATTAACAGTAACTGTTAAAAAGCAAGATCTTCAAAATGGTATTGAAAGAGCTTCACTTATGGCTAAAGATGGGAACAATAATTTAATAAAATTAGAGATCCAAGATGAGGCTGTAATTATAACTTCTAATTCTCAATTGGGAAAGGTTAGGGAAGAAGTTTTAATAAATCTGCAAGGTGAGAAGATTCAAATTGCATTTAACTCAAGATACTTAATCGACGTATTAAAGAATTTTGAAGAAGATGAGGTTATACTAGAAATGACTTCAAGTGTAAGCCCTTGTATAATAAAAGCAAAAGAAGCCGATAATTATAAATACTTGGTATTACCAGTTAGATTAATAAGATAAAAAGGAGGACGAAAATGTGCATAAATATACACATAATTATGCATGTTTTCTCAATACTACATTATGAAAGAAATTAATATTAATACAGAATTTATAAAATTAGATGCATTTTTAAAATGGGCAGGTGTAGCATCACAAGGTTCAGAGGCAAAAATTTACATTTTAGAAGAAATGGTAAAAGTAAATGGTGAGGTTTGCACACAAAGAGGAAAAAAATTAAGAGTTAATGATGTAATTGAATTTGAGGAAGAAAGCTATAAAATAATATAATTTAATAAAACACTCGAGTAGTCTTGGATTTTATAAAGATAAGCTTTTATTCTGTTAATATGATATAATTGAATGGGTGTTTATAAATGTATGTGAAAAAGCTTAAATTAATTAATTATAGAAATTATGAAAATTTAGAAATAGATTTAGGAAGACATGTCAATGTTTTTATGGGAGATAATGCTCAAGGCAAAACGAACATCCTAGAAGCAATTTATTATTGTGGCTTTGCTAAATCTCATAGAACGTCACGAGACAAGGAGCTTATAAGTTGGAATGGGGATGTTTCATACGTAAGTGTAAGTGTTGGTAAAAATCGCTTAGATAAAAAGATTGATATTAACATCCTAAAGGACGGTAAAAAAATTATTAAGGTTAATTCTATAAAGATAAATAAAATCGGAGAGCTATTTGGAACCTTTAATGTTGTTATGTTTTCACCAGAAGACTTAAAAATAATTAAGGATTCACCTGGAATTAGACGAAAATTTATTGATATGGAGTTATGCCAGTTAGATTCTAAGTATTACTACAACCTTGTTCAGTACAATAAAGTTATGAACGAGAGGAACAGTGTACTTAAAAATAGAAATCTAGATTTAGAAATGCTAGATGTATATGATCTTCAGCTAGCCTGCTTTGGGTCATACATAGTAGAAAGAAGATTGTCCTATCTAAAATCTCTAAATCAATACTCTGAAAGTATACATAAAGAGATTACTTCAGGTAAAGAAAATATAGAGTTTAAATACAATTCTACCATAAGGAATCTTGATAATATCCAAGATGAGTTCTATGAAACATTAAGAAAAAATAGAAAACGTGATGTAGACAAAGGAATAACAAGTCACGGACCTCATAGAGATGATTTCTCTGTTTATATAAACAATGTTGATACTAAGAGTTTTGGCTCACAAGGTCAACAGAGAACAGCAGTACTTACGATGAAGTTTGCATCTTTGAGGATCATAAAAGAAATAACAGGAGAATATCCAGTATTACTATTAGATGATGTCTTGTCAGAATTAGACTTTAACAGAAAAAAATATGTGTTAAGTTCAATTGGAGATATACAAACAATAATAACTTGTACTGGGATTGAAGATTTGAATGATTATTTAAATAAAGATTCAAAGTTATTTAAAGTAAAAGAGGGAAGAGTCTCTAAGTAGAAGGAGGAGTTCTAAATGTTTTTGCACTTAGGAGAGAATGTTGTAGTTCCGATAAAAGATGTTATTGGAATTTTTGATTTACAAACAACTATGTATAGCTCTGATACAATTCAATTTTTAAGAATGGCAGAAGAAGATGGATTTGTGGAAAGAATAACTGATGATAAACCAAAATCATTTGTTATAGCAGAAGTTGATAAGAAAAGTAAGATATATCTATCACCAATTTCTTCATCAACCTTAACTAAAAGAACAGATTTGGAATATAATCCGTAAGTCCAATATTAACCCTTCAGTAAGAAAAGAGAAAATAAATATTTAGGAGGAATCTATGTTGGAACAAAATAAACAAAGTTATGATGATAGTCAGATACAAGTTCTTGAAGGATTAGAAGCTGTAAGAAAAAGACCTGGTATGTACATAGGTAGTACTAGTTCAAGAGGCTTACATCATCTAGTTTATGAGATAGTAGATAATAGTATAGATGAGGCATTAGCAGGATATTGTAATAATATTAAAGTTATAATAAACGAAGATAATTCTATAACAGTAGAAGATGACGGTAGAGGAATGCCAGTTGGAATGCATCCAAAGATGGGAAAACCAACTGTTGAAGTTATAATGACAGTACTTCATGCCGGAGGTAAATTCGGTGGAGGCGGATACAAAGTATCAGGGGGTCTTCATGGGGTTGGTGCTTCTGTTGTTAATGCACTTTCTGAAAAATGTTCTGTTACAGTAATGAGAGAAGGTAAAACGTGGAAGCAAAACTACGAAAGAGGAGCTGTCGTTACTGGATTAGAAGAAATAGGTATAAGTGATAAGAACGGTACAATCGTTTATTTCAAGCCAGATGTAGAAATCTTTGATGAACTAATATACGACTTTGAAATTCTTTCACAAAGATTAAGAGAACTTGCGTTCTTAAATAAAGGGATTAATATCACTTTAATAGATAAGAGATACGACAAGGAAGAAACATATCACTATGAAGGTGGTATTAAATCTTTCGTAAGTTATTTAAATAGAAATAAGCAACCGCTACACGAAGAACCTATCTATGTTGAAGGTTTAAAAGATGAAATTATGGTTGAAGTAGCACTTCAATACAATGATGGATATACTGAAAATATTTTTACATTTGCAAATAATATAGATACTATTGAGGGTGGAACACATTTAGTTGGTTTTAAAACAGCTTTAACAAGAGTATTTAATGATTATGCAAAGAGATATGGTCATTTAAAAGAAAATGATAAGAATCTTTCAGGTGAAGATATTAGAGAAGGTTTAACTTCTGTAATTTCAGTAAAAATTGGAGAACCACAATTTGAAGGTCAAACAAAGACTAAGCTAGGTAATAGTGAAGTTAGAGGAATAGTTGATTCAGTAGTTGGTGAAGGTGTTGGAACATTCTTAGAAGAAAATCCAACAGTAGCTAAAATTATAATAGATAAAGCTTTAATGGCAGCAAGAGCAAGAGATGCAGCAAGAAAAGCTAGAGAACTTACAAGAAAGACTGTACTAGAAAGATCAGCACTTCCAGGTAAACTTGCGGATTGTTCATCAAAAGATCCGATGGAATGTGAGATATATATAGTCGAAGGAGACTCAGCGGGTGGATCAGCAAAGCAAGGAAGAGATAGAAAGTTCCAAGCTATATTACCTTTAAGAGGTAAGATCATGAACGTTGAGAAACAAAGATTAGATAAAATATTAAATTCAGATACTATAAGATCAATGGTAACAGCTTTTGGTGCAGGTATAGGAAAAGACTTTGATATATCAAGAATAAGATATAACAGAATAATAATAATGACAGATGCCGACGTAGATGGAGCGCATATAAGAACATTACTATTAACTTTCTTCTACAGATACATGAGAGAATTATTAGATGGCGGTCATGTTTATATAGCACAGCCACCATTATTTAAAGTTACAAAATCTAAGAAAGACTACTATGCTTACACAGACCAAGAACTTGAAGCGATCTTAACTGAAATTGGCGGAAAAGATAATTCAACTAACATTCAAAGATACAAAGGTCTTGGAGAAATGAATGCGACTCAATTATGGGAAACAACAATGAATCCAGCAGAAAGAATATTATTAAAAACTACTGTAGAAGATGCTATGGCAGCCGATGAGATATTCACAATACTTATGGGAGAAAAGGTTGAACCTAGAAGAGAATTTATTCAAGAAAATGCTAAGAAAGTAAGTAACTTAGACATTTAGTACTAAATATGAGGTGAAGTACATGAGTTTTAATGAGGGAAAAGTAATACCCGTAGATATAAAAAACGAAATGAAGAAGTGTTATATTGACTATGCCATGAGTGTTATAGTTGGTCGTGCGCTTCCAGACGTTAGAGATGGATTAAAACCTGTTCACAGAAGAATTCTATTTTCAATGCAAGAATTAGGATTAGCACCTGAGAAAGGTTATAGAAAATGTGCAAGAATCGTTGGGGAAGTACTTGGTAAGTATCATCCACATGGTGATACTTCAGTATACGATGCTTTAGTTAGAATGGCTCAAGATTTCTCAATGAGATATATGCTTGTTGATGGTCACGGTAACTTCGGATCAGTTGATGGTGATAGTGCTGCGGCAATGAGATATACAGAAGCAAAAATGAATAAGATCGCAAGTCAAATGTTAAGAGATATAACTAAAAACACTGTTGATTTTATTCCAAACTTTGATGGTGAAGAAAAAGAACCATCAGTATTACCAGCAAGATTCCCAAATCTTTTAGTTAATGGATCATCAGGTATAGCAGTTGGTATGGCTACAAACATACCTCCTCATAACTTAGGTGAAGTTATAGATGGAACAATAATGCTTATTGATAATCCAGAACTAGAAATACTAGATTTAATGACAGTAATAAAAGGACCTGACTTCCCAACAGGGGCAACTATCATGGGTAAATCAGGTATAAGATCTGCTTATGAAACAGGTAGAGGTAAAGTAATTGTTAGAGCGGAAGCTGAGATAGAAGAAGAAAACAATAGACATAAAATAATAGTTACTGAATTACCATACCAAGTTAATAAAGCTAGACTTATAGAAAATATTGCTGATTTAGTAAAAGATAAAAAGATAAATGGAATATCTGACTTAAGAGATGAATCTGATAGAGATGGTATGAGAATAGTTATAGAACTAAAGAGGGATGCAAATCCTAGTGTTGTTCTAAACTTACTTTATAAGCATACTAAGATGCAAGATACTTTTGGTGTAACAATGCTTGCATTAGTTGATAATGAGCCACAAGTACTTAATTTAAAACAAATATTAAATCATTATATAGCGTTCCAAAAAGAAGTTATTACTAGAAGAACAGTATTTGAATTAAATAAAGCAGAAGCAAGAGCTCACATTTTAGAAGGTTTAAAGATAGCTCTTGATAATATTGATCAAGTTATTAGTATTATTAGAGGATCTAAGACTACTGAAATAGCTAAAAACACTCTTATAGAAAGATTCAGCCTTTCAGAAAAGCAAGCTCAATCTATTCTTGAAATGAGACTTAGAAGACTTACAGGATTAGAAAGAGATAAGATTGAAGAAGAGTACAATGAACTTATGAAGGAAATTGAATACTTAAATTCAATTCTTGCAAGTGAAGAGAAGCTGTTTACAGTAATTAAAGATGAATTATTAGAAATTAAAAATAGATATAATGATGAAAGAAGAACTAAGATTGAAAACAACGTAAATGAAATTGATGTTGAAGATTTAATTCAAGAGAAGGAAATCGTAATTACATTAACTCACTCAGGATACGTTAAGAGAATTTCATCAGATGTATACTCAGCTCAAAAAAGAGGGGGTAAAGGAATCCAAGCAATGTCTACTAAGGAAGATGACTTCGTAGAACATGTTATGGTAACTTCAACTCACTCAGATATACTATTCTTCACAAATAGAGGTAGAGTATATAAATTAAGAGGGTATCAAATACCTGAAGCTGGAAGAGCAGCTAAGGGAACTAATATAATAAATCTTATAGCTATAGAACCAGACGAAAGAATTGAAACAGTTCTTACTGTAAATGATGTCTATGAAAGTGGATATCTATTTATGGGTACAAAGAATGGTATAGTTAAAAAGACTAACCTTAAGGAATTCAAGAACTTAAGAAAGAATGGTCTGATTGCAATTAACTTAAGAGAAGGGGATGAACTTCTAAAAGTTAAGATGACAAGAGGAGATGCTAATATCATTATGGCTACTCAAAATGGGTTGGCTATTAAGTTCAATGAAGCTGATGTTAGAGCTATGGGTAGAACTGCATCAGGAGTTAAGGCTATAAGCTTAAGCGATGATGACGTTGCTGTATGTATGGATATAGCAGTTGATGGTGAAGACTTATTAGTAGTTAGTGAAAATGGATTCGGTAAGAGAACTCCAATAGGTGAATACAAAGTTCAAAACAGAGGTGGTAAAGGACTATTAACTTACAAGATTAATGAGAAAACTGGTAAGGTAATAGGAGCTACAATGTGTAAGAACGAAGATGAGCTTATGATTATAAATACTAGCGGTGTTGTTATAAGAATAAACATCGAAGATGTATCATTAACAGGAAGAGCTACAATGGGAGTTAAGTTAATGAGAACTTTAGATGAAGAACAAGTAGTAACAATAACTAAAATTAATAGTGATGACAGTGAAGAAAAAGAAGAGTTAGTTCAAACTGAATTAGGAATGGATGAAAATATCCAAGATAATTCAATTGAAGAGTTATTAGATAGAGCTAGTGAAGATGACGAAAAATAATTAATATTAGGCCTTTAGTAGATAAAATTCTACTAAAGGCCTTTATTTTTTTGTTCAATAATATAAAATATATTGATTTTAATATATATTAATTAGTTATTTTAAAGGGAAACTAAAGAAAACTATGAGGATGTCGATAAAAAAATCCATAATCTTTGCCTGGTGTATCATTATTAGAAAAAAAGAGCAATTAGAAGAAAAAAAGAGTAAAATATATATAATTTATGGTAAATGAAATATTATGTATGTATACATAATTGTATATATGATATTATAAATCTCGTCGCTGATGACGAAACGAAAACAACAAGAAAACTTGAAAAAAAGTTCGAAAAAAGTTGTTGACAATAAGTCGAAACGATGATAATATTTAATAGTCGCTTGAATGCGACACAGAAAAAATGGTCTTTGAAAATTGAACAGAATATATAGAATAACATT
>NZ_JAVXRL010000042.1:0-24676 GCF_036643715.1 Clostridium sp. | reverse complement strand
GGGTTATGCTTTTAGAACAAGTTTATAGAGCATTTAGAATAATGAAGAATGAACCGTATCATAAGTAAGCCTCCAAATCTCTGATTTGGTCAGGCAAACTTACACCTACGAACGAAGGTGAGTAGTGTGTTTCCTTTATACATATCGTATTCATAACCTTAGGTATTTAAAATAGTACCTAAGGTTATTTTTTACTAAGGTTATTGTATAATAAAAAGGCATGTAAAACATATTTTACATATTAAAAAGTAGGGATGTAAAATAGATTTGATAGCATAAATATCCTTTAAACAATAAAATTTAAGCAGGAGGAACACCAAATGGATATTAGTAAACAAATAAAAAAATATAGACTAGATTCAAATTTCTCCCAGGAGGATTTAGCTCAAAAGATATTTGTAACACGTCAGACAATTTCAAACTGGGAAACTGGAAAGAACTATCCAGACATAAATAGTTTGGTATTATTAAGCACCCTCTTTGATGTTTCTCTTGATATTCTAGTTAGAGGAGATTTAGAAGAAATGAAAGAGGAAATTAAAACAGAGGACATTAAAAAGTTTAACCATGACGGCATGGTTTTTACTGTACTACTTATAGCATCAGTAGTATTGCCTGTTCCGCTATTTATTTACTTAAATTTTATTGGAATTGTAATTTGGTTAGTGGTATATGGAATTACAATGTATTATGCAAGACGTATTGAAAAACAAAAGAAAACTCACGATATTCAAACATACAGAGAAATTATAGCTTTTACTGAGGGAAAAAAACTTGATCAAATTGAGAAGAGATGTGAGGACGGAAAACGACCATACCAAAAAGCATTTTTAGTAATTTGTTCAGGACTTATTACACTAATTGTTACTATAGGAATGTATTTTTTATTTAGATAATCTAACTTACACAGAGGTGTAAATAATACTCCACTCTATATAGAGAATATAATTATAAGCACGGTTATATTTACAAATTATGTTATAATAATTTAAAACTAAAAAGTAAATTAGAGAAGTTATAGAGGGAGGGCATTATGACAGAGAGAGAAAAAATGTTAGCAGGTGAACTTTATGATTGTGGAGATAAAGAGTTATTAACGCAGTGGCATAAGGGAAAAGACTTAGCGAGAGAGTATAACAATTGTAAGTCTTCAGATTTAGAAACTAAAAATAAAATCCTTACGGAATTGCTTGGTGGTAGAGGTGAAAATCTATGGATTACAGCACCCTTCCTTGTTGATTATGGTAACAACATATATTTTGGGAATAACTGTGAGGTTAATATGAATTGCACATTTTTGGACGATAATAAAATAGTTATTGGAGATAATGCATTAATAGCACCTAACGTACAAATTTATACTGCATTTCATCCTACAAATGCAAAAGATAGATTTGGAGAAATAAAAGATGATGGAACATTTGATTTTTGTAAAACACAAACAGCAGCAGTTAACATTGGAGATAATGTTTGGATAGGTGGGGGAGCAATTATAATGCCCGGTGTAACAATTGGTGATAATGTAGTAATAGGCGCAGGGAGTGTAGTAACAAAGGATATACCATCAAATAAAATAGCATATGGAAATCCCTGCAGAGTGATAAAAGACAATCTTTAAGAATTATATACATAAGAGGAGAAGAAAAAATGATTCAATCAGTAGTTTATATTACATTAGTAATTAAAGATTATGATGAAGCGATAGATTTTTATACAAAAAAACTTAATTTCAAATTAATTGAAGACACATATTTACCTGAAGAAAATAAAAGATGGGTATTAGTATCACCACCAGGTTCAAATGGTACAGCAATATTACTTGCAAAAGCATCCAAGTTAGAACAAGAGAACTTTATAGGGAATCAAACAGGAGGAAGAGTATTTCTTTTCTTAGGAACTAATAATTTGTGGAGAGATTATAATGAAATGAAGAAAAGGAATATAGAATTTGTAAGAGAACCTAAAGAACAAGATTATGGAATTGTTGCTGTATTTAAAGATTTATACGGTAACTTGTGGGATTTAATAGAGTTTAAAAAAAATCACCCAATGTATAAGAGAATTTAATGAACGTAACATCATTATAGTATGATAAATTTAAAAGGATAATAGCATATATTAAAAATAGTAGCTAACTAGATATATTTAGGGCTACTATTTTTTTGTTTTTAATAATTAATATTAAAAGTGTATTAATTATAGGGGTAAGTGTATTATAGCAATAATTAAACGTAAATTTTTACAACATAAAAAGCATTAAAATAACCTATTACATAGCCTGTCCTATTTAAAGAGCTAATATTAAGTGTAATTTAAAATATATAAATAAAAAAGAAATAATAAATAAAAATATAATAAAAAATGTCGATAAACCAAATAATATATAAAAACATATGTTATATGACAATTAAATTTGATACAACGGCGAAATATTTGAATAAGTATATCAAAACAACTAAAAACTAAAATAAAACAGTATCAAAAAATGATTGCAGTGTATTAAAGAAAAAGAATTAATAGCTAAATTTAAAGCTTAAATCATTGAATCATATAGCTTTAAGCACGTTTACAATTCTTAATACAATTTTTTGGCACAATATTTGCTACTAATATAAGTGAAAATAACAAAGCAGTAGATAAAGCTTATTTAGAGAAAAAAATTATAATAATTAAATTTGGTTACAAGTTTTTAGAACTTATTTATAAATCTTATCGTAACAAATAAAAAATAGGAGGTATATATATGGTAGGAATTATTCTTGCTAGTCACGGGGATTTTGCTAAAGGCATTTTACAATCTGGTTCAATGATTTTCGGAGAACAAGAAAATGTTAAAGCTGTTACTTTAATGCCTAGCGAGGGACCTGATGATATTAAAGCAAAAATGAAAGATGCAATCGCATCCTTTGACAACCAAGATGAGGTTTTATTCTTAGTTGATCTTTGGGGCGGTACACCATTTAACCAAGCTAACAGTCTATTTGAAGAACATAAAGATAAATGGGCAATCTTAGCTGGTATGAATTTACCAATGGTAGTAGAAGCTTATGGTGCACGTTTCACATCAGAATCTGCACAAGAAATTGCAGCTAATATTATTAAAACAGCTAGAGAAGGAGTTAAAGTTAAACCAGAAGCATTAGAACCTGAAGAGGAAGAAAAAACATCAGCTAGTTCTTCTAAGCAATCTAATGCAGGTGCACCAGGATCATTAGAATATGTGTTAGCTCGTATTGATTCTCGTCTACTTCATGGTCAAGTAGCAACTGCTTGGACAAAGACAACACAACCAACAAGAATTATTGTTGTATCAGATGATGTAGCTAGAGATGAACTTCGTAAGAAGCTAATTCAACAAGCTGCTCCTCCAGGAGTTAAAGCTCATGTTGTTCCAATTAACCAAATGATTAAAATCGCAAAAGATGATCAGCATTTTGGAGGACAACGCGCGATGCTTCTATTTGAAAATCCAGAAGATTTACTTAGAGCAGTAGAGGGAGGAGTACCTCTTAAAACAGTTAATGTTGGATCTATGGCTCACTCAGCAGGTAAAGTTCAACCAAATAAAGTTCTTGCTTTCAGTCAAGAAGATATTGATACTTTTGATAAACTTAAAAAAGCTGGATTAGACTTTGATGTTCGTAAAGTTCCAAATGATTCAAAAGGAAATATGAACGAAATACTTAAAAAAGCACAAGATGAATTAAATAAATTAAAATAATATATATTATTTTAATAGAAAAAGGAGGATTAACATAGTGGATCTAAATATAATTCAAATAATATTAGTTATTATTATTGCATTTTTAGCTGGGATGGGAGGTATCCTAGATGAATTCCAATTCCATCAACCTCTAGTTGCTTGTACTTTAATCGGATTAGTTACAGGTAACTTAATACCATGTTTAATCTTAGGTGGTAGTCTTCAAATGATTGCCTTAGGATGGGCAAATATAGGGGCAGCAGTAGCGCCTGATGCGGCATTAGCATCTGTTGCAGCTGCAGTTATTCTAGTTCTTGGTGGTCAAGGTAGAGCTGGAGTTGATTCAGCTATAGCTATCGCAATTCCATTAGCAGTTGCAGGATTACTATTAACAATCATTTGTCGTACAATTGCTACAGCATTCGTACACTTTATGGATGCTGCTGCAAAAGAAGGAAACATTAGAAAAGTTGAAATGTGGCAAATAATTGCTATTTGTATGCAAGGTATACGTATAGCTCTTCCAGCAGCATTAATCTTATTAATTGGTTCCGGTCCTATCAGTGCATTACTTAACTCTATGCCAGCTTGGTTAACAGATGGTTTAGCAGTTGGTGGTGGAATGGTTGTTGCAGTTGGTTACGCAATGGTAATTAACATGATGGCAACAAAAGAAGTATGGCCATTCTTTGCAGTTGGTTTCGTATTAGCAACTATTCCTCAATTAACACTTATGGGATTAGGTGCAATCGGTGTATCTATAGCTCTTATTTACTTAGCACTTAGCAAAAAAGGCGGTTCAGGTAATGGCGGATCAAATACAGGTGATCCAGTAGGCGATATTATCGATAATTATTAAGAAGGGAGAGAAGACGAAAATGGAGAATAAATTAAAATTAACAAAAAAAGATCGTCTTTCTATTTGGTGGCGTTCAACTTTCATTCAAGGATCTTGGAACTATGAAAGAATGCAAAATGGTGGTTGGGCATTCTCATTAATTCCTGCGATCAAGAAATTATATAAAACAAAAGAAGATAGAGCAGCGGCATTAACACGTCACTTAGAATTCTTTAATACTCACCCATATGTAGCTTCACCTATTATTGGTGTAACATTAGCATTAGAAGAGGATCGTGCAAACGGCTCAGCTGTTGATGATGTAACTATTCAAGGTGTTAAAGTTGGTATGATGGGACCTTTAGCAGGTATCGGAGATCCAGTTTTCTGGTTCACTGTTAGACCTATATTAGGAGCATTAGGTGCTTCACTAGCTATGGCTGGTAACATTCTTGGACCTATAATATTCTTCTTCGGTTGGAATATTATACGTATGGCATTCACTTGGTACACACAAGAACTTGGTTACAAAGCAGGTTCTCGTATTACAGAAGATTTATCAGGTAACTTATTACAAGAAATCACAAAAGGTGCATCTATACTTGGTATGTTCATCTTAGGATCACTTGTTAATAGATGGGTATCTATTAAGTTTACACCAATTGTATCATCTGTTCAGTTAAGCAAAGGTGCTTACATTGATTGGGGAAGCCTTCCTGCTGGTGCAAATGGTATAAAAGAAGCGTTAATGCAACAATCAGCTGGTTTATCATTAACTACTGATAAAGTTACAACATTACAAGGTAACTTAGATTCATTAATTCCTGGACTTGCAGGATTATTATTAACACTTCTTTGTATGTGGCTACTTAAGAAGAAAGTATCACCAATTATAATTATTCTTGCATTATTTATAATCGGTATTGTTTTCCACTTAATAGGTTTAATGTAATAGTATTTAATCAGCCTGGGTTAGTGTAATAGTTTTTACTTAGCCTGGGCTTTTTTTAAAAACATAAGAAAGTTAAAGCAATTATTTTATATGATATTATATAATGGAATTATAAACAGTTAATTTGGAAATATTTATAAAGATATAAACAAGTATATACTAAGTAGAAAAGAGGTAGAACGTATGGTTAAATCAATTAACACAAAAGTAGATATAGCAGTTGAGGCAACAGCTTTTACAGGTCTTACGGATTATGGAAAGATAATGATTGGTGATAAAGGTTTTGAATTTTATAATTCTCGTAATATTCAAAAATACATCCAAATTCCTTGGGAAGAAGTTGATTATGTTATCGTATCTGTAATACTAAAAGGTAAATGGATTCCAAGATATGCAATTCAAACTAAGAAAAATGGTACATATTCTTTCTCATCGAAAGAAACAAAGGAAGTACTTCGTGCTATTAGAAATTATATTGCTCCAGATCACATAGTTAAATCATTAAGCTTTTTTGATGTTGTTAAAAGAGGAGTAAAATCCATATTTAAAAAGAATAAATAGTAAAAGATTTTGTACTTGGTATAATACAGTAGAGAATTATAGAAAAATATATTTAAATTTATTTTGTTTAAGACTATTGTAATTAACGGAATAAGTTAACTAAAAGGATGCTGATCTTGCGAGGATGGAGCATCTTTTTGTTTGCTTTTAATTTTAATATAGATAAATTCAACTAAATTATTTAAAGGATGATAAAAAGAGTATTTTTTATCATTGTAAATTAAAATTGAAAAATAAAAATTATACTATAGAATAGTAGTATAAATATAATTAATATCGGGGTGAAAAAATGGGTGCATTAGAGAAAAAATTACAACAGGAAGTTATTAAAAATTGTGAAATAGCAGAAAAAGAATGTGATTGCAAGATGACAAGATTCCTTGAAACAATAGAGAGATTTGGAATAGTTAGAACTGCACAAGAAATTTTCAGAAAAGGTAGAACATCAGATTGTTTTAATAAATTAGTAGAAGAAGGACATATTAAATTAACAATGGAGGCTACTATTGTTAAACCAAAATACGCAGAATTATTTACTGATGAAGAAGTAAATGACTGTTACGAACTTTTATGTGAAAAAGGATATTACTAAAAAAACACCTTATAGAAAATTAAATTCTATAAGGTGTTTTTTATTTAAATGGATTCATTAATTTTATTCCAAATAATAAAAGAATAATATGATATGAAGACTATAGCTATAAGGGCAAATATATTTAATAAATAACTGTTTTTAATTCCAGTGCTTAAAAAGCTATATAAGAAAATCATAGGTGCATCTATTAGAGTAATAACTATAATTGCTTTAGTATATTTTAATTTAATACAGGCAGCAGAAGCTGTTATTAAATCAGATGGTAGCACAGGACATACTATACCAAGGGCTAATATTTTATATTTATATATTTTTAGAACATCAAAAATTTTGCTATGCTTTTTAGCAAAGTTTTCTCCTAGAAATTCCTTACTCAAATATTTACCGATAAAAAACATTATACTTTGAGAAAGCATAAGAGATAAAAGTGAAAGAATAAAACCAACATAAGGACCAAATATAAGACTACCTATAATAATAAAAACAGTTTGAGGTATGAAAAATACAACTCTCATTGTGGATAAAAATATAAATATCAATTGCATTTTTACAGGGCTACCTTTAATTAATGTAGCTATTATATTTGCATCTGTTGTTAATAAACCTTCATAGTATAATACTCCAATAACAATTAACCATAAAATAATTATTAAAAGCAACTTATTTTTTTTATTCAAAATTAATCTCTCCTTTAAGTGTAATGAGTAAATTTTAAAACTAATATTCTAAGATTTTATCTATAAATTCTTTAAGAAATCTTAAAATCTTTATAGAGATTTAATTAAAGAAATATTTTTATAATTAAATTAAAGTAAAGGAGGGATTAAAGTTATGTTTGTTTTAGAATACATAAGAAATCCAAAAACTATAGGAGCAGTTGCTCCAAGTAGTAAATATTTAGCTAATAAAATGATAGATTCTATTGATTTTAAAAATATTAAATGCATAGTAGAATTTGGTCCAGGTACAGGAATTTTTTCTGAAAAAATACTTTCAAGAGTTAAAGATGACACTACGGTTGTATTAGTTGAAATCAACAATGAGTTTTACAATATATTAAAAGAAACATATGGACATAAGAAAAATGTAATAATAATTAATGATAGTGCTGAGAATATTGATATAATATTAGAAAAATATAATATAGAAAGAGTAGATTGTATTTTATCAGGGCTTCCATTTACATCATTGCCACTAAATGTTTCTAAAAGAATATTAGAAAAGACATCCAATATACTAAAAAGTGACGGAAGCTTTATAACATTTCAATATTCATTATTTAAATTAAACTTTTTTAAGGAATATTTCTGTAATATCAAATATAAAAAAGAAATTAGAAATTTTCCACCAGCTTACATTTTAAATTGTAAAGGAGAAAGAAATGAGGAAAAATATATTAGTAGTTGATGATGACAAAGATATAAGGGAACTTATAACTGTTTATATGCAAACAGAAAATTTCAATGTAGATAAAGCGTCTAATGGTGAAGAGGCTTTAAATTTAATTGAAGAGAAAAATTATGATTTAGTTCTTCTTGATATAATGATGCCAAAAGTTGATGGTTTACAAACTTTAATAGAAATAAGAAAAAATCATACAATGCCAGTAATTTTTTTAACAGCAAAAAATGATGAAATAGATATGATAAAAGGTTTAGCTTTAGGTGCAGATGATTATATTCCAAAACCGTTTAGTTCTATGGAATTAATAGCAAGAGTTAAATCACATCTTAGAAGATACACTATTTTTAATAACCCTGATAAAAATATAATAACAATAGGCGATTTAGTATTAGATGTAAATATGAGAATGGTAACAGTATCAGGTAAGGAAATAAACCTAACTCCAACAGAATATAAGATATTAGAATTGTTATGTAAAAATAGAAACATGGTTTTTAGTGTTGAACAAATTTATGAAAATATTTGGAGAAATAAGTATGCTGTGGGTGACACATCGATAATGGTTCATATAACTAAGTTAAGACAAAAAATAGAGAAAAGTCCTAAAAACCCTGAATATATTAAAACAGTATGGGGAGTAGGATATAAAATATGAAGAAAAAAATAAAGCTAAGATATAGTTTAACACTAGGCATTTTTATAGGTTTTTTTCTAGCACAATTAGTATTTGCAGAAGGGTATGCAATACTAGTTGAAATACAACAAAAAAATGCAACAATAGTAATGGGTTTCTCAGAAGTAGCAACACAAAATATTAGATTATTAGCAATAGTAGTTTTTATAATAACCGTATGTATATTTTGTACAAAAAGATTTAGAGAATTAAATTTAAATAAAATGAGTATATATTTAATTTTAGTTGTCGTAATATCAATTGTAGCTGCAATACAGGGAGTTATGATCCTTGTGGCAATTGTAATGAAGTTAAACCCGAATATACAATACCTTTTAGGTGTTAATTATTTTATATCAATAAATTTCTTTCTCCTTTTTTCTTTTGTAGGTGTTGCCATATTTTTAGCAACTTTTATTTTCTTTGTAAACAGAAAAGTTAAATATATAAAGTTTTTAACTGAAGAGGTTAGCTTTATTAAAGAAAAGGGATTTGGGCAAACAATTGAAGTAAAGGGTGAGGATGAATTAGCTAAACTTTGTAAGAGTATAAATGATATGTCCATAGAGCTAGGAAAAAAGATAGCAAATGAAAAAAATATTGAGAATAATAAAAATGAACTTATAACTAATATTTCACATGATTTAAAAACACCATTAACATCCTTGGTAGGATATTTAGAATTATTAAACAGTGAGAATATTAAAAAAGAATATAGAGATGAATATACTAAAATTGCTTATAATAAGAGCTTAAGACTTAAAGAATTAGTTAATGAATTATTTGAATATACAATGATAAGTAATAATAATATAAAAATAGAGAGAACAAAATATAATATCTCAAATTTAATTAATCAAATAGTTGGAGAAAGTATATTAGATTTTTTAGAAAAGAATATTGAAATAAAGCTACAAAATCCATACAAGGAATTATACTTTGATATAGATCCTAAATTATTTACACGTCTTATAGAAAATTTAGTGAAAAATGCTGAAAAATACAGTGATGCAAATTCAATATTTCAAGTAATAGTTGATAAGAAAGGGAAAGATATAGAAATATCTTTTATAAATCGCTGTAAAGAGTTAACGGAAGAAAATTTAGAGAACATATTTGAAAAGTTTTATAGACTAGATAAAGCAAGAAGCAGTGAAAATGAAGGTTCTGGTTTAGGTTTAAGTATAGCAAAAAGAATAGTTCAATTACACAATGGTGATTTAACGGTGGAAAAGAAAAATGAAGATATAATATTTAAAATCATTTTACATTAAATAATAAAAGGTAAGCACTAAACTACAGTACTTACCTTAAAACTATTCTTATAAAGATTTCTTCAATTCTCTTATTTTTATAATCAGACTATCAAACTCTTCCTCAAGCAACCTCTTTTTACTAACATCACTCTCTATAGACATTAAAGAAATAACTTCAGAAAATCTATTTTCAAGAAGCATAAGATTATCCTTATTCACTTTATCCTTTAAATCTACCTTAGGTTTATTTTTAAAAGCAATATAACTATCATAACAACCATTAAATTCATTAATCCTTTGATTACCTATCTCCAAAATATAATCACATATATTAGATATAAACTCCCTATCATGAGAAACTACAATAAGTGTTTTATTACAATTAGCCAGGGCTGATTCAAGAGACTCCATAGATTTAATATCTAAATAGTTTGTAGGTTCATCCAATATAAGAAGATTATTATCAGATAACAACACTTTACAAAGAGCTATCTTTACCTTCTCACCACCACTTAATGAAGACACCTTTTTAAATACAGCATCACCTTTAAATCCAAATCCATCTAAGTTAGTTCTAACAAAACTCTCATCATAAGAACAGTCCCTAATAATATTTTTCAATATGGATTCATCATCATTTAAAATATATTGAGACTGATCAAAATATCCTATAACAACATTATCAAGAATCCTTATACTATTTTTATTAGAGATAATCTCTTTAAGCAAAGTACTTTTGCCACAACCATTATTACCTATTAGAGCTACCTTCTTGCCATTTTTAATTTTAAAACTAGCATCTTTAAGAAGCAACTTATCATCCACGATTAAATTAAGGTGCTTCACTTCTATAAGATTTTTAGAAGCAATTTTCAAGTTATCTTGAACTTTGATCTTAATTTCCTTTATATTTTTAGGTTTCTCTTTAACATCAAGGTGATCAATCCTACTTCTTAAAGCTTTTATATTATTATCAATAGTTTTCTTTGCTCTTTGACCACCCATCTTGTGTAACCTAGCTTCAGAGTTCCCCATTCTTTTAGGTGTCTTTTTAATGCTATCATTTAAGCATTTCTTGCTAATGATAGCACTTTCAAGATACTTCTTTTGATTTATATAAGAAGCATACTCGGATTCAGAGTGTTCTCTTTCTAAATTTTTAAGCTCTAAATATTTAGAGTAATTCCCCTTATAAACTTTAATTTTTCCATCTTCAATTTCAATAATAGTATTACATAATGAATCTAAAAAATTTCTATCATGGGAAACTAAAAGTAATGCGCCTTTATAACTTTTAAGCATTTTCTCAAGAGTTTCAATACTTGTTTTATCTAGATTTGCAGTTGGTTCGTCTGCAATAATAAGATTTTTATTTTCACTTAAAGCTTTCATTATTTTAAATTTAACTTTCTCTCCACCAGATAAAAAATCATAATACTCCATAGGTGCATTAAATACATTTTTTAAATCATTATTTAAAAATGTATCACTAGCATCTTCTGACTGACTTATATAAGCAAAACTTTTAGTTATATAAGAAGTGCCTTCATCAATTGGTAAGTCATTTATTAATGTTTTTATAAGTGTTGTTTTTCCAGCACCATTAATACCAACTAATCCAAATCTATCTCCATCTAAAATTTCTAATTTATCAATATCTAAAATTAATCTATCACCATAATACTTTTTTACTTTATTTAATCTTGCTAAAGACATAAAAAATCCCTCCTATAAAATATAGGAGAGTATATATAGCCGTTAAAAGGACAACATACATACCTCACTATAATCTACTCTCCTTAAATTTAAGCGCAACAAAAAAAGGTTCTAAATAAATACTTTTTTTGTTGTAATTAAAATTTGAAAAATAGATTATATAATCATGTATGAAACTACCTTAACCTTTCTTAAAATAAATAACTTATATATATTATACCATTATTTCATTATATATACTTAAGTGTTCCGGTATGTATTTACAAGTTTTATTCTATTAAAGGAAAGTATAGATACACATCTGACAAATACTAAATACTATAGTAAAATAAATATAATATAAGAAAGTTGAATTAATTCATAAGTAAAGGAAGTATACGATGGAAAAAAGTATAAAAAAAAGATATCCTAAGTATCTTAAAGAATTTAAGTGTATTGGTGGAGAATGTACAGATAGCTGCTGCATTGGATGGGATATTGAAATTGATAAAACAACATTCAAACAATATTATAAAGTTCAAGATAAAGAAATGAAGAGAATGTTCCAGAAAAATGTTCATAACAATGAAAACTACACATGTAGTGATGTAGACTATGGGAAAGTAAAGTTAAAAGGCGAGAAAAGATGTCCTTTTTTAGATGAAGAAAATTACTGTATCATCTATTCAAAGCTTGGAGAAGAATATCTTTCAAACGTTTGTACATCATTTCCTAGAATAACTAACATAGTAGATGGATATTATGAAATGTCTCTTGATGTATCTTGTCCTGAAGCTGCAAGAATTCTTTTACTAAAAGAAGAAGGTATAGAATTTAGTGAAAGCAACGAAACTTTAGGAAAACATATAGTATCAAGTGAGATTGACACTAAAGATAAAAGACTTAAAAATTCTCCTTTAAAATATTTTAAAGAGATACGAGATTTAAGTATTAAAATAATAAAAAATAGAAAATTTGATTTAAACCAAAGATTATATATATTAGGTGAGTTTATAAATAAATTAGAAGATGAAATTGAATCTAACTTCAGTAATGTACCCAATTTTATAAAGAAATACGATATAAATATAGTTAAAGATCCATATGAGAAAAATGAACTTAGCTATGTTCTTCAAGTAGATTTCTTTAAAAAGATGATTGGATTTTTAAATGTATCAAGAGATGTAGAAAGTATTCCTTTTAAAGAAGATACAAAAAAAGTTATAGAAGTATTCAAACTTAATGAAGGGGATAACTTAAGTAACCATTCAGAATTATATATAAAATCATTTGAAGATTATACTAAAAACTTTATAAATGACAATAGTTATATATTCGAGAATTACTTAGTTAACTTTATGTATAACTACATGTTCCCGTTCTCTGAAACAGAATCAATATTTGATGGATACATTATGCTTTTAACAAGATACTCATTCATCAGATTTTACTTAGTAGGAAAATACTTAAGTAATAAATCTGAATCAAAAGAAGATGTAGTAGCATTTATTCAAGTTTTCTCAAAGGTAATAGGACATCACAAAACTTATTTAGTTGATTTATTAAATTATATAAAAGAGAATGAATTTGATAATATAGAATTTGCTAAAATATTTTTACCTAAGTAGAAATAATATATAAGAGGGTACAAATAAAAAATGAGAGGTGAATTAATATGGATAGTTTATCAAAAAGTATAATGAACAAAGTTGTTATAGTGACAGGTGGAACTAGAGGTATAGGTTTAGCTACGGTTAAAAAATTTCTTTCAAATGGAGCTAAAGTTATATTATGTGGTTCAAGAAAAGAATCTGTTGATAAGGCACTAAAAGAAATAAGTGAAATTAATTCAAATTACGAAGTTATGGGACTTTACCCTAATTTACTAGACATAAAAGAAATAGAACGTATGAGAGATGTAGTTTTAGGAAAATGGGGACGTATTGATGTATTAATAAATAATGCAGGAGTAAGTGACAGCAAAACAATATATGCTCAAAGTGATGAAGATTTCGCAAAAATAATGGATATAAATGTTCAGGCAGTATTTAACTGCTCAAAAGTTATAGCAGAAGTAATGAAAAGTCAGAAATCAGGAGTAATATTAAATACAAGTTCAGTAGTTAGTATATATGGTCAACAATCAGGCGTTGGATATCCTACATCAAAGTTTGCTGTAAATGGATTAACAAAATCTTTAGCAAGAGAACTTGGTAAAGATGGAATAAGAGTAAACGCTGTAGCACCGGGTATAATAGCTACAGATATGGTTGCAGCAATTGATAAAAATATAATAGATAGGATAGCTCAGAACATTCCACTTGGAAAAATTGGAGAAGCTAGTGATATCGCAAATGCATTTTTATTTTTAGCATCTGATATGGCAAGCTATATAAGCGGTGAAATATTATCTGTTGATGGATCTGTAGTAATCTAAAACAAAGAAATAGAATAAATAATATTATTAAGAGTTAGATATAAAAAAATATCTAACTCTTTTTTAACATTTTTTATTGACAAGCCATATAAATGATAGTAGAATAGTTCGCATAGGAACTAAATGGTTCGCATAAGAACTATTTTAAAAAACATGGGAGATGATACAAAATGGATGGAAAATTAATATTTGCAATTATTACTATTACTTTAGCATTAATATTTTATACAATAGGGGTTTGGGCAGAGAGAAAGTCAAACACATTAAAGAAATGGCATGTAATAACTTTTTGGTTAGGATTAATATGTGATACAACAGGTACGCTAACAATGGAAAGAATAGCTGGAACTGGTGATATATCAATCGGTGCAACTCAACTTGCTATACACGGCATAACAGGAGTTTTAGCTATTGTACTTATGTTATTCCATGCACTATGGGCAACTTGGGTACTATTTAAAGGTAATGAAGAGAAGAAAGCAACATTCCACAAATTTAGTATAACAGTATGGGCTATATGGTTAATTCCATACGTTATCGGAATGATAATGGGAATGAGCGTTTAATTAAGAAAACTCGCATAATTTATGCGAGTTTTTTCTTTATGGAATTATAAATAATTGTATTGAATGTAATATGGTATTACAATTAAGACAACAGAGAAAGAAAAAATGATAGCTAGAAAAAGGGCATTAGAGTGTAATTAGATTAATAGAGGGAGTGAGAGGTTATGAAAAATTATAAATGTATTATATTTGATTTAGACGGAACTATATTAAATACTGAAAGAATGAATTTAATTCCTTTACAGAGGTTAATAAAGGACGAGCTTGGCAATGATACACCATACGATGAATTATTAAAATATAAAGCTTACGCAGGTAAAAAGACAATAGAACTTTTAGGATTTGAAAACATAGAAGAATCTTATAAAAAATGGGTAACGTATGTCAATGATTTTGAAGAGAGTGCTACATTATATGAAGGATTTAATGAGACTATTAAAACTTTACATGAAAACGGAATCGTGTGTGGAATATCAAGTTCAAAAATGAGAAAGCAATATGAGATTGATTTTTATCCAACTGGATTACAACAATATATGAAAAGTGTAGTATTAGCAGAAGATACAGAAAATCATAAGCCACATCCGGAGCCACTACTAAAGGCAGCAGAAATATTAAATATAGAACCAAAAGAATGTATTTACGTTGGAGATACGATTTTTGATTATAAAGCATCAAAGGCTGCAGGTATGGATTTTGCAATAGCTCTCTGGGGGGCATCTGATTTAACAGGAATAGAAGCTGATTATAATTTAAATGAGCCAAAAGATCTTTTAAAAGAACTTGGAATATAATATTTATTAGTAGCCCTTGGAATACCAAGGGCTATACTTAATTCACACATATATATAAACTGAATAAATTAATACGAGAATAATTTATTAGGAGAACAAAGATTTGACGACAGGATATATATTAGTAAGATTATTTAAGGTAAAGAATGCTTTACCTAAAACTAAAGCTAGTTTAAAGATAACTAATGCTGATACTAATAGTGTAATTTATGAAAACAAAGATGCATTTGATATTAGTGGAAGAAGCGAACTGATAGAAGTAGAAACACCGGAAAAAAGCTTATCACAAAAGCCATATGAAGAAGGAGTAATTCCTTATGGTAGATATAACATATACGTTTTAGCTGATGGATTTAAGCCGGTTATTGTAGAAGGAGTTAGTGTCTTTGAAGGTAAAACTTCAATACAGAATATTGAACTTACTGAAGAAGATGAAATAAGTAAATATAGTAATAACCCTGAGATTATATTTATACCACCAAATCAATTAGCAACTAAAGCTTTAAGAGATAAGCAAGTTGGACCTAAAAAGCAACCTTTTGTTTTAGATAAACCATATATTCCTCAATTTATAATAGTACATTTAGGTACACCAACTTCAAATGCAGAAAATGTTACTGTTGGTTTTATTGATTACATTAAAAATGTTGCATCTAGCGAAATTTATCCAACATGGCCAGAACAATCATTAAGGGCTAATATTTATTGTCAAATATCTTTTGCACTAAATAGAATTTATACAGAATGGTATAGAAATAAGGGATATTCATTTCAAATAACAAACTCAACTGCGTATGACCAATATTTCGTAAAAGGAAGAAATATATACGATAATATAAGTAAAATAGTTGATGAAATATTTAGCGAATACATTGTAACGGTAGGAAATAAGACTCCGTTCTTTGCTCAATATTGTAATGGAACAACTGTTACTTGTGCTGGGTTATCTCAGTGGGGAACTGTAAGTTTAGCTAATTCAGGCAAAAACGCATTAGAAATTATTAAACATTATTTTGGGTACGATAAAGAATTAGTAAGGGCAACTAGTATTGAAGGAATACCAGAATCCTATCCAGGATCACCACTTAGACTTAATGATGAAAATGAAAATGTTAAAGTTATTCAGAAACAATTAAATAGAATATCTCAAAACTTTCCTGCGATTCCGAAAATACCTGTAACGGATGGGAAGTTTGATAAAAATACTGAGAATGCGGTTAAAGTATTTCAAAAGGTATTTAATTTAACTCAAGATGGAATAGTTGGAAGAGCAACTTGGTACAGTATATCTAATATTTATGTTGGAGTAAAAAGACTTGCAGAACTCGAACAAGAACCAGAGGATAATAATCCAGATGGTGGGGGTGATGGTGGTCAATATCCAGGATACATTTTAAGATATGGTTCGCGAGGAGATAAAGTAAGAGAAATGCAAATGTATCTAGCTGAAATTTCAAAACATTACAATATACCAAGTGTTGTTCCAGATGGTATATTTGGCAATCTAACTAAAGATTCCGTAATAGCGTTTCAAAGATTATTTGGACTAACACCAGATGGCCTTGTTGGTAAGAATACGTGGAATAAAATATATGAAGTTTATAAAGAAGTTTCAAAAGGTGGATCTTCAGAAGAGCCTAATCCTGAATTTGATGGAAAATATCCAGGATATATATTAAGTTATGGTTCAAAAGGTGAGAAAGTAAGAGAAATGCAAACTTACCTTTCTACAATATCAAAAAATTATAATATACCGACTATTAAACCAGATGGTATATTTGGAGCTGCAACTAGAAATGCAGTTTTAGAGTTCCAAAGATTATTCGGATTAGCTCAAGATGGATTAGTTGGTGCTAACACTTGGAATAAAATATATGAGACTTATAAAGGAATTAATAAGAAGTCTGTAAAGGTTGAAGAGGAATATTCAAATAACTATCCAGGATATGTTCTTAAAGAGTCATCAAAAGGAGAGGACATTAAGTGGCTACAAACTTATTTGAATTCAATATCAAATAAGTATAAAGAAATTCCAAAAGTAAATGTGAGTGGAGAATTTGATAAGAAAACTACTGCTGCTGTAATGGCAATGCAAAAACTTTTTAAATTAGACGTTACAGGTAATGTAGGAGTTAATGATTGGAACAAGTTAATAGAGGTGTACAACAGTTTAGATAGTGTAGAGAATATAAATGTTTCAGATATATATTATAAATATCCAGGAGTTGATTTAAAAGTCAAAGACACAGGTGGATATGTAACTGTATTACAAAAATATATTAATGTTTTATCTAAAAATAATTATGGAATAAATGAAGTTAGAGTAACTGGTGAATTTGATGATAGCACTAAAGAAGCTATTTTAAAATTACAAAAAATATTTGGATTAAAAGAAACTGGAGTAGTAGATAAGGCTACTTGGGATAAAATATCCGAAGTGTATGAATCATTATATGTTGGCAAAGAAGCAAAAGCTAAAGGAAGAAAACAAAGAAAGTCTAAGAAGTAGTATATAGAAGTAATAATTTGTACAAACTACTTTTGAGGTGATATTTATGGGTAAAAAGAAGGATACAAAAAAGCATATTAATCATAATCCACAAGCAGAAAGTGCAAAAGCAGCTTTTGGAGAACCTAAAGCAAAAACTCATGATCCAAAAGATTTCAAAATTTAAGTATATTAACTAAAAAAGCTTTAGAATTTCTAAAGCTTTTTTTATTGTAGTAAATTACTCTATTTTTTAGACAAAACCCTAACATTGTCTAATTACAATTAAAAATTGTTAATCTATAATTATAGTAATGAAAGAAATAATTTAAACGGAAAGTTGAGGGGATTTTTATGAGAAGAAAAATAAATAAGAAAAAGAATAATAATATGAATGCATTGCTTGCAGTTGGGGCAATAGCAGGGGCAGCTACATTAGCGGCAGTAAGTGCAAAGAAGATTAAAAATAAATCAAAAAAACCTGAAACTATTAATACAGAGATAGATTATGAAAACAAACAAGTATACTTAATCGGTGGTGGATTAGCATCATTATCAGCAGCAGCTTATCTTATAAGAGATTGTAACTTTAAAGGTGAAAATATCCATATTTTTGAGGGTATGAAAATATTAGGTGGTAGTAATGATGGTGCAGGAGATCCTGTAAATGGATTTGTATGCCGTGGTGGTAGAATGTTAAATGAAGAAACTTACGAAAACTTCTGGGAACTATTCTCTAGCATCCCATCACTAGACTTCAAAGGTAAGAGTGTAACAGAAGAGATACTTAATTTTGACCATTTACATCCAACACATGCACAAGCTCGTTTAGTTGATAAGTATGGAATAATACAAGATGTAACTAGCATGGGCTTTAATAATGCAGATCGTATGGCATTAGGTAAGTTATGGATAACTCCAGAAGAAAAGCTAGATGATTTAACAATTGAAGATTGGTTTAGTCACACACCACATTTCTTTGAAACTAATTTCTGGCATATGTGGCAAACAACTTTTGCATTCCAAAAGTGGTCTAGTCTTTTTGAATTCAAACGTTATATGGGTCGTATGATACTTGAATTCTCTCGTATTAATACATTAGAAGGTGTTACACGTACTCCATATAATCAATATGATTCAGTAATTCTTCCATTAAAAACTTACTTAAGTAATTATGGTGTTGATTTTAATACTAGTAGTACAGTAACTGATTTAGACTTCAATAAAGGTGAAGGAATAACAGTAACTGCAATTCACGTAGAAGAAGATGGTAATGAAAGAATTATAGATTTAAAAGATGGTGACGTTTGTATTATGACAGCTGGTTGTATGACAGATTGTGCAACTTTAAGTGATATGAATTCAGCTCCAAAATATGAACCAAATGGTACAATATCAGGAGATCTTTGGTCTAAAATATCAGGAAAGAAACCCGGACTTGGTAATCCAGAACCTTTCTTTGGACGTCCAGAAGAAACAAACTGGGAAAGCTTCACTGTAACATGTAAAGGCGATAAAATGCTAAAGTTAATAGAACAGTTCTCTGGTAATATTCCAGGAAGTGGAGCTCTAATGACATTTAAAGATTCAAGCTGGCTTATGAGTATAGTAGTTGCAGCGCAACCACACTTTACAAATCAACCAATGGATACAACAATATTCTGGGGATACGGATTATACACAGATAGAATTGGTGACTATGTAAAGAAACCAATGCGTGATTGTACTGGTGAAGAACTATTAACAGAACTTATTTGTCAATTACACATGGAAGAACACTTAGAAGAAATTATGAAATCAGTAGTAAATGTAATACCATGTATGATGCCATATATTGATTCACAATTTGAACCACGTAAGATGAGTGATCGTCCACAAGTAATACCAAAAGGTTCAACAAACTTTGCAATGATTGGTCAATTTGTTGAAATACCAGAAGATATGGTATTTACTGAAGAATACTCAGTTCGTGGAGCAAGAATAGCTATTTATAGTTTATTTGATGTAAAGAATAAAGAAATTTGTCCAGTAACACAATATAAAAAGAATCCAAAAGTTTTAAAGAAAGCTTTAAAAACTTCTTATAGATAGAATGAAATAAATAATATAAAAAGAACATTCTCCTAATAAATGGTGAATGTTCTTTTTGTTTTGCATTGATGTGATAGAATATATAATAGGAGTTTTATAGATACTTTATGGTAAAACAGGATATAGGAAATTGGGAGGTAAAAATATGTATATAGTAGATATATTTTTAGACAATAGATCATCAAGATATGTAAAATCGATATGGGAACAATTAAGCAAAAGTGGTATTGATTCTAGTTTAATAAATACAGATGGATTAAGCCCACATATAACTCTAGCAATCTACGAGAAGATAGATGAAGAAAAATTTATAGTAAAGATGAAGGAATTCAAATCAAAGATTAAAGTTGTTGATACTAGATTTGATATATTAGGTGTATTTCCAGATACGGGAGCGTGTTTTACAACTCCAGTAGTAACAGATGAATTACTTACTCTTCATAAAGAGTACTATGAGTATTTTAAAGAATTTGAAGAAACTGCTAGGCTTTATTATTTACCAGGTAAGTGGAATCCACATTGTAGTTTAGCTATGGGGCTTAACAAACAGAAGATGAAAGAAGCTTTTGATTTTGTATTAGATATATTTGAGCCTTTCGAAGCAAGTTTAGATGGAATTGCTTTATATAAAGTTGAAATGGAAAATGGAAAGTTTACAGATAGTATAAGATTATTTTAGCTTTTTATATGATAGTTTAATAATACATAAGTTAAATTAAAATTTAGAGAATATATAGTATACAAATAAGGAATATATAATAAAAGCGTAATTTTATTAAAGGAATTACGCTTTTTCTTTATATCTATTTTAAATTAAGCATTATCCCTGTATAATCTATAATCATATAAAATTTAAACTAGAAAGAAGAAAGGTAAATGAGAAAGTGAAGTTTTTAAAAAATTACAAATCATCATTAATTTTATTATGTTCTATAATAATTGGGGGAATTGTAGGCATAATATTCGGTGAGAAGACAGAAGTACTTGCACCCTTTGGTAACTTATTTTTAAATTTAATATTTACATTATTAGTACCAATAGTGTTCTTTAGTATATCCTCAGCAATTGCTAGTATGGATAATTCAAAAAAACTAGGTAAAATATTAGGAACAACTGTAATAGTATTTGCAATAACAGCAACTATTGCAGGCATAATAGCAGTTGTAAGTTTTAAAGTATTTAATCCAGTAAAAGGATTGGATCCATCAATGTTCAGCAGTATAATGAGCGGGGCAGTAACACCAGATACAGAAAGTGTTGGAGTTCTTGAAAAGATAGTTTCAAGTATTACAGTTAATGATTTTTCAGGATTATTATCAAGAAATAATTTATTAGCACTTATATTATTTTCAATATTAATAGGATTTGCGACTATGCTTGCAAAAGAAGATGGAAAACCATTTGCAGCATTTTTAAAAAGTGGTTCAGCAGTAACAATGAAAATGATGGGAATAATAATGTATTATGCACCAATAGGACTTGGAGCGTATTTTGCAACAATGATAGGTCAATTAGGTGGACAAATACTAAGTGGGTATGCAAAAGTATTTGGAGTATATATTCTAATAACAGTTATATATTATTTTGGGTTCTTTAGTATATATGCATACGTTGCAGGAAAGAAAGAAGGAGTAAAAACTTTCTGGAAATATGCAACAGAACCATCAGTTACAGCAATAGCAACATGTTCAAGTGCAGCATGTATACCTGTAAACATAGAAGCGGCTAAAAAAATGGGCGTTTCAGAAACATTAGCTAATATAGTTATGCCAATAGGGGCAAATATACATAAAGATGGATCTGTTGTTGGAGGAATATTTAAAATAATGTTCTTGTTTGGAATATTCGGTAAAGATATGGATAGCATAGGTTCACTTATAACAATACTAGCAGTAGGTCTTCTTATAGGAGCAGCAGTTGGAGCAGTTCCAGGTGGTGGGGCTATAGGTGAGATGTTAATACTTAGTATATTTGGATTTCCACCAGGTGGATTAGCAGTAATGCTTGTAATAGCTACAATAATAGATGCACCAGCAACATTAATAAATTCAGCTGGAAATACAGTTTGCACAATGCTTATTTCTAAATTTACAGAACAAAGAGCTAAATAATAAAAAACTATCATTAAAAATAGTTATACATTGACAAATTATGAAATAATTATATAATATAAGTATAAATCAATAAATAAAGCCTCATATAATATATGAGGCTTTTAATATAATTTAGAGCTTTGGAGCTTCATATTTAAATGTGGAGCTTTTTGTTTAATTATTTAATGTAAAAATTTAACACTTAATTTAAGGGGGCTAATATGGAGGAGAATAGAGATCAATGGGGAAGTAAGCTTGGATTTATTCTTGCAGCAGTAGGTTCTGCAGTTGGGTTAGGTAACATATGGAGGTTTCCGTATGTTGTTTATTCAAGTGGCGGAGGAGCATTTTTAATACCATACTTTGTTGCAATATTTACAGCTGGTATACCGCTATTAATATTAGAGTATGGAATGGGGCATAAGTATAAAGGTTCAACACCACTTTCGTTAGCAAGAGCTAATAAGAAATTTGAATGGATTGGATGGTGGCCAATTATAAGCTCAGGAATTATATTATGTTATTATTCTATGATATTGAGTTGGTCAATTAAGTATTTAACTATGAGTTTTACTAAAACATGGGGAGATGATACTAATTCCTTCTTTTATAATGATTTTTTAAATTTATCAGATTCACCACTACATTTAGGTGGAATAGTCTGGCCGATCCTAGTGGGCATTGCATTAATATGGGCTATTAATTGGTATGTTTGTTACAAAGGAGTTAAGGGTGGAATTGAAAAGATAAGTAAGATACTATTACCTACACTTTTAGTAATAATGATAATAATAGTAATAAGAGGAATTACATTAGAGGGAGCATCAATTGGATTAAATAAACTATTTACACCAGACTTTGAAAAAGTTAAAGATCCGCAAGTATGGATTTCAGCATATGGGCAAGTATTCTTTTCTTTAAGTTTAGCAACAGGGATTATGATGACATATTCAAGTTACTTACCAAAAAAGACTGATATAAATAATAGTGCTTTTATGACTGCCTTTGCAAATTGCGGATTTGAATTTTTAGCTGCAATTGGAGTATTTGCAATTCTTGGTGTTATGGCATCAGCACAAGGACTTCCGATAGAAGATGTAGTATCAAGTGGAATAGGACTTGCTTTCATAGCATTTCCAAAAGTATTTACTATAATGGGACCTTGGGGAAATATCCTTGGAGTATTATTCTTTGCATGTCTTACATTCGCAGGTATTACATCATCCGTATCATTAGTAGAAGCGATTTCCTCAGCTATAATAGATAAAACTGGATGGGTACGTAAGAAAGTAGTAACTGTTATGTGTTTAATAGGTTTTTTAATAAGTACTGCTTTTGCAACTAATGCTGGATTATATTTATTAGATATTATGGATAACTTCATAAATAACTATGGAATAGTCGTTGTTGGGTTATTAGAAGTATTCGTAGTTGGCTGGATAGTAAAACCTAAAACAATAAGAGATCATACAAATGCTATTTCTTATTTTAAGATAGGAAAGTGGTGGGATATAATAATAAAATATATAACTCCAGTAATACTATTTATTATATTGGTACAAAGTGTTATAACAGAAATAAAAACTCCATATGGTGGATATGATTCTAAATCATTATTGTTATATGGATGGGGAATTATAGGGCTTGGTATTATAGGTGGGTTATTACTAAGTAAGAAACCTTGGAAGAGGGATGATCAATTAAATTATAATATAGATGATGAAGATATAGATAAAGTAGAAATAGAGGAGGTATTTTAAATGACAGGAAGTGCAATTACATTTTTATTAATAGGAGCAGTAGTTTTGTGGGGTGGATTATTAGTTACATTAACAATAACCATTAAAAATGAAAGAACTTCAAATTAATGATTAATAAGATTCTAAAGTATTTCATAAGTTTAGTTTTAATATTTGCATTTATATTAGTATTTGATATTCAATGTATAATGAAAACTTTTATAGGGGTGCCATGCCCAGGGTGTGGAATGACTAGAGCGTGGATTGAAGCAATAAGTGGAAACTTTAGTGAGGCATTTAGATTTCATCCGTTATTTTTAGCAGCTCCTATTTTAATAGTTTTAATTATGATTAGAATTAAGGAAGTCAATTCAAAGTATTCTAAGGTTATAGATATATCTATAGTAGTAATTATAGTTTTGTTTATATTAGTATACATTTTTAGAATGGTTAAATACTTTCCAAATGAGATTCCAATGGATTTTAATAATGAATCTGTACTATCTAAAATAATAAGTTTAGTAAAAAGCCTGTGAAAAGCCTTATTTCATGGGCTTTTTCATTTATTTCAAGTAAATAAAGAGCACACTTATCCTAGTGTGTTGATATGTGTTAAATAGAGTTATTTAGAGTAAATAAGAGTATTAAAAGAATAAAGTAGTAATATAGATAAAATGTGGTCGGAAATTGTCGAAGAACAGTATATAATGATATACATCAGCTGTGTGACATCAGCAATCGCAAGAAAATATAACTTAATTGAAATTAGAAAATAAATTCAAAAAAGTTGT
>NZ_JAVXRL010000041.1:0-24735 GCF_036643715.1 Clostridium sp. | reverse complement strand
TACTTAACTATTAATTTAAGAGTACCAAATCTTCTTTATAAAAATATTGTTTGGGATGATACAACTATAAAAAAAGTTAGGGACTCAATTATAGCTACTCTGTCTAAAAATCTAAACATTAAAAACTTTGATAATTTAATAATAGATGAAGAAGTCATAACCCCTTATGATTTTTATAAATACTTTAATAGTTATGGTGGTGCATGTTATGGAATAAAACCATCAATTAAAAATTTATTATATTTTAGACCCCAATGCACTATTAAAAATATTACTAATTTATATTTTGTAGGTGCATCAGTACATCCAGGTGCAGGTGTATCTTTAGCACTTAATTCATCTAAAATAGCAGTAAGTTTAATAAAAAAATTGGCTATATCAAAATAATTTTGATATAGCCAATTTTACATATTATATAAATGTTTTAATAAATACAATTAATACAAGTGCTGGTGTAATATATTTTACTAGGAAAGTTATACACTTTACTATATATTTATTCTTTAATGTTCCATCATTAGTTAATTGAGATAAATATATTTTCTTACTTACTACATGACCCATAAGTACCGTAACTAAGAATCCATTTATAGGTAATAAAACCTTTGATATAAGTGCATTAAAGAAATCAAAAAATGTTAATCCAAATATTGTTACTCCTGCTAGAGGTGAATTAACATTTGCTGATAATGCAGCTAATGAACCAAATACAGCAATAATAATTATATTTATTATAATCGCTTTTTTTCTCTTTATATTGAATTGTTCAGATAGCGTTGCTGTTAATACTTCTAAAATTGAGATAGTTGCCATAGTTGCTGCCATTGCAGTTAATAAGAAAAATACTACTCCTAGTACCATTCCCCCTGGCATCTTTGAAAATATTAAAGGAACTGTATCAAAAAGTAATCCTGGACCACTTCCAGGAGCTTGCCCAAATGAAAATACCGCCGGGAAGATAGCTAACCCTGCAAGTAATGATACGAAAGTATCTGCAAGTGCTACTGATGTACCAGTTTTTATTAAATTATTATCATCTGTAAAATAACTACTATATGTAATCATTGATCCAGTACCAACTGATAGTTTAAAAAACGCTAACCCTAATGCTGAAATAAATACATTAAACGTTATTTTACTAAAGTCTGGCTTGAATAAAAAGTTTATTCCACCTATTGAATGTGGTAATGTTACACTTCTTAAAGCGCATAATGCTAATAATATTATAAGAACTGGCATTAAAGTTTTAGTCATCTTTTCGATTCCACTTTTAACGCCCATTGCAAGTATTGACCCTGCAACTATTAAAGCTACTATTTGCCAAACAATTGGTCCTACAACACCTGAACTTGCATTGTTAAACATAACTTCTAATTGACTAGCGCTAGCACCGTTAAATGCTCCTCCAAGTGCTTTAAATACATAAGAATATACCCAGCCTGTTACTACTGTATAGAAAAATAACATAGAAAAAGATGAGGTTATCCCTATTATTCCTATTATTCTAAAGAATTTTTTATCTGTAATGCTTTCTACAGCGCCATATATATTTTTTCTTGTATATCTTCCTAATGCAAATTCACTAATTAAAATAGGAATTGCAATTATAAGAATACAGATTAAATACATAATAATAAATGTTGCTCCACCATTTTCTCCAACAACATATGGGAACATCCAAATGTTTCCTATACCTACTGCTGAACTTAATGTAGCAAAAAATACTGATAGCCCTGATGAAAATTTCTCTCTGTTTTCTTCCACTCTCTATTCACTCCATTGCTTCAAATTTATCACTAATTGATTATACACACTTATTTGTCATATTTTCAATCATTTTGTCATATTTTTTCGCATATTTAAAATATTATTCAACTTATTGTTATATTTTTGCATAAAAATACTGCAATATTTTCCATATTGCAGTATTAAATAATTATTTTATTGAATTTATATCATATGGTGTATTTTGATAAACACAATAATTCAGCCAATTCCCAAAAACTATATTTGCACTTCCACGCCACCTTACAATAGGTTCTAAATATATATCATTATTTTTAAAGTAATTTTTAGGTATATCTATACTTAACCCTTTTTCTATATCTCTAAAATACTCTTTTTTTAGGGTATCTCTTTCGTACTCTAGATGCCCTGTGATAAAGACTTGTCTTAGATCATTAGAAGCTACAATAAATACTCCTGCCTCTGCAGATTCTGATAATATTTTAAGTTCTTTTCTCTTAATAATATCCTCTTTAACAACCTCACTATGTCTAGAATGCGGTGCATAAAAAATATCATCTAATCCTCTTACAAGTTCATCTCTCTCATCTGTTACAAAATGCTTAAATATTCCAAACATCTTCCTCTTAAGTTCTTTTTTCCTTACCCCATAGTGATAGTACAGTCCAGCCTGTGCACCCCAACATATATGCAAGGTTGAATGAATATTTTTCTTACTCCATTTCATTATTTCTTTAAGTTCATCCCAATATACAACCTCCTCAAACTCTAACTTTTCAACAGGTGCTCCGGTTATAATCATACCATCAAATTTTTCTTCCTTAACTTCATCAAAAAAGGAATAAAACTTATTTAAATGTTCCTTAGATGTATTTCTAGACTTATAACTTCTTGTCTGAAGAAGAGTAATCTCAACCTGAATTGGAGTATTAGACAAATACCTAAGAAGTTGATTTTCTGCCTCTATTTTCATAGGCATCAAGTTTAATATACATATTTTAAGTGGTCTAATATCTTGAGTATTTGCTCTACAATTATTCATAACAAAAATATTCTCATTCATAAGAACTTTAAATGCTGGTAATTCACAAGGTATTCTAATTGGCATAAATTCACCCCCTATTTTATTAAATCATATTTTCCTTTAAATGTAATTAATTTTATATTATGGTATAATATCTTTATAATATTTTTTAGGAGGATTAAAATGGGGAACATAATTTTAGGTTTTATAGGAACATATACAAAGAAAAAAAGTGATGGAATTTATAGAGTTCTATTCGATAGTGAATATGGAAAATTTTTAGAAGTTTCTTTAGCTTATAATATTGAAAATCCAACTTATCTCTCTTTAAGCGATGATAATAAAACTTTATTTTCCACACAAGGTACTAACTTAAAAGGTGGCGTATGTTCTTTTAATATAAATAGTTTAAATTTAGAAAAATTGCATTGCATTTCTGATAGTAAGAAACCACCTTGCTTTATTTCTAATTCGAATAATTACTTATTTACATCAAATTATCATGAAGGCGTAGTTAATGTTTATAGTTTAATTGATAACCTTGATTTTAATTTAGTAAAAATTTTAAATACAACTCTTAAAGATTCGTCAAAAATGCATTATTCAGCCTTAAGTCCAAATAATAAACTTTTAGCAACTTGTAATTTATCCCTTGATAAAATATCAATGTATAACAGCTCTGATTTTACTAAACTCTACTCTATAACTCTTACAAATAATTCTGGACCTAGGCATATAGAATTTCATAATAAGCTTAATATTATTTATGTTTTAACAGAGATTACAGCTGAAATATTCACAATAGAGTATGATGATTGGGGTTTTAATATAATAGATGTATTATCACTATATGATGATTCACCAATACAATTTGAAGGTGCTGCAATTCATATTCACCCATCAAATAAATTTATTTATGTTTCAGAAAGAAAGAAAAATAGTATAACTTGCTACAGTATACTAAAAGATGGAACTTTAAAACTTGAAAGTCAATTTTTATTATCTAATTCTAACCCAAGAGACTTTAACTTTACCCCTGACGGAGAGTGGTTAATAGTTGCAAGCCTTTTAGATGATAAGCTATCATCTTATAAATTAGATACTTCTACCGGAAAAATACATTATACTTCTGATGAAATTATGGTGCCAGAACCAACTTGCATTATCTTTAATAATAACATTAACTAAAAAGAGACTGTTGCAAAATAACGCAACAGTCTCTTTTCCTAGTTTTTATATTCTTTCTTTTATTATGAATTCTTCTATTACTTTTGCAACTCCATCGTTGTTATTTGTATCAGTTATGTAGTTTGCAATTTCTTTTATGCCTGCACATGCATTTCCCATTGCAACTCCAAGTCCTGCATATTCAATCATAGGAAAATCATTCATTTCATCTCCCATAGTAATTATCTCATCTTTATTTATACCTAAATGTTTCGCTAAAAGTTTTAATCCTTCTCTCTTATTAGCTTCCTTGTTAAAGAATTCTAAGAAAAATGGTGTACTTCTTGCTACACTATATTTTTCATAAACCTCTTTAGGTAACTTTTCCATTCCTTTTTCTAATATTTCAGGTTCATCTATCATCATTACCTTTATTATTTCTTCATCATCGCTTATAGTATCACAATCCATTTCATGATATTCTATTCCATTTTGGCTTGCTTCATATATAGTATATTTGCTTGCATGTGGTGTTATTAACCCTCTATCCTTTGAAAATGCATGAATATTTACTCCAGCATCTTTTGCTATATTAAGAAGATCTTTAAAGTCTTTTCCTTTAATTGTTACATCACAAACAACATCCCTACTTTTAGTCTTTTGAACTAAACAACCATTATAGCTTAAAACATAATCATCATCACCTATTAAGTCTAGTTCATCTAAAAAGCTTACTAATCCATCAATTGGTCTTCCTGAGGCTAGTACCACATATACTCCAAGTTCTGTTGCTTTTTTTATTGCTTCTCTGTTTCTTTCTGATACTTTTTTATCAGAATTTAATAAAGTTCCATCCATATCAAGTGCTATTAACTTATACATACTTCTGCTCTCCCCTTACATTAAGTCATTTTCTTTGTTTAATTATATCATATTTTTCTTTTTCTAATAGTCCTATAAATAAAGTAAATACCCAAAATAGTTAGTAAAATCTCTATTCCTTTTTGACCTTGGGATATAACTCCATAACTTATTAAAACTTCTAATAAAATTGATGGTATCTTACCAATTAAAGTGGCAATATTAAATCTTAAATCATCAATTTCTCCAAGTGCTGCTGCTAAAGTTACAAAACCTGAAGGAATAAATGGTATTATTCTACCTTGTAAAATTAAAAAAGCTCCCTCATTCCCTTTGCTTTTTGCTATTTTTTCTAAAAGTGGATGCTTCTTAGTAAGATTATTAAATCCTTTTTTAAAACCTTTCCTATACAATCTAAAGGTTATCCATCCTCCTATAACTTCACCAATTAAAGATATAAAAAAACCAGTAATCGGTCCAAAAAACAGTATATTCGCCCCTGTCACAAAAACAGATGGAATAACTCCAGAAATAGCAATTAATATGCTAATTGCTAAACTAATAATTACTGCAAATTCGCTATAATTACTTAATAAATTAAGTACTCCCTCTACACTAAACATTTATTTTCCCTTTCAATGTCACTATTTTTCCTTTTACTTATCTATATTATATGTTACTATAACTTCTCATTTCTTACAAAAAAATAATCTTTTCACGCTTGTTGAAATTTGTCATAAAATAATTAGTAGATTAAGTATTTCTGAGGTGAGTTTATGGAAGCTATCATTTTAGTTTTCTCTTTAGTTATAGATTCTTTTGTAGCAAGTATCGCTTACGGCGCAGATAAAATTAAAATACCTAATATATATATTATTATTATGAATATAATTTCAGCTGGAATACTAGCAACTTCACTTTTCTTAGGAAATTATTTAGAAGGGGTACTCCCTAGTTATTTACCTAAAATAATAAGTTTTTCAATATTCTTAACACTTGGTATATATAAACTATTCGAAGGGTTCTTTAAACGATTTATGAATAAATTTTCTAATACTACAAAGCCTCTTACATTTAAATTATTCGACTTCAAATTTGCACTAGAAGTTTATTTAGATGAAAAAAAAGCTGACTTTGATAAATCAAAAAATATATCTTTAAAAGAATCCATCTATTTAGCACTAGCACTTTCTATAGATAGCTTAGCCGTTGGATTTGGTGCTAGTTTCATTAATGTAAACTCTTTATTTATGATAATAACATGTTTTTTATTTGGTATTATATCAATAAAGCTTGGATCTTTTATTGGTAAAAAAATTGTCCCATCTTCAAATAATAATCTTTCTTGGGTTTCAGGGCTATGTCTACTTTTGATAGCATTTTTAAAATTATAGTACAAAAAAGGAGCTGCTAAAAAACAGCTCCACTTTTATATTTATATATCGATTTCTTCTATTTGAACTAAGTACTCGTAGCAATTATTACAAACAATAACTGTTACTATATAACTATTGTCTACTTTTCCTTCTAATTTTAATCTATTGAATGTTAAGTTTTCATATTCTTTTGATATATCACTTATTACGTATTTATCATCCTTTGTGTATATATAAAAATAATATTCTAAATACTCACTTATACTCTTCTTTTCTTTAAAGTTACTGTTACACTCTTCACAAGGTGCACTATAATAAGCTTTTTCAAACTTTACTTCGCTACCTTCATTTAATAAATTTAAAATCTTATCAATTTCTATATCAGAAATTGGAGCTTCTTCATCATTTATTATTTCAATAAGATTTTCTTTTGTTAATTCAATTTCTCTATCTTCGTACTTAAAAGTATATTTCATATTTATTCCTCATTTCTATTTTCTTTTTTTCATTATATCATATATAATTTTTATTTATCATTACCAATTAAACTATTATAATATATTTTATAAAGCTCATCGTATGTTATTTCTTCTGAGTGATTTTTAAGCTTTTCTTTATTATTCCACATATTATCTGTATATTCTTTAATCTCATCTTCTGTAATACTAATATTTACAGTTGATAATTTCTTTATAGTTTTATTTAAATCATCAAGTTCTGAAAATCCTAATATATTTATTATATTATTTACCTTTTTATGATTTTTAAAACTCTTTAAATATTCTGGGAAAAGACAACAATTTGCAAGTCCATGAGGAACTCCCTTATTATATGTTAAAGAGTATCCCATACCATGCGGAATTGATGTTCCATTACTAGAAATTATAACTCCAGCTAACGTAGATGCAAGCATCATGTTTTCTCTATCCTTTTTAGTGAATTTCCCTTTTAAAGTGACTCTAAAGCTTCACTCCAAATTTGAAGAGCTTCTATTGATAATTTATCAGTATACTCTGTTGAATTACTATTTAAATATCCTTCTACTATATGCGAAAATGCATCCATCGCTGTATTTCTTGTTAACTGAAGACTTAGCTTTTCTGTATACTTAGGATCTAAAAATGATATTTTAGGAAATATGCTCTGTCCTAAATTCCTCTTTGTTTGTTCTTTCTTATCTGTAACAATTGAGTATTGCGTTACTTCACTTCCAGTTCCTGATGTTGTAGGAATAGCAAATACAGGAATGCCTGAAAGATCTTTCTCGCTAAAAATACTTTCTTTTGTAATATTTTTATTTTTAATCATTATAGCAATAGCTTTAGCAGCATCTAATGATGATCCTCCACCTACTCCTACAACAAAATCTGCATTTACATGTTTTCCAAGTTTACTTCCATCTTCAATTGTTTCTAGAGATGGATTTTCTTCTACTTTATCAAATATATAGTAATCTTTATTTACTTTATCAAGTGCATCTAATACATCCTTTAATGCACCATTTACTTTAGAAGATATACCTCCTGTAACAATTAATGCTGTATTACCTTCATTATTAAACTTCATATAATTATTTTCTACTACATTATCTCCAAATATAACTTCAGTTGGTACTTTTAACTCAAATTTCATCATTTATCCCCCTTCATTTTTGAACATACATCTACTATATGTAACACCATATATTCTATCTCTTACTTCTAATAGTATTTAATTACCACCTTTAATATGATTAAATAAAATAATTATTTTCATTATAAAAAATATGTCATTCCAATATTATACATTCTTTTGTTTAATATTTCCAATACTTTCATAAAAAAAGAGCAAAAGATTAAATTTCTCACTTTACAAAAAACCGATAAAGTGAATTTAACATTTTGCTCTTTTTGAATTTTATTTCTTTGCTTTCTCTGCTCTTAGCTTCTTGCCTTTAATAGTCTTAGTTTGAAGTTCTTTAAGTACAATATTTCCTTTTCCATTTAAAATTTCAACTGTTGAACCCATTTCTTTAACTTCAATTATTCCTATATCATCTTTTTCTAATCCATTTATAGTTGATATTGTTCCAACAATATCTAAAACTCTTATTTTCTTTTTCTTTCCACCATTTAAGTATATTTTCATAATATTTTTATTTACTTTTTTATTTTTCTTTTTTATTTCTGGTTTCATTTTTAAAATATTTTCTCTATCTTCTAGGTTGAAATCACTTTGATCTATAGAATAGTCTTCAATATTAAACCCAATATATTCTTCTATTCTCTCTAAATACTTATTTTCATAAGGACTCATTAAAGTAATTGACTTACCTTTAGTTCCAGCTCTTCCTGTTCTTCCAATTCTATGAACATAAGCTTCCTTTTCAACAGGAATATCTATATTAATTACGTGTGTTATATTATCCACATCAATTCCTCTTGCAGCAATATCTGTTGCAACTAACATTCTAAATGTTCCATCTTTAAATTGCTCCATCTTTCTTGTTCTATCTTTTTGAAGCATATCACCATGAATCTTATCAACTGAATATCCTTTATTTCTAAAAAATTCATATGCAGTTTCAACATTATCTTTAGTTCTACAGAATAATATTGCTGTTTCTGGCACTTCACTTATAAGTATTTCATTTGCAAACTTAAGCTTTTCCTTGTTTTCAACTTTTACTAAACCGTGAGTTATTCTATCAGTAATAAGCTTCTGTTCTTTAATTTGTATTTGAACTGGTCTATCCATATGTTTTTCACTAAGTTCTGTTATCTTCTCTGGCATTGTTGCTGAGAATAACATAGTAGTTCTATTTCTTGTAAGTCTTCTACATATGCCTTCTACTTGACCTATAAATCCCATATTAAACATTTCATCAGCTTCATCTATTACTAAATATTTAAACTCTTTTCCATTTAAAGTACCTTTGTCTAAGTGATCTAGTATTCTTCCTGGTGTGCCAACTACAAAGTGAACCTTCCCTTTTAAACTATTTTCTTGTTCTTTAAAAGATTCCTTACCAACTAATGCCACAGCTTTAATTCTTTTATATCTTCCGATATTAATTATGTCATCTTTTATTTGCATAGCAAGCTCTCTAGTTGGTGCAAGTATTAGTACTTGAGGCGTATTTTCTTCCCAGTCAGCTCTTTCGCATAATGGTATACCAAATGCTGCAGTTTTTCCACTACCAGTTTGAGCTTTAACTATTAAATCTTTATTTAAAAGTGCTTCTTTAATTACTAACTCTTGAACCTCTGTTGGTTTTGTATATGATAAATCATTTAATGAATTTATTATTTCCTTACTTAAATTATATTTTTCGAATTCGTTCTTCATATCTTTCTCCTAATGCTTTTTATTTACTTATTTACTATAACATAAAAAGCATTAGTATAGAATTCTAATTTCCTCTTAGTGCCATGTCTTTAAGTTTTTTAATTGGTAATAGATTCATAACAATTATAGTAAGTATTCCTTCAACCCCACCACTACTTGCATTGTAAATAAATGAATATAAAAAAACGTTCATTCCACTTGGCGCATACTGACCAAAAAATACAGCACCTGATAATATTGAAATAGCTACACTTAAGGCTACTGAAAATATTGCTCCAATATTAATATTTAATCTTCTATTTGTTCCAAAAATCCCAACTAATCCAAGAGCCATATTAGATAATATGTAATCTAGTAAAAACTGAACTGGATGAATTATAAATGGATTATTAAAAACTTTAAGTAATCCAAATATAAGTCCTCCTGTAACCCCTGCAGTTGGTCCATAAAATATTGATAATAGCATTATTGGAAGCATTGAAAATAATGTTATTCCTCCACCTTGAGGATATGTTATAAAATGTATTAAATATAACATAAAGGCTATAGCAGAATACATCCCTATTGCTACTAACTTTTTAGTTCCTAATGGATTTTTCTTTAAATTACTGCCATATATAATAAATATTACAATTGTTACTACTACTATTACTCCATTTATTATCATCTATTTTTCCTCACACTTTTCGTATGCCATATCCCAAAATTGCATTTCATAAATACTTGATTTTATAAATATATCCTTAAGTTTTTCTTTCTTCTCTTTGCTTAAGTCTTTACACTTTTCATTTGTATAATTTATCCACAATTCAGTAAATTTATCATACTCTTCGCATGCATACATTTCTATCCAATCTTTATAAAAATTATTTTCTAGTTTATTTTTATACTTGTCTAAAAGTTTTCTTCCAATATAACTATAACTCCATGTACATGGTAGTACTGCTGCTATAATGTCATATATATCTCCTGTAAGCGCTTGTCCTAACATATAACTTGTATAACTTGTATTTATAAGGTTAATTTTACTATTTTCTGCTTTTTCAGTACTAATATTAAACCCTTCTAAATATTTTATATGTACTGCTGTCTCATCTTCCATAGTTCCTTTTATTGAGTTATAGAAAAACTTCATCTCATCCATACTTTCTGCTTTAATAACTCCAACACAAAATACCTTTGCATATTCTTTTAAATATAAATAATCTTGAACAAGGTACTCTTTAAATTTATCCTTATCTAATATCCCTTCTCCAAGTTCCTTAATAAATGGATGTTCTAAGTAACCATCAAATATTTCTCTACTTTCTTCAAATAAATAATCTGTAAATTTCATCTTTAATACACTCCCTCTTATTTTTATAAAAAAAATAAGATTACTTTTCCAAAACATATTATACTTCGGAAAAGTAATCTTACTTTATATTTATTAAAAATGGCTTTCCATGTGAAACACACAGAAAGCCATTAATTACTATATAAACATAACTAAAAATTTTGCTTCCCTCCGCTGGCATTATCCATATCAGGTTAAAGGGTTAATAGTAAATAAAACTATCTCTCAGCTTTTATCAAAGCACCCCTAGCTATTTAATTTATTTTCATTATACAACTCTAAAATAAATATTACAAATCTTTTCTTATAAGATTATTTGTTGATCTTTCAAGTATTCCTGTTAAAAATGCAAGTACAACTCCATAATTAGTAATAGGAACATTCTTTTCATTACAAATATTCACTCTATTTAGTACAGTTTTTCTATTTATCATACAAGCTCCGCAGTGAATTATTAAATCATACTTTTCTATATCTTCTGGGAAATCATGTCCTACTCTATAGGTAAAATTAAGTTTTCCGCCAATAAACTTCTCTAAAAGCTTTGGAATTTTAACTCTCCCTATATCCTCATGAGATACATTATGAGTACAACTTTCTGATATTAAAATATTATCTCCTGGAACTAGACTTCTAATTTTATTAACTCCATCAATAAATACATTTAAATCTCCCTTTTGTCTTGCAAAAAGTATTGAAAAGCTTGTAAGTCTAATATTATCTGGAACTATTTTACTAACCTTTTTAAAAGCTTGTGAATCAGTTACAACTAAATCAACATCTTTAAGATCTTTTAAAGCACCTTCAAGTTCTGTATCTCTTACAACATAACTCTTTATACCATTATCTAGACAATCTCTTATAACTTGTACTTGTGGCAATATAAGTCTTCCCTTTGGTGCCTCAGAATCAATTGGGACTACAAGTACTACTTTACCATCATAAGGAACTAAATCCCCTATTAATGATTTTTCATCCTCTTCTTTATCTAATATTTTTACTAGTGCTTCTTTTAAATCTTCGATTCCTATATCAGTTACTGTAGATGTACATATAACATCTGAATATTTATCTCTTAATGTTTCTACAATTTCTTTATTTGCAATTTCAGCTTTATTTGCTGCTACAACAAATGGTATATTATATCTTAAAGCTTCGATTTTCCACTTATTGAAAGATTCAAAATCTGGACTAGATGCATCAAGAACAAATACAGCTACATCAGTCTTTTTTAAAACTTCCATAGTTCTTTTAGTTCTAATCTCACCAAGTTCTGACTTATCTTCAAGACCTGCAGTATCTATTAATAATACTGGTCCTACCGGTATAAGTTCCATAGCTTTTTGAACTGGATCTGTTGTAGTTCCTTCTACTTCTGACACTAATGACATTTCTTGACCTAATATCTTGTTCATTAATGAAGATTTTCCACTATTAGTGTTTCCAAAAATAGCTATATGTTTCCTGTTTGAATTTGGTGTGTTATTCATACAATCATCTCCCATTTATAGGAAAAGGTCTCTTGTTCCTTCTTTTAGCTTTTTAATATTATTTAAGACGATTGTTTTCGTCTTTTCATTTTCTATTTCATTAGCTACTTTATCTGCAGTCTTAAGAGCCTTTTCTCTAAATTCTTCATCACCATAATCTAAAGCATATTCTACTAGAGTTGTTATAGCATTTGGCTCACATACATTTTGTATCTCTCCACTTTTTGCAAGAGACATAAATCTATCACCAGTTCTTCCTGTTCTATAACATGCTGTACAATAGCTTGGTATATAACCATCATCTAACAATTCCTTAATAATTTCAAGTGGTGTTCGTTCATCAGATGTTTCAAATTGCTTATCATCGTATCCCTTTTCTTCTCTTTCTTTGTATCCACCAACTCCCGTACTTGATCCAGCTGATACTTGAGACACTCCATATCTTAATACTTCTTTTCTCATTTTGGCTGTTTCTCTTGTTGAAAGTATAAGTCCTGTAAACGGAACAGCTATTCTAAGTACAGCAACAATACGCTTAAACATTTCATCAGTTAATAGGTGTGGGAAGTTTTCCATAGTAACACCTTTGGCTTTTCTAAGTCTTGGTACTGATATTGTATGAAATCCAACTCCAAATTTTCTTTCTAAGTGATCATTATGCATCATAAGTCCAAGGACTTCAAATTTAGGATCTGCAAGCCCAAATAATGCTCCGCCTCCAACATCATCTATTGAAGCTTCCATCGCCCTATCAAAAGCAGTTAAATGGTACTCATAGTCCCCTTTTAATGACTTAGGATGCATTTTTTCATATACTGGCTTATTGTATGTTTCTTGGAATAATATATATGTTCCTATTCCAGCTTCTTTAAGTTTCTTATAATTATCTACAGTTGTTGCTGCAATATTTACATTAACTCTTCTTATTTGACCATTTTCATTTTGAGTATTATATATTGTTTTTAAACATTCTAATACATAATCAATTGGCGCATTAACCGGATCTTCTCCAAGTTCTAATGCAAGTCTTTTATGTCCCATCTTTTCTAATATACGAACTTCCTGTGCAACCTCTTCTTGAGTAAGTTTTCTTCTACTAAATTTATTGCATCTTTGGTATCCACAATAAACACAATTGTTAACACAATAGTCACTTACATAAAGTGGTGCAAACATAACTATTCTTTTACCATATATACTTCTCTTTATTTCTCCTGCTAATTTGTACATCTCTTTTACTGTATCTTCATCTTCTACAGATAAAAGAATTGCAATATCTTTATAGCTTAACTTTTCTTTATTTTTAGCTTTATTTAATACCTCTATTGCTTCTTCTTTTGTAGGGCTCTTTGTTTCCTCTATTATTTCATTAATTAATTTATGATCTATAAACATATTTTTTCCTCCTAAAAATTATATTTACTATTTATTTTTAAGCCAATTAACATTATCTCCTCTAGAAACCTCAACTTCATATCCAAATCTTCTCATTCTTCCTTCAATGCACATTCTGCACTCTGCAGCCTCATCTCCTGTACATATTTTCCCATCATACAAAGCATATTTATCCCTAACTTCTGTTGGTGAAAGATTTGGCATAACAACATTTCCACCAGATTTAATTCCCTTTTCACGTCCAAGGGGATCAATACTACCAAGTGATGTTGTTGCTGGCAATAATACATCTGGTAGTAACAATCTTATTAAAGATAATAACAAAACTGTTTTATCAAGTGTTCCTGCTTTTTCTCCACCAAGAGGTGTATCTCCTTGCGGAATAAACGGTCCAATTCCACACATTTCAGGTTTAAACTCTTTTACAAACATTAAATCTTTAACTAAATCTTCATTTGTCTGTCCCGGAAGTCCAACCATAAATCCAGCACCTACTTGATATCCTATTGCCTTTAAATTTCTTAATGCTTCCATTCTTTCATCATATGATGCTCCTGGATGAAGTTTTTGATATAACGCTTTACTTGCAGTCTCATGTCTTAAAAGGTACCTATCTGCACCAGCTTCAAATAACCTTTTGTAAGATTCATAACTTCTCTCTCCTAATGAAAGTGTAATTGCATTATGTGGAAATCTTCTCTTTATTTCCTTTATAATTTCTATCATTCTTTCATCTGTAAAGTATGCATCCTCACCACCTTGAAGGACATAAGTTTTATAACCTAATTTATCTCCTAATTCAACACAATCAATAATTTGATCAAATGTTAATCTATATCTATCGGCATTTTTATTACTTCTTCTAATTCCACAATATGCACAATCTTTCTTACAATAATTTGTAAATTCAATAAGACCTCTCATATAAACTTTATTACCATAATTTTTCATTCTTATATCATTAGCTTTTTCTGTTAAATACTCACTTTCTTCATCTGTAATGTTGTCTAAAATGTATAGAAGTTCTTCCTTACTTGCATTATGTTCTTTATATAACTTATCTATAATATTTTTTGTATTCATATTCTACCCTTTCTTACTTAAATTTCTTTCTTTGCTATTGCTGTTTTAACTGTAACACCTTTAATATTACCAAGCTTTCCAGTTAAGCTATTTATTTCATTAAGCTCTCCTATAACTGTTAAAGAAATTACTGAAATACCTTCTTCAAAAGGTATGCCCATTCTTCCCCTTACACTTCCCCTAAAGTTAGATACAACATTATTAAATTCTTCTTGGCACTCCTTTGGGTACTCAAGTATAGCGCTAATTACTGCTATTTTTTTCATAAAAACCTCCAAAATTCATAATAAAAAAGACTGACTTTCTTATAACATTAAAGAAAATCAGCCTAATACGTATGCTAAAGAAAGATATATTAAATTGCGTATTTAAAATTACAAACTCTAAATTCTAAACCTAAATATCCCCAATTGTACATTATCAAATTAACTTTCTTCCAGTTTAGATTACTCTTTTCTGTTAGATTACTCGTATAATACTTTTGTTGAAGAACAAACAAAAAAAGATATTTCTCTTTAAGTTTGAACTTTCTTTCATATTATAATATATTTATTCTAAAATTTATATACCTAATTTCATTAATATACTGTCTATCATTTGCTTTCTTTTTTCTTTTAAATATTCACCATAATAATTTTTATCTTCATCCATATTATCTATATAATTTAATAAGAAATTATCAAATTCCCATTTATATCTATCTTCAATTTCCTGCACTATTACTTTAAATTCATCAATTGAATTGCTCTTTTTAAACTTTCTTATTTTACTTTCTAATTGAGTATTGTATTCTTTTATCTTTGAAACAATTCTATTAATTACTTTCAACTTATTTTTTAAGAAATACTTTTCAAATTCTGTTTTCAAAGTACAAAGTTCCATTACTGTATAATTTCTTGCATCTATGCATATAGTAGCTTCCCCTTTATAAAATACATATCTTAATATTTCTTCTATTAAATCTGAATCATTATCTATTTTTTCTAAATAATCACATCCCCCTACGATTTCAATCGCTTTTCTTAAATGCTTTAATGATTCTTCCATTTTCTTATCTTTTAATTCTATAATCATGTCATTCTCCTTTATCATCTCATTGTATAACTACATTATAGTAGGGAAAAAAAACATTGTCTATGTTATAGTTATAAATTCGCAATGCAGGTAAACAAAATATTAACTTTCCATAATAAGGTTTACCTATTAACTATTTTATACTATAGTTAAAATAAAAACATTTTTTTAATTTTATGAATAAGAGGGAAACTATGAATTTACTTGATGATATAAAAATACGACTATCCCCGTTTAAAAATCTATATGATTACATTAGGATTATAGACCCAATAAAAAATACAATTATAAATACATCCTCAAATAATAGTGAAATAATAGAAAGCAATTTTTCATGTTATAAATTTTGGGAACGTAATGAAATGTGTAAAGATTGCACATCAATAAAGTCATATATTGAAGATGATACATTTTTCAAAATTGAGCTTAAAAATGATGAAATATATTTAGTTATATCAACACCATTCAAAATTGAAGATAAAACTTTCATTGTTGAATTAATAAAAAACATTTCTAAAAATAGTTATTATAAAGATGATTCTTATAATAATTCTATACATAACTTACTTAGTAATATTGATAATATTTTATCAACAGATGAGTTAACTAAAATATATAATAAAAAGTTTATATATGATCAGTTAGAAAAAGATTTAAACTCGAATCTTGAATCCATTTACCCACTTACCTTTATGATGATTGATATTGATTTTTTCAAAAATATTAACGATACATATGGCCATGTTATAGGTGATAAAGTACTTAAAGACTTTGTAAGTATATTAAATTCAAACTTAAAAGGTACCAATGCTTTACTTGGTCGGTTTGGTGGAGATGAATTTCTTATACTTTTTAGAAATATTAGTTTAGATAAAATAAATACGTTAGGTGAAAGTATAGTTAAATCAATTGAAGATTATGATTTTAAATATAATGGTCTTTCTATAACCTTAACATGTAGTTTAGGTTCTTATACTATTTTTGACAAAAATATTGCCGTAGAGGATTTAGTTAAAGCATCAGACCACAATTTATACTTAGCAAAAGAAAGTGGTCGAAACAAACTTGTATCTTCTTTTAAAAAATAAGTACTAGCTATATATTATATAGCTAGTACTCTTTTTATTTAATGATTTTTTCAAAAAGATTTCTTGATTCCTTTGAAACATAATCAATAATATCGTAATAAAATTCATTTTGATTTTTTGATTTTTTCAATAGTTCTTTTTCTATAACACCATCTCTAATATAAATAATTCTTTTACCATAGCTTGCAATCATCGGATCGTGAGTAACCATAACTATAGTTTTTCCTTCCTTTTCATTCAGTTCCTTTAAAAAAGATAACAATTCATGAGAATTAACCGTATCTAAATTTCCTGTTGGTTCATCAGCTATTATAATATCTGGATTGTTTATTAGAGCTCTTGCAGCTGATACTCTTTGAACTTGCCCCCCTGAACATTCGTCCGGATATTTATCTAAAATATCCTCAATATTTAGCTTTTTACTAATCATATTTGCCCTATCATTTACTTCTTCTATTGAAATATTTGCTAATGTAAGCGGTAAAACTATATTTTCTTTTACTGTAAGATTACTCAAAACATTAAAATTTTGAAATATGAAACCTAAATTTTCATATCTAAATTTACTTATATCATCCTCACTCATTTTTTTAATATTCTCTCCATGTATTTTAACAGTTCCAGATGATTGTACATCAATTGTTGAAATCATATTTAAAAAAGTTGATTTACCAGCTCCTGAAGGCCCCATTAGCACAACAAATTCGCCTTCACTTATATTTAAACTCACATTATTTAGCGCTGTTGCTACATACTCCTCTGCCCCTTTTTCTAAAGCAGGTATTTTCATTCCTTTAAACTTTCTATAATACTTTTTTGTTACATTATTAGCTTCTATAATATATTTCATAATTCTCCCTCCATATCAAATTCACTTTTCATTATTTTTAAGTTCCCAATATAGCTAATTGCTGTAGTTATTCCCATTATTACAAAATAAATTAATATATAACTTATTAAAAATATATAATCTATAATCCCTTTCATCATAAGAATAACTAAAAATATAATTATAACTATAAGTGGAATACCGATTATGATTCCATAAAAATATTTAAGCTCAATTTTAATGATATTTTTAATATCATCTTTTCTAAATCCAATAAGTAATAGTCCTTTAAAAACTTTACTTTCCTCTATCCCTTCAAAAAAGCTTCTGTAAATAATCATAAAAGCAATTAATATCATAGTCACCATAAATGTGATCCTACTATATAGGGTAAACTTATCTAAACCACTTAAAAATTGCATTGAAAATATTAAACCTATAGACATTGAAAATATTAGATAGGTTATTACTTTATTTTTAACTATTTTTATTTTTACGTTATTAAGAGAAATTAATTTTATTTTATTATTTAAATGTTTTCTCTTAATTTTATCTATATACTTTGGCATAAATATTTTTACTATGCTTATTGCTCCATATATAGATATTAAAATAACTATTGCCATTAATCCTGCAATCTCTTTTTGTCTATCTAATGATATAAAAATGAACCCAACTGGTAATACAGTATATATAAAGAACCTAAAATCTAATATTGATAATTCTTTCCTTTTCTTATTATCTTTAATATAACCAATTCCATCTCTATCTCTCATAAGGTCTGAAATTGATGTTCTGTATCCGTAGCCTATGTTTATTATCCCTATACAAGCTACTTGAAGTATACAAATAAAAGCACTAAATACGAATGCTTCTTTTGATATTAAGTATATTCCACTAGCCTTTGCTAAAAAGCAAAATAAAGGAACGATAAAAAGTCCTATTACTACCCCTATAAAATAGCCTATAACTGTAAGTAGTAATGTTTGAAATGCAAGTGCACTTCCAAGCTTAAATATACTTACTCCACTTATCATTTCTATTGCTATTTCCTTTGATTTTAATTTACTCAAATAACTATTTGAATAAATTATTAGAAAAAATATTAAAAAAATAACTGCATATATAGGTGTTGTAAATATTACCCTTTCATTAATATCTAAAATTCCACTTCCATCAATAAATAATATATTTATCATATTAAATATAAATGCAGTTGTAATAGCAATTGTTATTATATAAAACAAATTACCCTTTCCGTCTTTGTTCATTAGTTTTAATGCTAACTTATACATACTCTTCCCCCTCTTTATAAATGTTACCTTTAATATAGTATTCGTAATATATATGTATTTCCTTACAATTAAACCAATATTTTTATATAAAAAGAACTATATACAAATTCGTATATAGTTCTTCCTACTAGCAATTAAATTGAATATACACTTATGTCTGCTGCTGATGCATATCCACCAACACCTTCTATTACTTCAATCTTTATATATTTTGCCTTTATGCTATTAAATTCTGCTGTTTTAACTTTATTATTAGATTGCCATACACCACTCGTAGCCTTAGCGAAATTTACACCATCTGTACTAGTATATATGTTGTATTTAGTTATATATCCATTATAGCCTGCTTGCCTTGGTGTATAACTTATTTTTGATACTTCATATTCCTTATTTAATTTTAAAGTTATATAAGGTTTTTTATCACTTCTATCCCATTTTGTATGCCAGAAAGTATTTATATTACCATCTATAGCTTTATTTGCAGCCTGACTACCATTATCTTGCTCGCTTGAAAAACTATCTATTATTATATTTGAGTGAGGTATTAATCCTTTTGGTGCTTCCTTATCTGTAAATATCACTTTAGATACATTTCCAGATGCAATATTATTAGTGGCTGCTGTGCGTACTAATAAAGTTACATTATGACTTAAATCTGGTAAATTACTGCCATCATATTTTATCCAAGTTGCTCCATTATTAATTGAAAACTCCATTTTATTATTCAAGCCAAAAATTAAGTTCTCATCATCATTATTAGATATACTTATATTAGAACCTTTTTTTATATCAATAAGATTATACCCTTTATTACCTTTAACTCTGACTAATATACCATTAGTTGAATTAATTGATTCTATTTCATCTTTACTTAATTTTAATGAATCAGAACTAGCTACTTTATATGTTTTACCACCATCTAAACTATACTCATCAACATCTTTTTTAATTCCATTTAACTTCCCCCCATCAGTTCCATCAAAGCTAAATGCAACTAAATACATTCCCTTTTTATACATATCATTTAATAACTTATTTGCATATAATTTTTCTCTAGGTTCAGTAACGCTATTTAATGATCTTTCATACTGTGATATATAATTTTGAAGTTCTACCCTATCATTATTAATTACTTTATCTCTAATTTTGACTAGAAGATTTTCCATAATCTGTGGGTAACTACTAAAAGTATTTATTATACTATCATTTAAGGTTCTATAATCTTCTGTTGATGTTTTTGGATCCTTTAGTGTTATATTAATTTTATCTTCCCAAACATTATAATTTAGTGGTTCAGCCTTTATAGCTTTATCAAGTATATCAAGTGCCTTCTCATTTGAGCCTTCATTACTAGCTTCCATTCTAAGTTTTTCTGATTTTGAGTATGATTCTTCCTTTAAACTTAAAGTTTCATTTAATAACATATATGGTATTGTGCTATCAAATCCATTTGTTCCAGTCCACCCTGATATATTATTTCCTATTTGCCATTCATTCTTTGAAGTTAAATAAAGAAATGCACAATGTCCTGGTTGTCCTACTGGATATGCTGGAACACCAAATACTTGACAGGATGCTGTTCCATATTTTGATAATGCACCACATACTCCTCCATATTCGACTACTTTTTCTATTGTTGGATTATCACCATAAAATCCTGGTCTAAATACACTCTTTCCTTCTGGATTAGTTCTTGTATACTGTATTGTATAATCACTTTGAGCTATCTTGTCTTGGCTTAATAAGTCTTTACCATGTATATGTTCTTTTTGCCACTTAAATTTTGAACTTTCTTTATCTTCACATAAGTCTTTAGTATATTGTCTAAGCCACACTATATCATCATTTGTCAATTTAACATTTACTACATTCCTTAAATCTTTAACAGTTAACGTTTTGAAACAAGGAAATAATTCATTGGATTCGTTTGCATTTTTAAAATTAAAATATCTTTCAATAGGATCTATAGGCTTGTCTGTCAACCAAGTATTAACTGTACTTGCAAATTCTAATGATGTTGCAATTGCTATCTTTAAATTAATTCCACTTTTAGATGAAGGATCCTCATTCCATATTTTAGACCATATATCTAATGCAGCTAACTCCTTTTCTTGAATTACATTTCTATCATTTCCATAATGATATGCATCCATATCTCTTTCTCTATTTTTTGAAGGTAATCCCCCTTGAAGATACTGTTCCATAGCATTGTTATTATTTAGAAGCCAATTAATAAATTCTTTGTGCTCTTTATCTTTATTTTGGAATTCATCTAAGCTTTTTTCAGTTACTCTTTTTATTATTTCCTTTGAATATATACTGTTATTTACCTCCTTGTTATTTATTTCTGTAGTAGTAATTCCATTCCCCTTAACCATATCATTTCCTTTTGAATCATTAGCAAATGCCATCTTTCCTGGTATCATTAGTGTTGCACTAACTACACCTACAATAATAATTGATTGAATTTTTTTACTCTTCATTTGTACATCTCCATTCAATATTTTATAATAAAATATCGGATACAAGTTTTATATTATATCCGATATTATTATTTACTATTAAATTAATTTACATTTTTCTTCTCAAGTTGAACTTTAAGTCTTTCAAGTCCAATTATTATAAAACCACCAATTACAAAGTAAATAACACTAAATGAACTAAAGTCCATTGCTGGCTTTGGATGTTCTAAAGATGTTGGTCCCATAACAACTGCATATAATGAACCTATCATAAGTCCTAATATACAATATATTGTTTGAGATCTATAATTTGCAAGAGCATATTTTACTCCTCTAATAGTAACTGCTATTCCAGTTAATACTCCAAGACCAAATATTATTACTATTGGTAAATAATTAAAATCAAATTTTAATACTTGCTTTATAGCACCAAGTATTGGTAAATAAAGTCCAAATATTAAAAGTATTGTTGAACCTGATATTCCTGGTAATACCATAGCTGATATTGCAATCATAGCTGATATGAATACATAGACTATAAGTCCTATAGTTAAATGATCCATTGAAACTATAACACCTTCTCCACCAGCAGTTGCCGGATTAAAGTATGTTATACCTGCAACTATTAGTATTCCAATAATTAAAAATACTATATTTTTATATTTTCCTATTATACTATCTCTTTCTTCCTTAAATATCATAGGAATTGCAACAATAATAAACCCAATGAATAATGAACTTATTTCATAAATATGACTTTCAAATATTGAAGTTATAAATAATACTGAAAGTACAAATCCAGTAACCCATCCAATTCCAAGTTTAACTAAGAATTTAACTGCTTCAATTCTTTCTTCTTTGCTTCCTGCTATTATATTATTTAGTGAATTTATAAATTTATCATAAAAACCTAATATAAATGCTATAGTACCTCCAGAAACTCCAGGAACACTATCAGCTAATGCCATACAGAAACCTCTTATAAAGTTTATAATATACATTAAATCTCTCCTCTTCTATATTACATAATAATTTTTTAGTAACAGTCTTTATTTTATAATTTTTTCATTAAAAAATCTACCTTTTGTTAGTAATATTTAGTATTTCTTAAATTTTCCTATAAATAAAGAGATACAAATTACTGCATCTCTATTATTAGTTATATATATTTATTACATTACGATTTTCATTATTTCTACTATTGCACCAGATATTATTGCACTTAAAGGTATTGTTAAAACCCAAGCCCAAATAATATTTTTGGCAACACCCCATTTTACTGATTTAAGATTTTTTGATGCTCCAACTCCCATTATTGTAGTTGTAATAACTTGAGTTGTACTTACTGGCGCATCAAATAATGTAGCACCAAGTATTGATGTTGCAGCACCCATTTGAGCTGCAAAACCACTAACTGGAGTTAGCTTTGCCATTCCACTACCCATAGTTTTAATTATTTTCTTTCCTCCAATTGAAGTACCAAGTGCCATTGCAATAGCACAACATGCTATTACCCATGTTGGAACTTCAAATTCAGTTATAAGTCCACCACTTAAAAGTGCCATTGTAATTATACCCATTGATTTTTGAGCATCATTACCACCGTGGTTAAGTGCCATAAATGCTGAAGCTACTATTTGTAATTTTTGGAATATCTTATTAACTAGTCTTGGTTTAAATGGTCTTAATATCCAATTAAGAGCAACCATTATTATATATCCTAGTATAAAACCTATTAAAGGTCCAAGAATTAGCCAAACTACTACATTATCAAATACATTTGCCCATTGAACAACATGTATATTATGATTATAAGCTATACCGCCCCCAATAAGAGCTCCTATTAATGCATGTGATGAACTACTTGGAATTCCAAAATACCACGTTAGAAGGTTCCATATTATACATGATATAAGTACTCCAACGATTGCCCATTGAGGAATAAATTCATGACTTACTATATCATCCCCAACAGTTTTAGCTACTGCAGTCCCCATGAAAGCACCAATAAAATTAAATACTGCACAAAGTAATATTGCAGTCTTAGGCTTTAATGCTCTTGTAGTTATTGTTGTCGCAACTGCTGTTGCAGTATCATGAAATCCATTAATGAAATCAAAAGCTAATGATAAAACTACTATCAATATAGTAATTAAAAGTGTTGCACTATGCATTCTTCATTACAACTCCTTCAACAATCGTTGCAATTTGTTCACAAGCATCAAGTGTGTTTTCTAATAATCTTAAAACATCTTTCCACTTAATTATGTTTAACACATCATCCCCACTTTTAAATAAGTCTGTAATACTTTCTCTATATAGTAAATCTCCATTATGTTCTATAGAATTTATTTTCTTTACTTTTTCTATTATTCTATTATTTTTCTTGCCTATTTTCTTAAGTTCTTCCATAAGTAAAACAATTTCTTCTGTTGCTTCTACTATCATATCGCACATAGTAATAGCTTCTGCTTTTACTTCTACTAGATCATACATAACTAATCTGCTTCCTGCAGAATCAATTAAATCTAATATGTTGTCCATTTTTTTTATAAGTTTATATATATCCTCTCTATCTAGAGGTGTTATAAAAGCATCATCTAATTCAATTATACTGTCATGAACCATCTTGTCGCCTTTATGTTCTAAGTGGCCTATTTCTTTATAACAAGCCTCTTTATTTTGTAATTCAACAAATCCTTTCTTTAGTAGCTTTCCTGCTTCATGAATGTTCTTTGCTTCATCTACAAATAATACAAAAAATTTATCTTCTTTTGGATTTAAATTGAACATTTATTTCACTCCTTAATAACAGCTAACGTTCATACGAATCGTTCCTTTAATAGTATAATCTCTAGGTTTTCTTATTTAAATGCTTTACTCCTTTTGTTAACTTATTGTTATTATATTTAACCTAAATTTAATATAAGGGGGTTATTATTAAAATTTGTAAAGGTTTCAATTTAATTTTGTAATTATTAAAAAAACTTATTAAAGTAATTTTTTTTTATTTACTCTTATTTTCTTATAATTTTATATACATATAAAAAATCTATTTTTTATTAAATAATTCGTTATTTAAAAGTTCAAAATAAAAAAAGACTCATAGCAATTGCTATGAGTCTTAATATTTCTTCTTAAGCGAAGTATCTGTCTAATAATCCTTTGAAAGCTCTTCCGTG
>NZ_JAVXRL010000040.1:0-25292 GCF_036643715.1 Clostridium sp. | reverse complement strand
TAGAACCATCCTCTTGTTTGGTCAACAGCTTCTGATATAAATTGAGCTGGGAAGTTTTGATCAAATAATTCCTTATTTTCAAACGGATAGTGAAGTTGTGCAAATGGCATTGATCCTGAATCAAACCAACAGTCAATAACTTCGTGAGTTCTCTTCATTTCTTTATGACAATGAGGACAATTTAAGTCAACCTTATCTATAAATGGTTTGTGTAACTCTATATCATCTGGAACGTTAATTCCTTTTTCTTTTAATTCTGCAATACTTCCGATACATTCTCTATGTCCGCACTCACATTCCCATATTGGAAGTGGTGTTCCCCAGTATCTATCTCTTGAAATACCCCAGTCAATAACATTTTCTAAGAACTTACCGAATCTACCAGTTCTAATGTTGTCTGGTAACCAGTTGATCTTATCGTTATTTTCTAGTAATTTATCTCTTAAAGTTGTCATTGCAACAAACCAGCTATCTTTTGGATAATAAAGAAGTGGTGTATCACATCTCCAACAGTGTGGATATGAGTGAGTATGCTTTTCAGCTTTAAATAATTTATTTTCAGCTTCTAAGTAATCACAAATTTGTTGGTCACACTTCTTAACGAATTTACCTGCCCATGGAGTTACTTCTTCTACGAAGTTACCTTCAGTATCAACTAAGTTGATAAATGCCATGTTGTTCTTCTTAGCAACTAAGCTATCATCTTCACCGTAAGCTGGTGCTATATGAACTATTCCTGTACCATCTGAAAGTGTTACGAAATCTCCGTGGATTATTTCAAATGCCTTTCCTTCTGGCTTATGGAATGGTAATAATTGCTCATACTTCATTCCAAGTAAATCTGTACCTTTATATTCTTTAATTACTTCGAACTCTTCTCCAAGTACTTTTGGTGCTAACTCTTTAGCTAAAATATAAGTTTCATCTCCTACTTTAGCTTCGATGTAATCATATGATTTATTTAAACATAATGCTACGTTTGAAGGTAATGTCCAAGGAGTTGTTGTCCAAGCTAGTATGTATTTATTCTCTTCTCCTGAAACTTTGAATTTAGCTACAGCAGTTAAGTCTTTAACATCTTTGTATCCTTGTGATACTTCATGTGATGAAAGAGCTGTTCCACATCTTGGGCAGTAAGGCATAACCTTATGTCCTTTATATAGAAGATCTTTTTCCCACATTTGTTTAAGAGCCCACCATACTGATTCAATATAAGGGTTATGGTATGTTACATATGGATCTTCCATATCAACCCAGTAACCAATCTTATCAGTCATTTTTTCCCACATGTTAACATATGTGAAAACACTCTCTTTACATTCTTTAACGAATTTTTCTACGCCATACTCTTCTATTTGTTCTTTACCTGAAATTTTAAGTTTCTTTTCTATTTCAAGTTCAACTGGAAGTCCGTGAGTATCCCAACCTGCTTTTCTTATAACTTTAAAGCCTCTCATAACTTTATATCTTGGGATTATATCCTTCATAACTCTTGTAAGGATATGACCAACGTGAGGCTTTCCATTAGCTGTTGGAGGGCCATCGTAGAAAGTGAAATATTCACCATCTTGATTCATGTCGAAATTCTTTTTGATTACATTTCTTGCTTTCCAAAGGTCAGCAACTTCTTTTTCCATACCTACAAAACCATTTGTAAGTTCTACTTTCTTGTACATGTAAAAACTCCTTTCTTAATATAAGTATTTATTTTTTTGTATAAAAAAAACTTCACCCCTACTATAGGACGAAGTAAATAACTCGCTATACCACCCATGGTATTAATACAATCATCAATGTTATTTTAAATAACCTTATAATAATAAATTTTCTCTTTTATTATTTAATTAATGATTAACTAATATTCAAGTACTATCATACTCTATCCTTTAACGCAGAATTACGGGTTAACTTACTAAGCATTATTTTGCCTTTAGGCCACCGACTCCTAGGTGATTTTTATTAATCCTTATTATAGCCTCACACCAAACAGCTACTCTCTTTAAATAAGTTTATTAATTACTTTTCCTAATCATTGTCTTTATTAAAAACATTATATATTATGCCCCTAAAAAAGTCAATTAAACCCTATTTCATAATTTTTCTTTTTTAATCAATAATTTTTATTAATTAGTATTGATTTTCTTTCTTCTTAATGATTAAATTATTATATAAAATAATTAAAATGAAATTTAAAGTGAAAATAATATAAATAATGATTTAATTAGGAGGAAAATTTATGGAAAATAATAATATTAATCAAGAGGTAATGGATAAATTAACTAAAGTTTGTGTGTGTAAAGCAATTCCAAGATCAAAAATTAAAGATGCAATAAGAAATGGAGCTACAACAATGGATGAAGTTAAAAAGGTAACTGGTGCTGGAACTGGATGCTGCGGCGGTTCTCGTTGCGTATTTAAAATTCAAAAATTAATTGAAGAATACCAAAATGGTGAATACAAATAAATTCCTAGCATTAAATATCCTATAATGCAAAAACTAATTGTATTATAGGAAGGAGGAATTTATTATGAAGAAAGAAAAAAGTGCTACAAATAACCAATGGGTTTCAACTCCATTAGAATCAAAAACTGACTGTGCTTGCAGTAAGAAGAAAACTGCAGGTAACAATCAATGGACTTCAACTAATAAAAATCCAATTAATAATAAATAAGAAAAATAGGCTAAAAACTTTAAAAGTTTTTAGCCTATTTTTCTTATTTATTTTCTTCGCAATATTTCTCCATTGTATTTGCAACAATTTTAGCTTGTGCAACTGCTTCAACTACTGTTTTTGCACCTGTAACAACATCTCCTGAGGCAAACACTCCTTCTTTAGTAGTACTTCCATGCACGTCAGTTATTACAAGACCCCACTTATTAGTTTCAAGCTTCTCTGTACTTGAAACAATGTATGTCCTTGGTTCTTGACTTACTGCAATTATTGTTGAATCACAAGGAATAAATTCTTCCTGTCCATCTAAAGTTTTAGTTTGTATTCTTCCATCAACTTCAATATTTTCAGTTTTAACAACTTTAATTCCGTCTTCTAATATTTCAATTGGTGCTTTGAATAACTTAAATTCAACACCATCTTCTTTAGCTTCTTCAATCTCTTTTTTAGTTGCAGTCATTTGATCAAAATGCTTTCTATATACAATGTATACTTCTTTAGCACCATTTCTCTTAGCAGTTCTAGCTGCATCCATAGCAACATTTCCAGCTCCTATAACGCATACTCTCTCTCCTAAATCATAAACATCTGGTGCCTTTAAATAATCAATGGCATATTGAACATTACCTAAAGTTTCACCTTTTATATTTAACTTTTTAGCATTCCATACACCAGTACCAATGAATATTGCCTTATATCCATCTTCAAATAATCTATCTAACGTTATAACAGATCCTATCATAATATTAGGTCTTATTTTAACTCCAAGTTCTACTAGTTTTTCTGATATTTTATCAACTATAGTATTTGGAAGTCTATATTCAGGTATTCCGTATCTTAACACTCCTCCTATTTTCTCGTGAGCTTCAAATATAGTAACTTTATATCCTTTTTTAGCTAATATAAAGGCTATTGTAATTCCTGCTGGGCCTCCACCGATTATTGCTATTCTATCTTTATCAGCCTTAGGCTTTTCAAATTTAACAGTATTTAAATATTTTAATGATAGCTCTTCTTCCATTTCATAAAAATGGATTGGCTCTCCTTTAATTCCTCTTATACAATGACCTGCACATTGGTCTTCATGAGGACAAACTATTGCGCAAACTGCTGATAACGGATTGTTCGAAAATAGCAGTTCTCCTGCTTCTTCAAATCTTTCTTCTCTGTAAAGCTTTATTATTTCTGGAATTTCAGTGCTTATAGGACAAGCCGCTTTACATCTTGCATTTTTACATAACAAGCATCTGTTTGCTTCCTCATTTAAAAATAAACTCATAATTTCCTCCTATTTCCTATTCTCTTTTGCTAATCTTTTATATAATATATTATCTATTTCAAAAAAAAACAAGGGTTTTTATAATTATTTTATTTCAATAAGTTTATATGTTCTTATGTTATAATCTTAAAAGAGTTAATTTGAAAGGAGCTAATTTAAATGGCTAGTAAATTCTACTTAGAGAAATTAAGCAAAAAAGCAAAAGCAGAACAAGGTCGTCCTTGGATATATACAGATGAAATTAAAGAATATGATGGTGAGTACCAAAACGGCGATATAGTTGAAGTTTATAATCATAAACATTATTTTATAGGCAAAGGTTACATAAATGATGCAAGTAAAATTGCAATCAGAATAATGACAAGAGATATAGATGAAGCAATTGATGAAAAATTCTTCGAGAAAAGATTCAAAGCTGCATGGGATTACAGAAAAACTGTAATTGATACATCATCTTGTAGATTCATATTTGGAGAAGCTGACTTCTTACCAGGACTTACTGTTGATAAATTTGAAGATTACTATGTAATTCAAATTTCAACACTTGGAATGGATAAATATAGAGATATAATAGTTAAAATATTAGTCAAGCAATACGGTGCTAAGGGTGTTTATGAAAGAAGCGACCTTAAAACTAGAGAAATAGAAGGCTTAGAACAAACAAAAGGCTTCTTAACAGAACCTTTTGATACAAATGTTCAAATAGTTGAAAATGGAGTTAAATATATTGTAGATTTAGAAAATGGTCAAAAGACTGGTTTCTTCTTAGATCAAAAAGAAAATAGAGCTGCAATACATAGAATATGTAAAGGCAATGATGTTTTAGATTGCTTTACTCATACAGGTTCATTTGCACTTAATGCAGGAATTGCAGGCGCAAAATCAGTTCTTGGAATTGATGTATCTCAGCATGCTATCGATTGTGCAACAAAAAATTCAGAATTAAACAATCTTCAAGATACTGTGAAGTTTGAATGTCATAACGCTTTTGACGTTTTAGCTTCATGGTCAAAAGAAGGTAGAAAATTTGATGTTGTTATATTAGACCCACCTGCATTCACTAAATCAAGAGATACAATAAGTGGCGCAAAAAGAGGATATAAAGAAATTAATCTTAGAGGATTAAAGATGGTTAAAGAAGGCGGTTACTTTGTTACATGTTCATGTTCTCACTACATGTCAGAAGAACTTTTAAAAGAAACTATAGCAGAAGCTGCTCACGATTCTCATAGAACATTAAGACAAATTGAGTTTAGAACTCAATCATCAGACCACCCAATACTATGGAGTTCTGATGAATCTTACTACTTAAAATTCTTTGTATTCCAAGTAGTTTAATAAACTTTCCAATTATTACACATTATTAACAAATACTTATAATAAGCCTCACAATATTAACCTTTTAAAGATTGATTGTGAGGTTTTTTAATAATATAATTTATTTATAAGATTACGGAAAATAATTATTAAAAAATATTTATTGTGTGTAATGTGTAGGAGGAGTTAATTATGAAGAGTTTAAAAGGAACAGAAACAGCTAAAAATTTAATGAAGTCATTTGCAGGTGAATGCCAAGCAAGAACAAGATATACTTATTTCTCAAGTAAGGCTAGAAAAGAAGGATATGTTCAAATATCAAATATCTTTATGGAAACTGCCGAAAATGAAAAAGAACATGCTAAAAGATTTTATAGCTTTTTAGAACAGGATTTCCAAGGAGAAGCTATTGAAATTGATGCAGCTTATCCAGTAGAATTTCCTACTGATACTAAAACAAATCTTTTATATGCAGCTGAAGGTGAACATGATGAAAATACAAACCTTTATCCAACATTTGCTGATGTAGCAGAAAAGGAAGGTTTCCCTGAAATTGCTCACTGCTTTAGAATGGTTACTATAGCAGAAAAAGCTCATGAAGCTAGATATAGAAAATTAGCTGCTAACATTGAAAATGGAACAGTGTTCAAAAAAGATGAAGTTGTACTTTGGAAATGTGACAACTGTGGATTCATATTTGAAGGTAAAGAAGCACCATTAAAATGTCCAGCTTGTTTACATCCACAAGCATTCTTTGAAGTGTTTAAAGAAAACTACTAAAAAAATCTTAAAATATAGTTAAAAAGAAGCTTTAAAAAATTTTTAAAGCTTCTTTTTTTTATCTTTTATTATAATATACATCCGTCTTTATATTCTGGAACTATAGTCGTAATATCTTTCTTCATTGCATACTGAACATCTTCCATTAACCCCAGGCTTTTCATTACTCCATAATGTCTAGCGTTGCTTATAAAACTTTCTATACCTTTATTATTTTCATAAATATAATTTGCAGTCTTTGCTATATCAGTAAGATCTAATTTATTGCTTAGTTTAAGCATTTCACTTATTATATATCCTGAGCATATGAAATCATCCATAGAAAATTCCCCATTAGTTCCTGCATTAACTATACATACATCATCTGCTAAATCTATTAATTTAGCTGCAACAGCTTTTGCATTTATTAAAGCTCCAACAAATACTCGCCTGCCTTTAGTACACTCAGTTAAAGTTCTGGTTCCATTTGTTGTAGTAATTATTACAGTCTTATTATTTACAACATCTTTAGTATATTCTAAAGGTGAATTACATAAATCAAATCCTTCTATCTTTACAGCTCTTCTCTCCCCACCAAGAACATAACTATTTTGTTCAAGTGAACTACCTTTTTCTAATGCTTCATCAACAGTTAAGTAAGGTATAACTTCCTTGCAACCATTCATAAGAGCTGTTGTTATTACAGTTGTTGCTCTTAACATATCAATAACAACTATATTTTTATCTTTAATTTTACTTTCTTCTATATCATCTGCTGAAATAATAATATCTACTTTCATAATACTCTCCCCATCCTAGCTTTTTTAAATTAATAAATTATTTGAAGTCTCTTCCTTGATATACTTCATTATCAATTAAAGCTTTGTCTATAGCATTTAAAACTTCCCACTTTTTAAGGCTCCACATAGGTCCTATTAAAAGTTCTCTTGGTGCATCTCCCGTAAGTCTATGAACTACCATTTCTTCTGGTAACATTGCAACTGACTTACAAATCAAATCTATATAATCATCTTGTGATAAAAACTGGAGTTCTCCTCTTTCATATAGCTTAACCATTGGAGTATTCTCCATTAAGTGAAGTAAGTGAAACTTTATACCTTTTGACCCTGAATGAGCTATGTAATCAACACTCTTTAACATATCTTCTTTAGTTTCTCCAGGAAGTCCAAGTATACAATGAGTTACAAAATCTATATTTTTCTCTTTTAATCTTCTTGTTGCATCTTCATAAACATCTAACTTATATCCTCTATTTATCTTTCTAGCCGTTTCATCAGATACAGTTTGAAGTCCAAGCTCTACCCATACATAAAAATCTTTATTTATTTCTTCTAAAAGATCTATAACTTCATCATTTAAACAATCTGGTCTAGTTGCAATTGCAATTGCAACAACTCCTTCCTGCTTTAAAGCTTCATCATACTTTTTTCTAAGTTCTTCAACTGGTGCATAAGTATTTGTGAAAGCTTGAAAATAAGCAATATATTTTCCTTCTTTCCACTTCTTATTCATCATTTCTTTTACATCACAAAATTGCTTTGTAATTGAAAGAGCTCTATCTCCAGCATAGTCACCTGAACCACTCTCGCTACAGAAAAGACATCCGCCTTTACTTATTGTTCCATCTCTATTTGGACAAGAGAATCCTCCATCTAATGATATTTTAAATACTTTTTCATTAAATTTATCTCTTAAAAAATAATTTAAACTATGATATCTTTTTCCATTCCATTCCTTAATCATATTTTCCTCCATAATGTTTGTTCGAACTTTTTCTTTTATAATATCATAAGTGAAAAATTATTTCTTCTTTCGTTAATTACATCTTATACAACTCTTCTTCAATTAAGTCTATAACATAATCTCCTAAAGCATCTTGATATACGTCTTTGTATTTACTTGAAGTATTTACAGTTATAATTAACTTAGATTGGCTTCCCCCTTTAAACTTTACTTCATATTTATCCATAGGAAATAATTTTTCAAAATCTATCTTTAAAGGTTCTCCATCTGGATTTTTATATATTTTAAGTCCTACATTTGGATTATTTCCTTTTGTATACTGTACGATTAGTTCACTGCCTTCTTCTGTAAACATCATTTTATTAACATTGCAATCTTTTAATATGTCATATCCAATTATCTTTTGTGCTATAGGTTTTTCAAGTACTTTTCTCAAAGTATTCTCATCAATACCCTTTTGACCATCCTGTGCTATTCTATTGTCACTATACATTTGTGCCATAGTTTGCTCTGCTTCCTCAACCATTGCAGTTCCTATAAATGTATCCTTACCATTAGTAGTTGTTAGTGCTATTTCACTTCCTTTAAAATCTACTGACATAACTCCAAATTTATCTTTTGGAACCTTAGTTTTTTGTATTGGTACTTTTTCTTCCTTTGGATAAAGTTCTAAAGGAATATCTTTCATTCTTAAAACAAGTTCACTATCACCAGCACCCTTTGTTATAGATCTTATTTCATCTCCTCTATAATACATTTGCTTTAAATTTTCACTTCCTATATCTGAAACTTTATAATCTTCTCCATTTTTTTCTATCTTTAATATGTATTTATCTAAATTAGTTCCCTTATCCTTTTCATTTATCCTTACAACATTAAAGTTAACATAAGCACTATTTCCAGTCTCAGTTATATCACCTGGAGAAAATGCTATTATTGGATCACTTACTATCTTCTTTGTTGTATTATTAGCTGCAACTTCTGGTGCTGATAGGGCATTTGCTCCCTCTATATCATTTTCTAAAAGCCTTTGCATATAATTTAAACCTGTAAGCTTTGCCGTTTGAACATTGAATAATTCTCCTTTATAGTCTCCATTATCTTTTTTGCCACATCCTACTACAAAAATAATACATATAATAAAAATACTTATTAATTTCTTATTCTTCAAAATAATCTTCCTCCTTTTTTAATATAATTCCTTTATAATTTTAGTTTTCCTTAGAAAATACACCTTATTCACTTATAAATAGAATAATTCTTAAGTATAGTTTGTATATTTGTTATTAAGATCATTTTTTAAGGAGGTCTACATTGAAAAAAGAATGGACACAGGTATTTCAAGTTGCAGTTGTATTTATAGGAACAATTGTAGGTGCAGGACTTGCTTCTGGAAAGGAGATTACTAACTTCTTCACTTCATTTGGAGTTTTAAGTTTCATATCTATTATTATTTGCGGAATTTTTTACATTATAATAAGTACAATAATTTCTAAAATAAGCATACGATACGATCTTGAATCTTACAGCGATGTTATTCATAAAATAAGCCCTAACTTTTTTGGAAAAATAACTGGCTTTATTACTACATTCTACTTAATAGCTAGTGCATCAATAATATTAGCTGGTAGTGGAGCTTTAATAAATCAATTCTTTGGAATTCCCAAAATAGTTGGTTCTATAATTATGATTGCCCTTGCTTTATTTTTCTTACTTCGTGGTACTGATGGCTTAATAGAAGTTAATTCATTTATAGTACCAACTTTAATAATAACAATCTCTACTATTACTATACTTTATTTTGTTTTATGTGGAGATGCAGTTTCAATTAAAAACATATTAAGCATAGCTCCTAAAAAGGAAAGTGGACTCGCATTATCAACAATACTTTATGCTGGATATAATGTTCTTTGTTTCTCAGGAGTTCTTGTACCTTTAAGTACAAGAGTTAAAAAGACAAAGACTATGACTTTAGGAGTTGCTTTTGGTGCAATTGGTCTTACACTTCTTTGCTTAATGATAAATTTACTTCTTACAGTAAATCAACCTTATATTTATGAACTTGAAATACCTCTTCTTTTTGTTGCAAAAAGATTTAGTACAGTACTTCAAGCATTACTTTTAATGGTTATTTTACTTGAAATGTTTTCTACAGAAGTTTCAGACGTTTATTCTATTGCAAAGACTTTAGAAAAGACTTTTAAAATTAACTTTAAGAAAGGAATTCTTTTAATATTATTAATAGCATTCCCTATTTCACAAATAGGTTTTGGTAATTTAATTTCAACTTTATATCCTCTTTTCGGTATATTAAGTTTAATATTTATTACCCAATGTATTTATTTCTATTTTAAAAATAGAAATACTTTAAATTCATTATAAGGTAATAATAAAAAGTCTAAAAATATGATTTTTCACATTTTTAGACTTTTATTTTTTATTGCTTTAATTCTGCTATTCTAGTTACACCTGTATATATTTCGGAAATTTTATACCAAGTTCTAAAATCAACTTCTCCAGTCTTTGGAAGCTTGAATATACCTTGGAATACTTTAACTTGCTTTGCTGTAGAGTCTCCATATATACCGTCAATGCCTACCTTAGGTATTAATGGATAATTCTTTGCTATTCTATTTAAAAACTCTTGTGTAGTACGTACAGGCTCTCCTCTAGAACCTATAGTTAATGTATATCCTGGATAAGATTTAGGACTTCCTTTCACAAGCTCTGCTGTTGTAAGTTCTATATCTGTTCCATAATAATTAGTTAATATATTGAAAGGTTCCATACCTTTATCACCAAGATCTTTACTTCCCCATTGACTAAGCCATTCAGGGCAAATAACATTTTTACCATCACAATATTGAGTTAATAATGGTTGCTTTCTTCCTATTCTTCTTACGTATGTTGAAAATACTTCATCAACAACATTACTTATATTTTCATAAATATTACGTCCATATGAAAATGCATGGTCATATGCTGTTGAGGTTGTTATATCAAAACTTTTTCCCTTTGATCTATACCATTCTGTATAAATTCTATTTAATGTAAATGAAATAATACAAAGTACATTAGCTGTTATAGTATTTTTAGACCATGTAGAATATATCTCACTTGAAGCAACATTCTTGATGTAATCTTTATAAAGAACAGTATGATTTTTACCTGGTATATTAGGTCCACCTTCATGAACTATAATAAATTCTGGTACTACTGGTTTTGGCAAAACAACTCCACTTGATGGTGCTGGAAGTGGTTTATCAACCTCTTCTGGTATTTTACTTGGAAAGTCTCCATACAACCTATTATCTTGAACTTCTATAACATCTGCTCTGTTATTGCTCCTAGTAGTTGATGATTCTGTCAAATTACACTTTTGATATGCTGTTTCTCCAGGGAATATTTGACACCCTTTAACTGTAAAAGGCTGAAATCCATCTTTATTAATACTTATATCACATAGGCTATATGGTCTGTTATTAGATGGTGCTTGTGAATATTCAAGAGGTGGTGCATCTAATTCTATAATTTGTGTAAGTCCTGAGGAATCTGTAACTAGTTTAACTTCTACAGGACTTGTTCCTACCGAATCCTGCTGAACTATAGTTGCATTACTTCCTTCTATAGGAATGTAATCATCCCCTTTAAAACATTGAATTAATAGTTTACCTTTATCAGCCATAAGCTACTCCTTAACATTACTTTTATAACCAATTTATGCATCTATTTATTTATTTGTGAATTTAACTATTTGGTCTTCTTATAAATAAATTTTCTATATAAAATTCGCTAGATATTAAGCTATTATCTTTAATGCTCCTACTTCTAGCATTTTCAAATATTCCTCTTAAGCTAAGCATCCCATATCCCCACTCTCTATTTGGATATACTTCGCCTTCTCTTTTTTCTGTTCCACGTATTATATAAGTTCTCATTTTTACTGAATACATATCAGGGTCATTTCCATCAACTATACCCCATTGAAGTAATAATGCACATACTCCTGCAAGAACAGCTCCTGCAATTGATGATCCTGATGCTATTTTAAATTGACCTCCTGGTGCTAATACAAGTGCATCAGCTCCACCTGCTACAACATCTGGCTTAACTCTATTATCACGAGTGTTCCCTCTTCCTGATCTACCAATAGTTGCATTATTATTTTGATTATAAAATCCTGCAACTAACATCCTAGTTCCTGTGGTTGGAATCATTGTAGTTGTATACTGATTTGAATTTAAAAACTTAGTATCTCCATTTAGTAATTGTCTTTGAGGTATCCAAGCGTTATAATTTCCATCAACAATATAGTCACCTAAAAGTTTAAATTGCCATATTCCAACTCTTAAGTTGCTCATCCTTATTCTTATTAATTCATCCCCTGTAATTTCTTCTGGTATAAGATACTCTACAAACATAGTAGTTCCTTCAAATATAAATTTAACTGTTTCAACTTGTTGAAGTTTAGCTGGAATTATTCCAGTAGTTTCTCCTGATGGTGATGTTATTGATAATGATACTTTATCTGGCTTGTTACACCATATTTCCATTATTAATTCACTTTGTGAAGATGATGCTGAAAGTTCTATAGTTGTACTATCTCCACTATTTCTAAGTATACCTTTAGTATGAGTATCGCTAGTTCCCTCATTTCCTGTACAAGTCACAAATACAAGTCCACGCTTCTTTGATGCATCATCCATATATCTTTCAATAATAGCATTTCCATCATGTCCTCCAACATTATTTCCAAGAGGAACATATATAACAACAGGCATATTTAAACCTTTCGCTTCCTTAAGGATATATTTTATTCCTAATAATATATCTACATTCTCAAATCCAACTACATCGTCTCTTGTCACTCCATAATTTAATAAATAGTTTTTTGAAGCTTCACGGAGTTTAACAATGCATAAGTCTGAGTTAGGTGCAGCGCCTAAAAATCTTGGATCATTACCTCTTCCACACGCTAACCCGGAAACCATAGTTCCATGACCATTTTCATCTTTACTATTTACTATAGTGTATGGATCGCCTCCACCTAAACCAACTTTTATAGCTTCATTTATTTTTTCTTTTGTATATACCTCTCCATAATCTGTTATATCTTTACCACCTTTAGTTTGATCCCAAAGTGATGTTATTCTAGTTGTATCATCTTCCGCCATAAATTCTTTGCTCATATAATCAATTCCAGTATCTATTATTCCAACTAATACTCCTCGTCCATTAAGTCCTAAATAAGGATTTTTATGAAATAATGGGGCGCCAGAAGCTTCCACTGGACTTATCTCATTTAATGTATATACAGGTGATGGTTCTACATGAACAATCGTAGTAGTATTATTTTTTATAATATCCTCAATTTTATTTTGTGGAGCTTCAATTATTGCAAAATTATCATCTAATTTATTTATACTTGTACCAGGGTTCGCAATTATTACTCCATCAATATCTCCTGAGTACTCAATAATTTTCCTTGCCATCTCCTCTTGCCTCACATTATTTTCACTTCTCATAGGATTAGCTCTTTGTGGTAAATTTACTGCTAATCTTGCAAGTTCTAATGCTTCGTATGCACATACAGCTCCATATCCCCATATTGCATTTGGATATGTTAAGGATTCTCTACTTCTTACAGCACCTCTAACTAAATAATTTTTAAGTCTTTCTCCGTATAAAAATGTATCATTTCTTTTAACTATACCCCACTGCATCATAAGTGCTGCAATACCTGCAACATGCGGCGTAGCCATTGATGTACCACTTTTAACATCAAAACTTCTATTTGGTACTGGAGCTAGTATATTCTCTCCCGGCGCAACTACATCTGGTTTCGTATTTCCAAGTTGTAATGTAGCTTTTCCCCTTCCGCTAAAGCTTGATATTGTATCTGTAATGTAATTATAGCTTCCAACAGATATAACATTTTGAACAGTTGCTGGTATTCCTAACGTATTGAATAAACTCGCTCTTAAAAATTTTGTATCTACATTAAGCCCTTCTGATATAGGTATCCACATATCGTACTTACCATCATATCCATTTATAGACTTTAATACTATTTTCCATTCTCCCGGGATTAAATATGTCCCACCAGCTACTAAACTAATTAAAACCTCCCCTAATAAATCAAATGGTTTAGGTCCAGACATATAAAATATAACTCTATCTCCACCTAAAAAAGCTTCATTTAATCCTTCTTTTATCGGAATTTCACTTGAAGACATCCCTGTAGCATTAGTTATTTGAATAGTTAACCTTGATAATACTTCATGATATAAAGATATTTGAATCGAAGGTTCATCTTCAGCAACATTTAATGAAATAGTTTGTACTGTTCTAAGTTCTCCTGATATATGATGAGATGCCGCACCTTCATTTCCTGCTGCTATAACTACAGTTATCCGCTCTAAATCGCATACTGTACTAATATATTTCTCTAAAAGTGAACTTCCATTGTGAGCTCCATCATTAGTACTTAAACTTATATTAACAACAAGAGGCATATTAAGCTCTTTGCTTTTATTAACTAAAAAATTAAGACCTCTCATTACTTTACTGCTTAATGCAAACTTTCCTCTTGTTCCCTTAACCATTATTATTGAACTTTTTGGTGCTACTCCATAATTCACTGTAGGGATTGCCCCTCCAGCACAGGCTATTCCTGCAACATGCGTGCCATGCTCAATTATGTCATTAGATGGAACAATACTATATGGATCATCACTTTTTATAGCTTCATTTATTTGATTTTTATTATATACTGTATTATTTAAACTAAGATCATAAATATACTCTATTCTTGTTGTTCCATCATCATTTCTAAAAGCAGGATGCATATAATCAATCCCAGTATCTATAAATCCTATTAACATACCTTCACCAAGCAAATTAAAACTACTCTGAGCTCTCTGAATGCAAGCAGCTCTATTACTTTCACTATCTGATGTATATAATGACTTTGGTAATTCTATATATCTTATACTTTCAACCTCTTCTAGCTCTCCTAAGTTATCCACAGGTATGTTGACAATTCCGTATCCATAGCCTAAATCCTCATATTTTCCTCCTAACTTATCCACAGATTGTGATAAATTATCCACATTATCCCCAGATAATATTGTGACTTCTATGAAACCACCCTCACTTATCCCCTCTTGATTAAAATACTTTGCTCTATTTAATGTATCTTTACTTAAAGATCTGTATAGTTCTAAATAAGTATCTAATTTACTTTCCACTAATTTTCACCTCAAATTTAAAATTCACATACAATATCTTATGAATATATATAAATTTGGGCATAAAAAAGAAGCTATATTTTAAAATATAGCCCCTTTTTAAAAGTTTTTAATATCCTTGTCCGTCAATTTGTCCTGCTACTAACCAAGGAGAATTCTTATCTTTTCTAACAATTATTTTTCTAACAGATTGTTTACCTTCACCTGCTGTACCATAAATATTTTTATCGAAATCTATTTCATAATTAACAGTAAATTCTGCTATATTTTCTTTATCATATGTTGTATCATCTATAGTTTTTACAGCACTTTCTTTATTTTCAGTTAAGTCTAATAATTTAAAACTTTTTAAATCATCATAGAGCAAACTTCTTCGCTCCTTCTCTTCATCTGTTTTTATTTTTAATGAATCTACAACTGATTCGTTAAAAATTTCAGTACTTTTCTTCTCATATGAACTATAGAATTTTTTTAATACTTCTTCCTTACTTTGGTCTTCCTTCGATGAGTCCTCTTTCTTTACATCTTCCTTAATTAAATTTTGATTACTAACATTTTTATTATAAACGTAAATTATACCTAGTCCTATACTAACTAGCACTGCTATAATCAAAACAAATATTGTTGAATTTCTAGATTTCATTTAACTCACCTCTCAAAATTAATACAAATCTAATTATATCATAAAATACATAAATTGTATTAATTGTAAACTAAAGAAAAAAGTAACCTCCGTATACTTCGGAGGTTACTTATTATATATTAAAGTTTTATTTCTACTGATTCTAATTTAGCTACAACTTTAAGATTTCTTATCTCTAAAGTTTCAGTCATCATACTTCCTCTGTTACTCATTAAAAGTACTTTTGAACTGTCTAGTTTTCTTATTTCTCTAATTTTAGTTTCTCCTTTGTAATTAACAAGGTAGAATCCATTTTGAGTAAGTTCAGTTACTAAATAACCAAATACTAAATCACCTTTTAACATTCTAAATCCGCTCATTTCATCATCTGAAACTTGAACATATATTACTTTGTCTTGAGGATGTCCTAGCACTTTATTAGAATGAATCGGTAGTTCTTTATGTCCTTTTATATTTTTTAAATTATAATCATATATCGGAACATTTTTAAGTACAGAAGAAAAAGCATTTTCCCAAACTTCATTTGTTTTATTATCTTTCTTGAAGTTTTCTCTCACTTCTCTTTGAGCTCTCTTTTCTTCCATTAAATCTTCATCTGTCACTACCATACTAATATCATTTAAATCAGTGTTTAAAATTTTTGAAACTTTGTTTATGAAAGATTCTTGTGCTATCTTTCTTCCAAGTTCCACTTCATTTACATACTTTTCAGAAACACCAAGCTTCTTAGCTAATGCTTTTTGAGGCACATTTGCTTTAAGTCTAGCTTCTTTAATTCTCTCTCCAACTCTACTCAAGGCTACTTACTCTCCTTCTGCTGTTTTGCATACCATTCTCTCTCTTCAAGTAAGTGTTCTAATAAATACTTAAATGACCAATTACGTGAGACTGGTGTTACAACTGCAAGTACTCCACCCTTTACAGCACTTCTTATTTTTTTTATTGAAGCGTTAACTTCCTTATCTGAAAAACCATTAAATAAAATAGCTTTTTCATTTATTCCATCAACAATTTCAACAACCTCTTCATTTAACATCCCACTTGCTATCTCGTGAACTTTTAAATCTACCATCTCTGGTTTAATTTCTATAACCTTTGCTATTAATCTTAATGAATTTATCTCATCTTTTGATAATCCATGCACTAATAATGCTTTATTATTGTTCACTTAGCTCACCTCTTATTCCTTATTAATCTTCTATAATTTTTGGTTCTTTTGCAGTATAGTCTCCTAAATCTACAGTAACCTTTTTAATTTTTTGATCTTCATATGGTCTATCGTTACGATCTCTCTTTTGGTTTACAATCTTATCACAAACATCTAAGCCTTCGATTACTTTACCGAATGATGCATATTGTCCATCTAAATGTGGTGCATCTGATGTCATTATGAAGAATTGACTACCAGCTGAATCTGGATGCATAGCTCTAGCCATTGATAATACTCCTCTTGAATGTCTTAAGTCATTCTTAAAACCGTTTCTTGAGAATTCTCCTTTTATTGAATGTCCTGGACCACCCATTCCTGTTCCTTCTGGGCATCCTCCTTGAATCATGAAGCCTGGTATTACTCTATGGAATATTAAATCATCATAGAATCCCATATTTATTAATTGTATGAAGTTATCAACTGTATTTTCTGCTACTTCTGGATATAATTCAGCCTTTATAACTCCTCCGTTTTCAATTTCAAATGTTACTATTGGATTTTTCATAACAAATTCTCCTTTCAAAGTTAAACTTACTATATATTATTGTCAAAAAAATATATATAAATTCATATGTTTTTTTGAATATAATATTACTTTATATAATGAAATTATATATCATTTAAGTTTATTAAACAATTATTATTAATTACTTGTAAGCTTACTACTATGCTATTTCCTTGTTAGATGATTTTGCTTTAATTATACTTATTACTCCTGGTAATATTGAGATAAATATAATAGCTATTATAACAACAGAGAAATTATTAGCTACAAATGGTATATTACCAAAGAAGAATCCTAGTAAAGATACTACTGCAACCCAAAGTGCTCCCCCTATTGAATTGAATGTTATAAAATGTCTATAATTCATCTCACCTATTCCTGCAACAAAAGGTGCAAAAGTACGAACGATTGGAATAAATCTAGCTATAACTATAGTTTTACCACCATACTTATCATAATAAGCATTTGTTTTATCAATATATTCTTTTTTTATTATTTTCGAATCCTTTTTTTCTAAAAGCCGTTTACCGATATGTCTTCCAATTTCATAGTTAGCAGTATCTCCTAGTATGGCTGCAACTGCTAGTATAACCATAAGCAATGCTATATTAAGCACTCCTGTTGCTGCAAATGCCGCTGCTGCAAATATTAGTGAATCACCTGGTAATACTGGAGTTACAACTAAACCTGTTTCTAAAAATATTATAATAAATAATATTAAGTATGTTGCTATACCATAATTGCTTATAAGTACTCCTAAATATTTATCTAGGTGAAGTATTATGTCAATCATTTGGTTAATAAAGCCCATATTTCCACTTCCTTATTTTATTACTTTCATTATTTTTGTTTCAATACACTCATATATATTTGAAACTCTTGTTTTTAAGAATCTGTTATATATTAAACTTGTAATTATTACTAGTATGTACGCTCCTATTACGTCAGTTGGATAATGATGTCCAACATATATTCTTGAAACACCAACTAATAATGATAGTATTGTAAATATCCACCCCATAGCCTTACTAAACATTCCAAAGCCTAATGCTATACTCATTGTTGCTGTAGCATGATCACTTGGAAATGAAGTATCTGGTGCATGATAATAAAGTAAATTCACTTTATTATTTACAAAAGGTCTTGGTGAATAAATAAATTGACCTATAATAAAGCTAATAATTAAGTTAATTACAGTAAATACAACTGTGCTTACTGCCATTTTTCTATATAATATCTCCCCCTTTATCATTCCAAGTACAAATACAATAACTATAGTTAACGCAAATATATACGGTAAATACTTTGAGCAGAAAATCATGAAACTATCTAACGCAGCATTTTTATTAGCTAAATTATTAATTGCATGAAAAATTTCCATATTTAAACCCATCTTTTCATCCTCCACTTTATATTAATGCTTTTTATTTTGTCTTTTAAAAAATATTATATACTTTTTTTATTAAATTTAAGTTAATTAAAAATTAATTAAAAATTATAATTATATTGATTCATTTTTCTACATATTAATTATTTGAACGAAAAAAAAGCCACCTCCTTATTAATTAAGGATAGTGGCTCATTAAATTTCTTTAAAAATTCACTCATTTTTTTACCTCATATTGATTAATTTAGGAATGTAGTTCCCATTACAACTCTTGCAAAATCATTGTAGTTTGTTAAGTTCTTAACATTAACTGTGTTAAAAATTTCGTCTCTTCCCTTTTCGTTTATTAATTGATTAAAAAGACAAGTTAAAAATGTGCTTGATACTCTATCTAATCCTTCAAAGTCTAAAGTTACTTCTTCTCCTAAGTTCTTTCTTATTTGTTCTCTTAGTATAATAGCATCCTCAACGGCAAAGTTTTCTCCTAAAAATTCTCTTACATTTATCATCATTACAATCACCTCTAAATAAATTTTTCTTATATTTCATGTTTCTTTGTTATAATTTTCTGAAAATTCTCTCTACACCTATAATATACCAAGCACCCTTATCTTTGTCAAGTATTTAACAAACTTTTTTAAAATTTTTTCGACTTTCTATAGTGTATGCATAAAACCTTAAAAAATTACCTTTTTTATATAAAAAGAGACATTTATTTAAAATGCCTCTTTACTAACGCTAAACACCAACTAACTTTTTACTAAGTTTTGTTACTTCTTCTTTACCACAAGAATTATAAAACTCAATAGTACCTTTAGTTTCACTATCATTTATAAGATCTGCTATATTAAGTCTTCTTTGTAGTTCTCTTACAGTACCTTCTCCACCATCAATTATCGGAACGTCACTCCCTACAACTTCAGACAAGGACTCCTTTATAAATGGATAATGTGTGCATCCTAAAACTATGGCAGCTATATGTTCATCATCACTTTCATACTTTTTAAATTTATCTTTTAAATAGTTTTTTACTCTAGTACTATTTAATTCGCCACTCTCGATAAACTCAACTAATCCATCACAAGGCATCTTTTCAATGTTTGCCACTTCTCCATATTTAGTCATAAGTCTTTCGAATTTATCGTGTGATAATGTAAATGGTGTTGCCATTATAACAATATCGCCCTTTCTATTTAACTCTACAGCAGGCTTAACAGCAGGCTCTATACCAACTATAGGAAGATCTTTATATACTCTTCTAAGTTCTGCAACTGCAGCACTAGTTGCTGTATTACAAGCAACAACAATAGCTTTAGCCCCTTTATCTAATAAGAACTTAACCGCATCAAAAGTTAAATCTCTAACTTCACTCATTTCTCTTGTTCCATATGGAGCATTTTTGGAATCTCCAAAATATATGTAATTTTCATTAGGCATAAGCTTTAGTGATTCTTTCATTACGCTTAACCCACCAACTCCTGAATCAAAAAAGCCTATCGGTAATTCTTTTCTATTCAAAGCATTCACTCCACTCTTTTTTTTATTTTCATCATTTTTTATTTACTTCATATTTTATAACTTTATATAAAATAAATCTATATGTACTTCTATTTTATACAATATAAAAGTATAATATTTTATTAAGTTTATTGACTGAAATGTAATAATGTAGTAAAATTCTCCTAAGATTTTATTTAACGAATGTTTTTGATTTTGTTAGTAATTTCATTCGACTTTATATTGGAAAGGATGTGAATTTATTCTAGATGTACAACCATATGTCTAGGGTGACTTTTATGATTAATGATTTAATTTATACAATACCAAGTAATAATCACAACAAAAAGGATATAGTAAATATACTATCAGAAAATACTCAGATAAAATTTGTATCTTTAGTAGGAATAGATTTATCAGGAAATGATACTGATGAAAAAATCCCAACTAAACTATTTTTAGAAGATATAGACAAATTTTTAGGCGGTGTCGCTGTTCAGACAGACGGTTCTTCCGTTGTTCTACCAGGAATTGCAACTTTAAATAATGCTAAAGTAGACATGATTGCAGACTTAGATTGTAATTGGTTTGTTGACTATAATTACGATAATATAGATGAAGAAACAAATAAGCCAGTCGGTACACTTAGAATACCTTGCTTCCTTTATCACGACAATATTGCTGTTGACTCAAGATTCCTACTAAAATCCTCAATTGAAACTTTCAAAGATACTTTATGGAAAGTCTTCGATAAAAATCCTAAATTATTAGAAATTTTTGATATTAAAAAAGAAGATATAGAAGATATAATCCTTACTTCTGCTACAGAATTAGAATTTTGGGTTAAAACTCCAAATGATACAGCTGGAATTGAAGAATTATCAACTTCTCAAGTATTACATGAACATTATTGGACAAGAACTAAAGGTAATGTAAGAACTGCTTTAGAGCAAACTCTAGTAATCATGGACAAGTATGGATTTGAACCAGAAATGGGACATAAAGAAGTAGGCGGAATTAAGGCTAAACTTGAAAGTACAGGTAAGTTTAACCATATAACAGAGCAACTTGAAGTTGACTGGAAATTCTCATCAGCATTACAAGCTGCTGATAATGAACTTTTCGTCAGAATACTTATACAAGAAGTATTTAGAAGAAATGGTCTTGAAGTAACATTCATGGCAAAACCTATTGATGGTGTTGCAGGATCAGGAATGCATATACACTTAGGTGTTAGCGTTAAATTAAAAAGCGGAAAAAGAATTAACCTATTCCATGTTCCTAAAGAACACTTCTTAAGTGAAATAGGATACGGAGCTATTATGGGTATGTTAAATAACTACGAAGTTATGAATCCATTTATATCTTCAACAAACAATGCACTTAAAAGATTAAAACCTGGATTTGAAGCTCCAGTATGTACTGTTACTTCATTAGGTTTAACTCCTGATAATCCTTCAAGAAATAGAACAGTACTTGTTGGATTAATAAGAGATTTCGAAAGCCCAATGGCGACTAGATTCGAACTTAGATCACCAAACCCTCATACAAATACTTATATTGCATTTGCTGTATCTTATTTAGCAATGCTTGATGGTATTTTATATGCTAGTGATTCTAATAAATCTATGAAAGAATTATTAGAAGAATTATCAAAAAAGCCTGGTGAACATTCAGATTATCTTGAAGATAGTAGAGCTTATAGAAGTGAAGAAGATGTTTTCGAACATTACACTGATGAAGAAAGAGATGCTTATTTTGGTAAAGCACCAGCTACTGTATATGAAAATTTATCACAACTTGATACTTTCAAAGATAAGCTTTCAATATTACAAAGAAACCCTTCATTTACAGATAAAATAATTGAAAGCTTTAAGATAGCAGCTCTTGAAAGATGGGCTACAGAAATTGAGCATAGAGTTATGAATAACTATTCTAACGAAATAAGAGGAACTAGAATACTTCATGCACCAGAGAAAGCTCAAGATTTAGATATTTCAAACTGGACTGAAATAAATAGAATAAGATACTATTTAATGAAAGATACATTTAATAGTAAATCTTTATTTACTAGAACTAAGAATGCTTTTAAATGTGGAGATTATAAGTTAGCTTCTGACTTATACTTAGAAATTGAAGAGCAAATAGCCATCTTAAGAGATTTATATTTATCATATGAAAAAAATCTTTTAGATTTATAATACTATAACAAAAAAAGGTACAGATTTTGTTTTAAAACTAAATCTGTACCTTTTTTATTTTCTACTTTTTATTGCTAAACTTTAATTTTTTTGATTTTTTGTAAAATTTTATATATTTTTTGTAGAATTATACATATGAGTTATAGTATAATTTTATTAATTAATAATTTATTTGAGGTGTGAATTATGATAGTTGTTCCTATAGATATAACTTTTTCTATAGTACCTTACATAAAAAGAAGGACTATAACAACATTAAATGATATATTTCGGTACAGACGAAATATTTTTTCTATTTCAAAAGATATCTTAGATGAAATAACATCTGATGATATGATATTATCCACATTACTAGATTTAAAAAATAAGGATGATTATACTTATAAGCATTCTATTAATGTAGCTATTTTTTCATTGGCTCTTGGAATATCTTTGAATTTTAAAATAGAAGATTTAAAAGATTTGTTTATAGGCGCTTTACTTCATGATGTAGGCAAAATTTTCATACCGTCCTCAATACTTTTAAAGAATGGACCTCTATCAGAAGAAGAGTTCATCATTATGAAAAAACACCCTCAAAAAGGATATGATTATCTATTAAAGAATTTGAAACTCTCTAATAGGAGTCTTATTATATCACTTGAACATCACGAACGAATTGAAGGCTCTGGCTATCCAAATAATCTTAATTTTAATGAGATTGATATATTTTCTAAAATTGTATCAATAGCTGATGTATATGATGCACTAACATCGCGTAGATCTTATAGAGATCCAGTATGTGCTAGTGATGCATTAGATTATTTGTACAAAAACAGCTGTAAAACCTTTGATAAGTCTTTAGTTGATATATTCTCTAAGCTTATTATGCCTTACCCTTGTGGCACCATTGTGGAGCTTAATACAGGTGATATAGGCATAGTCTTAAAAACATACGTTAACTTTCCTTTAAGACCTACTTTAAAAATAGTTAAAAGCTCCAAAAAGAAAAAAGGGTCTATACTTAATCTTATAGACCACTTAAATATTTATATTTATAGCATTCAATCATTTGATTTAAAGGATACATTAGTTAATTAATAGTATCCTTTTTTGTTTTATGATACGAATGTTTTATCACTGTACATACTTGCTGAATATCCTTTACTATGTATAAAAGGATTATTATTTACGATTTCTTGCGCTTCTTCGAAGTTTTTTGCTCTAAATACTATAGTCCACCCGTTCTTATCGTACTTTCCTGCACACATTAAATACTTCTTAGAATCTCCAAAATTCCCTTGTCTATCTATTATTAAACTTTTACTTTCACCGATACTTTTATAATTTAATTTTACGAAAACATTTGAATTTGATTGCATAAATAACACTCCTTTTATACGAACACACGTTTGACTACACTTATTTTATCGAACATGGGTTCGCATGTCAACATATTTTTTTCTTATGTTAACAATATATGTTAATGATTGGAATTTAATGATTTTTTTTCAAAATTTAATTAAAAACTTTTAAAATAAGTATATATAAAATAAAAAAATCCCCGAAGGGATTTTTTATTTTTAGATTTCACCTATATTGAAAATCTCTATATCTTCGTTATTTTCGAAATGTTTGTTCTTAACATCTATTATAGCTCTTAGTGTATCTAATGCTGTTATTACTCCAATATTTCTCTCAACAGCTGCTCTTCTTATTAAGAATCCATCTCTCTTTGAATCATTCCCCTTAGTTGGAGTATTAATTACAAGATCAACACCTTTGCTCTTAACAACATCTAGTATGTTTGGCTCCTCTTCATTTAGCTTTCTAACCTCTTCAGCATCCACTCCATGCTCTCTTAGTAGCTTACATGTCCCTTCTGTTGATACGAACTTATAACCTAATTTTGAAAGCTCTATAGCCATTGGTAAGAACTCTTCTTTATCATGTTTTTTAACAGTTGCAAGAATTTTACCTTTCTCCATTCCTGGGAACATGCTAGCTGCCACAAATCCTTTATATAATGCTTCATAAACATTTCTTCCTATTCCTAGAACTTCCCCTGTTGATCTCATCTCAGGTCCTAAAGAAACTTCAACATTTGGAAGCTTTTGAGTTGAGAATACAGGAACTTTAACAGATACTAGTTCTGGTTCTCTATAAACATCTACACCATATCCTAAGTCTCTTAACTTATATCCAAGCATTGCCTTTGTTGCAAGGTCAACTATTGGAACTCCTGAGACTTTACTTATATAAGGAACTGTTCTTGAAGCTCTTGGATTAACTTCTATTACATAAAGCCTTCCTTCAAACTCTATAAATTGAATATTTATCATACCTTTTATTCCTATTGCTAAAGCTAATTTCTTAGTATAATCTAATACTTTATCTTTAATTTCTTTAGAAATATTTTGGCTTGGATACATAGTTACACTATCACCTGAGTGAACTCCAGCTCTCTCTAAATGTTCCATTATTCCTGGTATTAAAATATCTTCTCCATCTGATATTGCATCAACTTCAATTTCTCTTCCCATTAAATACTTATCAATAAGTATTGGATTTTTCGTATCTTTAACGAAAGCATTCTTTAAGTAATATGTTAACTCTTCTTCATCATGAGTTATTTCCATACCTTGACCACCTAGTACATATGAAGGTCTAACTAGCACTGGGAATCCAAGTCTTCTAGCTTCATCTAATCCTTCTTCTAGTGACCATACACCTTTACCTTTTGGTCTTGACACTCCAAGCTCTTCAAGTAGTGCATCAAACTTTTCTCTATCTTCTGCCATATCTATTTGATCTGCTGTTGTTCCTAAA
>NZ_JAVXRL010000039.1:3396-25364 GCF_036643715.1 Clostridium sp. | reverse complement strand
TTTTTATTTCATTACTTTACGTAATAATTTAATCTTATCTTTAAATGGTGCAAATCTAAGTGGGAATTCTATAAACGTACTTCTCTTTACAACTGACTTTCTATGAGTAAAAGTATCAAAGCTTGCCTTGCCATGATAGCTTCCAATACCACTATTACCTACTCCCCCAAAAGGAAGATTATCAAAAGCTACGTGTATGACAGTATCATTTATTGTAACTCCACCTGAAGTTGTGTTTCTAAGTACATATTCTACATTACTATCACTATTTGAAAAATAATATAAAGCTAATGGTTTTTCTCTATTATTTACAAAATCTAATGCCTCATCTAGTTTCTCAAATTCCATAACAGGAAATATTGGTCCAAATATTTCATCCGTCATAACAGCACTACTTTCAGAAATATCTGTTAAAATAGTTGGCATCATATACTTATCTTCTACCTTGTATTCCCCTCCAAAATATATAGTGCCCTCATTTAAATAATTCTTTAACCTTAAAACATCATCTTCTCGTACTATCCTTGGATAATCTAAGCTTTTTTCAATATCTTCTCCAAATTGATTATTTATTTCACTTACTAATAGTTTTAAGAACTTGTCCTTAATTTCTTTATGCACTAATAAATAGTCTGGTGCAACACAAGTTTGTCCAGCATTTAAAAGTTTTCCCCAAACTATTCTTTTTGCACTTAATTCTAAATTCGCATCTTTATCAACTATGCATGGACTCTTGCCGCCAAGTTCTAGCGTTACTGGTGTTAAATTTTTTGATGCAGCTTCCATAACTATTTTACCAACTTTAACACTTCCTGTGAAAAATATATAATCAAATCGTAATGATAAAAGTTTACTTACAGCTTCCCTTCCACCTGCTGGTTCAACAACTTTTATATAGTTGCTTTGAAAAGCGCCATTTAATATTTCATATAGTAATTGTGAAGTATGCTTTGAATTGTCAGAAGGCTTTAATACAATGCAGTTTCCACCTGCAATAGCTCCAATAAGTGGTGCAATAATAAGTTGGAATGGATAGTTAAATGGTCCTATTATTAAAGCAACTCCATATGGATCTTTATATATGTAAGCTTTACTTTTAAAATATATAATTGAACTGCTAATTCTTTCTCTTTTTGACCATTTTCTTAAATTTTTTATTTGAGAATTTATCTCTTCATATACTATTCCAACTTCTGTTGCATACCCTTCAAAAAATGATTTGTTTAAATCTTTCTTTAAAGCTTCTAATATTCTATCTTCATTTTCTTTTATAGTACTTTTTAATTTTTTTAATTGTTCTATTCTAAAATCTATATCTTTTGTTTTATCAGTTTTAAAATAATCTTTTTGACTCTTTAAAACCTCTTCTAAATAATCCATCCCCCATAATCTCCTTAACTATATTTATTTAAATTTAATCGTATAGAATGTTTCCATCAAATAACTTCATTGATATGTTAAACTCAGGTATTCCTGATACATATGGAGCTATTTCATACTGGCTATAGTATATAACTAAATTATCTCCTCTAACATAAAATTTAACATTCTCATTTATTCCTTTGTATGTTTTACCATCATCAAAGTATTTTTCTTTATCTTTAGCTATTTGAATTTTAATCTCTTTATCTATTACTTCCTTATAATTATATCCCTTTTTAAATAAATCTTTAAGTGCTAATATCTTACCATCTTTTCTTTCTACAACATAAGCTTTTCTTGTTGTAATTCCATGTGCTCCACCAGTGAATTGATAATAATCTGTATAAAAGCTTATTATATCTTCTGATTCTTTTGTAACACTATACTTAGAAAACATTTGATATGGCATGTTACATATATACCCACTTTTTTTATACTCTTCTAATCCATCTTTAACTTCTTTAAGCCAATTATTTGTATAATCCCTTATTTCTTTATTTAAAGTTTCACCTTCCTTTTCGTTAATATTAGGGTAACTTACATCAATCTCTATACATTCATTCTTTTCTCTAATTTTCATTTCTTTTATTAAACTATCGCCATTTTCAATTTGTGCAGCACTTATCCACATGCCTTGTGGATAAGTAAGCACACTAAAAGTTATCCACAATGTAGCCAAGCCCTTTAAAATACTACTTTTCATAAGTTGTCCTCCTACCTTTTCCAACAAATTTTGTTGTAAAATTCACTTTTTTTATAGTATTCCTCAAAAATCATTAAATTATCTACATCACTATCAACAACTTTGTAACAACTTATCCACAGGCGATTGTGGATTATGTTAGTAATATTTTGTATTTTTATAAAAATTTTAAAAACTTTATTAATATTTGTCTGTGATTTTATAATCTTCATTCATATAAATTAAAACAAAAAAGCCTAAAAATATATTTAGCCTTTATTTAATGGCTTATATATTTTTAGGTCTTTCAAATATTTTATTCGTCAATTTCCTTCGTCTTAACAGATTCTTGGATTAAATCATTTAATCCTTTAAGTTCATCTAAAGTTAAATCTCTCCACTTACCTATCTTTAAATTATCTAATTTTATATTCATTATTCTAAGTCTTTTTAGCTTTTTAACTTCATAACCTAAAGCTTCACTCATTCTTCTAATTTGTCTATTCATTCCTTGGGTTAAGATTATTCTAAATGAGTAATCACTTTCCTTCTTAACAAAGCATTCCTTAGTTATAGTTCCAAGTATTCTTACTCCACTTCCCATCTTTTGAATGAATTCATCAGTAATTTTTCTATCTACTGTAACTACATATTCTTTATCATGATTGTTTCCAGCTCTAAGAATTTTATTTACTATATCACCATCATTAGTTAAAATTATAAGCCCCTCTGAATCTTTATCAAGCCTTCCTATAGGAAATATTCTTTTCTTATGATTAACAAAATCAACTATATTTCCTTTAATCTTCTTTTCAGTAGTGCAAGTTATTCCAACTGGCTTATTTAGAGCAATATATACAAGCTCCTCTTCTTTTGATATCCTACGTCCATTAACTTTAACAACTTGACCTTTAGAAACTTTACTACCCATCTCTGCTACAGTTCCATTAATAGTTACCTTACCATCTTCTATTAGTCTGTCTGCTTCTCTTCTTGAACATATACCAGTCTCACTTATATATTTATTAAGACGAATTTCATCACTTCTATCATTATGAACTATTACTTTATTTCTCTCTTCAACAATTTTATTTTTATTGTTATTTTTCTTCCTGTACTTATTGTTATTATTTTTTCTCATTAATATCTTCCTTTTTATCTAATTCTTCGAATTATCGAGTAACTTTTGTTCATTCCCTGCATTGTTTATTATTAATCTTATATTATTTTCATTTACATATTTACCTGTCTCATCTAAAGTTCCGTACTTTATAGGTTCTCCTGTTACAGTTACTAATATAGTACCTTCAGGAAGCATCTCATTATTCTCTGAATATACAAGTATATCTTTTATAGCTGTATCTAATGTAACATTATTAATTTTAATATTATCTAACATCTCTTCACCTTTTGTAGTTGGTGAATATGCATCTACAACTTTACCAAAAGAATTTATCCCAAGCTTAATTTGTGATGTTGTCTTTATGAGTACAGTTCTATCTACAGCCGTATATTTGAAGAAAAATCCTCCAACAACTAAAACAACAATTGCTGTGGCAATTATTATATGTATCTTATATTCTCTAAATCCTTTTTTTGTAGGTCCTGTAATTTCTTCTCCAACTTCAAATTCTTCGCTTACTTTTAATTTCTTAAATTCACCCATGCTAGTTAAAACACATGCAGTATGTTTTAACTTCTTTAAAACTATTCCTTTATCTTCTTTATTATTACCATTATTGAAAGGAACTATATTCTTTTCTTCATCTTCTTTATTTTCTTCTTCCTCTTTTTTATCAATCCTCATATAATCTTGAATAAGTTTATAATTTGGATTTGAAAATATAATTGCATATGTAATTATATAATCACTATACTTCTCAAGGAATACTTTTGATTGCATAGTATGTTTTGAAAGTATACTCATAGGAAGTTTTCTTTTCTCTTGAAAATATTCAATTAACTCTGGTTGTTCAATAATATAGAATGCTATATTTAATATTAAATCACGATCTTTAAAAGTTTGCTCTATAGCAAATAAGTCTTTAATTATAACTTTATATAAATAAAGCTCTTTTGTCATTAAAGATATTTGTTCCCCCCGAACTCTATTTGCCTCTTCACTAACTTCAAATAAGCTAGGCATACTTGAAAATTTATATTTACTTCTATCAAACAGCTCCACCTTTAAAATCCCCCCTTATATTAAAATATCTATTACTAAAATTTTCTTAAATATCCTTCTTCTATTTAATTATACCTAAATCCCTAAATTTTTTAAATCAAATTACAAATTAATAATCATTTATTACATGCTTTTCTAATATATTATATTAAATACTAATAAATTTATGGTGATTATAATGAAATCAAAAGTAATTTATGTAGATTTTAAGTATAAACGTATAAAGGTTAGCAAGCCTTACTTCTTTGCCATAAATTTTTATGATAAAATTAAAGAAGATTTATTAAAGAGGTGAAGGTATATGCGTATTGGATTAGGTTATGATGTGCATCGATTAGTTAAAGATAGAGATTTAATACTTGGAGGGGTTAAAATCCCTCATGATTTAGGGTTACTTGGTCATTCTGATGCTGATGTTCTTGTACATGCAATTATGGATTCATTGCTTGGAGCATCTGCATTAGGTGATATAGGTAAACACTTCCCTGATACAGATCCAAAGTATAAAGGTATTTCTAGTATAAAACTTCTAAAAGAGGTTGGTAACTTACTATATGAAAATAATTTTACAATAGGTAATATTGATGCAACTATAATTGCTGAAAAGCCAAAAATGGCTCCTCATATACAAGAAATGAGAATTAATATTGCAACTGCTCTAAACATAAATATAAACCAAATAAACGTAAAAGCAACAACTGAAGAAGGACTTGGCTTCACTGGTGAAAAGCTAGGAATCTCTTCCCAATCAATATGTTTGCTTAATAATTAAAAGAAAAAAAGTCTAAGAATAGCTAAATAACTACTCTTAGACTTTTCTATTTAATTATATTCTTTTCTTTGTTTCTTCCCCAGTAAATGAATATAGCAATTACTACTGATATACCCATTAAGTATGGATAGAATAAATATCTCATTATTTCAAATGGTGATATAGCTGCAAGTCCTGCTGCTGATATAAGTTGCGCACCATATGGTATTATTCCTTGGAATGCACATGAGAACATATCCATAATTCCTGCAACTCTCTTTGGCTCTAAATCAAATTCATTTGATATATCCTTTGCAATTGGACCAACTGTAACTATTGCAATAGTATTGTTTGCAGTACATACATCAACTAAACTGACTAATGCACCAATTCCAAGTTCTGCCCCTCTTCTTGTCTTAAATCTCTTAAGACCTTTATGAAGTATAAAGTCAATTCCACCATTATGTTTAATTAAAGTAATTGTACCTGCAATTAATAATGATATTATTATAAGCTCACTCATTCCAGATATGCCCTCTGCCATATTTGAAAATAATCCAATTATATCAAAACTTCCTGTTGCTATTCCAATTACACCTGCAAGTACTATTCCTGATGATAATACAAATATAACATTCACTCCTAAAAGTGCTAAGGCTAAAACCCCAATGTATGGAAGTATTTTTACTAAACTATAATCATAACTTCCTAAAGCATATGTATCCGTTCCTGCAGTTATTATTGTAAAAATTATTGCAGTTATTATTGCTGCTGGTAGAACTATTTTAAAATTCATTTTAAATTTATCTCTCATCTCACAGCCTTGTGTCCTTGTTGCAGCTATTGTTGTATCCGATATTATAGATAAATTATCACCAAACATAGCCCCACTTACTACAGCTCCAACTACTATTGCAATTGCAATTCCTGTCTTATCTGATATTCCAACTGCTATTGGTACAAGTGCAACTATTGTCCCCATTGATGTACCAACTGATAATGCTATAAAACATGCTACTACGAATATACCTGAAACAAGTATGTTAGGTGGTAGTACTGAAAGACCTAGATTAACAGTTGAGTCAACGGCACCCATCGATTTTGCAACTTGTGCAAAAGCTCCAGCTAATACAAATATAAGAATCATAAGTATTATATTTGAATCTCCTGCCCCTTTGCAGAAGCGATTTAATTTCTCTTCAAAATTAACCTTTCTATTCATAAGTAAAGCTACAATAGCTGAAATTAAAAATGGTATTATTACTGAAACAGCATAAAAATCATTTGCTATTAAAGATATTCCTACATATACAGTTATAAATACTAATAATGGCAATAATGCCCATGGATTTCCTTTATTTAATTTATTCATTCCCTTTCTCCTCCTAAGTTCTATTGTCATCCCATCAAAAAAAGCTTCTGACAGAAATCAGAAGCTTTATATATACACTATAAACACCACTTATCTATCAGTTTAATACTGCTGGAATTAGCACCACGCTATTAATAATTTGTATAACAATTGAACTACCAAATTTAATGGGTAGCAATTATCGTTAACCTATTTATTAATTAGTAGGTTGCCGGGTTTCATAGGGCCAGTCCCTCCACCACTCTTGATAAGACTTTATTTAATTTTAATTATTTATAATAATAACAGTGTTATTTACATGTGTCAATTACTTTAAAGTAAAATAGACTATTTAAATTTCTAATACAGCATAATATATTTCTCATATAATCATAAAAAAAGAATCTTCCACTTTATATGGAAGATCCCTTTTTCTAAATATAATTACAATGTTTCTGAAAGTTTATTTAAAAGTATATTTCTAAATACATTTGAACATTCTCTGTCTGTACAAACCTTTGTACATAAATCCCTAAAATCATCAACTGAAAGGCCTATACCGCTTTTAAATTCTTCTTCTCTATCTGTTGTTTCAACTGTTTCTGCAACGAATTCACCAAGTTCTTCTGGATTTTTAAATACTTTTAAGTATAAAAACTCTGTATCATCTCCAAGCCAAGCTCTATTAAACTCCTTAGCAAATTTATATATTCCTCTGATGACTTCATCATCAGATTCACCCCATAGTTTATTTAAAGAGTTATATTGTTCTTTCATACATTCTAACTCTTCACTTGTTATTTTACCCTTTACTTTAAATTCATTGATAAGTTCTGTAACAGGTACCGCTGGAATTTTCATTATTAATTGTTTGTTTCCATATACCCAATTATAGAAAACTTTTTGTAAAAATGAATGTTGTAAATATCCAAGCAATGCTCTTTCATTTGGAAAACTTGCATATATATTTTCTATTCCATTTCTATTTGAAAACATTAATGTATGAATGTATACTGATTTTTTAGTTGGTAACTCTCCCATAAAAATGTGTGCTCTTATAGCTTTATGCTCGTTTACATTCTGTGTCCAGTAATCGAATGAATTATAATTATCTCTCATAAATATCACCTTTCCTCATAGATTTTAATATACTATCTATATAGTATATTATACCATTTTTAATTATTTTTTACCCATAATTATCAGAATATTTCGTATTTATTTTATTACTATTTTGTAAATTGATTTTTCTATAATGTTTTTTTATAATTAATTATATTATTTTAAGGGGGTTTATACTTGTATTATTGTGAAATATGCAATAAAAAAGCAGACATTCACCACGTAATTCACAGGAGTGAAGGTGGCTTTGATATCGAATTAAATTACATGTATCTTTGCGAAGAACACCATAGAGGTAAACTTGGACCTCATCACTCTAATAAAACTGATTTAATTTATAAAATTAAACTTCAGAAAAAATTATATAGACTTCTTCCTAAAAGATATTATTCCTTTAAAGAGGTATCTTCTATACTAAATATTTCTTCTAATCTTACTAAAAGATTAACAAAAAATATAAAACTATACAAAGAAGGTTACCGAAAAGACGATATAATTTTATGCCTTATGGGTGGATCTTATTACGAAGAAGAACTCTTAGAAAATTTAGAAATTGAAAAACTTTATGAAAGCATTTATTGACATCTTAAATTTGTATGATTATAATATAAAATAACTTAACAAGATAACACATTGATGAGAAGAGTATGTTAAAACATCATTTTCAGAGAGAAAATATTATAAGCTGTAAGTATTTTCATTTGAGATTAACAGAAAACTACCTCGGAGTGACTTTAATACAGTCCGTCTGTGTCACGTTACGACATATTTAAGTGATCCTTATTTTATAAGGGTAACTAGAGTGGAACCACGGATATTATACTTCGTCTCTATATTTTTAGAGACGGAGTTTTTTTATTTTTAATAATTATTTTTAGTTTAAATATATTTGAGAAAGGAGTTTTTTAAAATGATAAAAGTTACTTTAAAAGACGGTTCAGTAAAAGAATTTGAAAAAGGCGTATCAGTTTTAGACGTAGCAAAAGGAATAAGCGAAGGACTTGCAAGAAATGCACTTTGCGGAATAGTTAATGATGAGGTTGTAGATTTACGTCATACAATAGATGAAGATGTTAACCTTGGTATATGTACATTTGACTCAAAGGAAGGTCAAGATGCTTTAAGACATACTGCATCACACGTATTAGCTTACGCTGTTAAAAGATTATTCCCAAATGTTAAAATTGCTATAGGACCATCAATCGATGGAGGATTCTACTATGATTTTGATACAGAATCAGCTTTCACAGCTGAAGATCTTGTAAAAATCGAAGCAGAAATGAAGAAGATAGTTAAGGAAAACCCTCAAATAGAAAGATTCGAACTTCCAAGAAACGAAGCTTTAGAACTAATGAAGGATGAGCCTTATAAAGTTGAACTTATTAATGACTTAGGAGAAGATGAAATTATTTCATTCTACAAAATGGGAGATTTCACTGACCTTTGTGCAGGACCTCATATAATGTCACTTAAGCCAATGAAAGCTATTAAACTTCTAAGAAGTGCTGGTGCTTACTGGAGAGGTGATGAAAATCACAAGATGCTTTCTAGAATATATGGTACTGCATTCTTAAAAAATAAAGATTTAGAAGAACATTTAGAAGCTTTAGAAGAAGCTAAAAAGAGAGACCATAACAAACTTGGTAGAGAATTAAAATTATTCACTACTGATGAAAATGTAGGTCAAGGTCTTCCACTTCTTATGCCAAAGGGAGCTAAAATCATCCAAACTCTACAAAGATGGGTTGAAGATGAAGAAGAAAAAAGAGGTTACATTTTAACTAAAACTCCTTTAATGGCTAAGAGCGACCTTTACAAAATTTCAGGTCACTGGGATCACTACAAAGATGGAATGTTCGTATTAGGAGATGAAGAAAAGGATGATGAAGTACTTGCTTTAAGACCAATGACTTGTCCTTTCCAATATGCTATATACAATTCAGAACAACATAGTTACAGAGATCTTCCAATGAGATATGCTGAAACTTCTACTCTATTTAGAAAAGAAGCATCAGGTGAAATGCACGGACTTATAAGAGTTAGACAATTCACTTTAGCAGATGGTCACTTAATTGTTACTCCAGAACAATTAGAAGAAGAATTCAAAGGTGTTGTTAGTCTAATATACTATATAATGTCAACTCTAGGAATTGATAAAGATATTTCATTTAGATTCTCAAAATGGGATCCAAAGAATACTAAGAAATATATAAACAAACCTGAAGAGTGGGAAAATACTCAAGCTATAATGAAAACTATATTAGATCACTTAAAGATTGATTACGTTGAAGCTGAAGATGAAGCAGCATTCTACGGACCAAAGCTTGATATCCAATTTAAAAATGTTCACGGTAAAGAAGATACTATCATAACTGTTCAAATAGACTTCGCTCTAGCTGAAAGATTTGATATGACTTACATTGATAAAAATGGAGAAAAGAAACGTCCATATATAATCCACAGATCATCAATTGGATGTTATGAAAGAACACTTGCAATGCTTATAGAAAAATATGCAGGAGCATTCCCAACTTGGCTTGCACCAGTTCAAGCTAAAATCCTTCCATTATCAGATAAATATGCTGATTATGCTGAAAAGTTAGCTAAGGATTTAAGAAATAGCGGTGTAAGAATCGAAGGTGACTACAGAGCAGAAAAACTTGGATATAAAATTAGAGAAGCAAGACTTGAAAGAGTTCCTTACATCTTAGTTGTTGGTGAAAAAGAAATGGCAAACGGCGAAGTATCTGTAAGAAGCAGAAAGAATGATGATGAAGGTTCAATGAACTACGAAGCATTCAAATCAAGATTACTTCTTGAAATCTTAAATAAAGAATTATAGTACTTTAACTGTACAAAAATAGAGAAGTCTAAAAATATTTTTAGACTTCTCTTATTTTTATTCTACTTTTTCTAATGCTCTATCTAAGTCTTCTATTATATCTTTAATATCCTCTATTCCTACTGAAAATCTTATAAGATCTTTACTTACTCCTGAATTTATTTGTTCTTCTTCACTCAATTGGTTATGAGTAGTTGTTGCCGGATGTAATACTGAACTTCTTGCGTCCCCTAAGTGTACAACAAGAGCAACTAATTTTAATTCTTTCATTAAGGTTTTAGCTGATTCAACTCCACCCCTTATTCCAAAAGTTAAAACTCCACTTCCTCCACCATTTAAATATTTTTTAGCTTTTAGAAATTCACTACTACTTTCTAAATAAGGATAGTTAACCCATGATATTTTAGGATGTTTACTAAGCCACTTTGCTATTTCTAGTGCATTTTTTGAATGTCTTTCCATTCTAAGCTCTAAAGTTTCTAATCCTAAATTAGTTAAATATGCATTAAAAGGTGTCTGTATTCCACCTAAATCTCTTATTAATGTTACTCTTAGCTTTGTTATATAAGCGGTATTTTTAAATGTATTTACATAACTTAATCCATGATAACTTGGATCTGGATCTACAAATTCATTGAATTTACCATTATCCCAATTAAAGTTTCCACCATCAACTATTATTCCACCTAAAGCTTGTGCATGTCCATCTGAATACTTTGAAGTTGAATGTATTACAATATTTGCTCCAAGTTTTATCGGGTTACAATATATAGGTGTTGCTACAGTATTATCAACAATAAAAGGTACATCTAATATTTTAGAAATCTTACTAAATTTATCAAAGTCTAATATATTAAGTCCTGGATTTCCTATTGTCTCTCCATATAGAACTTTTGTATTTTCTTTTGCAAATTTTAAAATATCATCTATACTATCTTCTGGGTCAACAAATGTTACTTCAATACCCATTTTCTTTAAATTTATTTTAAATAAATTTACCGTTCCTCCATATAGAGTTGATGCTGAAATTATATGATCTCCAGCTTTACAAATATTTAAAATAGCTGTTAATACCGCAGCTTGACCACTAGAAGTTGCAACTGCAGAAGTTCCCCCTTCAAGTAATGCAAACTTCTCTTCTAATGCTGCTACTGTCGGATTTGATATTCTTGAATAAAGGTGCCCTTCCTTTTCAAGATTAAATAATCCTTCAACATAATCTGGATCATCGTACTTATAAGTAGTACTTTGATAGATTGGAAGTACCCTTGGTTCCCCATTACTCGGCGTATATCCTCCTTGTATGCATATAGTCCCCTTTTTTAATTCTCTTTTCATATTATTAGCCCCCTTTTAATTATTTACTTGTTACTTATCTCAATTAACTTCTCCTCAGTCATTATTGAATCAACTTTTATATCGTGTTCCTCACTTGGAATGGCATTTATTATTTGAAAGTCATAAACTAATGCTATCTTCCTTGCATTTATACTATTATTGTTAAAAAATTTGTCGTAATAGCCTCCACCGTATCCAATTCTATTCCCCTGTTTATCAAATACAACTCCTGGCATTATTACAATTCCTAACTTATCCACATCAAAGTCACTTTTATCCCCAATAGGTTCTAATATTCCATAATTACTTGTGACTAAATTTTCTAAATTATCAATTCTTATAAATACCATATCCTTTTTTATAACTTTTGGTACATATACTTCTTTTCCATCCTCAAGTGCATGCTCTATTAATTTTTTTGTATTTATTTCAGAACCAAATCCTATATAAATAAATATTTGCTTGCACTTTTTATATTCAATAGTATTAATAAATGTTTCTATTATTTTATTATCCATTTTTATCTTGTCTACGTTATTTATTTCATTTCTTCTTTTTATCATTTCTTTTCGAAGTTCATTTTTAATGTTTTTCATATTAAATTCACCACTTTGTTTATTATTTTATAAAAATAAAAGCACTAGAGAATAAATCTCTAGTGCTTAATTCACTATTATAATTCATTCTCTTATTTATCAGTTTAACAAACTGCAGGATTTAGCACCACATATTAAAAAGACATTTTCTTTTTATACAGGTTGCTGGGTTTCATAGGGCCAGTCCCTCCACCACTCTTAATAAGATTGCATATTAAATTATCTTCCTATAACAATTTCTAAATTTTTAACAGTACATTCTTTCTTTTCTGTTACAACGTAACGTTCTAAATATCTATCAAAAATTTTACTTGTTTCTTTTAAATAGAATTCATTTAATCCAACTTCGAATTCTACTTCACATCCTTTAATAGGACAGAAGTAAACAACTTCATCGTCATAATTATCTAACATAAAATTAAGTATTTCATCATTTAAAGTTTCGCTAACAACTAAATATGCAACTTCCATTCCCTTTTTCTTATGAATTAATGAGAATATATTTGCTCCAAATTCGCTGTTACTTTCTCTTAGCTTTACTATATACTTATTTTCATAAAATTTAACTATAGCTTTTTCTTTATTCTCAAATTTATTTTCATCTGTAGTTTCTATCTTATGAGTAACAGATGCATTATATTCCTCAATTAGTCTAACTAATTCATTATACTGTAAGTCTTGTCCATTTAAATCAGTAGTATCTTTTACTATTATAGTTTTTTCCACAATAGTCTCTACTTCATTAATAGCTTCCAATTTTTCTTCACAAACAGTTTCAGTTGCAGCAACAAACTCTTCTGCAAGTTCAATATCTTGTTCTAATACTTCTTCAAAAGTAGTAACATTACTTATATCCTCTGTTTCAAAGTCTTCAATTTTAAGACTTCCCCCTGAAACTTCGTTTGCAAGTTCTTGTACATTAGCCCATATATTATCTATATCTTTATTTTCTAATATATCATCTTCTTTTATTTCAGTAATTGTTATGTCTTCTTCAATAATATCTTTTGCCATATCAATTTCTACTATGTTCTCTTCTGAAAAACTAGCCTCAACAAGCTCAATTTCTTCATCATAATCTAATAAAACTTCGACGTCTTCTTCGTCATCCATTAACCCTTTTAATATATCTTTTTGTAATTCCTCTTCATACATTTCAGTTTCACTCTTAAGTGTTACTACATCACCTTCTATTTTGAACTTTGGTGATTCTGAAATAGCTCTAAGAATTTCTTCTTTATCTATTTTTGGAAACCATGTAAATACAACATTAGTTTTCATCTGCTTCAATCCTATTAACATAAGCTCCAGCTTATTTAACATTTCTTGCATGTTTTGCATACCTTGCACCCCTCATAAATTAATAATATTCCCATAATTATGTTATCCTCATATTATTATTTTATATCAACGTGGTAAAATTTACAATATATTTTAAATTGTTATAAAAAATTCATTTTTTAGGTGTTATTTTTCCATACTTTTCTATTTGATACATTGTTTTTACAACTCCAACTACAAATATTGCCATAATTATTGTTTTTAAAATACCAATATTTATATTTTTAAAAACAAAAGTTATACTAATTAAAGCTAAAATACATAATCCAGTAACTAAAAAATTATTCCCAAATATTTTTGATACCTTTTCCTTGTCATGCTTCTTTGAATTGAATCCGTTTATCATATCACCTGCATTTTGAGTTTTGCTAACAAAACCAATAAAAGTTAAAAATATTCCGATAAATATAAATGCTATTTGCATTTCTAATAATTCACCTTTCATTCTCCCACCCCTTTATACTTATTTTACCATATCATTATCCTATATATTTTTTTATTTACAAAAAAAAGCGCACTCTCACTTTTGTGAGAATACGCTTTATACTCTATCTAATTAATTACCTTGTTTGATAATGCTTCAAGATCTTCAATTATAACTCTAATAACTTCTAATTTAGCTCTTGCAAAATCATTCTCTGGTAACCATTCTAAACCCATATTTAAACACTTTTCAGTTTCTTTATATTCGTTTAATAGTCCTATTACATCTTCCTTCATAAATATCTCTCCTTTTAACTTTTCTTTCTGATACTATAGTCTATTCATAATAATAAACTTACATCACTAATTAATATTTTCCTTATTAATTAATTTTATTCAACAGTTACAGATTTAGCTAAGTTTCTAGGCTTATCTATATCAAATCCTTTAAAGCTTGCAACATAATATGCTAACAGTTGTAATTGTACTGCAGCAAGAATTGGTGCAAACATGTCATTAGCTTCAGGTATAAATATAACTTGATCTAATACACCTTGAGCTTTTTCCTTTGATTCAAAAGTAATACCAAAGTTCTTTGCTCCTCTTGATTTGATTTCAACAATATTACTTATCATTTTATCCATTAAGTTTTTCTGAGTAAGAACTGAAATAACTTTAGTTCCTTTTTCAATTAAAGCGATTGGTCCATGCTTTAATTCTCCTCCAGCGTAAGCTTCTGAATGAATATATGATATTTCTTTTAATTTTAATGATCCTTCAAGTGCTAATGCAAAGTCCATACCTCTTCCTAAGAAGAATATATCACTTTCATTTTTAACATCTTCTGCTATAGCTTTAACACCTTCTTGGTTCTTTAAAACTTCTTCTATTTTTTCTGGAATTAATAATAGTTCTTTCTTTAATTCTTCTATTTCTTCTTTGCTTACTTTTTCAAGTAATTGTGCAAAATACATAGCTATTGTATGCATCATAACAACTTGAGTTGTGTAAGCTTTTGTTGATGCTACTGAAATTTCAGGACCTGCCATTGTGTATATAACATAGTCAGCTTCTCTTGAAATTGTGCTTCCAACAACATTTGTAACTGCTAAAGTTTTTGCACCTATTTTGTTACAATCTCTTAAAACTGCTAAAGTATCAGCTGTTTCTCCTGATTGACTTAATACAACAACAAGTGACTTATCAGTTACTAGTGGATCTCTATATCTAAATTCTGATGCTATATCAACTTCAACAGGTATTCTTGCAAGTTTTTCTATTGAGTACTTACCCATAAGTCCTGCATGATACGCTGTTCCACAAGCTACCATATATATTCTATCAATACCTTGTAGCTCTTCTTTTGATATTTTAAAATCATCAAATACAATATCATGTTCCATAGATACTCTTGAAGTCATAGTATCTCTTATAGCCTTTGGCTGTTCATGAATCTCTTTTAACATAAATGAGTCAAATCCACCCTTTTCAGCTGCATCTTCATTCCATGTTACTTTAAATATTTCTTTATCTATATTATTGCCATTCTCATCAACAAGCTTTACTCCTTCACTTGTCATGATAACAAATTCATCATCTTCTAAAAGATATACATCTCTAGTGTAATTTAATACTGCTGGTATATCTGAAGCTATAAAGTTTTCATCTTCCTTTAATCCAACTATCAATGGACTATCATGTCTTACAGCAATAAGTTTGTCTGGTTCTTTATTAGAAATAACTCCAATTGCAAAACTTCCCTGTAAGTCCTTTGATGCTTTAACTACTGCTTCAAATAAATTTCCTTCGTAATAATACTCAATAAGGTTTGGTATAACCTCAGTATCTGTTTCAGAAACAAAAGTACATCCTTTTTCTTTTAAGAATTCTCTAAGTTCAATATAGTTTTCAATAATACCGTTATGAACAACAGCTATATCTCCTTTTGAACTTAAATGTGGATGTGAATTAACATCTGATGGTTCTCCATGAGTTGCCCATCTAGTATGTCCAATCCCAATTCTTCCATCCATAGATTCTTTCTCTAAGCTTTCTTCTAAATTAACTAAACGTCCTTTTTGTTTTCTAACATTAATAACGTCATCTATGATTACAGCAACACCTGCTGAATCATAACCTCTATACTCAAGCTTTGATAATCCCTCTACTAAAAAATCTGTTGACTTGCCTTTACCAACATATCCTACTATTCCGCACATAAAAATCTTCCTTCCTTTTGCTCGTATATTTTATATTTAATTTTGTCTTCTTCAAGGTTTTCTCCTAGCGTAAATTTAAAAATAGGCATAATAATCCTAGGACTACAAAAACCCTAAATTGAAGGTTTTAACACCAGATTGGATTTGTACTATGAATTGCTCCATAGTTTTGCCAATCGTTAACGGTAGTGCGATACCGTGGGGCACCCGCCGAAAAGTTTCGATAACTCCCAACCTCGTCAACTTAAGTGAGCCTCCAAATCTCTGATTTGGTGTAGGCGAACTTACTCAGAAAGAACGTAGTGATATCTGAGTTTCATTCATCATTACTCCAAATCTCTGATTTGGTGTAGGCGAACTTACTCAGAATGAACTTACTCTTCTAAGTTTTATTACTTTCCTCCAAATTTATAATTTGGATACTTACTTAAGCTCTGGCGCTTTTATCTGTTTAAATCTATTCTTTCTATAGCATTCACTTCCTTTTTATTTCGTACTTTATACCTTATCACCTAATTTTATCATAAATTATAGGTTTGTCTATATTTTTTATAATACAATTGTTAATTTTCTACATTTTATTACATAATATGCTTTTCACTTTATTATTGTTAATTAATTCTATCTTTTTATCTCTAGTCATTTTCTTAATTGCATACTCCCTTTTCATTGCATCTATTTTGCTTTCATATTCCTCAAAATATACTAATTCAAGCGGTCCTCTCCCCCTAGTATATTTAGCACCTCTTCCCTCAGTATGAGCTTTAAATCTTTTCTCTAAATCATTCGTCCACCCAGTATATAAAGATTCATCACTGCATTTTATAATATAAACATAATTCATAGTAATTTTTCCCACCTTACATAAATTCATATAATATATTACCATACAAAACATTTACATTTTGTAATTAATTAATATTTTATTAAATTGACTTTATTTTATGAATTTTAATAAACATAAAGGTTGTTTTTTATATAAAATAGTATTACAATATAAAAACAATTAGTCGTCTAATTAAATTATGAAGGGAGATTTTATTATGAATAATGACGAAGGTTTTTCTTTTCACCGTCTATTAGGTGAAGTTGTTAGATTACACTTTAGTTTAAGTCATTCAAATTTAGAAAAAGAGGGATTATACCCAGGGCAACCCCCTCTATTATTCGCTTTATATAAAGAAGATGGTTTAAGCCAAAAAGACATCGCAAAGAAACTTAATTTAAAACCTGCCACTATTACTGTAATGATAAAAAGATTAGAAAAATCGGGTTTTATAAAAAAGGTTTGTGATGAAAATGATCAAAGAGTATCTAGAATTCACCTAACAGATCAAGGAAGAAATTCCTGCGAAGCTCTAAGGGCAATTGTTAATTCTATAGATAATGTTTGCCTACATGATTTTACTTTAGAGGAAATAAATACTTTGAGAGATTTGCTTAATAAAGTAAAAACTAATCTTGAAGATCACAAAAAAGAAATTAAGGAGTGATACTTATATGCTAAAGCTTTTTAAGCATTTAAAGCCATATACGAAGCAACTAACATTTGTAATATTACTGTTATTTGTTCAAACAATGGCGCAATTATATCTACCAACATTGCTATCTGAAATAGTAGATACAGGAATAATAAATGGTGATGTTAATTATATTCTTAAAATTGGTGGAGTTATGATCTTCGTTGCCTTAATTGGTGGTATTGCAACTATATTTGCAAGCTTTATATCATCAAAAATCGCAATGGGATTTGGTAAAGATGTAAGAAGAAAGATATTCACTAAAGCAGAGTCATTCTCTTTAGGAGAAATAGATAAAGTCGGAACTGCATCTCTTATTACAAGAACTACAAATGACGTAAACCAAGTACAACAAGTTCTTATAATGATTCTTAGAATGATGGTAACTGCCCCACTTACTTGTGTAGGTGGTATTATAATGGCCATCTCAGTTGATAAGGACTTATCTTTAATATTACTAGTTTCAATGCCACTTGTTCTTATTGCTATAGGTCTTATTGGTAAAAAAGGTATGCCAAGATTTAAAGCTATGCAAGTTAAACTTGATAGAATAAATAAAATCCTAAGAGAAAATCTAACTGGTATTAGAGTTATTCGTGCATTTAACAAGCAAAACTTTGAAGAAAAAAGATTCAAAGAAGCAAATGATGACTTCACTGATAATGCAATAAAAGTAAATAAAATAATTGCATTATTAATGCCTTTATTAATGGTTATTTTAAACTTAACTTCAGTTGCAATTCTTTGGTTTGGTGCTAAGAGAATTGATATGAATGCTATGGAAGTTGGTAACCTTATGGCATTCTTACAATATGTAATGCAAATAATGTTCTCACTTATAATGGTAAGTATGTTATTTATAATGATTCCAAGAGCTTCTGCTTCAGCTGAAAGAATTAATGAAGTTTTAGCTATTGAACCTGAAATAGTTGATGAAAAATCTACTACAGATAAGTTCACTAAGAAAGGTTATGTTAAATTTAATGATGTTTCATTCTTCTACCCTGGTGCTGAACATGGCGCTATAAATAATCTTTCTTTTGAAACAATTCCTGGAGAAACTACTGCAATAATTGGTGGTACAGGTTCAGGTAAATCAACTATATTAAATCTTTTAGAAAGATTTTATGATGTTTCTAAAGGTGAGATTTTAATTGATGAAGTAAATATAAAAGATATGTCTCAAGATGTCTTAAGATCAAAAATAGGTTTTGTTCCTCAAAAAGCTGTGCTTTTCGCTGGTACAATTGCTGAAAACTTAAGATATGGAAAAGAAGATGCAACTGATGAAGAATTAGTTCACGCTGCTAAAATAGCTCAATCATATGATTTCATTTCCGAAAAAGAAAATGGATTTGATTCAAATGTTGAACAAGGTGGTAAAAACTTCTCAGGTGGTCAAAAGCAACGTTTAGCTATAGCTCGTGCATTAATCAGAAATCCTGAAGTTTATGTATTTGATGATAGTTTCTCAGCTTTAGACTTTAAAACAGATTCAAAACTTAGAGCCGCTCTTAAAAGTGAAACTAGAGAATCAGCTGTAATTATAGTTGCTCAAAGAGTAAGCACAATTATGGACGCTGATAGAATAATTGTTTTAGATGACGGTAACGTTGTTGGAATGGGAACTCATAGTGAACTTCTTAAAAACTGTGCAATTTATAAAGAAATTGCCTCATCACAACTTTCAGAGGAGGAACTTTCAAATGAGCATGGAAAATAATAAAAAAAGTGCAGCTCCAATGGGTGGTAACAAAGGTGGCCACGGCGTTGTAGCCGCAGGAGAAAAAGCTAAAAACTTTAAAGGGTCTGCAAAAAGACTTCTAAAATACTTAAAACCAAGTTCCGCTAAACTTATTGCAGTTATATTTATGGCTATAATAAGTACTGCTTTCACAGTATTCAGTCCTAAATTACTTGGTGATACTATTAACGTAATACTTGAAGGTATGATTGCTAAATTTAAAGGCATACCTGGCGCTTCAATCGATTTTACTCAACTTAGTAAGTATATGTTCTTACTTCTAGGTTTCTATATATTAAGTGCTATATTTATGTATTTACAACAATATATTATGGCAGGTGTTGCTCAAAACACAGTTAAAGATATGAGACGTGATGTTGACGAGAAGTTAAATAGACTTCCTATTAAATACTTTGATGCTCACTCAAAGGGTGATATATTAAGTAGAGTTACAAATGACGTAGATAATATAAGTAGTACTCTTCAACAAAGTTTAACTCAACTTATATCTGCAGTCATTACTATAATTGGTATTACTATAATGATGCTTACAATAAGTCCACTTTTAACTTTAATTTGTGTTATTACTCTTCCAGTTTGTATTATTGCAACTAGACCTATTATTGGTAAGTCACAAAAGTTCTTCTTCAACCAACAAAAACAACTTGGTCAATTAAATGGTCACGTTGAAGAAGTTTATACTGGTCACACAGTTATAAAAGCTTTTGGACATGAAAAGAAAGCCATTAAAGAGTTTGATGAAATTAATGAAACATTATATGAGTCAGCTTGGAAAGCTCAATTTATGTCAGGGCTTATAATGCCTCTAATGCAATTTATAAACAACATCGGATATGTTATTATCGCAGTTGTCGGTGGTATATTAGTTACTAAAAACAAGCTTAGTGTTGGTTATATCCAATCATTTATCCAATACTCAAGACAATTTACTCAAATGGTTAACCAAACAGCTAATATTGCTAACATTCTTCAATCAACTATGGCTTCTGCTGAAAGAGTATTTGAAGTTTTAGATGAAGAAGAAGTTGTTCCAGATCCTGCAAATCCTATAACATTAGATTCTGCTGAAGGAACTGTTAAGTTTAACAATGTAAAATTTGGTTACAACGAAGATCAATTATTAATGAAAGATATGAATGTTACTGCTAAAACAGGTCAAACAGTTGCTATTGTTGGTCCAACTGGTGCTGGTAAAACAACTCTTATTAATCTTATGATGAGATTCTACGAATTAAATGGTGGAGATATCACATTTGATGGTGTTGATATTACTAAATTCTCTCGTGGATATTTAAGAAGTATGTTCGGCATGGTTCTTCAAGATACTTGGTTATTTAATGGTAGTATTAAAGATAATATAGCTTACGGAAAAGAGAATGCTACTTTTGAAGAAGTTGTAAATGCAGCTAAGGCAGCTCATGCTGACCACTTCATAAGAACATTACCTGATGGCTATGATACTATATTAAATGAAGAAGCTTCAAATATTTCTCAAGGACAAAAGCAACTTTTAACAATTGCTAGAGCAATACTTGCTAATCCAAGAGTATTAATACTTGATGAAGCTACAAGCTCTGTTGATACAAGAACAGAAAGTTATATACAAAATGCTATGACAAGACTTATGGAAGGTAGAACAAACTTCGTAATCGCTCATAGATTATCAACAATAAAAGATGCTGATTTAATACTAGTTATGAATCATGGTGATGTTATTGAACAAGGTACTCATAATGAACTACTTGAAAAAGATGGATTCTATGCAGACCTTTATAATAGCCAATTTGCTCATGAGGAAGCTACAGCATAATATTTAGTTAAGTTAAAGAGGATTCATAAGTGAATCCTCTTTTTATTTCCATTTATAAAATTTACTTTTAAAGTTTAACAATTGTAAAGTAAGCTAAATTTTCAGCTACTAGCCTTGGATCTGCTGCAATTAATTTATTGCATTGAACAGATATTACATCATTTGGTAATAGTGCAATTATTCTATCAAAATTAATAGTTACAGCCTCTAGTGGAGATGAGCCTACTGTTGTTAGAGTATATCCATCACCAACTGGTAACAATCCATTTATCAACACTTTACTTTGAATAGATGTTCCTAAAGCTATGGATGCAAATCTTATACTAAATGTTATTCTATAATTGCCTCCATTTGCTACTTTAACTTCATAAATACTTGGATTAGTTATTCCACTTGTTGTATTTATAACATCCCCAAATAAATTATATCTGTAATCTGAAGGAGCGGCTACTAATGATGTGCTAACTTTTCTTAAGGTTGTATAAGAACCAAAAACAGCATCTGGGGTTGGTCCTGTCGGTCCTATTGGCCCTCTATCTCCTGTTGCTCCTTGTGCCCCAGTTGGTCCTATTAACCCTTGAGCTCCTGTAGGCCCTATTGG
>NZ_JAVXRL010000039.1:0-3296 GCF_036643715.1 Clostridium sp. | reverse complement strand
CTCCTTTATTTCCTGTCGGTCCTATTGGCCCTCTATCTCCTTCAATACCTTGAATACCTTGAGATCCTTGTATCCCTTGTGGTCCTAATTGCCCTTGGAATCCCCTTGGTCCTTGTGGTCCTCTTGGTCCTGGTGGGCCTGGTGGGCATACACCCTTACATTTTTCCTTCACTGAAATATAAGGTTGTAATCTCGTTTTACTTGACGAAAATAACGCTATTGCATTATTCTTTTTTTCAACATTTACATATATTAAAATTTCACTAATTTCTTCAATGCAGTTTTTTAATACTTCTTTTAAATTTACACATATATATTCGCCTTCATCACAAGCTCTTAATTTCCTAATTATAGTGTTTTCACTAATCTTTTTACGATTATTATCTTTAGTTATTATTTTAAAATTAATACATATACTTTCTTCACATCTTAATTCATTTAAATATATTAAAAATTCAGCATAGTCAGCATCTTTAAAATTTCTATCACAAGTTTTAAATTCCAATAAAAAACTAAACTTTGATTGTTTTATTCTATCTCTCTCATTTAAATTTCCTACAACTAAACTCTCACATACCTGTTCCGCATGTCCATTTATATATTGTCTTTCGTTTCTAGGAGTAATTTTAAAATTCATTTTATCCTCCTTATTTAATATAATATCTTTTATTACTAATATATTAAATAATAAAAATAAGGTTAACGAAAAATAAAGTCAAGCTTGTAAAAGCTTGACTTTATAATTAAAAAACAACTACTTCTGTTTCTTCTATTGCTTTATCAACTAGAATTTCAATATCTAAGTTTTCTTCTGATTTTCTAATTAACTCTAATCTTGGTTTTGTTTTAGGGTGCTTTGGAACAAATATTGTACAACAATCTTCATATGGAAGTATTGATGTTTCATAAGTACCTATCTTTCTTGCTATACTCATAATATCTTCTTTATCCATTGTTATAAGTGGTCTAAATACTGGTCTATCTGCACAATCTGAACTTACAACAAGTCCTTCCATTGTTTGGCTAGCAACTTGACCTATACTTTCTCCACTAGAAACTGATTGTATTCCTTGTTTCTCTGCTGCCTTGCACGCAACTCTCATCATAAATCTTCTCATTATTATTGTAAGCTCATCTTCAGGGCATTTATTAATAATCTCCATTTGTATTTCAGTAAATGGTACTATAAACAGTCTTACTTTTTCAGTATACTCGCTTAAAATCTTAGCAAGATCCTTAACCTTATCTTTAGCTCTCTCTGAAGTGTATGGGTGACTATGATAGTATATACAATTAAGTTCAACGCCACGCTTTGCCATTAAATACCCTGCAACAGGTGAATCTATTCCTCCAGATAACATAAGCATAGTACTTCCATTAATTCCATATGGAAGACCTCCAACAGCTTTAACTTTATCTTTACTTGCATATACATATGCGTTTTCTCTTATTTCAACTTTTACAAGACATTCTGGGTTTTTAACATCAACTGAAAGATCTCCATCATAATTATCTAATACATATGACCCTATTTCTCTTGAAATTTCTAATGATGTTTTATTAAATACTTTATTTGCTCTATTTGTTTCAATCTTGAAAGTTTTAGGCTTACTATCTTGAACTTTCTTAAGAGCTTCTTCTTTAATTTTATCCATATCTCTTTCCACTTCTTGTACTATGGAAACTTCTGAAACACCAAATACTTTTCTAACTCTTGCTATTCCTTCATCTAAGTCATCTATTTTAATAAAATATCTGCCTTGATCTATAAGTATTTCAAAATCTAATCCTTTTAATTTCTTTTTTATATTGTCTCTTAATCTTTTTTCAAACTTATTTTTGTTTAATCCTTTTAAAAAGATTTCTGGTGCATATTTAATTAATATTAATTTTCTCATCTTTTAATCCTCCTTAAAAAAGTCAACGACTTCTTTAGTACTTCTATTACTTTATCTATTTCTTCCTTTGAGTTATCTTCTGAAAAAGAGAATCTTATCGCTCCAAGTGCCTCATTATCACATAATCCCATTGCTTTTATTACATAACTACCACTTGCAATATTACTCTTTGATGTACATGCTGATCCTGTTGATACATATATTCCTTCTGCTTCCAAAAGATGTAATATAACCTCACCTCTAATACCAATAAATGATACATTTAAAATATATGGTGAGTGAAATTCATCATCTAGACTATTTATTCTTATATTATCAATTCCTTTTAATCTTTCTATCATGTATCTTTTAAGTTCTAATACTTTAACATAGTTTTCTGATTTATATCTATTTGATATTTCACATGCTTTTGCTAGTGCCATTATTCCTGGAACATTTTGAGTACCAGCTCTAAGTCCACCTTCTTGAGCTCCACCATGTATAATAGATTCTAAATTAATTCCTTTTTTTAAATATAAAAACCCTGTTCCTTTAGGACCATGAAATTTATGCCCTGTAACTGTAAGGGCATCTATTTTCATTTTTTTAACATCTATTAATAACTTTCCATAACCTTGAACTCCATCAACATGAAACTTTGCCCTACTACTTTTTTCTTTAATTAAATTTCCTATTTTGACTAAGTCTTGTATTGATCCCATTTCATTATTTACGTACATAATTGAAACAAGTACTGTATCTTTACATATCGCTGATTCAAGCTCTTCTAATGAAATCATCCCGTTAGAATCAACATTTAAATAAGTTACTCGAACTCCACTCTTTTCAAGTTCTTCATAAACTTTAAGAACTGAATGATGTTCAAACTTTGTTGTTATAATATGATGGTTTGGCTTTGTAATCCCTTTAATAACTAAATTATTGCCTTCACTGCCTCCTGAAGTAAAATATATTTCATCTTTAGAACTATTTATTGTTTTTGAAATAATTTCTCTACTTTCATTTAACTTTTTTTCAGCATCTATACCTATCTTATGTAAGGAAGATGGATTTCCGTAATATTCTCTCATCCCTTCAGCCATAACACTTATAACCTCTTCATAAGGTTTTGTCGTTGCAGAATTGTCTAAATAGATTTCCATACACTATCCCTCCTCTTATTATTATTAACTCTATTTTATTATTCTATTATTAAAAATAAATTCTTAGTATTCTTATATGAATACTAAGAATTTCTCTTTTTTTATATATAATAGCAAGTTTTTCTCCAATTGAAAAGTTTTTTCAATAATTATTTGACAAAAGTATCTATTAAGGTTATAGTAAGTACATAAACTGAATAGCGCGGGATGGAGCAGTTGGTAGCTCGTCGGGCTCATAACCCGAAGGTCGTAGGTT
>NZ_JAVXRL010000038.1:0-25841 GCF_036643715.1 Clostridium sp. | reverse complement strand
ACCACCTAAAGCTACAATTGTATCTGGACAAAACTTACCAAGTTCTCCAATTCCACTAACTATTAATTCAATTGGTGGATCTGGCACTATATCACTAAATATTTTGTATTCTTTTCCAGTTAAATTATTAGTTATTTTATCAATTGTCCCTGACTTAACCATGAACGGATCTGTTACTATAAATACTTTTTTTCCTTTTATCTTTTGTAAGTACTCTAAGGAACCTTCTCCAAAATATATGTTAGTCTTAATTTCAAAGTTTTTCATTTCCAATCCTCCTATGCTTTTCCATATAAAAAAAACAAGGAGCTCCATAGATATCTATGGAGCTCCTTTGCTCTCTTATACACTTCATTGTGTATATATAAAATATACTCTGTTATGTAATCATTGTCAATAATTAAAACCTTCATGAAATTACTATATTTTTCTCTTTTAATATCATTAAATAAAATTTGGTTTTTGCCACTGTAATATACGGTCCTACCCAAAGTACTGCAATGCCAAATGTTATAATAGTTAATAAAATCCATCCTATAAAGGAGAGTTCTAATTTAAGTAATCTAAATTTATTATCTTCCATTAAATCTAATGATGTATAAAGACTCTCTTCTAATCCAAAACCTTCAATAATTAAATAAGGTGTTGCAAAGAAGAATAACTGTAAAATTATTATAGTTAAACCGATCGAAATTACAAGTATTATTGCTAATCCAATTATTAATTCATAAACTGACTCAATATTTTGAGCATTATAAATTATATCAAAAAAACTTATTATTCCAGTAGCTGATACTAATATTATAATAAAGCTCGATATTGTAAGTACTATTATACCAAGTAAAAAAATTATAATAAAATATCTTAAATATATTTTAAAGTTTTTAATTCCTTTTTTTAAATCAAACTCATTATTCGTACAAAAGTTTAAAAATAAACCTTTAGAAAAAACTCCTACTATACTTAATATTATATATAACAATATACTTTTTATTTCTACGCCTTGAATACAATATTTGATTAAAAATATTATTAATAATGATGCTAATGAAAATATAGCAAATTTTTTTCTGTATCCATCTAACTGCATCCTAGCTTGATTTTTTAGTTCTTTGCTTGTCATCTATTCTTCCCGCCCCTTACTAAACATATCAATATTTTATCATGAATTTTATTTGTATTTTATAAATAAAAGATTAACTAAATAATAAGATTTAATTAATATATTTATTATTTACATTGTTGCTTATTTAAATGTATTTCTATTATAATGTTTATTATTGGTATATTATACAGACTTATAATAGTAGCGTAATTATTATTTATAAAAAGGCAGAGCTTAAAAAGCTCTGCCTAAAATAATATTATATCTAATACAGACTAATTAGCCAATGCCCTTACTTGTAAATCAAAGCAAAGTTTAACTAATGCTAAAGAACCTACTCCAATTGATTGAACTGTAACTGTAGTTAAATTCGATGCAGTAATTGCAGCCTCTTGATTTGGTTGTACTACTATATTTGTACTATTAACTGTAAAGTTTATTGCAGTATTTGATGATAAATTTTTTATTTTTATTGTTCCTCTAGTATCATTACTAACAGTTGATTGATAAACTATTACTACAGTATTCCTAGCTATTGTTTTTAAACTAAATTGTTCCTTAACAAAATCTGTACAACAAACGCTCTCTATATCACATACATTTTCCTTATAGTTTCCATAACAATTTTTTCTCATGTTTTCTTCCATATTAAATTATCTCCTTGTATATTTAATATAATATTTATTCTTAATATATACTATTACATAATTTATAAATTGTTACAAAATACAGTAAATTTCCTTGTTAAATTTCCACAAAAAATACCCTCTTATTAATATTTAAATTAATAAGAGGGTATTGGTACCTTACATAAAACTTAATATAAGTAAATTATTCTTCCCATCCTTCTGGGAATTCTGCATTGTGATACACTTCTTGAACATCCTCATCATCATCAAGTAAGTCAAGCATCTTTTGGAACTTCTTAGCATCTTCTTCATTAATTGCTGTTGTTGTATCTGGAATCATATTAACTCCAGCTTCTAAGAATTCTAATCCATTAGCTTCTAATGTTTCTCTAACTTCACCAAAGTTTGATGGATCAGTATATACAACAAATACTTCATCTTCTGCTTGGAAGTCTTCTGCACCTGCATCTAAAGCCATCATCATAACTTCTTCTTCATCTAAATCGCCTTTTTCGATAACGATTTCTCCCTTTTCTTGGAACATAAATCCAACACAACCTGCTGTACCCATGTTACCGCCACCTTTAGTAAAGGCACTTCTTATATTACCTGCTGATCTATTTTTATTATCAGTTAAAGCTTCTACTATAACAGCAACTCCTGATGGACCATATCCTTCATAAACATTCTTTTCGAAGTTTACTGCTGATAATTCTCCTGCTGCCTTCTTAATTGATCTTTGTATAGTGTCATTAGGCATATTAGCTGCTTTTGCTTTTGCGATTACGTCTCTAAGTTTTGCATTAGACTCAGGACTTGGGCCACCACTTTTAGCTGCAACCATTAATTCTTTCCCAATCTTTGTAAAAATTTTTCCTCTTTTTGCATCCACTTTACCTTTTTTGGCTTGGATGTTATGCCATTTTGAGTGTCCTGACATGTCTATTCCTCCTTATTTTATGTTAATATAAAAATTATACCTTAAAATTATATCACAGACCTTTAAATTTATTCAATATTTGCAATGTTTATATTTTCTTAACAAATATAAGCATTATATTGCTTTAAAAAGTCTGTTGTCCTCTTTAAAATATATATCTTCTTCGCTTTTACTTAATATAGCTTTACCATTTGTAGCTTCTATAACTTCATTTTCAATAATTGGAATTATAATATCTTCTGCATAAATAAATACTTTTACTTTATCTGTGTATTCTGAATCTTCTATATGCCAATTATTTTGACCGCAAAGGTACTGTATCTTACCGATTAAATCATAATCTATTTCTATTGATACTTTACTTCCCTTTACTTTTTCTACTACACCTCCAGCTTTCAGTGCAATACTAGCTCCTTTAGTGTACGCTCTAGTAAGTCCACCAGCTCCAAGTAGAATTCCTCCAAAATATCTTGTAACTACTATAGCACAGTCCGTTACCCCTTGTTTTTTCATAACTTCTAATATTGGAATACCTGCTGTACCTTGTGGTTCTCCATCATCTGAGTATCTTTGGATTCCATAATTTTCTCCGATTACGTAGGCGAAGCAATTATGTCTAGCTTGTTTATGCATACTTTTTATTTCATTTACAAAATCTTTTGCCTCTTCTTCACTTTCTACTCTCTTAGCATAGCCTATAAACTCTGATTTTTTCTCTTCAAAGCTGTCTTCTCCCCGATCTCTAATTGTTATATATGCCATGATTTTAATTCCTCCTTAATTATGTTAATCCCTTTTCTTATTTTATCACAATCAGTTTGAGAGAATCCTATTCTAAATGACCTGTCCCCTTCTTTGTCATCTCTAAAAAATAATACTCCTGGAGTTATGTAAACTCCTTTTTTCATAAGCTTAAAAAACAACTTTCTAGAAGACATCCTTCTATCTTTAAATTCTAAATAAAAGTTTAGTCCACCTTCTGGTTTGTTAAAATATACATAATCTGAGAGCTCTTCTTTTATAAGATCTCCCATCAAATTATATCTCTTTTTGTACTCTACTGAAAGGTTATGAATATTCCCTCTAAAGTTCTCATTTGCAATATAATATTCAAGTGCTCTTTGCATAAGAGTTGATGTTGTAATATCCGTATTAAACTTTGTTCTTAAAAAGTGCTCTCTAAATACTTTCGGTGTTACTATATACCCAAGTCTTATTCCTGGAATAAATATCTTTGAGAAACTTTTAATATAAATTACCCTATCTTCAGTATCTAAATGTTTAAATGGAATATACTCAAAACTCTCTTCATAAATAAGTTCTGATAAATAATCATCTTCTATAATATAAAAATCATATTCTTTTGCAAGTTCTAAAATTCTTTTCTTTTTTTCTAAACTGTATGATGCACCTGTTGGATTTTGAAAATAGCTCATTGCATAAAATAATCTTATTTTATTTTTCTTAACTATTTTTATAAATCTCTCAATATCAATTCCGTCATTTTCTATTGGCACTTCAAATATATTAGCCCGTCTCCACTTAAATACTGATAATGCTCCACCATAAGTTGGCTTTTCAACGATTATATTATCATTTATATTAAGTAACGCCTTTGATGCTATATCTATTCCTTGCTGTGCTCCTGATACTATAAGTATATCATCAGTATTAATATTACCATTCCAAAATACATTGTTTATCGTTTCCCTTAAAGGATCATAACCTAAAGTATTTTGAGACAGTAATATTTCTTCACCATCTCTATCTAAAACTTTATTTATTATCTTTTTAAATTCTTTTATTGGGAATAATACTTCATCTGTTATCTCCCCTGTAAAATCAACATATTCCAATTCATAATTGTTCTTAAGCATCTTTAAACTTTGAGAATATGCGTTTCTAAATGCATTATGAAGTTCTTTCTTTTTTGCAAACGTTCCACTACCTACCTTTTGATAAGCAAACCCTTCATTTTGAAGTTTTTTATAACAATTAACTATAGTTATTTTATTAACATCTAAAAGCGCGCTAAGCTCCCTTATTGTTGGAAGTTTCTCTCCATCTTTTATCTTTCCATTATCAATTAACTGCTTAATCTTATTTGCAATTTGTATATATTTTGGTGTTTCCTCTTCAAATACTATCTCTTTAATAAATTTCAAACTAAATCACCTTATTCTATTCCATATACATTTTCACTTGTAATAATATTATCATTACAATCTATAACGTTCTTATTTCTTTTCTTTATTATACCTTTTGTAAGTAATCTTTTTAATATTTGTTCAAGCTTAACATTACACCCTTTTAATAGTTCATTACTCATTATTTCTGATGAACTTAAATATCCATCGTGCTCGCTTAATATATCTGTAACTATCTTTGCCCCATTTAATATATTATCATCTATATAGCTATTTATATAATCAATAATTTCTATTATATCTTCTGCCTTTATTCCACTAAAAAGTTTATTATCTACTAAAGTTTTAAATTCATCATTTAAATTAATCGCCATTCGTATTGCATCTTTACTTACTGTATAACCATTTAAGTTCAAATATAATTTTGAGAAACTATCTAAACTTCTAACCATCATTTCATAAGCTGTATAAACTCTATCGTTTTGTATGTATTTTTTGCATATTCCAACATCTTTAATTACTTTACTTAAGTATTCTAAATTTTCTATGTGATTGAATTCATCCCCAATGTAAATTGCTCTATTATATAAATTATTTACATCCTTATCTCTTGAAAAAACTAACTTTGAAAATCTAAGAATGTTTCTTGCAACACCTTTGCTTCCATCTTCTTCATAGGACTTTAAGAAATTATCTTTACTTACAATTCTAGTATGCACTGGTATTTTAAAATTCTCTGAATATATATCTCTTGTTCTACTATAATCTAAGTTATAAATAACAAAAAAATCAATATCTGATTCTTCCCATATATCACCTGAAACCATACTACCAAAGGTAAATACCGCTAAGACATTTTCATTTTTCTTAAAATTATCTAACATGTAATTAAATGCCTTTTGATATTCTATTATAATGTTTTTCATTTTATTTATAGCCCCCTTCATCATTTCTTCTATTATATCAAAAGTGTGTACATTGTTAAAATACTATTTCAAATTAATAAAGATTCCTAATATAAATTATTTACATTAGGAATCTTTATAATTCATAAAATAATAGAATACTATTATTAGTTTAATTCTTTTATTATATATTCTTTTGTCTTATTATATGCTTCATCATCAACTTCAACTGTTAGCTGAGTTCCTGCATCTACATATTCTTCGCTAATTATTCTTCCGTTTCTATGAAGGAATGATACAACATCACCTTTATCATAAGGAATAACATATTCACATTTTTTAAGACTATATGGAAGCTTTTCTTCTATTTCACTTAATAGTTCATCTAAGTTTATTTCATCTTTAGCTGAAACTCTTATTATATTATTATAGTAAGATAGTTTTTCTTCCATCTCTACTAAAGTTTCTTCACTTGCTTTATCTATTTTATTTAATACAAGTATTGTTTCTTTATCTATTGCACCAAGTTCTGACAATACTTCTTCAACTGCTTTTATTTGCTCTAAAGCATCATCACTTGAAGCATCAACAACATGACATAAAAGATCTGAATAAATAACTTCTTCTAAAGTTGATTTAAATGCTTCAACTAAATCATGAGGAAGCTTTCTAACAAATCCAACTGTATCTGTTAATGTTATTAACCCTTTATTTTTTAATACTATAGCTCTAGTTGTAATATCTAAAGTTGCAAATAGCATATCTGCTTCAAATACTTCTTCTTTATGTCTATTGTCTTTTGAAGCTGCAATTTTACAAAGCGCATTTCTAAGAGTTGATTTACCTGCATTTGTGTATCCTACTAGGGACACTTTAGGAATGCTCTCTTTATTTCTCTTTTCTCGTTGAACTTCTCTAATCTTCTTTATCTTTTTAAGTTCAGCGTTTAAGTCATATATAGTTTCTCTTATATGTCTTCTATCTGTTTCAAGTTTCTTTTCTCCAGGACCTCTAGTACCGATACCTCCACCAGTTCTAGATAATACTGTTCCAAGCCCTTGTAATCTACTTAATCTGTACTTAAGTTGTGCAAGTTCTACTTGAATATTTGCTTCTTTACTCTTTGCTCTTCTTGCAAAAATTTCTAGTATAAGTGTTGTTCTATCTATTACCTTTGCTCCAATTGCATTTTCAAGATTTCTAACTTGTGACCCTGAAAGTTCATCATCAAATATTATTACATTAGCTCTTTCAGTCTGTCTTAAATGAGCTATTTCAAGAACTTTTCCTCTTCCAATAAAGAAAGCTGGATCTATTTTACTTCTTCCTTGATATACTTTAGTTAATACAGGTATATCACAAGCTTTTGTAAGTTCTGCAAGTTCATCTAAGCTTTCTCTAGTATCTGAACCAACAAGTATAGCTTTTTCTCCATCATCTTCAATTACATCATTATCTTTTATAAGACTTTCTGCATATCTTATTTTTTCTATAATATCTATTGAAAGAAGTTCTTCTAATGATAAGTTTTGCTTTTCTTCATAAACTAAATTATCATCAAAAACTGTTAAATTGGCTAATGAGAAGTCAATTATTTTGCCTCCATATATTCCAATAGAAATTATTGCATCTAACTTTAACTTTAAAAGTGCTGTTAGATCAAGAGCTGAAAGATTACATAAACCATTTGGATGAGTGTGTATTACACGCACTCCAGATAATCTTTTCTCATTAATATCAAGTACTGGTAGTTCTACTGATGTAGAATCTCCTATTGCAATTGATGTCACCTTACCTCTTCTATCTATTGCTACACTTACTTCTCTCTCAATTTGAGATGAAATTCTAGATATTGTATCTATTATTTCTATGTTGCAAGCTTCTTGTTTTAAAGTTTTTACACTATATAAATCATCAAGTTCTGAAAGGTAAGAATTTTTTATTCCTTCAACGTTTCCATGTATCATTAAATCACCTTTTTCTTTATATCTATTTTGTCTAATTTGACTATAATTTTATACTATATAAACCTCATTGTAAATGTGTCCACACAAATTTACACTTGATTTTTATGCAATAATACAGTATTTTTATTATTACAAGAGTTTTTAAATACATTCATCGGAGGTTTTATAAAATGGAAGATAAAAAGCGTAATATTCTATTTTCAGAAGAACAAATACAAACAAGAATAGCTGAACTTGGAAAGGTAATAACAGAAGATTATAAAGATAAAAATCTTTATGTATTATCTTTATTAAGAGGAAGCTTTATATATGCAGCTGACTTAGTTAGATACATAGATACAAAAGCAAAGATTGGCTTTATGACAACTTCAAGCTATGGACATAGCGAAACAAGTTCAGGAAGCGTTCAAATCGTAAATGATATTCCAGATAATATAGAAGGATATGATGTTTTAATTGTTGATGATATCGTTGATAGTGGTATAACTATGGACTTCGTTATGAATCACGTTAAAAATTTAGGAGCTAAATCTGTAAAAGTTTGTGTTCTTTTAGATAAACCTTCAAGAAGAAAAGTTGAAGTTTCACCAGACTATTGCTGTTTTGAAATTGAAGACTTATTCGTTGTTGGATACGGATTAAACTATGGTGATTACTATAGAAATATCCCATACGTTTTCAACTGGGAAACTAACTAATACAAAACCCATAAAATAAAGGAAGGCACTGTGCCTTCCTTTATTTTTTTAATCATTAAGTTGTATTGCTGCATCTGGTATTTCGCCAACTATTATTGTTTCTGATAATGGAATTTGTGTATCCACTTCTATTTCCTTAGTGTACATAGGTATAATTATTTTCACCCTAGCTTTTACATTCAAATAAATCTTATGCCTTGTTTGATTAATACCTGCACTTTCAAATGTAGATTCATAATTAGTCTCAATATTTCCAAGTGGCTCCATTTCAATAGTTATTTTAGGGCCTAAATTATAATATATACTTTTATCAGTCATCCATCCTAGTGGTACTTCAATACCCTTTTGCCCTAGTTCTTCTAATCTATCATTACATTTAATTGATATTTGTGCGGTAAGTTTATTAAGTAAAGCTGTATTTGCAGTTATTGAATTAATCTTATTATTCTTATCCTTGTCAATTTTCACAATCTCATCTGTTGCTGATACTTCCTCATCAAAAACTTCAACACTTACAGTATTTATTGTCTTTACAGCTTCTGCTCTCATTAGAGTCTCCGAAATAGCTAAAACCGATGGCATTACTTTTTTATCGAAAACCATTAATAATAGATTAAAAAGTATAAACATGGTAATAATAATAGCTATAAAGGACTTATATTTCTTTGGATTGGCCTTTGTATAATATTTCATATAGCACCTTTTTATTGAGTTATTGGTTTAATCATATTATAATTATGCTATAATGGATAATAATATTATTTATTAATTTTAATGATTAGGAGGAAGAGATGGCAGATAAAAAAGTTCCAAAAAAGAATAAAAACACAAAAAATAGCCAAGCTTCAAAGTCTAACTCGAAAAAAGGAAGCTCTTCTGAAAAGAAAGTAAAAAAGAAGAAGATTTTTAAATGGGTAGGATTAAGTATATTATTTGCATGCTTAGCAATCGCAGTTATTGGAGTTGGTTATATAGTTGCTGTAATAAAAAATACGCCACCTATAGATATAAATCAAGTTGTAAATGTAGATCAAACCTTATCAGCCTATGATGATAATGATAAGTTCATTGCATCACTTCACGGCAAAGAAGATTATCAAAAAGCGACCTCAGAAGAAATACCTAAAAACCTTAAGAATGCTATTGTAGCCATAGAAGATGAAAGATTCTATGACCATAATGGAATTGATGTAAAAAGAATACTAGGTGCAGTTGCAAACGATGTCGTTTATGTTGTTACTGGTAAAGGAGGCCTTCAAGGTGCTTCAACCCTAACTCAACAGCTAGTTAAAAATACAATTTTAACTAATAAACAAACAATTGAAAGAAAAGTTAGTGAGATGTATCTTTCATTAGAACTTGAAAAGATGCTTTCAAAAGATGAAATATTAACAGCTTATTTAAACCACTTCCCAGTTGGAGGTATATCATACGGTGCACAAGCTGGTGCTAGTATGTATTTTGACAAGGATGTTAAAGATTTAGATCTTATACAATGTGCTTATTTAGCAGGTGTAACTCAAGCACCTACTGCTTATAGTGCTTACAATCCAGCTAACGAAAAAGACCCTAGCGTATACTTAAATAGAACAAAGACTGTTTTATCAAAAATGCTTGAACATAATTATATTACTCAAGATGAGTATAATAAAGCTATCAAAGATTTAGATAGCGGGAAACTTAAATTCAAAAGATCAAAAGTTGATTATAGACTTCCTTATGAAGACTTCTTATATGCAACTGTAGATCAAGTAAAAAAAGATTTAAAAGAAAAGTATAAATATAGTGATGAACAAGTAGAAAACCTTGTATCAACTGGTGGACTTAAAGTTTACACTACTATGGATAGAAAAATTCAAGATAGTACTCAAAGTGTATTAAATAATTATAATAACTTTAATATACCAGGTACTGATAAAGTTTCAGAAGATGGAGTACCACTACTTCAAGCTTCAGCTACTATTACAGATTATAGAACTGGAAAAGTTATTGCTTTAGTTGGTGGTAGAGGTGATCAAGGTGCTCGTTCACTTAATAGAGCTTACGGTTCTTACAGGCCAGTTGGTTCATCTGTTAAACCATTATCTGTATATGGACCTGCAATTGATACTGAAAAGTTAACTGCAGCTTCAGTTATTGATGATGCGCCAATACCAAAAGAAATTTCACCAACATTTAATCCAAAAAATACACCTGATGAGTATTATGGGCTGACAACACTTAGAGAGTCCCTTAAACGTTCAAGTAATGTTGGTGCAACACTTACATTATTAGAAACAGGTGAAGATACTGCATTATCTTATGGTAAGAAATTTGGACTTAAATATGAACAAGGTTCAATCAATCCGTCTGGACTTGCACTTGGTCAATTTAATAATGACTCTAAAAACCCAGATGGTGGTAACACATACTTAATGGCTTCTGCTATTGGTGCTTTTGGTAACAAAGGAATATATGTAGAACCTAGACTTTATACAAAAGTTGTTGATAATAACGGAAATGTATTAATTGATAATGAAATTAAAGAAGAAAAAATACTATCAGAACAAGCAGCTTACATCGTTTATGATATGATGAAAGGTCCTATCCAATACAATGCACAAAGAGCTCAATTTGGTGCAATGCCAGTTGCAGGTAAAACAGGTACTACTAGTTATAATAAAGATTACTGGTTTGCTGGTTTAACACCTCATTTAAGTGCTGCTGTATGGGTTGGTTATGATAAAAATAATACTATTAAAGGTGGAGGATCTGGTACTACAGCTTCTAACCTTTGGGGTAAAATAATGAAAGTAGCTAATGAAGGGTTAAGTACTCAAGATATAGCAAAACCAAGTGGTATAGTTGAAGTTGCTGTATGTAAAGATTCAGGAAAACTTCCAACAGATCTTTGTAAACACGATCCTAGAGGTAATAGAGTTTATACTGAAATGTTTATCGAAGGAACTGAACCTACAACTTACTGTGAAACTCATGTAAGTGCTTCAATTAATTCACTAAACGGTATGCTTGCGACAAATAATACTCCAAGTGGATTAATAGCTCAAAGAATATTCATAAAAAAGAGTTATCCAAATAGTGAAACTAAAGATTACAAATACGTACTTCCTACATCATCAGATACTATGACATCAATGCCAAAGACTGAGAAACCTGATGATAAAAAGGATGATAAAGATAAAAAGCCTGAAGATACAACAAAACCTGATGAAACTACGCCAGATACTGGAGATGAAACTACTCAGCCTCCTGTAACCCCTCCAGAGGCAAATCCACAGGCTCACAACTAGATAATATTTATATATTTAAGTGTATTATAGACCGCTACAAAATGTAGCGGTCTTTTTTTAATACACTTTTTGCATAAACTCATTTCATTTCTTGCATTATAGACATATAATTCATTTTTTTTTATTATTTTGACTTGTTACGAGGCTTGTTATGAAATTTCATCATTTTTTTCTTGCATTTTTTGATATTTTATTATAAAATAAACTCAGTTATTATATAAAATTTAATTTGAGGGAGGATTTAAATGAACATATTAAACGATCTTATACTACAATTTAACGATTTCTTATGGACGTACATTCTAATCGCGCTTCTTTTAATCTTAGGCGCTTACTTTACTATAAGGACAAACTTTGTACAGTTTAGATACATTAAAGAAATGTTTAGACTTCTTGGTGATGGTTTTTCTAAGAAGAAAGAAAAAGGAAGTATATCATCCTTCCAGGCATTCTGTATAAGTACAGCTTCAAGAGTTGGTACTGGAAACTTAGCTGGTATTGCACTTGCAATTTCAGTTGGTGGTCCTGGTGCAATATTCTGGATGTGGATTATAGCACTTATAGGTGCAGGTTCAAGTTTCGTAGAGTCAACACTTGCACAAATCTACAAAGAAAAGAATAAAGACGGATCCTTTAGAGGTGGTCCAGCTTACTATATGGAAAAAGGACTAAACAAAAGATGGATGGGAGTTTTATTCTCAATTCTTATAACAGTAGCATTCGGTTTAGTATTTAACTCAGTTCAATCAAATACTATAACAGAATCATTTAATACAGCCTTTGGTGCAAACAAATTAGTTGTTGGTTTAATACTTACTGCACTTACTGCTGTAATTATATTTGGTGGTATTCATAGAATAGCAAAAGTTACTGAGATCCTAGTTCCAGTAATGGCTCTAGCTTATATAGGAATAGCTATCTTAATATTAATACTTAACATTACTGAAATACCTTCTGTATTAAAATTAATTATTGAAAATGCATTCGGATTCAAAGAATTTGCAGGTGGTACTTTAGGTGGTGCCTTACTAATGGGAATAAAGAGAGGTTTATTCTCAAATGAGGCTGGTATGGGTAGTGCTCCAAATGCTGCAGCAACAGCAACAGTTACTCACCCTGTTAAACAAGGTTTAATACAAACACTTGGTGTTTTCACAGATACATTAATAATTTGTAGTTGTACTGCATTTATTATTCTTTTATCAGGTGTTGATTACTCAGGTCCTGGAGCATCAACTGGTATAAAACTTACTCAAGATGCTTTAAGCTCACAAATCGGACCGTTTGGTAATATATTTATTGCAATATGCATATTATTATTTGCCTTCAGTTCAATAGTTGGTAATTACTATTATGGAGAATCTAACATTGAATTCTTAAGTGATAAGAAATGGTTCTTATTTGCTTATAGAGCCTTTGTTATATTGATGGTATTCTTTGGATCTGTAGCTAAAGTTGATTTAGTATGGAACTTAGCTGATGTATTCATGGGATTAATGGCTATAGTAAACTTAATTGCTATACTTATGCTTAGTAAATTTGCATTTGCAGCGCTTAAAGATTACACAGATCAAAAGCGTTCAGGTATAAAAGAGCCGATATTCAAAGCTTCTTCAATTCCTGGATTAAAGAACGTAGAAGAATGGCAATAAAATAATAGATAAAAAAAACAGACAATATGTCTGTTTTTTTATTTTACTTTAGTTTCTTCAATTATATTACTAATAGAATTAATAACATCTCCATTATTTGCTGAAACAAAGTACATATAACTTTCCTCTTTATTAGAAATATTAATTACATAACAAAGTTCACTTTTATTACCTGTATCTTTATTATAAAAAGAAAGATATGTGTCACTTTCAATTTTACCCTTTGAATATAATTTATTAAATATATCTAATGCTGATTTCTCTGCTTCTTCTTTTGAAATATTTATATCTACCTTCTTGTGTTCTAATGTAGCTGTCTTATTCATATACCCTTGAAGTTTTCCATTTTCTTTGTTTATATTTATCAAAAGCTTCTCAGAATAATATGGATATCCATCCTCATACTTTGAAAAAACTATTGAATAATATGGATTCTTCTCTTCTTTATTAATACCTTCTACTTTATAATCCCCTTCACACAGTTCCTTAACATATAATTCAGCAAGTTCCTTTGCTTTTTCAGGAGAAATATTGATTTTATTGCTATTTTTAGTATTATGTACAAAACTAACTATATTTTTATTTTTATCTAAATCAACTCTATAATCTTTACTTACTAATGAATATATTCCCTCTTCATTTTCTGTTCCAGTCTTTTCTTTTACATCAAATTTTATTTCCTCTGGACTTTTATCTATAATATCCTCATTCTGCATTTCTTGAATAAAACTATTTGCTATCTCTATTTCGTTTCTTCCTTGACCAAAGTAATTGTAAACAAGTATAAATATTATAACAATTAAAATTACAATAGTACCAATACTTATATACATTCCTGTCTTTCTTCTCATAGCACCCCTCCAAAGCTTCTAATACTAGTATTTTTCCCTATCTTTATTTTACACTACACCTTATCTTTATGGAATAGTTTAAAGTATAATTTGTGTACTTTTTAAACTTAATCTTCCTTAATGTAAACATTATTATAATTCTTATAGTATAGCTTGTCACTTACAAATAATTCTAGTATACTACTAGTAAGAAATATATCTATATTTTAGTAATTGAGGAGGGTTTTGTATGAATTTATCAAAATTAATCGAAGAAAAAAGAAGAGCAAAGGCTAGAGCATCAAAAATGCAAACAGCTAAACATGTAGCTACAGGAGTTACTTTAGGTGCTACATTAGGAGCAGCATGTGCAGTTTTATTCGCACCAAAGTCAGGAAAGGAACTTAGATCTGACATGATGGTAGCCGCTAAAGATGTAAATGAAAAAGTAAAAACTAAAGCAAATACAGCTTCTGTCAATTGTAAAAATAATTACATGGAAGCTAAATCAAAAATTAAAGAATATTTAGATTCTAAAAACAAGGATACTGCTGATGTAGAAGCTACAGAAGAACCTGTTTCAAATGAAGCTTTAGAAAGCAAGAACATCGAAACAATTGAGGAAATTAAATAATGTATATAAATATCGCTGATCTATTTTGGATTATAGTTGGTATATTAGGTGCATGTGCTTTAGTTATTTTAATACTTTGCTTATTAAAATTATTTAATGTTTTAACTAAGGTTGATACTCTACTTGGAGAAAACAAAAAAAACTTAGACAGTACTTTAACTAATGTTAAAGGTATTACTGAAAATGTTAAAGATATTAGTGACGTTGCAACTGAAGCAACTGCTGATGCAATTGTAGTCAAAGAAAATCTAACAAATCAACTAACTAACATAAAAGAAATAGTTGCAATAGTTGCAAATGTTTTTCTAAAAAAATAAGTGGATTAAAATCCACTTATTTTTTTAGCCCTATTTCAGCAAACAACTTTTCTTCTAAGTCATTTCCGCCTATTTTCTTTATTAAATTTAAATAAAGTTCTAAAGTTCCCATTAAATTTGTGCTAAGCATTATTTTCCCATTATCTGTATAATTTCTATTGACTACTCTAAAGTATTCTTTATTATTTTTTAATCTCTCACTCCAATTTCCTTTTGGAACTACAACTCCGTTTAATTTATTACAAGAAGCAAGATAGCATATTCCTTCATTAATAGCACAAATAAAATCACATTCATTATAACTATTTATTACATGCTCTACTATTTGATTTTTCTTATCACTTAAAATTACTCCATTTCCACCTGGTATTATTAAAACATTTGGAGTTTTATTGTTATTATCAAATTCAATGTTAACTTTTATATCTCTACCTATTGATATAGTTTTATCTATTGCTATCCCATATACATTGAATATATCTTGTCCTAATAATTCATTAGCTTTTTCAAATAAATTTTTCGCCATAGTAAAATCTGATACATCCATATCATTTATCATAAGCATTCCAATATTAGCTTTATAGCATTTATCAAAATTTAAAAATTCTTCTTTTGATATTCTCATAGTGTTATCATTATTAAATCTTCTTACCTCTTCAAATCCTATTTTTTGCGCTACTCTCTCTCCAGCTTCAGTTAGAACCTTGTCCATTAATATATCTCCGCCAAACTCTAAGAAAAAGTATTCAAGTAAAAGTCTAACAGCCTCTTCCCCATAACCATTATTTCTATGGTTTGAATGTATCTTCACATTAAACCTTGCAATTTTCGTTGCTGAATCATATCCATGAAAACTTACTTCACCAATTGGGATATCTTTATTAGTATATACTAAGCAATAAAAATTTTTGCCGTCTGTTGGACTTATCATTTTCTTATAAAACATTTCCCATTTACTTTCAGGAAAATTAAAAACTCCTCCGATATCCTTCATAGTTTCTTCATCTTTCCATAATTCAGATACAAATTTAAGTTCTTCATATTGAGGTTGCTTTATATAAACTTTCTTCCCATTTCTCCTGTATAATCCATCACTTAATTTCATTTTTACCACCTTTGTTCTATATTGACCCTTCTTTATTTTTCTTTAAATACTACATTATATTAATTATAACAAACTTTAAGGATTTAATATATATAAGTGAAATTTTTCTATTTAATTAATAATATAGAATATTTTAACACTAAAATAACTTTTTTTAAATTTTATAAACATTTTAAAATACTTAGTATTACTAAACTTTTTAAATGTTTTTATTAAACTTCAAAAACGCCAAAACTCTATAAGTCGCTCATAGGGGCATATTACATATTGTTTTTTTTATTTTTTTAAAAGAAATATATTGATTTTTTTGCATATACTAATTATAATTAGTCTTGGTTGTTTAGTAATTTTAAACTTTATGTTTAGTAAAATTACATTCAAAAAAAGAATTGGTGGTGTGAATATTGGAAATCGGAGATAAAATAAGAAGCCTTAGAGTCGCTAAAGGCCTTACTCAAGAAGAACTTGCGAATAGATGTGAACTATCTAAAGGTTTTATTTCACAAGTTGAAAATGATTTAACTTCCCCATCTATTGCTACATTAGTAGACATACTTGAAATATTAGGTACTAATTTAACTGAATTCTTCAGTGAAAAAAGCGAAGAGAGAATCACTTACAAATGTGATGATATGTTTGAAACTGAAGATGAAAATTTAAAATATAGTTTAAAATGGTTAGTTCCAAGCGCTCAAAAAAATGATATGGAACCTATTATGCTAACTCTAAAACCTAATGGTAGATATATCGAGGAAGAACCTCACGAAGGTGAAGAATTCGGTTTTGTTTTAAATGGAAGTATTTTATTACATTTAGGTGATGAAGTATATAAAGTAAAAAAAGGTGAAAGCTTCTATTTCAAGCCAAAATCTAGTCACTATTTATCAAACCCAGGAAAGACAGTTGCTAAGATAATATGGATAAGCACTCCCCCATCATTTTAATTATTAAGTTTAAATTCTAGAAAGAGGTGTTTATTATGAATGACAACATTCTAATGCTAAAAGGTATAAGTAAGAAATATGGAGATAATGAGGTTTTAAAAAATCTTAACCTTAATATAAAGAAAAATGAGTTTTTAACTCTTTTAGGTCCAAGTGGATGCGGTAAAACTACTACATTAAAAATTATAGCTGGTTTTGAAACTGCAGATAGTGGAAAGGTTATGTTCGATGATAAAGATATGGCAACCCTTCCTTCTCACAAAAGACCAGTAAATACAGTATTCCAAAAATATGCTCTATTCCCTCATATGAATGTATATGACAATATTGCTTTTGGACTTAAAATAAAGAAATTACCAAAAGATGAAATTAAAGAAAAAGTTACTGATATGCTTAAGATGGTTGCACTTAGCGGATTTGAACATAGAAGTATTGATTCATTAAGTGGTGGTCAACAACAAAGAGTTGCTATTGCAAGAGCTCTAGTTAATGAACCTGAGGTTTTACTTTTAGATGAACCTTTAGGTGCATTAGACTTAAAGCTTAGAAAAGAAATGCAAATAGAACTTAAAAAGATTCAACAAAGACTTGGAATTACATTTATATTTGTAACTCATGATCAAGAGGAAGCACTAACAATGTCAGATACTATAATTGTTATGAATAAAGGACTCATTCAACAAATGGGTACTCCTCAAGACATTTATAATGAACCTTCAAATGCTTTCGTAGCTGATTTTATTGGTGAAAGTAACATAGTTGATGGTATTATGCATGATGACTTTAATACTGAGTTTTGTGGTCACATTTTTGAAAGTGTTGATAAAGGCTTCAAGAAAGATGAAGCAGTTGATATAGTTATAAGACCTGAAGATATAAAAATGGTTAAAGAAGATGTTGGAATGCTTAAAGGAAAAGTACTCTCTGTTGTATTTAAAGGAGTTCATTATGAAATAGAAGTCGAACTTGAAGGTTGTTTAGAAAAATGGATTATTCATAATACTAAATCAGCTGAGATTGGTTCTATAATTGGACTAGATATTTATCCTGAAGATATTCATGTAATGAATAAGGTAAATTCAAATGAATAATGATAAGAGAAGTCTAGCAGCTTCACCTTATATAATATGGAGTGCAATATTTATAATTGTTCCACTACTTATGATTTTATTCTTCAGTTTAACTATTGATACAGATACAGGTTATAAATTTTCTTTAGAGAATTTCAGCCGTCTTATGAATCCATTATATTTTAAAATATTTGGACGTTCATTATCACTTGCTTTAATTTCAACTGCTGTATGTCTTCTTTTAGGATATCCAGTAGCTTATATTATTTCAAAGATGCCAGAAAATAGACGTAATTTATTAATAATGTTATTTATATTACCTATGTGGATGAATTTCTTATTAAGAACTTATGCTTGGTTACCTATATTAGGTAAAAACGGTATTATAAATAATTTCCTTGGAGTTTTTGGTGTTGAACCAATTCAATTCCTTTATACTAACGGTGCTATACTACTTGGTATGATATATAATTTCTTACCATTTATGATACTACCTATATTTACAGTTTTATCTAAAATAGATCAAAACTTAATTAATGCTGCTTCTGACTTAGGCGCAAATAAAAAAGAGATATTTAGAAAAGTAATATTCCCTTTAAGTATACCAGGTGTTATTTCTGGAATAACTATGGTATTTATGCCTGCAGTTTCAACATTCGTAATTCCAAGACTTCTAGGTGGTGGAAAAGAAATGCTTATTGGTAATGTTATAGAACAACAATTCACAACTTTAAGTGATTGGCATTTTGGTTCTGCACTAGCCATAATTTTAATGATTTTAATATTGTTGTCTATGGCAATAATGTCAAGATTTGATGGTGAACAAGCTGAAGGTGGTGGACGTTTATGGTAAGCAGATTAGAAAAATTTATCAAGAAATTTTATCTAGGAATAATTTTCGTATTCTTATATACTCCAATAATAACTTTAATGGTATTCTCATTTAATGACTCTAAATCAATGGGTAGTTGGAATGGATTTACATTAAAATGGTATGGAGAGTTATTTAAAAATGAAACATTAATGGAAGCACTTTATTACACTGTAATAATTGCGCTTATTGCTTCTATCATAGCTACAATAATTGGAACAATAACAGCTATTGGTATTAACAGTATGAGAGGACGAAAAAAAGCTCTTTTATTAAGTGTTAATAATTTGCCTATAATTAATCCTGATATAGTTACAGGTATTGCTCTTATGAGTTTATTTATATTTTTAAGATTCACATTTGGATTTAACACAATGCTTTTAGCACATATAACATTTGATATACCATATGTTATACTTTCAGTTCTTCCAAAACTTAGACAGCTTCCTGACAACACAATCGATGCTGCTGTGGATCTTGGTGCAACACCTTTTTATGCTTTTAGAAAAGTTGTTATACCTCAAATTAAACCTGGTATATTCGCTGGATTCTTAATGGCACTTACAATGTCAATTGATGATTTTGTAATTAGTTTCTTCACAACTGGTCCTGGAGTTACAAATTTATCTATTGAAATTTACTCTATGGCAAGACGTGGTATTAAGCCAGAAATAAATGCCCTATCAACATTGATGTTTGTAGTGGTGTTAGCACTTCTATTAATAGTTAACAAAAAAAGAAGTGAAGAGGTGAACTAAAATATGAAAAAATCTAAATTATTTATTGCATTAACAGTACTAGTTGTTTTAACAGCATCTCTTTTTGCCGGTTGCACTAACAGCTCTCAAAAAGAATCCGCTAAAACTTTAAATTTATACAACTGGGGTGATTATATTGACCCAGCTTTAATTAGTAAATTCCAACAGGAAACTGGTATTAAAGTTAATTACAGTACTTACGATACTAACGAAATAATGTATGCAAAAATTAAAGATGGTTCAAGTGATTATGATTTAGTTATTCCCTCTGATTATATGATAGAAAAAATGATTAAAGAGAATTTAGCAGAAAAAATAGATTTTAATAACATACCAAATTACAAATATATTGGAAATGAATTTAAAAATCTTTCATATGATCCAAAGAATGAATATTCAGTTCCTTATATGTGGGGTACAATTGGTATAGTTTACAACTCTAAGATTGTAAAAAAACCTGTAGATAGCTGGAATATTCTTTGGGATAAAGATTATAAAGACCAAATAATAATGTTTAATTCAGTAAGAGATGCAATGGCAATAGCTTTAAAGAAACTTGGTTATTCACTTAATTCAGAAAACCCAGATCAAATTAAAGCTGCAGCTAATGCTCTAATAGAAGAAAAACCATTAGTTCAAGCTTACATGGTAGATGAAGTTAAAGATGCTATGATAAGTGGTGAAGCTGCTGTAGCTCCTGTTTGGTCAGGTGATGCAGTATATATAATGAATGAGAATCCTGATATAAAATATATCATTCCAAAAGAAGGCTCAAACGAATGGTTTGACTCTTTAGTTATTCCTAAAGGTTCTGTACATAAGAAGGAAGCTGAAATGTTCATAAACTTCTTATGCGATCCTGATAATGCACTTCAAAATGTTGAATATATTGGATACCAAACTCCTAATACAAAAACATTTGAAATGTTACCTGAAGAAATGAAAAAGGAATATCCATCTAAGGAAGATTTAAAAAAATGTGAAGTATTTACTGATTTAAATAAAAATACTTTAAAATTATATAATGATGAATGGATAAGAGTATTCTCTTAAACAAAAAAATACCTAGGTCAAATAATTGACTTGGGTATTTTTTTATTTATTAAGATTCATGAAACCATAAATCACATTCTCTTATCGCACTCTCTGGTGAGTCTGAGGCATGAACGCAGTTCTCTGTAATATTCTTACCATATAAGTATCTAATAGTGCCTTCTTCAGCTTTTTGTGGATTCGTAGCACCATTAATCCTTCTAACTCTTTTAATTGCATTATCACCTTCAAGCACCATAGCACAAATAGGTCCTCTTGTTATGTAACTAATAAGTTCATTAAAGAATTCTTTGTCTTTATGCTCCTCATAATGTTTCATTCCAAGTTCTTTCGAAACACAAATCATCTTAAGATTTGCTATTCTAAGACCATCTTCTTCATACTTTTCAAGTATTTTTCCTATAACATGTTGTTCAACTCCATCTGGTTTGATTAAAACTAAGCTCTTTTCCATACTTCCTCCATAATTTTCCTTTTTGATTATATTTTATTACAATTTTTTCCTAATTGCAATAATTTTCAGAATTTTGTATATTTTTTCAATTTACATTTTTATACTTAATTCCCTATGTTATAATACCCATAAGAGGTGAATTTTATGTATAGAATTAAAATTATTGTAAATGGGCATGTCCAAGGCGTTGGCTTTAGATATTTTGTGCTATCATCTGCACTAAAACTTAATATAACAGGTTTTGTTAAAAATTTAAGTAATGGTGATGTTTATATAGAAGGCCAAAGCGCTAAGGATAGTTTAGAAAGGCTTATCTCTATAGTAGAGGAAGGAAATAGATTTTCTAAAGTTTCAAATATTACTGTAGATGAAATTAACGTTGTACAGTCCGAGAATACATTTAAAGTTAAATACTAAAAATTCATAAAAATAAGGGTCTGTATCAAAATATTATTTTGATACAGACCCTTTACATATTTATTTCGAAATCTTTTTGAAAAATATATCTGTCTCTTCAAATATAACTTTTCTTAAAGCTATTATTGCTATTAAATTCGGTATAGCCATAAGACCATTTACAATATCTGCTGATATAAATATTACATCAAGTGATATAAAGGCTCCTACTGCAACTAGTATTATATATAAAATCTTAAACGGTATAATTGCTTTCTCATTTATTAAATACTCTACACATTTTTCTCCATAATAATTCCATCCAAGTATAGTTGTAAATGCAAAGAATATAAGTCCAATATTAACTATATACTTACCAATCATAGCTATTGGAAAGCCAGCCTCAAATGCTGCAGTAGTTAATTGTGATCCATCAAGTGGTGAACTGTACATTCCAGTTAAAACTATTACTATTCCTGTCATTGTACATATTATAATCGTATCAAAAAATGTACCTGTCATTGAAATTAACCCTTGTCTTGCAGGTTCATTTGTCTTTGCAGCAGCTGCTGCTATCGGTGCACTTCCAAGTCCTGATTCATTAGAAAATACTCCCCTACTTATACCTCTTTGAATTACCATCATAATTGTAACTCCAGTTGCACCCCCAAATGCTGCTCTTGGATTAAATGCACTTTCAATAATAAGTCTAACCGCATTTGGCACTTCTTTAATATTAAATATAATCACTATAAGAACTCCTACTATATAAAGTATTGCCATTACAGGTACAATTGTTTCTGATACTTTAGAGATCCTCTTTATCCCTCCTAAAGTTACCATTGAAACTAAAATAGTTATAATTATTGCTGTAATTATTATAGGTACATTAAAACTTGTTTTTACTGCTTCCGTAATTGATTTTACTTGAGCAAATGTTCCAATACCAAAAAGTGCTACTAACACTCCAAATAATGCAAAAGCCTTTGCAAGAACTTTACTGCCCATACCATTTTGTATGTAGTACATAGGGCCCCCTTTAACTTGGCCTTTTTCATCAAATTCTCTATACTTTATTGCAAGTACACCCTCTGCATATTTAGTTGCCATTCCAAAGAACGCTGCAATCCACATCCAAAATAGTGCACCTGGTCCTCCAGCTTTTATAGCTGTTGCAACTCCAACTATATTACCTGTTCCTATTGTTGCAGATAATGCTGTACAAAGTGCTCCAAAGCTTGACACATCTCCCATTCCTCCCTCTTCGCTTTTAAATATATATTTAAGAGCTTTTGGAAGTTTAGTTACTTGAAGACATTTAAGTTTGATTGTTAAATATAATCCTGTACCTAAAAGTAAAATTAATAGTGGCGGACCCCATACAATAGCGTCCAGTTTCGTTAAAAAATTTTCCATAAAAAAATCCTCCTAAAATATTAAAATTTTGGAGGAGATTAAATAAAGCTATAGAAAAATATTCCTAGCTTCAAAAAATCCCCTGTCCTTTTTACCTGAGAGTTTCAACATATAAAATATAAATATTTTATATATCTTGCTCCTTCGGTGCTTAAAGCATAATCTTTAAGTCTCTCCAGAGGCTCGTCCAATAGCGGTCCTAATACCTGAAAGATTTCCCTCTTCGGTGGATTAATAAATTAATCGCTCTCCCACTACCTTCATCCGAACTTATCTTATTTTGTTTCTATTATATAAACAATTCTTTTTAAAATCAAGTATTTTAATTTACTAATTTATTTAATGCATTCATATATGCCATTACACTAGCTTCAATCACATCAGTGCTTACGCCTCTTCCTATTATATTTCTGTCCTCATAAGATAGCTTTACAGTAACTTCACCTAATGCATCAGTTCCACTAGTAATTGCTTTAATATTATAATCTTTTAATACTAGAGCCTTATCTATTGCTCTTTCTAGCGCATTATAAAGTGCATTTACCGGTCCATCTCCACACGCAGCTTCCTCTCTTTCTTTATCTTCAAAGCTTACCTTAACTGTTGCAGTAGAACTTATACTATTACCTGTCGTTACATTGAATGTAATTATTTTATATTTATCTGAAACATTTATTGTTCCATGATAAATAAGTGCTTCAATATCTTTATCTGATACTTCCTTTTTCTTATCCGCTAAATTTTTAAACTTTAAAAATGTTTCATTTAGTTTATCTTTGTCTAATTGACATCCAAGTTCTTTAACCCTCTCTTCAAATGCATGTCTACCTGAGTGTTTTCCAAGTATCATATTATTAGTTTTAAAACCAACTGATTCAGGAGTCATTATTTCATAAGTTTCTCTATTTTCTAGTACACCATGCTGATGTATTCCAGATTCATGTAAAAACGCATTAGCTCCAACTATAGCTTTATTTGGCTGAACATTCACCCCTGAAAAATGTGATACTATCGATGATACTCTATATATATTTTCAGTATTTATATTAGTATATACGTTGTAAATATCTGATCTTGTATTAAGTGCCATTACAACTTCTTCTAACGCAGTATTTCCTGCCCTCTCCCCAAGTCCATTAACTGCGCATTCTATTTGAGTTGCACCATTTTCAACTGCTGCAAGTGAATTTGCTACAGCTAGTCCTAAATCATTATGACAATGGACGCTTATTATAACTTTATCAATTCCTTTTACATTTTCTTTTATCCCCTTAATAAGTGATCCAAATTCATCTGGCGTTGAATAGCCAACTGTATCTGGAATATTTAAAACAGTTGCACCACTTTCAATTGCAGCTTCTAACACTTCATATAAAAATTTTTTATCTGTCCTTGAACCATCTTCTGGTGAAAATTCTATATCATCTACTAATGTTTTTGCATAACTTACCATATCTTTAATTTTATTTATAACTTCATCTCTTGTCATTTTAAGTTTATATTTCATATGTATATCTGACGTTGCTAAGAATACATGAATCCTTTTTTTATTAGCATACTTTATAGCATCATATGCCCTATCTATATCTTTTTTGTCAGCTCTTGCAAGGGCATTTATTGTGGAATTTTTTATATTTTGAGCTATAAGTCTAACGCCTTCAAAATCTCCATCTGATGCAACTGGAAATCCAGCCTCAATAACATCTACTCCTAATCTTTCTAAATGTTTTGCAATTTCAAGTTTCTCTTTTGCATTTAGGCTAACCCTCGGTGTTTGTTCGCCATCTCTTAGTGTTGTATCAAATATATATATTTTTCTTTTCATAATTATTATCTCCTTTCTTCTTAAAATTAAAACCACGTACTAAATCTTAAATAGATTTTAGAACGCGGAATTTATAATATACTATTCCTATATTACTTTTACATATATTACCATAGTTTTATTTTTATGTCAATATTTTACTTAAACCTTTGTTTTCAATTTATTTTATATATGTTATTATTAAATTTGTTAAATTACATAGGAAAAGGTGATATTGTGATAAAATTAATTGCTTCAGATATGGATGGTACATTACTTACTCCAGAAGGTAAAATACCTAATGAATTTTTTGATATTTTTAAAGAACTTAAGAAAAAAAATATCGAGTTTGTTGTAGCAAGTGGCCGCCCTTATAAAACACTATATGAAAACTTTAGTGAAATATGTGATGATATATCTTATATATCTGATAATGGCGCTATGGTTGTAGAAGAAGGAAAAGTTACTTCTTTAGAAATTATAAAGAAAGATATTGTAGCTAAAGTTGCTAAAGTTTGTTCTGATATAAACAATATATCAATAATATTCTGCGGTGTTAAAAATTTCTATCAATTTTCATGTGATAAAACTACACAAGAAGAAATTGATAAATATTATTTTAATAAAACTATAATTAATTCTTTCGATGAAATAGATGACGATATTTTTAAGATTTCTATTTGTGATATGGGTGATGCTTTAACTCATTCTTATCCTATATTAGATGAAAAATTAAAATCTATTGAAGATCATATAAAAATAGTAGTTGCAGGTAAATATTGGACTGATATAACTAATATTAATGTAAATAAAGGAACTGCAATTGAAAAAATCCAAAAAATGAAAAATATATCTA
>NZ_JAVXRL010000037.1:0-26135 GCF_036643715.1 Clostridium sp. | reverse complement strand
CCATAAATTTTATTATGAATTTTGATAGTTATAATTTTTAAGCATCTCCTTTTTTAAATTTTAGTAAATGATTTTGGGGGGATATTATGATTAGAAAGAAAATAGTATTAATTTCAACAATAATAACTACAACTTTATTAGTACCTAGCTTACATGTATTTGCTAAAAATATAGAAGAAGCACCACTTTATAAATATGGAACTAATGACCCAATTTTATTACATGAAAAACAAGTAACAGTACCAACACAGTTTAAAGATATAAAGGAAGACTTTAGAGCTACATGGGTTTCAACTGTATTTAATATAGACTTTCCTAGAGTATCAAGTGAAAAAGAATTTAGAGATCAATTTACTAAGGTTGTAAATACATCTAAAGAAATGGGGTTAAATGCTGTTATATTTCAAGTAAGACCAATGTTAGATGCATGGTATAATTCATCAATAAATCCATCTTCAGAGTATATTGATGGTACACAAGGTGGAAGTCTAAGTTTTGATCCATTAAAAATTGCTACTGAAATAGCACATAAGGAAGGATTAGAATTGCATGCCTGGTTTAATCCATATAGAGTTACAAACACAACTACTGATTATAGGAAAAAAGAAGATAAGTTAAATGGATTAGATAATATGAATTTTGCTAAAAAGAATCCAGAACTAGTTTATGAATTTGCAAATAAATTATATTTAGATCCAGGCAGACCAGAAGTTCTTCAGCATATTTTAGATACAGTTAGCGAGGTATTGGATAATTATGATATAGACGCAGTACATTTTGATGATTATTTTTATCCGTATAAGACAAGCTTCAAAAAGGTACTAGGATATGATGGTAATGGTAAACCTATAGTTGATACAGTAAATACAACAATGTCTATGAGAGAAAGTGATGCAGATTTTGAAACATTTGAAAATTATAATAGAGGTTTTGATGATATTCATAAATGGAGAGAAGATAATATAAATAGACTTGTCTTAGAGGTTAAAGAACTTATAACATTAAAGAATAAGGAATCAAAGAATAGTGTTCAATTTGGAATCAGTCCTTTTGGAATATGGGGACACGCAGAGGAAATAGAAGGGGGTTCTCATACACCAACTACTTCAACAGCTAGTATTAATGATTATGTAAATACTAAAAAATGGGTTAAAGACGAAACTGTAGATTATTTGATACCTCAAATATATTGGCAATTTAATCAACCAGCTGCACCTTATGCAGAATTAGTAGACTGGTGGAATGAACAGTTTGATGGAATAGAGAAATCACAGCTATATGTGGGACATCCAAATTATAAGATTATAGAGAATTCAGCAATAGACTTTAATAATACAGATGAAATACCAAGTCAGTTAAGATTCAACCAAAAGTATAGTAATGTAAAAGGAAGTGCATTCTTCTCTTACAATAAAATTGCTGTTTTAAATAAAGAAAAAAGTTTTAATAAGTATAGTGCAATAGATACAAGATTTAATTTTTATAATGTTAACAGTGAAAATACTGTATCTGTTGATAGAAATGAAGTTAATAGAAAAACTGTTGAAAAGATAAAAGAATATTATATAAATAGTTCAAAGACGCCAGCTAAACCATGGCTAGATCAGGTAAAAACGTCATCTGTAAAAGGTTTAAATGGTAAAAACAATAGAGAAAAGATAACTTTAAGATGGAATGATAAAAATACTGATACTAGATTTTATCAAATATATAGAGTTGAAGGTAAGCATAAACAAATAGATAAAGAAAATTCAAGTAATATAATTGCTAGATTTGGTAAAGAAAAAGGTGATGAATATATTGATACTAATATAGACACAAGTAAAACTTATACTTACGGAGTTACTGTTATAGATAAGGCTGGAAATGAGTCTGAAATTAATGTGTTTACGGTAAACGGAAGAAAATAAGTGTAAATAGAGAGTTTAAAAGTAAATACTTTTAAACTCTCTATTTTTACTTTGGTCTATAGTGAGTTCAGAGGAAATCATATGAGACTTGAGGAGATTTGATATTAAATGAGGAGTAGAGAGGGCATTTTGATTAGTGATGGAATAATCAGAAATTTGAATGAATAGGCTGTTTGATAGAAAATATCAAAAATATTATAATAAAAGAAAGGGTTTTATAAAGATTTAGGAGAGTGATATTTTGGTATCGTCGAGAAAGAACCTGAGAAGCGCACTTCTTATAATAGTCGGCTCAGGTATATTAGCCTTTGGAAGTTACAACTTTAATTATCAAAATGGAGTAACAGAAGGAGGAGTTTTAGGATTATTGCTTTTATTTAAAAATGTTTTTGATATTTCACCATCAATAACAAATGTCCTAATAGATTTTACCTTATTTGCACTAGGTGCAAGATTTTTTGGTAAAAGATTCTTAGTGTGTTCTATATTTGCAACAATTTCCTTTTCAATTTCATATAGTATTTTTGAAGGAATTGGATTTATAGTGCCGGATCTAACAAACCACATGCTACTTGCAAGTATATTTGCAGGGATATTTGTTGGGGTTGGAGTTGGAATGGTCCTTCGTGGAGGGGGAGCATCTGGTGGAGATGATGTTATAGCATTAGTAGGAGCGAAATTCTCAAAACTTAAAGTCAATCACGTATACTTCTTAACAGATGCAATAGTACTTGTTATGTCATTAGTATACTTAGAATTTCATCAAATCATATTCTCAATATTTGCAGTAACTATAAGTGGTAAACTTATAAGTGTTATTTATGAATATAACAATAACTCATTAGAGAATAATGATGATGAAGAAAATAATATTGATGAAATCCCTGATAAAGTTTGCGAGAAGAGAAAGTCTGTTACAGCATAACTTTAAAATTAAAATATAAACTTAATAGAAGTTTCAAGTTCACAGTTATAAACCTCTGTGGGCTTTTTTATTTTTGGTCTATATTAGTACTCTAATTAATAAAAATATAGTGAATAGAAAAACAGTTAGGGTGAGAGGATTATGAATAATAAAACGAGAACCTTTCTAGATTTTTTAATTAGAAGAAAAAGATCATTAATAGTATTTATAGTAGTTAATATAATAGTATTTCTAATTGGTTGCAATTGTAGCATATTCTTTAGAAATGGAATATATATAAGTAGTGGTACAGAAATAATAACAATGGTTTTTATTGTTTTTTCAATTATTTCAATTATTTATTTTGTTTTTTATGACTACTTGAAGAAGCGAACTTACTATATTTTAAGAGCAAAATATATTTTTGTAAGTGCAGACTTTGCAGTATTTCTTTATTATTACAATACAAATGAGGATTATATAATAGAATCAATAGAGAAAAGTCCGAGCTTTATACCAAAGAGTACATTTGCATTTATTCTTTACTTTGGAATATTTATAATATTGAACTTAGTTATAATAACAATATTGACTAATAGTGTTAAAAAACTTAGTATAAGTAAAAATAATTTGGAGGTTGAATTTGAAAAAGACATAGTATCAGGGCTTACTTATATAACTGATACTTTAAATATTGTGTATGAGAATAATGTGAATATGTATCAAAATTTAGATGAGATAGTAAGTAGTACTTTTAGTGATATAACTATTAGAAGTGAAGTTGATATAAATATATTTTTTGAATTTTACAAAGGAATAATATATTATTTGTTTGAGAATACTGGAGTTTGTGTAAATGTAAGAATTGAATATAGAAGAAATATAGAAGGATTAAAAACTATAATTGATGATATTGATGCAACTGCTCTTTCAAAAAGTAATATTTTTGATGATATTTCAAATGAGAGAATAGTTCAGTATGAGGAATATATTTTTATACCTGTATCAATGAAGTTAATTGATACAAATGTTGTTATAATACTTAATTTTAATAATAGCGATGAAAGCTTAAGCTCACTTGGGAATATAGTATTTTCACTGATGTTATTTGGAGAAGATTCAATAAAGACTTATTTACTTGAAAAGGAGCTTGAAAGACTGAATGAAGAGCTTGAATTTAATGAAGGGAATGATTAGATAGTATGGCAAAAATGAAAATAAATCTTGGGGTAAAATATAATAATTTAGTTGCAGTTGATAACGAAAATGTTATCGATATAGAGAAAAATGATAACTTGCTAATAAGGACAACTATTATGAATGTTCTAAAAAGAGGGAAAAAGAAAGAAACAGTAAATAATAATGATATTTATGACAAAATAAAGAGTCAAATTAAAAGTTCATACGTAAAATAATAATGTGGATATATTTTTTAGGATGGTGTTTTACGTATGCTTAAAATTAAAGTTTTAAATAAGGAATATGATGAATTCATATATGTTAAAACAAAACCTCTTATTTTAGATTTGATAAAGGATTGTATAAATGGTAAGCATAAAAAGAGTAAAAAAGAATAAGAAAGTGTAAGAGCACTATAATGTTCATAACAAGTAGCTAAGCTAAATGTGGACAAGATAGTGCTCTTATTTTAATTTTAAATAATAAGAATTTAGGATGCTTATTATATATTAATTAATAAAGTGTTAAAAAAGAATAATTTACAACAATAAATAATAATAATACAGTAATATAAAAAATTTTAGGAGGGGTAGAATTTGAGCGGTATTTTAGAACTATTTGGTTCATTTACAGGTCAAGGTATGTTAGGTTTTATTGTTATAGCAATTATAGTTGGTATTTTAGGGTACGGAATATTTATGAGTATTAAACTAAAAAAGGGGTATAGCGACCTAATATATGAATTCCAAAATGGAGATATAATAAATGGCGAAAGTGGAGAAAAAGAATTTGATGATAAATCACTTAAAGATGCAGTAATAGAATTTAAAAAAAGTGCCAGCAAAGGAACAGAAAATATAAATACAGAGGTACTAATTGCAAAGCACGTTAGAAAGAGTGTATCAGTAAATGAAAGAATATTAAATTTACTTCCATCACTTGCAATAGCACTAGGACTTCTTGGTACATTTTTAGGACTTACTCTTGCAATTCATGGAGCAAATGGAGTGCTAGAATCAGGGGTTAAGACTATGGACATATTCCTTAAAAATATGGTACTTCCACTTCAAGGTATGGCAAGTGCGTTTTGGACTAGTATATTTGGTGTAATAACATCAATAGTATTAAATGTAATAATACAAGAAGCAAAGAGAGAAAAGGAAGCATTTTATGATGATTTTGAAGATTATTTAGATAATCTTTTATATAGTGAATATGCATTTAGTTTTACAACTCAGTTTGAAAGATTTAATGATACAATTTCAACATCTATGATTAATTTAGCAAAAGATATGAGGTCTCTGTTTAAAGAAGGAATAGATGAGCTTGTATCAAATATAAATAAAAACACATTAGATATGACAGAGTCAGCAAAAGTACTTGCAGATTATACTAAAGATTTACAGCTTGTAATAGGATCATTAAATAAGTCAGTAGATAACTTTAAAGAACCAATAGACAGCTTTAAAGGTGCAATTGATGAATTTGAAATTACAACTGAGAAGTTAGAATTTGTAATGAATACATCAGTAAATAAGCTTTCAGATAAAATTGATATATTATCAGATGTATTAAACAATTTAGATAGCAGTATTGACAGTCAAAAAGAATCTATAAAGCTTATGAATGATGAAGTTAGAGGATATAGAGAAGGATTGGAAATTGGATATAAAGAGCTTATAAGAAGCTCAGAAAGCATAGAGGTTGTAATTAAAGAAAGTAATAATAGAGTATCAGAACAAGTTAAAAGTTTGAAAGAAGGATACGAAGGATTTGAAGATGGAATAAATGACTTTGTATCAAATGTTGAAAGTTTAAGAGAGGGTATTGGAGAGGTTATATTAAAAGTTTTAAAAGAAGAACTTAATAATATATCAGAAGAGATGGCAAGTAAACTTAATTCATCACTTAAAGGAATAGAAGAAGCAACAGAAAGCTTAAGCTATAATACAAGAACTGTTGGCGAGCTTGTACGTGCAACAAATGAGTTAATTATTGCAGCTGATGAAGAGTAAGGGGGAAGTTTTATATGAAACTTAGAAGTAGAAGATATAGAACTAGAGAAGAGGGTGCTTCTTACTGGCCTTCCTTTGTTGATATAATGACTGCTGCAACTTTAATATTCTTCTTTATTATGCTTATATCAATGGCTGTATCATCACAGTTTGTTGATAATATTTCAGAAAAGCGAGAGAAGATATATAACGCAATTCAAAGTAATTTAGATGCTAATAATGTTGATGAAAATATTATGCATTTTGATAGGAATGAAGGAAAAATTGTAGTTAGTACAGAAACATTTTTTGATACAGACAAGTGGGTGCTTAAAGGAGATGGAAAAGAACTTGCAAGTCAGCTTAATAATATATTTTATGCATTATTAAGTGAAGAAGAAATAAGAGATGAAATTGAATATATTGAAGTTGTTGGACATACTGATTATGCAGGAGACACTATTTCAAATAGAAAATTATCAACAGAGAGAGCTATGAGCTTTTTAAATGCTATGGTACCAAAAGATAGTAAGCTTGAAAATAGTTATGGTGGAAAGTTTAAATCATCTGGAATGTCTGAATTTGAAACTAATAAAGATAAGAAGGATAGAGATAGAGAAGAGTATACAAAGGTCGATATAGAGAATGCAAGAGATCAAAGAAAGATAGAAATAAAGATGATATTTTCTAATAAAGATTTAGAGGAAGCTATTAGATCAAGGCTTAATGATTAAAGGAGGGAGGGAAGTTGAGAAGTTTACTTGGAGAGAATTATTCAATATATTCTGTAGACAATAATTGTTTCTCAAAAAGAGATTTGGATTATAAAGAGACAACATCTTTAAAAGATATAAATATAAAGTATAAAAGGACAGTTGGACTTCATAAGAAATTTGAAATTAGGTATGAAAGTGAAGGAACTCTTTATAACATAAAGACGATATTTGTTAGGCATAAGGAGTTTATAAAGTATGATATAGAAAACAATATAAGTGAAAATAAAATTAATATTAGAATTGATATCCCTAAAAATCTGCCAAGAGAATTTAGTTTCAAAGAAAATCTTTTAATATATACAGACTTTGACCTTAGAGAATTTTCTTTTTATGTAGAATGTGAAGATTCAAGAACAGTAAGACCAGTTATATCAATTTTAGAAGAATTATATTTAGGAAAAAGCGAAGAAGTATTAGTAAAAAGGATAGAAAATTTAAAAAATGTTGATGACATATTAGAAGTTACAGATAGAGGAAGAAAAATATTAGATTTTGACTTATCAATAAGAAGTTATATGAGAATAGTAAAAAGATGTATTGAGGTTGATAGTAAAAATATAAAAACTGCATTGTTCTGTGAAAAGCTAATAAAAGAAAGAGCTATATTAATAAAAGCATTTATTGATCCTATTAAAGAAATGTATAAGAAAGGTATAGTAACTAAAAATACAAGTGAAGTAATTGATTTTTTAAGAGTTTCAAGGTCAAGAGATAAGGAGTTAAATAGAATTTTAATTAAGCCAAAAATAAAGCTTAGAATAATAGATAAAGAATTCAAAGATGAGTTTATTGAGGCATATAATAATACATCTCATAAAAGTTATTTTGATAAGCTTATAAATACTATTTTAGACTGTGACAATGTTAAGTATGATGATAACCTCATTAAAATAATATTTGATTTTTATAAGAGAAACAACGATGTTAAATCCTTAGTTAAAGTATTAAGAGAACTTAGGAAAAAAGACATTGATTTTTTAAAGTATGGGATAACAATAAAGGATAGGAATCTTTTAGTTAAAGCTTATAAGAAAAATATTTTAATCGACTTCAAAGAACTTATTGATTATTCAGAAGAATATTACAAGAAAAGTCTTTATATAAGAAAGGCATTTATTGATTTATTTGAAGATGAATTACTAAGTGGTAAGGAGAAAACTAGAGATTATTTATATTCAAACCATCAAGATGTAATAAAATATTTATCTAATTATAGCAAAATTATTTATAGTGCTTATATATTTAAAATATTAAATTCAGCAGGTTATGATAACCAAAATAAAATAGTAGTACTTGAAAACTATTTAAATAATGTAAAGGGAACTTTAGAACTTCCAAAGCAGGGGCAGATTTTAGAGAGAATAATAAATTATTATATTAAAGTTAGCAATGAAAATAAGTATATGGAATATATTAAATATTATTTTAAAAATATTGCCTTTGGAGATAGTGGAAATATATTTAAAAATATAATAAAGAAAAATGGAAGAGATGAGGCTTTCTTATATGCTTTTCTAATAAGAAATGGACTTTCACTAGTTGAATTATTTAAAGATAGAGATTATGAGTACGAAATATTAATGAGTATAAACAAAGGAATTTTAAGAAATAGAAGTTATGAGTTATTAAAGATAACTATAGAAAAATATGGGGAAATGCAAGAAAAAAGCTTACTTGCAAAAGAAAAAAGAAATGATTTAATTACAAAATCAAGTGAAAGCATTAATGCAATAAAAGCACTTGTAATAAACTCAGCAAATATAAGCTATGATAATTACAATAAAGGAATAATATCAGTATTCAATGGGTTATCAAATAAAGAACAAAAAGATATGTATAAGATTCTTATAAAAAGAAAAGATCTTCCAATGGACTTTAGAGAAAAGAATTATGGATTATTAGAGAATTCTTATAATAAAGAATTTATTATAAATGAATTCTTAAATAACGGTTGGCAAAGTTATTTAAGCAAAGAACTTGCATTAAAAGCATTTTTTGAAGATGATAATAAATTTTTAGAAATAGTATCTATAGGGAGAAATAACGATAAAATTAAGAAAATAATACTAAACAAACTATCTAAAAAGTTCTTAAATAGCAAAGAATACGTAAAGCAGGTTATACTAGCAGTTAAAGAGAAGGACAGAGAGTTAAAATTCATTTTAGAATGTGTAAATGAGTATTTTAAATACAAAGATGACATAGAAAAAAGATGTATATTTGAGAGGTTTAAAATCTGTGATAGAGAATATGGCGAAATTTGTGATAAGGTTAGGATTAAGGAAATATTTACTAAAGAGGAGCGCTCTGGATATCTTTTTAAGAATGAAGGAGTAAGAACAGTACTAAAAAAATATATGGATGAGAATAAAATTAAATATGATGAAATAAGCTCTAAAATATTAATTGTAGAAGAAGCTATGGAAGATAATAAAGATAGAAAAACTACACTTGATGACGTATTAAATTTAGTTAAAATTCAGCAAGGATTAATATTAAATGGTGGAATGACATTGATATTTGGAAAAGATGATATTAAGTATATTAATGATACTATTTTTATTAAAAATGTAGAAAAACTAGTTAAGTATGAAGATAAAATATTACTTTATAAAGATGAGTATAAGTATAATGAAAATATTAAACAGTTCTTATTAGAAGATGATAAAATATTTGTAACTGAAAAACTAATAGTAACTATTATTAGAAGTTTTTTAAATGATATAGAAGTTTTAGATAATTCTATTAAAGAAAAACTAATAGAAAAGGTTTATAAAAATAATAGTATAGAAACTTATGGTCAATTAAAGGATACAATAAATGCGATAATAAGTAAGAGGGATATACTAGAAGGTGAATTTAAAGAATATAAGTATAGCAAATATTTAGAAGATTTTTATTTATTAAGTGATGACTTTAAAGATAAGGTTGTATGCTTAATTATTAAGAAGAGGGATACTAGGAAATGCCCAAAAGATATAATAATTAATTATACTTTTAATAAAAGGGGAGATAAATCAAACTTTAATAAGTATATGACTTATTTACTAGAATGTTTTAATGAACATTATTTTGATTTAGATACTTTTGAATTAAGAGAAGTTTATAAGAGATAATCAAAATAATTTTATACAGTTCTTCCTAAATGCTAATAAGAGATGTAATTACAGCAATTTAGAAGTGTTTTTAGAAGCAACTAGCTTGGATATAATAGATGATAAGAAGTATCTTAAGAGTAAGCTTGCATAGATTATAAGTTAATTCCCCAAGGTATAAACCTTGGGGAATATAGATAACATTTACTTAACATAGTATAATATAGGTATAACTTAAAGTTATGATAGTATTCGTAATTGTAGTTGACATGGTTAGGTTCCACAGTAAAAATTAATTTAGGAGAAATAAATGAAGGAAATAATTATTAACTATAATGGAGAACAAATTAAAATTATTCTTATAAGGAAAAAAGTTAAAAACATAAATCTAAGAATAAAAAATAGTGGTGAAGTTATAGTTACAGCAAATGATAGAATTAGTGAAGAACGGATTATTAATTTCATAAATAGTAAACTAGTATTTATAAAGAAGCATTTAGATAAATTTAAAAATATAAGAGAACAATTAGTAGAAGAACATATTAAAAATGATAAAAATCATATAAAATATTTAGGTAAAATTTATAATGTTGAGTTTATAACAAAGAAAAGCAAAGCTTGTGATTATAAAATTTTTGAAGATATTATTTATATACCTATTAAAGATATAAATAATGATGAAGAGAAGGAAAAGGCTATAAATAAATGGTACAGCAGTAGATGTGTTGAAATTTTTACTAAGGCGTATAATGAGGTACATAAATTATTTGCAAATTATAATATTCCATTTGTAGAAATTAAAGTTAGAAAAATGAAAAGTAGATGGGGCTCATGCATGCCAATTAAAAAAAGGGTAACTTTAAATAGTGAACTTATAAAAACACCATATGAATGTATAGAATTTGTTATAGCACATGAATTAGCTCATTTAGTGGAGCCAAACCATAGCAGGAAGTTTTATAACGTTTTAAGTTCTGTTATGCTAGATTGGAAAGATAGAAAAAGTATTATAGACAAAGTTTATTTAACGTAATAGGCTTTGTCTATTTTTATGAAGTAATATTTACAATTTATTATCAAAATAGATATATTTATGAGAGATAATAGAATTAAAATATAATACATAAAGAAGGATGGTTTCATAAAATGGAAGAAAAAACAGATGATATTAGAAGAGTAAGAAGAACAGAAAGAAAACATAGAGGAAATAAATTTCCACAAACATTACTAACAATATGCATTGCAGCAGTAATAATAGTTTCTACATATGGTTGGTTAAAAGCTTAAAATTATATTAAAATTGTTATAGAAATTAATATAAGGTTAAGATGGTAAAAACTAATATTAATATCTTTATTACTAGAAAATGATAACTATTTCTTATGTGGAAATTTTGTGTTAATAGATAGATTATTCCATGTTTTAGTCTCAAAAACATATATAATAAAAGTATAGAATTTATGAGATTAAGAGGTGAAACAAATGAAGAAAATAAATAAGTCGTTATTAGCAATTATATCAATCCTAATCTTTTCATTTGCTTTGTTTGGATGTGACAATAAAATGGTCACAAAATCATTAGGTGAAGCAAAAACAGATATTAATGAAGGTGATTATGATAAAGCACAAGATGCGCTTCAAAATGTTTTAGATCAAGATAGCACTAATAAAGAAGCATTAAATTTATCTGATATAATAAGTGGATATTTAGGTGCTGTGGATCATTTTAATGATAGAGAATATGATGAAGCACAAAAGGAAATAGATAAATTACCTAAAAATTATATTGATTATGGTATTAAAGACAATGTAGAAAATTTGAAAAATGAAATAGTTTTCCAAAAATCAAAAACAAAGGCTGTAGATGGATTTATAGCAACAGCTCAAAACTTAGTAAATGATAAAAAGTACAAAGAAGCTGAAGCAGAGATAAAGAAAATAGATGTTAATTCTCCATCAAAAGCACAAAAAGAGAAGATAGATAAATTGAATAAAATCATAAGTAATAGCAAAAAATAAGGATACAATATAAATAAAATTTAATATATATTTAAATAAACCAATTAAAACACAGTGAGAGAGAGTTAATAGATTTAACCATTTAAGTGGATGAAAGAATATTTTAATATATTCTCAACATACTTACAAAAATGACTAAATGTACTGATTCTCTTTTCTGTATTTAATAAAGTTTAGTATTACAACTAACTTAGATAAATGTATAAATTAGTTGTATTACAAACAAACTAAATATATGACTTAAAAAAATATAGGAGGTAATTTATTATGGAGTATTTTGATGCATCATGGGTAGCGGGGACATTTTTTACAACAACATCTTTGATTATAGGATTATTACTTTATGTAATTTCAGCATATCCACTTTATGTAATGGCTCGTAAAGCTGATATGAAAAATCCAGGATTTATGTTTATACCAATATTAAATACAATTAAGCTTTATAATTTAGCAAATATGTCAGGTTGGTTTTTCCTACTTACTTTTATACCTATAATAGGATGGATTGTTCCAATTGTAGTATTATATAAGGTATTTGATAATTTTGACTTTAGTTTAATTGGAATTATTTTTGGAATTATTTTCTCAGTAATAGCATTTTGGTATATAGCACTTAGCTCAAAGAAGAGATATGTAGCTCAATTAGATTCAAAATATAGAGCATAACTAAAATAAGGAATATACATACATGGCAAAGAGGTAGCAAAGCATGTATGATATATTCCTTAAATTTTTTAATTAAGTTTTACAAAAGCTGTATCACTACTAAATATATTCGATGTGAACCCAAGTATGAGTTCTGAAGTATCTTTTTTTTGTTCAAATATTATATCACCTGAAATTTTCTCTCCAGGAGATAATTTTCCGTTTGCAAGTGCACTTGAATTAGAACCCTTTATTTTGCGGTAAGTTTTAATGATGTCATCTTTACCCGTTAAAGTAAAGTCAAAAGGATTATAGGAAACTATAGATTTACCGACATTCTCTATAGAAACATTAATAACTATAAATTCACAGTTTTCACTTGGCTTATCTAAAAGAAATCCATTAGATTTAGTTACACTATTAACGATTAGTTTTGCATCTCTTGATTTTGCTTCATCACCTACTGAATATTTTATATTATTTTTTAAACAGTCGTCTAATTCATTAATTGAAGCTACACTATTTAAAGAATCATAAGCAGAAACAGTTTCGTGAGGCGCAAAAAAAATAGAGCTTACTCTTATTAAAATAAAACTAACGAATAAAAATGCAATCCAATTTATCTTTGAATATTTTTCATAACTATTATACATAATGTATCCCCCTTTAAATAAGCAAAATAAATAGCCTATTAAATATATATAATATTTTTATGTAAAATATCCTTTATAATGAAAATTACTTTAAAATAAAAAATAAATATAAAAGATGTTATGAATTTATAAGCAAAATATTAAATAAATGATATAAGCAGTATTTTCCTTTTTCTATATGATAAACTAATTAAAAAAGGAGATGGGAAGATATGAATTTTGAAATTAATGAATTGATAAAATCAATAATAATACAAAATGAAGTAATTGATAAAAGTGAAAAAGAAGAGCTTTGTAATAAGGTTAAGTATAATGAAGTAAGAAGTATTGAAGCTGTTAAAATAATTGATGGAGCTTTGAATTATGGAACAGTTTTAACTGAGGAAGTACTTTCAACATTACCTAAATATGATTGTACAAAATTAAATACCTCTTTATATCTTATTCTTAAATATTATAAGAAAATGGACTGTGAAACATTTTTTGATTCATTAGATTTAATGATAAATATTAATGTGGATTCTATAAAAGGCGGATTAATAGAAGCGGACAAAGATGCTCCATTAACAGCATTAATTGATGTTTTAGAAGACTATGTTTTTGGCTCAAGTCCTGAAGATGCTAACATTGACCTATCAGATGATGAAATTGAACTTTATAAGGTTAATGTAGATTATGGAAAAGTAATGATACGACAATCAAAGCGAGATTTTCTTAATATATATTAAAACTACATATTATTCTTCTGTTAAATTTTTGGATTATTTGTTATAATAATTAATATGATATTAAATATTATGAATATAATAATTAATATCCATAATACCTCATAGGGGCAATGGAGGATGAACAGAAGATGAATATGAAGAAAAAAAAGATAATAATGTTTTTGATTATTGGAACATTAGTTGCAGGTGCTTTTTATGGGTGTGCAGCTAAGAAAGAGTCTAATGGTTCCATCGAGAAATTTGATTCAAAAGGAGAGTCTCACAATAATAAAGATATAATTGATGAGATCAATACTCAGAGTGAATCTAAATAATGAAAAATTTTTCATAAAATTATGGATGTATCCATAAGATACCGTAATTAAAGTTATGTTTAAACTTAATTACGGTATCTTTTTTTGTATAAAAATTTATAATTTGTAAAAATAAATAATGAATAACATTAAAAAAATATTTACAAATTATTTTCAAATGTGATAGAATAGGACAAACATATATAAGTAGTAAAGTAGGAATGTAGGATAACGAATAATATTTTATCGTTATAGTAAAGAAAGAAATTACAGAGTAGTACAGGAGGTAAAGAATATGAAGAAAAAAAATGATTTTATTTTAGTGGGATTTACGTTATTTGCAATATTCTTTGGAGCCGGCAATCTAATATTTCCACCGGAAATTGGATTCAATTCAGGAAGCGAATGGTTTTTAGCCATTATAGGATTTTTCTTATCAGGAATTGGACTTCCACTTTTAGGGATATTAGCACTTAATAAAGCGGGTTCTTTAGAAAAGTTTGGTGAGAAGATAGGGTCAAAGTTCACTAATATTTATACAGCACTAATTTTAATATGTATAGGACCTATAGTTGCTATACCAAGAACAGGGGCAAGCACATATGAAATGGGTATATTACCTAATTTTGAAAATCCAATAAACCCAGTAATATTTTCAATAATATTTTTCGGGATAACATTGGTATTAACTTTAAAGCCAACAAAAATAGTTAGTTATGTTGGAAAAGTTTTAACACCAATTATTTTAGTTATACTTGGAATACTTATAGTTAAAGGGGTATTTTTCACTGAGCATATGTTTAGAGAAAGTACAGTAAGCAATTTTAGCTACGGATTTATAAATGGATACCAACCGATGGATGCTTTAGGGGCACCAATTACAGCGGTAATAGTTATTTCATCAATAATAGCAATGGGATATACAAAAGATGAAGAAAAGAAGGCATTATTAAAGAAGGCAAGTATTGTGTCAAGTATAGGATTTGTTATTGTTTATGGGGGACTATTATACCTTGGAGCGGCACTTGGAGGATACTTTGAAGTTGGCATAAGTCAAACTGCATTAACTATAGGAATTGCAGATTTAGTACTTGGAAGCTTTGGTAAAATAGCATTAGGAGTTGCAATTGCGGCTGCATGTCTTACAACATCAATAGGACTTACAGCTATGGTTTCAGATTTCTTTTCTAAGTTACTTAAAATAAGATACGAATTCATTGCAGCATTTATATGTATAGTGTCAGCAGTAATATCAAACACTGGAATAGAGAGTATTATTTCTTTAGCTGTTCCAATATTAATGATTTTCTACCCAATCCAAATAATATTGATTTTATTTAATGTTATTGGGGTTAAGAGTAAGGTAACTTTCAAAGTTACAGTTTACACAACATTAGTTATTTCAGCATTAGAAGTTATACATGCACAATTTAATGTTACAGCATTAGATGGCTTATTTAAGGTAATACCACTTAGTGGTGAAGGATTTGCTTGGGTTATTCCAGCGTTACTTGCAATTGTAGTCTCAATGATTATAAATGTTGTTAGTAAAGAAAAAGAGGAAAGTACAGTTAATGTGTTAGAATAATTAGGTTATATATGTTATTTAGATGAGCTCTTAGAGATAAGGGCTCATTTTTTTATATTGACTATATAGGTGGGGTGACGTGAAAAAATACTATAATGCAATGTTACACTTGATTATTGGTATGTGAATTTTAAAAAAGTAGAAAAATGATGAAAAAATAAATAATATAGATAAAAAACTAGAAAAATGTAATTTGCAAAATGAATAAAAAATACATAATTATTAATACAATAAAGCTTGTACATATTTTTAATAACAAGAGAAGGGAAAAATTAATTTATAAAAAATTTAAGAGCAAAAGATAGCATTAATAATATTAGATGTCATAACTTTATTCTTAAAAGAGTCTTCGAAAACATGTACGAACCAATCTAAATATGAATCTAAATATTTAGTTGCAACACCTCTGAAAATACTAAGCCACGATGCCAGTAGTGAAGAGAAAGCATATAAAAGATCTTTTATATTTATTTTTCTTAAAGGAGTACATTCTTTAAAGCGCTTTAATTCTTTATTTAATCTTCGTGCAATTGCAGGGGCGTATCTATCATAGAAACCTATAATATTAGAGTTGAATTTAACCTTTTTCTTTAATATATCATAAGAGATCTGCTGAAATAGAATACCTTTAGATACTATTTTAGAAGAAGACATAAATTTTTCATTAACTGTAATAGAAATAAAAACATTTTTACGAGGTTCTTTTATAAAGGATACAGGTGGAACTTTCTGTCCTTTGAAACTCTCACGAAATTTCATATGTTTTAGCCCTATATAATTATAAAGAAAAATTTTGTCATTGCAGTAGGGAAGCTTATTTAATATTTTATGCCTCCATTTAAATGATGTACTAAGGCTAATATGTAATTTTGAAGCACAAGCACGGATACTATTTCCAGAAAACATAAGGAAGCAGTAGTTATACCAGGTATCTGAAGGCTTTTTAGAATTGTACCATACAGAATTTGTACAGTCAGAGAATGTCTTTTTGCAGCTTTTGCACTGATAACGTTGGATGTTTTTATAACGGCCATATTTAATAAAAGCTTCACTTGAGCAAAATGGGCATTGTTTATGATTATTCATATATATTCACCTCATTAGATTATAGACAAAAATAGTGAGGTTTAAACTACCAACAAACAAGTATAACATTGCAATAAGATGATTTTTTCTAAGAAAATAACAATAATTAAAGAAAAAGAGTTATGCAAAAAGAAAAGATTCTCTAACATAACTCTTTTTTATATACAAATTACAGTTTACAAACAGTTTCACGTTTGATTATATGATTATTCAAAATTATACGCTTACTAAACTCATTATTGCACTTAATTTTCTCAAGTAAAAGCATAGAAGCATTACTACCAAGCAAAGCCATATTTTGATCAACTGTAGTAAGTTTCGGTTCAATTAATCTACTTAATAAGATGTTATCATATCCAATTACAGATAAATCTTTAGGAACATTTAAGTTCAATTTCTTGCAAGCATTAATTACACCAAGTGCCATAAGATCATTGCAAGCAAAGACAGCAGTTATATCCTTTCGGGATGATAAAATATCAATTAAAACTTCCGTTGTGTTATCTACAGTATCAGTATGATTTCCCTTACCAATATTAACAATGTTAGATAAAGAAAAATTATCTATTGATTTCATAAATTCAATATAAGCTTCTTCCTTAATATCATAAGAATAGCTATTCTCACCTCTAACAAATAAAATATTTTTATGATTATTTTCTAATAAATAATTAAGAGAAAGTAATGCACCACAAGCTTCATCATTAGAAACAGAAGAAATATTTTGAACATTATTGGAGCCATTTACAAAAGTAAGTGGTATTTTCATAGATATATTACTATAAAATTCTGACTTAACATTTTCAGTGCTCGGACCTACAATTATAATTCCAGAAACATTTCTAGAAATTAAATTTTGAACAGAATGAATTTCCTCATCTTTATCATTATTAGCGCAACATAGAATCATAGAGTATCCACGTGTTTTTAAATAATTTTCAATAGAATTCACAACGTCTGTGAAGAACATATTATTTATACTTGGAACAACAACACCTATAGTAGTGCTTTTTTGCTTAGTAAACTCCTTAGCCTGCATACTAGGAATGAAATTTAGTTCTTTTATTGCAGCTAGAACTCTAGCTTTTGTTTCAGCTTTTACTGGATAGTTGCCATTCATTACTCTAGATACAGTAGCCACTGACACTTCAGCTTTTCTAGCAACATCTACTATAGTTATTTTCATATTAATAATCCACCTTATAATAAATTTATAAACTTATCAAAAGCATTCTCTCCTGTGATATTACGTTTAAATACACCAGAGTGAGATAAAACTTCTGAAAATTTAAGACCTACTTCATCTCTTAATATATCATCAATAGAATTATCAGTAAACGTACTATATTTATTTTTTAAATAGCAATACCAATCGGCATGTTTACTTATAGTTTCATTACTAGAAATATCACTAACATTACTTAAAAGATTTTCCTTAATCAATTGAAGTTCATCTTTTAATCTAGCAGGTAAAACTGCAAGCCCCATAACTTCGATTAGACCTATATTTTCTTTCTTTATATGATGAACTTCATTGTGAGGATGGAATATTCCAAGGGGATACTCATCCGTAGTTCTATTATTTCTTAAAACTAAATCAACCTCATAATTATTATTTCTAAATCTTGCAATTGGAGTTATAGTATTATGTGGTTCTGAATTAGAAAAACTCAAAATATCAACAGTTGGATCACTATAATTTCTCCATTCCGTTAATATATGATCACACAAATCAATAACTCTATCTTTAGAAGATCCGGAAACTCTTATAACTGACATAGGCCATTTAACACGTCCAACAGTAATGTCTTCGAAAGATTTAATAGGAAAAGTTTTTTCAATGGGAGCTTTATCCATAGCAAAAGTATAATTACCACCTTGATAATGATCATGAGATAAAATTGATCCTCCAACTATAGGCAAATCAGCATTAGAACCAGCAAAATAATGTGGAATTATATCAACAAAATCCAATAAATTTTTAAAAGTATCTTTTGAAATTTTCATTGGAGAATGCTCACCATTTAAAACAATACAATGCTCATTATAATAAGTATAAGGAGAGTATTGTAAAAACCAAGAGGCTTTATTAAGTGTTAATGGAATTATTCTGTGAGTCTCCCTTGCTGGATGATTTAAGTTGCCATAAAAACCTTCGTTCTCCTTACATAAAAGACACTTAGGATAAGAAGTGGATTTTAAAGACTTAGATTTAATAATATCTTTAGGATCTTTTTCAGGTTTTGAAAGATTTATAGTTATATCTAAATCACCATATTCAGTAGAAGTTTTCCACACTATATTTTTATCAATTCTATCTTTTCTAATATAATTAGAAGCTATACTAAGGTTATAGTAATAATCAGTTGCATCTTTTTTAGAAACAGAATATTTTTCATTAAAATTACTTATAACTTCAGAAGGTCTTGGCATAACACAATTCATAATCTTTGTATCAAACAAATCTCTTTGAGTTATAGTATTTTCTATAATATTTTCAGAAACTGCATAATCTAAAATATTATTAAGGATAGAAGAAGGTTCTACAAGATCTTCCTCTATATCTTCTTTATGAAATTCAGATAGATTAAGAGTTCCTAAAAGCATATTTGTTGAATATATAGCATCTAATTCTGTTATAAGACATTTATTAAGTGCGAAATTTATAAGTCTATTTATCTCATGATTTATCATAAATGTTCCTCCTTAAAAGTATTAATCTTCGAAACCATTAGGATGACTTTTATGCCAATTCCAAGCAGTTTTAATTATATTTTCAATATTTGTATATTTAGGTGTCCACTTAAGTAATTTTTTAGCTTTTAAACTAGATGCAATAAGTGAAGCTGGATCTCCAGCACGTCTAGAATCAATAACTACTGGTATATTAAAATTAGTAACAACTTTTGATGCTTCTATAATTTCTTTTACAGAAAATCCTGTTCCATTTCCTAAATTAAATATTGTACTTTCATTACCAGACTTTAAGTAATTTAAAGCTTTTATATGGGCATCTGCTAAGTCAATTACATGAATATAATCTCTAATACAAGTTCCATCTTGTGTTTCATAATCATCCCCATAAACACTAATTGATTTGCGCTTATTAAGTGGAACTCTGAGAACAAGTGGAATTAAATGAGTTTCAGTTAAATGATCTTCACCTAAAGTACCATCTTCTAAAGCACCAGCTACATTAAAGTATCTAAGAGATACATAATTTATACCGTAAGCTAGATTAAACCACTTCATCATCTTTTCCATCATAAGCTTAGATTCGCCATAAGGATTTGTTGGATTAGTTTCGGAATCCTCAGTTATAGGTACTTCTTTAGGTTCTCCGTATACAGCAGCAGTAGAGGAGAAGACTATATTTTTCACATCATGTTTCACCATTGTTTGAAGTAATACTTGCATTCCATATACATTATTATCAAAATAAATTATAGGATTTAGCATACTTTCACCAACTAAAGAATTAGCAGCAAAGTGAATTACAGAATCAATATTATTTTCAGAGAATACTTTATTTAAGAAATCTTTATCTCTAATATCACCTTCATAAAACTTAGCATCCTTATTAACTGCAGCTCTATGACCAGTTTGTAGATTATCAACAATAATAATATCCTCAGTTTCTTTCATAAGCTCATGAACAGTGTGAGATCCAATATAACCTGCACCACCACATACTAAAATAGACATTTAAATACCTCCTTAAAAAATTTTCTTTGCGCCATCTGAAATATTTGCAATATAGAAGCTTGGCTCATATCCTATAACTTCGTAGTATAAATCTCTAACGTTAGAAGTGAATGCTTCAACGAAATCTTCTTTTACAATACTAACAGTACATCCACCAAAGCCAGCGCCAGTCATACGAGATCCAATGACACCATTTTGTTTAAGTGCTACATCAACTAAAGTATCAAGTTCAATCCCAGTAACTTCATAGTCATCTCTTAAAGAATTATGAGATGCGATCATAAGGTTACCAAACAATTCTAAGTCGTTATTTTTTAAAGCTTCAACAGCGTTAAGAGTTCTTTCATTTTCATATATTGCATGCTTAGCTCTCTTTTTATTTGTTTCATCAACAATGAATTTTGATAATTCATTAAACTTTTCAGTATTAAGCTGACAAAGGTTTGATATATTAACATGTTCTTTTAAATTTTCTAAAGCACTTTCACACTGGCTTCTTCTTTCGTTATATTTTGAATCAGCAAGTCCACGTTTTTTATTAGTATTAGCTATTACAATTTTATATCCGTCCATATTTATTTCATTATATTTATATTCTAGTGAGTCGCAATTTAAAAGTATTGCATTGTTTTCTTTTCCCATACCAACTGCAAATTGATCCATTATTCCGCAGTTTACACCAATGAATTTATTTTCTGCTTCTTGAGACATTTTAACTATTTCAATCATGTCAATATTAAAGTTAAATGTATCATTTAAAATTACACCAGTTAAAACTTCAAGAGAAGCAGAAGATGATAAACCAGCTCCATTTGGAATGTTACCAAAAATTAAAATATCAAAACCATGAGTTATATTGTAGCCATGATTTTCAAACATTTTCATAACGCCTTTAGGATAGTTTGTCCAATCATCCTTTTTATCATAAACAAGATTATCCAAAGAGAATTCTATAGTAGATAGTTCTTTAAAGTTTAATGAGTAAAGACGAACTTTATTGTCATCTCTTTTCTTTACAATTCCATAAGTACCAAAAGATAATGCACAAGGAAATACGTTTCCACCATTATAATCAGTATGCTCTCCAATTAAGTTAACACGTCCAGGAGAAAAGAATCCGTTGTCTGGAGATGCTCCAAAAATTTCAATAAAGTCACTTTTTAATGAATTAATAATATTTTGATTTGTCATAAAGATACCCCCTCATAATTTCCATAAAATATATATTATTATACTTTTATAGTAACCGATTACTATAAGCGTGTAAAGGGTTTATTTTGTCGATTTAATAGAAAAATAGAAAACGCTTTCTATAAAAATATATTTTTAAAAGACAGTAGAATTTCGATATAAATGTGAAGAATTTTGTATGGAGAAAACAGGAAAATATTTCTATAATGAAAACGTAATCAAAATTAATTTATTAAAAATTTTAATTGTATGGAGGGAATAAGATGATAAAAGTTAAAAAGGTACTAGCTATGGCAATGGCAACATTAATGATAGGTGGAGCATTAGTTGGATGTGGAAGTTCAGGAGACAAAAAAGAGGGTGGAGATTCAGGTAAGCCTGTAAAAATAGGAGTTTGTTTATACAAATTCGATGATACTTATATATCAACAGTTCGTCAAAGTTTAGAAAAGATACAGAAGGATAATGAAGGAAAAGTTGAATTCACTTTCTATGATGGTAAAGGTGACCAAGCTACACAAAATGATAGTATCGATACTTTATTAGAAAAAGAAACTGATCTTCTAATGGTAAATTTAGTTGATACAGGAGCAGCACCAACTGTTATTAAGAAAGTTCAGGATGCTGAAGTTCCGGTAGTTTTATTCAATAGAGAGCCAGCTACTGATGCAATAAAGGCTTATGATAAGGCAATGTTCGTTGGAACAAATGCTAAAGAAGCTGGAGTATTACAAGGTAAGATTTTATCTGATGCATGGAAAGCAAATAAGGAATTAGATAAAAATGGTGATGGAGTAATGCAATATGTAATGCTTAAAGGTGAGCCAGATAATCCAGAGGCAATAGCAAGAACTGAATTCTCAGTATCTACTATTGAAGAAGCTGGAATCAAAACTAAAGAATTAGCTAATCAAGTATGTAACTGGGATCAAGGCTTAGCTCAAAATGCTATGGAAGCTTGGTTTGCAAGATATGGAAAAGATATTGAAGTTGTAATAGCAAATAATGATGGAATGGCTCAAGGTGCCGTTACTGCATTACAAGCACAAGGTTATAACAATGGAGATGAAAAGAAAACAATTCCTGTAGTTGGAGTTGATGCTACATCTGCAGCTCAAGATCTTATATCAAAAGGATTTATGACAGGTTCTGTATTACAAGATGCACCTGCAATGGCAGAAGCACTTTACAAATGTGGTATGAATTTAGCAAATGGTAAGAGCGGTATCGATGGAACTGACTACAAGTTTGACGATTCAGGCGTTGCAGTTCGTATACCATACCAAGAATATACTAATAAAAAATAAGTAATTAAGTAATAGTTGAATTTATAAATGATTGCACTGCATTAAATATATTAAATTAATGCGGTGCAATTTAAAAAATAAGCAGAAAAGTGGTGAAAAGAAGAGTTATGGAAAATTCAAAATATGTATTAGAGATGACTAACATAAGTAAAAGCTTTCCAGGGGTAAAAGCTTTAGATAGTGTACAACTTAAAGTAAAGCCTGGTAGTGTACATGCTCTAATGGGTGAAAACGGAGCTGGAAAATCAACATTAATGAAATGTTTATTTGGAGTTTATATAGAAGATGAAGGGGAAATCCTTATTAATGGAAAAGCATGCAAATTCTCAAATCCAAAACAGGCAATGGAGAATGGTGTATCTATGGTACATCAAGAATTAAACCAAGTATTACAAAGAGATGTAATGGATAATATATGGCTTGGAAGATATCCGAGTAAAAGAGGAATTATAAGTCAGAAAACAATGTTCGAAGAGACTAAAAAAATCTTTGATGAATTAGAGATAGATGTAAATCCAAAGATAAAGATGTCTAAATTATCTGTTTCTGAAAGACAGATGGTTGAAATTGCAAAGGCAGCATCATATAACGCTAAAATATTAGTGCTTGATGAACCTACATCATCACTTACTCAAGAGGAAGTTAACCACCTTTTCAAAATTATAAACAAGCTAAAAGATAGAGGCTGTGGAATTGTGTATATTTCTCATAAGATGGAGGAAATTCTTCAAATATCAGATGATGTAACTATAATGCGTGATGGAAAATGGATTGATACTATTAGTGCAAAAAATTTAACTACTGATAAAATTATTAAACTTATGGTTGGTCGTGATCTGAATAACCGTTTCCCTCCAAAAACCAATAAACCAGGGGAGGTTATTTTGGAAGTTAATAACCTTACAGGAGCATATCAACCATCAGTTAAGAATGCTTCATTTGAACTTAGAAAGGGAGAGATTCTTGGTGTTGCTGGACTTGTAGGATCAAAGAGAACAGAACTTTTAGAAACGATCTTTGGTATTGCAAAGCAAAGTGAGGGAGAAATAAAGCTTCATGGAAAACTTATCAATAATAGGGATTCTAGAAGTGCAATTAAAAATGGATTTGCTTTATTAACTGAGGAACGTAGATCAACAGGGATTTTTGGTGGACTTGATATCAAGTTTAATACGACAATTGCAAATATAGATTCTTATAGCAAGCATGTAGCTCTTGATAATAAAAAAATGGTAGAGGATACTGAGTGGGTAATTAAAAGTATGAGAGTTAAAACCCCATCTCAAAAAGCTCAAATTAAAAATTTATCTGGTGGTAATCAGCAAAAAGTAATTATAGGAAGATGGCTTCTTACTAAACCTGAAATATTATTACTTGATGAGCCAACTAGAGGAATTGATGTTGGAGCAAAGTATGAAATTTATCAATTGATTATAGACTTAGCTAATAAGGAAAAAGGAGTAATTGTTGTTTCTTCTGAAATGCCTGAGTTACTTGGAATTTGCGATAGGATTCTTGTAATGTCAAACGGTAAAATAGCGGGAATTGACGATACGAAGAACCTTAATCAAGAAAAGATAATGGAATTAGCTGCTAAATATATTTAGAATTGGGGTGTAACATATGGAAAATACAAAAATTAATAAACAGAAATTAACGACTTTTTTAGTAAATTACGCATTATATATAGTGCTTGCAATGATGATTGTGTTCTTTGTTATAAAGGAGCCATCATTCTTATCATTTAAAAATTTAACAAACATATTAAGCCAAGCATCAACTCGTGGAATTTTAGCACTTGGAGTTGCTGGACTTATAGTACTTCAAGGTACTGACTTATCAGCTGGACGTATATTAGGATTTACAGCTATAGTATCAGCATCACTTTTACAATCTACAACATATGTAGCAAGAATGTATCCTGACTTAGAGGCGTTACCATTAATAGTGCCACTAATTGCTGCAATGTTAATTGGAGGATTGTTTGGAGCCGTAAATGGGTTTGGTGTCGCCAAACTTAAAGTTCATGCTTTTATAATAACGCTAGGTACTCAACTTATAGCATATGGTGCATCATGTTTATACATTGATAGACCACCACTAGGAGCTCAACCTGTAGCTAACTTAGATGAAAGATATACAAAGCTTGTAACAGGAAATCTAAAACTTGGTCCAATAGAAATACCTTATTTAATTTTTTATCTAGCAATTATAGCTTTAATTATGTGGTTTATTTGGAACAAAACAAAACTTGGAAAGAACATGTTTGCAATTGGTGGAAATCCAGAAGCGGCAGCTGTATCAGGTGTTAATTTAGCTAGAAATATTATGATAATATTCATTATTTCAGGTATATTATACGGAGTTGCAGGATTCTTAGAAGCTGCAAGAGCAGGATCCACAACAACAAGTACAGGATTCAACTATGAGCTTGATGCTATATCAGCTTGTGTAGTTGGAGGAGTATCATTCACGGGTGGAGTTGGTACAATACCTGGTGTATTAATAGGTACAGTCCTTCTTCAAGTTATCAATTATGGATTAAACTTTATAGGTGTAAATGCATACTGGCAATTTATAATAAGAGGATTAATTATAATAGTTGCTGTTTCACTTGATGTTAGAAAATATCTTGCTAAGAAATAGGTAGAGGGGATAGTAGTATGAGTAATGAAAATATAAATATTAATGAAAGCAGTTTGAATTTGGAAAATACTACAGAGAATGTTGCTAAGGAGACTAAGAAAAATTTTAGGGATTGTATATATGGAAATATAGATGTTTCATTAGAAAGTATGGATAAGTTTATTATTGGAATTGTATCTCTATTAGTTATATCAATTTTCATAGGGATAGTAGTTTAGATTTAATTACTTATTAAGAGGGTACCGATTTTGTGTTGGTGCCCTCTTTTTTGTATGGGAGGTAGTGGGGTATGATTGTTATAAAAACTTTCTTATTGCAATGTTCTAATTAGTTGTTGTTTAGGTTGTACTAGTAGAACAATAATAAAGTCAAATTACATAGAAGTTAGTCGAAAGAAATAGGTAAATATATATTTA
>NZ_JAVXRL010000036.1:0-27957 GCF_036643715.1 Clostridium sp. | reverse complement strand
ATTGAATTATTAGATTAAATTAACGAATTCAACATATTAAACATTTTTTTATTTTGTCGAATCATTTTTATAAAAAAAAGGTTATTTAAATTATTATCTTTATATAACCCTCTAGTACACTATTATAGTTCAATATTTCTCTTTATATAATCTGTATCAAAATATCTTCCATTGTCAGTTTCCATTTCTGACATTTGTAATTTACTTCTAACACTTGAACTTGGTCTTTTAACAGTAATATCTAAATATTTAACATCACTTTTAATATTATCCAATGAAAAATCAGTATAAGTACTTATTGCATTTTCATCAGCTTTAGAAAATTTATTGTCCTCTGCTTCATTTATTTTTACATAAAGCACTTCTCCATCTAAGTTTACAGTAACCTTAGTATCACCATACACTTCTTCAAAATCTTTCTTGATTTTATTTAAATCACTTTTACCTTCTTTAAGCTCTTCACCCTTTTCAAAAGCAATTGGCTCTTCTAAATAATTTACTAATTTAAAACTACTATAATCTCCAGACTCTACATTTACTGCATCTCCAAATACACCATTTGGAACATATTCAACTCTTCCCATATCATAGCCTTCTCCAATATGGTCTTTATCTGTAAAAAATCCTACTGTTAAAGCATTAATTTTATTCTTATCTATATATAGATTAATTTCTTTTTCAGCTACTTTATATAAACCATCTAAAGTATAATCACCTTTTACTACAATATTTATAGTTTTTCTAACAGCTCTCCCAATGCTTGTATCATCTACTGATACAATTTCGTATTGTGGTAACTTTTCTTCTTCCTTTTGATCTACCTTTTCTAGTTGATTTTCTTCTTCCTTCTTTTCATCCACAGTATTATTATCTTCAACTTTTATTTCATCTTTTTTATCCTCTTTTTGAGTAGATACTATTTCATTTTGATTTTTAGTATCAGCAGGACCCATAATTGCAGTATATAAATCTATTGCTAAAAATAATATTATTATAGCCATAAGTTCAGGTATTATTAATAAAATTGTCTTTCTATATTTTTTTCCTTTAATCCCCTTTATAATCCCCTTTGTTGCAAAGTATACTGGCACTATACCAATTGTTATTGGTAAAAATAATACTCCAATTACTATTAATATAATCCTTACCCATAGTGATAGTTGTTTAAATTTTTTCATCATATTGTTCCCCTCCTAATTTTTCCAATGTAAATTATATACTATCTGTTAACAAAAAAACAAGTCGGAATGAAAAAATTATAATTTTTTCATTCCAACTTGTTGCCATCTCCAAAAATCTTTACACATGTCATCAATTTCTCTTCTTGCAGTCCAGTTAAGTTCCCTCATCGCCTTCTCAGCATTAGCATAACACGTTCCAATATCTCCATCACGTCTCTTAGTTACCTTATAAGGAATATCCTTACCTGTTACTCTCTTAAAAGCATTAATAATTTGCAACACAGAGTATCCATTTCCCGTACCCAAATTATACACCTTAAGTCCACACTTCTCTCTCATCTTCTTAACTGCAGCAACATGACCATCAGCTAAATCACATACATGAATATAATCACGAACGCCAGTACCATCAACAGTTTCATAATCATCCCCATAAACATTAACACATTCAAGTTCACCATTTGCTACCTTTGATATATAAGGCATTAAATTACTTGGAATTCCATTTGGTAACTCCCCAATAAGTCCACTTTCATGAGCTCCAACTGGATTAAAATACCTTAATAAAATTATATTAAATGACTTATCTGCTTTATATACATCCCGTAATATATCTTCTATCATAACTTTTGTTCTTCCATATGGATTAGTTGCAGGAAGGAGTGGTAACTCCTCATGAACTGGCATAACTTTACTATCTCCATAAACTGTTGCTGATGAACTAAATATAATATTTTTAACATTACTTTCTATCATCACTCTTAAAAGATTTATTGTTCCAACTAAATTATTATTATAGTATTCAAGTGGTTTTTTAACTGACTCACCAACTGCTTTTAGTGCTGCAAAGTGTATTACACTTTCTATTTCTTCTTTATTAAACACTTCTTTTACACTATTATAATTTAATAAATCCACTTCATAAAACTTAAGCTTCTCACCACTTATTATTTCTAATTTCTCTTTTATTTTAATGTTACTATTACAAAGGTTATCTAGTATTACAACTTTATTTCCTTCTTTTATTAACGATAAAACTGTATGACTTCCAATGTAACCAATCCCACCTGTAACTAATATATTCCCCATAAAGCCCCCTTATCATTTACATATTCTAATTAACAAAATATAATATATCTGAAATTTTACGTTCTCCCATAAGATCACTTGGTTTATTTAAAACTTTACCCTTAAAATATAACGTAGTCGATCCACCACCATCTAAGTTATAACCAAAATAGCAACCTCTAGATTTAAGTTCAATTGCAGCATCATAAAAACTCATACCTTCTGATTCCTTACTTCTACCATCAATAACTAAAATCACATATTCAAGAGGGCCCTTTTGTCCTATTACAGTCCTTGGATCCTTGCCATCTTTATACCAAGTGTTTCCGTAATCAACTATTTCACCTTCTCGTATTAAATCAGGTCCAAAGTCATAAACATGCATGGCACCCATATCAATCATTTCCTGTCCTGTCTTTTCACCATGTCCAAATATAGCAAAATCCCCATTATCCTTTATAACCAAAGGACCCACATCAAGACTTGTATCCCTGTATAAAACTTTATCTCTTATAACAAACCCTTTATCATTAAATCCATATGCTGATCCATTAATTGCAAGTACTGCATTATGTCTCTTTGCTATTTGTGATGTTTTTTCTTTCTTATCTAATGTGAATTTCTCACCTGCAAAAGCTGATTTAATTTGAGATGCCTCCTTTAATTTAATATTTACTTCCCACATATTTAAATTAGGTTCTTCCCTTATAATATTTTCTAAAGTTATATTCATAGTGGGGGAACCATATCCTATAATCCCTGTTTCTTCATTATAATTAGTAAAGATATCCTCTGAAAAAACTGACTTCTCTTCTTCTGTAAAAATATTATTATAATTTATTATTAAAATTGCAATTCCTAAGACTATTGCTCCAAGTACTACTAAATAAATCAATCTTCTTTTATTAATCATAATGCATCCTTTAAATTATTCTCATTAGAAAACTTTGCTACATTTGCATAACCTTCACCTGTACCGCCAGTTACATAATACTCTCCACACCTGAGCCAAGCGTGAGCTAGCATTTCATTTCCGTCTCTTTTAACTCCTAAATATAAAGTTGATGATATACCTTCTTTTTTTAACAATTTTTGTGCTGTCATAGCTTGAACTAAACAAAGACTTTCCCATGGTGTATGACTACTTACAACTCTAACTACATCAGAAACTTCCCTTGCAATTTTGTACTTCTTCTTATCTAATTTATGAGAACTTTCTTCTTTAGAAGTTCCTATTTTATTTGTAATATTTTTAAATTCAGTATTTAATATAGAGTATCTATTTATACCTGTAAGTATAAATGCCCTAGTAAATAATCTTTTCTTTCTAAAATCTAATCTTGTAAATGTCTTTATACTTTTACAAAACCGTAATAAGCTCATCACTTTCTAGTCCTTCTAAAAATGTTATTACTGAATCTTCACATTGCTCTCTATTAACTTTATACTCACTTGTGAGCACATCAACAATATGATCTACACTTTTCTCCTCCTCAATAATATCCCATATTCTACTCCCTACACCATTTAGAGCAAAGTACATTCCTTTTTCTAAATTCATCATTACCTTGTCCCCATTTAAATCACTTGCATCAATTTCTTTGTTTTGTTGAACCTTTGTATTTGAAACTATCTTTTTCATCATTCTTACCCCTTTCTTTTTCAAATCCTAATTGTTAGTTAATACTTTTTCTATAAGTTCTATTTGATTATTTACTGTAAATCCAATCCTTGGTCTTTTAACTTTATAAATTGGAATTTTCATTGCAATATTTAAGCAACTTTTAAAATATTCTTTATCTAAGTGAGTTTCGCGAAATAGTTCTATTCTATATATATTTCTAATTACTGATATTATTTTATCTTTTCCCTTTACTTCTTCAATTTCTACATCATTTCCATCATGAATTTCGAGTTCACATATCCCTCCAAGATTAAGTGGATCTTTAATAAAGCTTTCATGAACTGGTATTGCAAACTTATCTCTTCCTTCATCTATTCTTTTGAAGTTTTCTGTATTATATCCCATACTATCCATTGCATCTTTACATAATTTTTGTTGTGGATAAGCTGGCATTACTTTTATATTATCTTTTACTGAAAGTGGTGAAACATCATCACATAAGAACTTATATCCGTTATGTCTAAATGCATTTGTTAATGTGGACTTTCCAGCTCCTGTATTACCTGTAAGTATAACTGCCCTGTCCCCTATCTTAACTGTGCCACCATGTATAGCAACTTGATTCCTTTGCTTTAATAAAAGACCAAATGCTGATCCTAATATATATGTTTTAATGTAGTGATACTCTGCGCTTTCATATGGTTCTACTATTATTTCTTTTCCTTCTTTTATATAGTAGTTTCCTACATCTTTTATCTTTAATACTGAATAGTCTTTTTCTATGCTGTACCATTTATATTCATTTATATCTTTAATTAATTTTTCTGGTACCTTTCCGTATTTTATTTTTACATCAAAATTTTCTGTTTCATCTATACTTATTAATTCATCTATTTTGAATTCTGATTTGACTATTAAGTCATATATTTTATAAAAATAGTTTTTAATCATTATTTTATTTAACTCCCTTTCTTTACCTTAGTTCTATGTAAAAAGATTAGTATAAAACTTTTTATACTAACCTCCGTAACTTTCATTACATATTAAGATGGATGATTGCCATCTCCTACCCAATTTTCCTGATAAAGTAACTTCTTACATACGTCACAACTATGTGGTCCATCAGGTGCTCCAACTGCCTTGTTTACAGGTGTTGCGGTTACTGGTCCACATGTAGGACAGTGCCATGCTGTTGGATAGTGAAAACCATCTGGATTTTTTGTGTCTTTTGAATTTAAGGATAATACTTCTGGATTCTCCCATTTTTTAATTTGCATTATTTTTACCTCCGACTAAATATATTGGATACTTAAATTTAAGCCCTTAATAATTTTACCATTTATTTACATTTAAAATCAATAAAAGACTGTTTTTTTCGTACATCAAATTATTTTATTTTTCAATGAGGTTTTACAAATTATATTTCAAGCCAATCTAATAATTTGTTTTTTCTTCTAGAAATATAATTAGTAAGAAAAATAAATTTAACTTTATCAATAAATTTATATTCATTTCTAGTAATTCCAGAAATTATATGATGTATCCATGCAACAGGTATTAATACATTATATTTTTTTGCATAATTATATTTTTCACTCATTTTTTTAACAGGTGGAAACATAAATAAAATGAACTTCTTAAAAGCTCCATTATCTTCTTTATCAAAAGCAAATTCATTTGCAAAAATATTATGAATATCATTACTTGCATATACCCCATCTTTGAAAATATCTTCTATTAATATGTCAGCGTACTTCCTATTAAATAAAACTTCCCCACTCATATTAAATGGTATCTTCATATCAAAAAGTTCATTACAAATATTAAAAATTATAAATACAAATTTATCTATTCCACTATTACTTACTTTATTTAAAAATAAATTCCAATCTATTTCTTTTCCTTTATTTTCAACTAAAAGTACTAAATCACAAAGTTGCCTCACTCCAAAACCACCATAAGCTATATGTACTGCCATATGAGAGCATAAATGAAGTGCTAAATCTTCTAATGATAAACTATATGCTTTTGCACCATTTATATTAACTTCCTTTATCCCGTCCCATAAATCTTTTTCAAATTCTTTACTTCCTTTAAAAAAGCTATCATTAATAAGAGTCCAATGAACTTCTACAGGATAATATGAATCTTTTATATATACATGATGAGCTCCATGATTGTCCTTTTCTTCATTCTTAGAATATCCATTTTCTCTAAGAATCTGTCCAACCTTATCTAAATCACATTCCCGGACTAATATATCTGAGTCTGACATAGTTCTTAAATCTGGTATAGGGTATAACTCCCTAATTACTAATCCCTTTAAAGCTATTGCATCTATATTTTCAGTGCTAATTTTATTTAAAATATTAGCACTTTCATTTAAGTGTCTGCTCTGACTTACTGCCGTTATAAAGGTATCTCTTTTCCAGTTATCTATTAATGCATCTTTTAATAAAGATTTTTCTCCAAAATTAATAGAAGTATAAATAATACCTTTAACTTTATGTTCATCTGCTAGTTTTAAAATACTATCCCATTTAATATTTTCATCAAATTTAATCTTCTCACCACGTATTCCTTTTTTTAAAAATCTCATTAAATCCCTTTGCGACTTGTTCATAAATATATCCTCCATCCAATACTCTCCTGCCATTATATGTAAATAATTATACTGGAAAAATATGTATTTTTCAATAGATATATGATACTATATATTTATTGTAATAATTTATAAAGGAGGAATATATTTGAAAGATACTTTTGAAAAAATTAAATGGATATTAAAACAGTCAAAACCTATAATCCCATATTTAATATTCACAATAATAATAAGTTCTTCACTTTCGTTAATAGGCGTTTATAATGCATTAGTTTCCAAATCACTTATCGATTCCGCTATAGGTGGTCAAAAATCTGAAGTAATAAAGTGGCTTATTATTATGGGTTCAATAATGTTTGGTCGTATGCTTATAAGTCCTGTAACTTCACTGTTATCAAATCACACTTCAATAAAGTTTAATCAGCAGATGCAAAAAAGAATATATAAACATATAACTTATAGCAAATGGGAAGAACAAAGTAAGCATCACAGTATAAGTCTTTTAACTAGAATTACAAGTGATGTTAGTACTATATCTTCCGTACTTATGGGAACAATACCGAGTATAATTTCATTATCAGTTACATTAATTGCATCATTTGCAACTCTTATGCATCTAGCTCCTTCTATTGCACTTATTGCAGTTTTTCTTGGCCCATTTTTAATAATTATAAGTAGATTATTTGCTAAGAAATTAAAGAAGCTATATAAGCAAATGCAAGAAGCAGATGTTAAATACCGCTCTTTCATTCAAGAAACATTAAATAATATGACTATAGTAAAAACTTTCTGTCTTGAAAAAGATAATTTGAATAATATCGATGAACTTCAAAATAATGTTTATTCTTTATCAATGAAAAATACAAAAATAAGTTTGCTTTCTGGATTATCTATGAGCTTCTGCTCTTCAGTCGCTTACTTTTCAATATTTTGTTTTGGTGCTTTAAATATTGCAAATGGAATTGGTACTTATGGAACAATGACAGCTATGCTGCAACTTTATTCAAATGTACAAGGTCCATTTTCAGGACTTGCTGGAACATTTCCAAGAATTATTGGTGCCATTGCAGCTGCAGAAAGACTTATGGAAATTGAATCAATGACTTTAGAAGATTTTACTTTAAAATTAGAAGAGTCAACTACTACTACCCCGCTAATTAACTTTAATAATGTTGAATTTTCTTATGATAAAGGTAGTAAAATCCTTAAAGGAATTGACTTGTGCATTAATCCAGGTGAAACAGTTGCTTTTGTTGGCCCTTCTGGTGAAGGTAAAACAACATTAATAAAGCTTATATTATCTCTTATTGAACAAAGTAATGGAGAAATTAATTTAAAATATTATTGTAATAAGACTTTAAAATTAAATAGGAGTCATAGAGAGCTTATATCTTATGTACCCCAAGGTAATACTTTATTTTCTGGTACTATTGAAGATAATTTAAAACTTGGAAAGCTTAATGCTTCATTAGAAGAAATGATTCAAGCAACAAAGCTTGCTTGTGCTTTTGACTTTATTGATAATTTAGAGGATGGATTTGATACTGTTATCCGTGAAAAAGGTGATGGTGTATCAGAAGGTCAGGCACAGAGAATAAGTATTGCTAGAGCTTTTTTAAGAAAGAAACCTATTCTTATATTGGATGAGGCTACTTCTTCTTTGGATCCTGATACTGAATGTCAAGTTGTTGAAGCTGTAAAGAATTTACCTCATAAACCGACCTGTATTATAATAACCCACAGACCTCAAGCTTTATCTATTTGTGATAGAATACTTAAGCTTAAAGGTGGTAATTTATTTGATGTTACTTCTGAATATTTAAGTAAGGATTGCATAAAAAAGGAGCAAGTTGTTTAGATAACAACTTGCTCTACTTTTTATGAAGGATTTTGTATTTTTACTAATATACCAGCACATGTTGGATGATTTGGACATTTATTATGAATCACTGATTCACTTTCATATAATTGACCAAGTGTACCACATATATTACATACAGCATCATAATATTGCTTTGTTGATTCAACGCTAAGATTCATACTAGTTGGCTCTTCCCATCTTTTTAAAGTCATATAATTCTCCTTTCTACTTTCTACTTTCTCTTTACTCAAAATTATTTTACCATAAATTGTAAAATATTTCCATTATTTTTTTCTATTTATTTATATTAATTAACGCGTCCAATTCTTGTTTTAAATTTATCTCCTATCATTCCTTTTCCTATAGTGTATAAATACTGGAATTCATCTGTTTTATAAAATAATGTAATATAAATCAAATTTGGTACTATAGTACAAATTATACCTCTAATTATCAGTGATATAAAACTACCACCATCAACTAAGCTATTGCATAAGTATGTTGTCACTATTCCTGAAATCATCATCATACAAAAATACTTAGTGTAACTTATAAAAAAGTTACTTAAGCTTATCTTAAATAAACTTTTATATACTATTCTAGCTTGGTTCCAAAATGGAACTAACAATGTACTTAACGTTGTACCTAGAAAAATACCCAATAAACCAAAGTATTTAACTAAAACTAAAGAAAAAACTAAATTAATAATTCCCTCTAAAACTGGTGCATATTTATCTTGTACAAACAATCCTGCTTTACTTTTAAACGTTATTATTACCCCTCTCATTCCACCAACATAAAAATTAAGTAATATAACTAAAAATACAAACTTATCTAACAAAAAACCATACCCGATCCACCAATTTATGAAAGGCTCCAATAAATTATATAAAAATATTGTAGCAATTGAATATATCCAAAAACTCACAAAGAATGACGTTTTAAAAATATCATATACTTTATCTTTGCTTTCTGTTGCAATCAAATTTCCAATTCCAGCACCAATCCCTCCAATAACAGGGTTAAGCAATGCTGTTAGCTGACTTATAATCATTGTATAATTCGAATATAACCCTACAGCTTTAACACTAATACATGCCGAAATTAGTATGTTATCAGTACTACATACTAAATATGCACCTATATTATGAAAAAACATTGCTTTAACATTTTTATTAATATTTTTCTTACTCTCAATATCTAACGTATAATTTCTCTTATCATTTATATAAGGATACCTTCTTTTGATAACAATTGTATTTACAATATTTTGAATAGCAAATATTATTAACTCTATTGATAAAAATAATATATAACTACTTGTAACTTCTAAGATAATTATTTTTCCTATTGTTGTTACTATTTGAAAATATAAATTATTTTTAGCTAATACGTACTCTTTTTGATCTGCATTTATAAGTGCCCACTTATATGCATTTAAATAAGAAATTATATTTTTAGAAACAAATATTGCATATACTAATCCCATTGCTTTAATAGGCATGTCTGTAATTATTAAGCTGTCAAGTAAAGGGTAAATCATACAACTTAATATAAGCATTATTAGGGCTAATACTCTATATGCTTTTTTATACAATTTAATTAATGCACATATTTTATCTTTATTCCCATCTGCCAATGGTTTATATAAATTGTATACTATACTAATACCAATTCCAGATTCTATTAATATCATCATAGATAATACATTAGTTAAAACTCCATTTACACCAAGATATTCAGTCCCTAAACTATCTATAAATACTTTCCTTGAAACAAACCCTAATATAATTATTACAACTTGAGTAACTAATCCTATATAAATATTTTTTAGTGCATACTTAGTTCTCATATAATCCCACATTCTTTTTTAAATATAATATATTCATTTAACTCATTCCCCTTATTTTAATCAATAAACTGAAATAGTTTTTCCACATTATTAGTCTTACCTATTCTATCCATTGATAAGTTTTTTACTATCTCCTTCCTTTTATTTAGATCTTTATAAAGTAATAATATTTTTTCATAAAGATCTTCTTCATTGCATTTACAAATTAGTCCATTATAATTATGTTTAATTTGCTCTCTTGCTCCAGTAAAATCCGTTGTTACTATTGGCTTGTTTAAGCACTTAGCTTCAGCTAAAGTTAAGCAATACCCTTCATGTCTTGATGGTTGAACATATAAATCAGCTTGATTTATAAATGTATATGGATTTAGCTTAGAACCTAATAATATAAAATCTTTTTCTAACCCTAATTTACTAATTAAATTTTCATAATATAATCTATCTCTTCCTTCTCCAATGCAATACCACCTTATATTAAATCCATCCTCTTTCAATTTATGCATTACATTAATTGCAATATCTTGTCCTTTTTCTTTAGATAGCCTTCCAACAGTTACTATTTTAAAGCCTTTAAATTCTCCGTAAAACTCTTCCTTTTGATTAGACATTTCTCTAATCATCTGCTTTGAAATAACATTATAAAATATTTCTGTTTTGTCTTCTATATTTGGAATAGCTAGTTCTAACTGACCTTTAGCTTCCTTAGACACAGTAAATATTTTGTTTACTTTGCTATATATTTTGCTATATAATTTCGAATTAATTATATGTTTTGAAATATCAAAATGAACCCATGAAATCTTCTTATTTGCTTTAACTTTATTTGCAATATAATAATCTATAATCTCAGTTGGTCCTGCATATGCAATAGCAACATCATAGATCTCCTCACAACATTGTGTATTTTTAAAAATATTTTTCAAAAGTACATTTCTGTTTTTAAAGTATTTTGAATATAAATAAGCTATACAAAAATTAATACTTTTGTAATACTCCCCATTTTCCAAATATATTTTTACAGTTTTTTGTGGGGCATCCATTATTACATGATTTATTTCTCTATACCATTTAGCTTCATGAACATTAATATAACTTGGAATTTCATTTAAGAATCCACCTTTTTTTTCTAATGTAAGTATATTAATTTCATATTTTTCTTTTGGGATAGCATTCAATAATGATATTAAAGATTTTTCAACACCTCCAATATTCATGCTACTTACCATAAATAAAATTTTTTTCTTCATAAAATACCCTACTTCAATATTTTTTATTTACTATTTTTTTTATGCTGTTTACCATCTCCACCTCGCTACAAACCACCTCTGAATTATTTAATTCTTTTAGTTGTTCTTTTGCACCTATAAAATCAGTTGTGATTATAGGTTTTTCAAATATCTTAGCTTCTGCAACTGTTATACAAAATCCTTCATGCCTCGATGGTTGAACATATATATCGCATTCCCTCATATATGCATAAGGATTTTTCTTAGATCCTAAAAATTCAAAGGAATTTTCTAAACCTAAATTATACACCAAATTTTTATACTCACTTTCTAAATTTCCACTTCCAATACAATACCATTTAACATTCACTCCTTCTTCTAGTAGTTTTTTACAAACTCTAATAGCTATATCTTGACCCTTTTCTTTACAAATACGACCAACAGTAAGTATTCTTATTCCATCAAAAGTATCAACAAAACCTTCTCCAACCTCAGATTGTTCAATTATGTGCCTTTTAGGTATAGTATTTAGCTTAACAGATACATTACCTTTTAATTTATGACATACTTCTATTAAAGCTTTCTTACCTTCATCAGATACTACTACAACTTTGTCGAATTTTTTGAAATTATTTTGTGCGAATTTTTTATTAAAACCAATATTTCTTATATCAAAATGAATCCATTGATACTTTTCTTTTGCATTTATTTTATTTAAAACATAATATGTTATAAACTCCATTGGGCCTGCATATGCCACTGCAATATCATATTCTTCATTTATAACTTTTAATCTTTTTGCTAAATATTTATAATATTGAGTTCTATCCCCTCTCAGTTTAGCAATAATATTATATATTCCACATTTTATTGCCTTTATTACTTCTCTATTTTCTATATGATTTTCTATGACACTTTTTGGTGAATTATTTATTAAAGGTCTTATTCTTTCGTATTCATCAAGATATTTGACTTTGACATATGGTGGTATATCTTCTAGGAGTGCTCCATATTTCTCTAACATTAATATTGTTATTTCATAATCATTTATAGGAATTTCGTCTATCATGTTTAAAAGGGCTTTTTCTGTGCCCCCAAGATTCATGTTTATAATCATAAATATAATTTTCTTCATATTGAACAATATTCCTTTAATTTGATGAATTGTCTCTTTGAACTTATTTTTTCCTTTTCCAGAGATGTTTTGTTATTCTCTGCTTTATATAAAATAACTTCATCATATAAATTTTCAATTTCCTTCATATTTATCAATAGTTTATCTAAATTAATATCTTTAAGCATATTTATAGTTTTATCACTATAAATTACAGGAAGTATACCAACATTTAATAGTAACCCTATTATATTGGCATGAAACCTAGCTGCTATAAAACATTTAAAACTTGATATCAATTTAATAGTATCTTCCAAGTCACCTTCATATTCATGAATTAAAATATTTTCTCTCTCTTGTAGTGATAATCTGTTTACAATTTGATGAATTACATCCAAATCACCTTCTCTTTTGCAAAAGGAAATTAAATAACATTTATTTCCTTTTGAAATTAAATATTTTATAGCTTTTATCGTGCTATCTATATATCTGTTTTCGTATTTTGCTAAACCAACCTTATGTTTTAAATCAATTATTGAGAATCCAACAATATCCTTTTTCTCACTTTTATTATAGCTATCTAATTCAATCTGAAATACTATATCCGATTCATATCTAGTATTTTTTAAATCTTTAAATAAATCATATGAGTATTTATCCCTAAAACATACATCCGTACACATACTAAATAAATTCCTATAGTCTTCAACAAATTCCTCTGTTTGAAATGGTCCAAAGTTAGCACCTATTATATAAATAGTTTTTTTATTTTTTTTAAATTCTTTTACTAATTCAAGTCTATCGTTATATAACTTCTTATGATAACTTTCCTCTCTAAATATCGATCCACCAATGAATACTAAGGAATCATGTTCTTTTGCAATTTTTTTATAATCCTTAAGATTATCTTTGATTTTCATTCTACGCAATATTTTATCTTTAATATCATACTTTCTCTTTTCAACATTACTATATTGTTCTAAAAATTCATCATACTCGTTACCAACATAGTTTACAGTAAATTTATCCTCTTTAAATTGTTTGGCTAATATATCTAAAAACAAGTCATCGCCAAAATTAAACGCCAAATATATATCAACAAAGATTTTTTTCATACTTCACCTCATCATCTGCAATTATTTCATATAGTTTATTAATTTCATTTACAGTGCTATATATACAATTTGTATTCAGTATATGCTCTACTTTTTTCACTTTAATATCATTATCAATATATTCTTTTATTCCCTCTGCAATTGAAAAAGGATTTATATTAACAATCTGTCCATCATAATTATCTTTTATTAACTCTTTTGCAGTTTCAAAATTCGTACATACTATTAATTTCTTAAGTATCTTTGCCTCTATTACGCTTAATCCAAAGCCTTCTTTTCTTGAGGTTTGTACATATATATCTGCTTTATCCATATAAACATATGGATTCATTCTGCTACCTAACAATATAAAACAATCATCTAACTTATATTGAGATATTAACTCTTCTATCTTTTTACGCTCATTTCCCTCTCCTATTACGTACCATTTGAACTTATACCCGCTTTCTTTTAATAGTTTTGCTGCTTGTACAGCTATATCATACCCTTTAACCCATACAAGTCTTCCTACAGTAAGTATCTTCAATTCTTTACAGTTAAAATCCTTAGGACATTCAAGTAATGACATCCTTTTTATAAAATTTGGGTCAATTATATCCAATATTACTTTCAACTTTTCTTTATAATTATATTTCATTCTTTTCATAGATTCGTAAATGTACTCTGATACAACAATAATATTATCCATTTTTTTATAATATTTATTATCAAACTCCTTGTCATACATAGTTTTAACATAATCACAATTTATCCACGCCAATTTCTTAATTGCTTTTACCTTTTCAACAACAAAGTACGTTGGAAATCCTTGACTATACGCTATAGCAACATCATATTTTTTCTGTACCATAGGTAAAACATTTCTTACAGAGCTGTATATTACTTGTTCTGAGTGTAACTTATTTTTTGATTTATTATTCATTCTCAATTTTAAAGATGTACTTATTCGATAAGCTAGAAACTTTATATTTTTATGTTTTATAATATTTATTTTTTCATTTGTAAAAATAAAATATTTAGGCACTGCTAGTATATTTACATTTTCAGGTAATAACCGCTCAAGTTCGCCTTCTCTTTTAAATAGTAAAATATCAACCCTATATTTAGAAAAATCCATATTATTTAATAGTGATACTAAACTTTTTTCTGCGCCTCCATATGTCAATGAATCAATTACAAACAATATATCTCTCATTTCTATTCTCCATAAACCTTATTTTTTGCACTTCTAAGTACCGTATAACCTAATGAAAAAATTACAATCCGTCTATACCCCTTTTTCTTCATCCTTGTTATTAAATATCTATCAATGGCATTTCTGCTTTTGAATTTATAAATTTTGCTACATACATACTCTTCTTCTATAATCTTTTTAATCTTTTCTTTACTTTTTTTCATTCCAATTTTTAATACATCATTTCCGCCATTTATTATTAAAGCCTTTATCATTCCATAAATTCTTTCTACTATTAATTCATCTATTAAACTTTTATTTATAAATATTTTTTCTAACCAATATTCTATTTTCTTTGAAACATTTATATTATTAACTAAATAATTTATATTTATATTTTTTGTAATGCTAGACTCATTTTCCCTATTATAGTAATATAAACATTCCTTAATTGCCCTGAAAGAATTAGCATAATAACAATATTCAAGATTGAATAATAAATCCTCACACATAAATATATTTGAATCCATCTTTATATTATTTGTATAAATAATATCTCGTCTAAAAATCTTTCCCCATAGAGTTCCACCTATTCCTTTACAAACATAAGTTGAAAATATATCTTTAGCTATTTCTTCTTCATGAAAATAAAACTCATTGAATTGTTGAGTCCCTCTATTAGTAATCTCATTATATCCACAGGCAACTATATCACAGTTACATTCAAGTATCTTTTTCAAAAGTAATTCAATGTATTTTTTATCTATATAATCATCTGCATCAAGAAATACTATATACTCACCACTACATTTACTTATTCCATTATTTCTAGCTTCTGATGGCCCTGTATTTCTTTGATTTATCAACTTAATCCTACTGTCTGTCTTAACATATTCACTTATTAAAGTGCTACTTTTATCTTTTGAGCCATCATTAACTAATATTATCTCAATGTTATTATATGTTTGTTCTAACACACTATCTAAACATCTATTTATATATTTCTCACAATTAAATACAGGAATTACAACAGATACTAACATTATTAATACTCACTTTCTAAAATAGATTATATAAATTCTCTAACTGCTCAGTGTTTCCAAAATTAGTTTTTTTGCAAAATCTTGATAATTCAAATCTAAGATTATGATCCTTATATAGTTTTTCTACTCCATCTGCTATTCCATCTGGGCCTTTCTCAGTAATAAATCCATCTATCCCCTGCTTCACTTGACTTTTCGCTGTTGAATAATTAGTTATAAGTACCGGTTTTCCTAGTATTTGTGCCTCTCCAACAGTAACCGCTTTACCTTCATAACGAGATGGTTGTACATATAAATCGCAAGCTTTCATATAAGGATAAGGATTAGTTCTTTTTCCAATTAAAATAAAACTATTTTCTAATCCATACTCACTTATAAGTTCTCTTATAATGTTCTCTTCTCCACCGTATCCTACAACATACCACTTAATATTGGTCATTCCCCTCTCATGTAGTATTTTAAGTGCTCTTACTCCGTCGTCGATACCTTTTGCATAAGAAAATCGTCCAACAGATACTAATTTAAATCCACGTTCATTTCTTAAATCGTCATCAACTTCTTCTTTAGACATATTTTCAATAAACTTAGGTGAAGTTATATTTTCTACTACTTGTACTTTCTTCATAAGTCCTGGATATTTTTTTAAAAATGAGTTCTTACACTCTTCTGAAACTGCGCATATATTATCGTACTTATTCCATATTTTCAAATCTTCATTTATGTCTGTTTCAATAACCGAATAATCTGTATGTATCCATGCTATTTTCTTTTTTGCTTTTACTTTTTCTGCAACGAAATGATGGGGCCAAAGATAACTTATAGCTACATCATAATTACTATCTAACGCAGGCAAATACTTAATAGTATATTTCCACATATATTGCATCTGTACATATCCAATATCATTGTATTTGCCTATTAACTTTAGTCTATTTGACTCAACTTTTGCTAATACCCTGCCAGTCCCAATTCTTACTAATTTTTCTTTAAATATTTGGGCTATACTTTGCCTGAATGTCTTATACTTTTCATTTTCGCTTAATAGATTCGCTTTATCCGATAACATGTTAAAAAAATCTCCTGAATGACTATATAGCATTAAATCTACTTTATTATTACTATAATCAAACTCTGATAGCATATTTATTAAACTTCGCTCAACTCCACCGATTTCCATATCATAAGAAGCTATTAATACTTTTCTCAATTTCAATTACCTACCTTTGCAGTAAATTTCGCAATCTAGCTATATTATCTCCACCTATAATTTTTGATAAAATAACTTTTATTCTACTTTTAACTCTAGTACCAAATGGCAACCAACTCTTATAAAAATAGTGAATTGCATACGTATTTTCACTCTTTTTATATCTACAATTTATATAGTCATAAGGTGAAAAATATGTTTGAGGATAAAAAACTCCAATTTCTTTTATCTTTTGAAGCTCTCCATTTGTTTCTAATCCGTATTTTTTTAGCATTTCAGTTACTATATAAACATTAGTACTCATATCAAAAGTTCCATCTTCTTGTTTAAATCCCTTACATTCATACGAGTCTAAAAATTCTTTTATTAATTTGTTTTTAGCTGCCGCACCTATTGTGCTTGTTGCTACATAATTTTTTTCTTCAAATCCCCAAAAAGATTCATTATCTAATAAGTCATCAAAGCTTTTATATACTTCAACATCAGTATCTAAATATATTCCACCATATTCATATAGTACATATGCTCTAACATAATCACTTACAAATGCATACTTCTTAGCTCTATATGCTTCTTGTACGAACTTATTTGTTTTTATATCGAAATTTCTTTCATTCCATTCTATTATTTCGTAATCATTCAATACAACCTTCCAATTTTCAATACATTTTTTTACTATTTGTGGTTTTTCTCCATTCCCAAACCAACAATAATGAATAACTTTAGGTATCATAAATCAAACCTCACTTATAAAATATAGTTCTAAAATTCAAATAATCACTTTTATACTTCATTCCTAATCCCAATACTTGTTCCCTATAAAAAAATATAAAGTAACATATTAAAAATCCAACATATATAAGTCTTCTTTCTTTTCCTTTAAAACAATTTTTTATAATATAAGGAAGTAGTATAAAATTATATAGCTGAAAATATAAACTAAACCTGTTGAAGATCCAGTTCCACATTCCAAAGGCAACAAATATAAGATTTAATAATGCCATGTTTACAAATATATTACTCTCTGGCCACTTTTCCTTAAGTCTATCCCTTTTTATAAAAGCTAATATTAATGGAACACTATTAACTACTGTTCTCATAGCACTTGAACCACCCTCTTGAAATGAAGAATAATGTCCATATTGTGTCCCTTCTATAGTTTTAAAAAGAATTTCACTAAATACATCATAAAAAACTACACCTACACAAGCTAAAATTATTAATTTAATAACATTTTTAGACCACGCCTCTTGCCTTACAATGAAGTAGACAGGTATCATTATTAATGCAGATCCATGTATAGTTGAAATAATTAATATACAAATTAAGTATTTTTTAAATTTACCTTCAACTAAATACTTATTAAATACAAATAACAATGCAGCTGCTAAACACTGCCTCATACCATTCATAGTTACTATATAATATCCAGAAGTTATGTACATATATAGTTCTAACTCTAAATAACTTCTATATTTGTAAAAAACTTTAACATTTAATATATGCATTATTATTGCTGTAACAATTACAAGTGTTTGAGGGTTTGTTGATATTTGTATCAATAATAAATTTAATAATGTGAATCCAGCATCACCATCAAAGTTTGCTGTACTTGGGTCATTAACCATTAATTCATAGCTGTGCATATACATTCCAGTATCACCAATTCCTCTTTGTAATCCACCAACTATAATTAATATTAGAGTCGCAAATACTGCAAAAATACATGCTAACTTCTTAAGTTTTTTTGAATCCATACATCTACTCATAAAAGATAGTATATATGTTCCTAAAATAGTGCCATAAAACACTCCCATTGTAGCACCCTCCTTATTTCAATATATAAACTACTTAATAGATGTCTTTTTAATAATATAAGCATTTAATAAATACCCTATTGGGAATGCTAAAATTATCATTAATTTGTATGGAACCTCTTTGAATATTTTTTTATCTTTAATCATTAATGCACTTGAAACATAATGTATGCACTCCTTAAACTTATATATAGTTGATGCATTCTTATTTTTCAAATTTTCTAATCTATAAAAACACCACCCCTTAGGATTGTTCCTATATTGTTTAAGCATATTTCTTGATGAACCATCTTCCATATATTCAACTACACAAAAAAATTCATTTACAACTGCTAGTTTATAATCTTCATCAATTTTATTGTACTTGTAAGCAAGTCCAACATACTTTTCTCCTTGGAATTCAGGATACTTATACTTTTTAGTTAATTCAGTTCTATAAACTAATTTTTTATCTCCTCTTACTTTATACTTATTGTATATATCAAATAATGTAGCTTCTTTCACATCAATAGGTAATTTCGTTCCAACTACTTCACCTGATTCATACATATCAAGTCCGATAATTCCTGCAATATTATCTTTTTCACTTTTATTCCATGCCTTTAATATTTTGTCTACTGCATCACTTGGCATATAATCATCTGAGTCTATACAAACATTTATTTCTGTATCTATATTTTCATAAGCTGTATTATGTGCTGTATGCATACCTCCATTTTCTTTATATATATAATTAATTTGAAAGTCACAATCCATCTTCCACTTTTCTACTATTTCTTTAGTGCTATCTGTAGACCCATCATCTATTATTAACCATTTAAAGTTTTTATTGTTTTGTTTTTTTAAACTCTCATAACATTTATTCAATATATAAGCCCTGTTATAAGTTGGCGTAAATACTGTTAAAATTGGTTCTATATTTTCACTTCCCATGTTATATATCCTTTCGTAGCTTGATTATTTTCCTTTATAACCCCTGGATTTCCAATAACTACTGAATTATCCGGAACATCAAAATTTACAAATGCTCCTGGTGCTATTAATACATTATTTCCTATTTTTATTTTACCTACTAAAGTTGCATTTGCTCCAATCCATACGCAATTACCTATACTAGGTACTCCTTTTCTACTCCCTCTATTTTCTTGACCAATAGTAACTCCAGAGGTAATTGAAAAGTTACTTCCTATTTTTGCTTTTGGATTTATAATTATTGCACCTCTATGTCCTATATAAAAACCATATCCAATTTGAGCACTATTTGATATTTCAAACCCATACTTAATATTGCACCTATAAAGTAATATTCTATAAAAAACATATCTAAGCCTATTTTTATTTCTGTGATAATTACACTTCCTATGATAAAATATAAACTTAAAGCTTGGACTTAAAAGGAGATTTTTTATCATCAATTTCTTATCTATATTTCCTTCTAATCTATATAAATCTGATTGTATTAATTCCTTTAGCTGATGTCTTTCCATAATCTATACCCTCATCATAATATTTCTGTATATTTATTTTCTAATTTTTTAATATATGATTCTATATCATAGTTTTTATTGACAAATTCACATGCAGATTTTCCTAATTTCACCCTTTCAATATCATTTTCTTTAATGCTAATAATTTGCTCAAAAAAACCTTTCAAATCATTAGGATTAACTAGAATCCCTGTATCATGATCTTTTATGACCTCACTTATACCACCGACATTCATAGATATAATTGCCTTTTTATATAACATCGCTTCTAATAACACCATAGGTAAACCTTCATATAAAGATGGAAGAAGAAATAAATCTATTATTGGATAAAATCTATATGGATTATCTTGAAAACCAGTTAAAATAAAAAACTCATTTAAGTTTAATTCGCATATTAGCTTCTTAACATCCTCCTCTTCGTCTCCACTACCAACTATTAAGACTACACAATCCTTAAGTTTAATTTTATTTTTTTCAAACTCATTAATAAATGGGATAATACCTTTTATATTACATATCCTACCAACAATTCCTAAAACAAATTTTTCTTTATCTATTTTAAATTCATGTTTAATGTTATTCTTATTAATTGTTATGATATCCTTTGTATCTATAGCATTTGATAGTATCATTGTATTTGCATCTTGAATATAATTAGTATTTTCATTGTAAAAATCATATACTATTGTTCCACAAGCTAGATTATAATCATATTTAGTTCTAAAATACGAATCTATTTTTTTATTAATTCCATTTTCTTTTATAAATGGATAACAGCTATGTATATGAGATATTATCTTCACATTCATACTATAAATTCTTTTAACTAAATATGCCTTAACTGATGCATTGTTATCATGTGCATGTATAATCTTTATATTATTTTCTTTAATTATTTTTTTAAGGCCATTAATGCATTGGAAAAATGCTTTATTCGAGAAATTCAAAGTATAGCTTTCTATATTATTTCGCTTAAATACTTCATTTAAACTTTCTCCTCCACAAACTACTATTGGTATGAAATTCTTCATATTTTTACACATAGTAAGTGCCATTTTTTCTGCTCCGCTTAATTTACTCATTGGTAACATGTGCAGACATTTCTCCATTAAATTTATCCTCCTCAGTTATACTTTTATAAATCTCAACTAGTTCATTATTTATTGTCTCAATATTATAGTTTGTTCTACAATTTTCTATTATTTTTCCATTTAGCTCTTCATTTAATCTTTTCTCTTTATATAGTTTTACTATATAGTCTGAAGTACCTTTATAGTCACCTGGCTGTACCAAATATCCTATTTCTTTATTATTAACTATATCCCTACAACCTCTTATATTTGTTGCAATTACTCTTTTGCCACATGCCATAAGTTCCATTATATTTCTTGGTAGTCCCTCTCTATATGATAAAAGTATTCCTATATCACTTATATTTATAAGATCATTTATATCTTCTCTATATCCTAATAACTTAATTTGACCTGTTAAATCTCTCACTTCTATTTCCCTTTTTAAGTCATTATAATTTTCTCCATCGCCAACACATATAACTTTAATATTTTTATACTTATCTTTTATTAATTCCATAGCTTTAATTAGTTGTATTTGATTCTTATTACTGTTAAATTCTGCAATCATTATAATAACGAAATTATCTTTCTCTAATCCCAGCTTTTTTCTTATAATTAAATTTTCTACTTCAGAAAGCTTTTTATATTTACTTAAATCTAAACCTACCCCATTCATTAGCCAGCAATTTCTAGGCTTTAATCTTTTCTTAGTTACATCATAATCTTCTCTATTTATATTTATAGTTAAATCAGTTAACTTTGCCATAAGCTTTTCAATTGGATAATATATAATCCATGAAAGTTTGGATGACCCTTTAAAAAAATGATATCCGTGAGCCGTATATATAGTTTTAATATTATTAAATTTCAATTTAACTAGTCTTCCATATATTGATGCTATAGGCGTATGGACATGAATAATATCGTAATTATTTTTCTTTTGTATATTTAGTAATTCTTTAAATGCTTTTAAATTACTATAACTAAGTGGATTGCGATTAAATGGAATTTCATAAATTTTAACGCCTCGCGTAATTATACTATCGTCAATTTCCTTATCTATTGAAGTTGCACAATCTACTAAATAGCCTTCATCTAAAAGAGTTTTTATATGTGGAACTAAAAAAGCATTTATTGTTCTACTTACAGTCGTTACATACAGTATCCTCTTCATTCTTCACCTCTCTACTCGGTACCCCTACATTTGTAGTTCCTTCTCTTATACGCCTTATAACTACAGCACCGGCACCAATAGTTGCACCATTTCCAACTTTACCATTTTGAATAATCGTGGCTCCAGAACCTATTAAAGCGCCTTCACCTATCACAACATATCCTGACACATTAACATTCCATAAAAGTGATGCATAATCTTTAATAACTGAATTATGACCTATACCGCACTTTGGACTAATAATTACCTGATCCCCAATTTTTATATTCGTTGTCATAATAACTCCAGGATATATAATAATTCCATTACCAACCTCAATGTTCCTATTTAGTTCAACATCAGGATGTATTATATTTTCAAATATAAAGTCATCACCTAAATACTCAACTATCCTTTTTTTATGCTTAAAACTTGTTATTCCAATAACTACTCTACTTCCTTTATATTTACTTTTTAATAATTCAATATCACCAAGTATCCTATAATCATTAATATATTTTCCATGGATATATTTATTATCATCAATAAATCCTACTATATTAAATGTTGGCTTCTTCTTATTAATTTCTTCAATAATCCAAGCCACCTCTCTTCCAACACCACCACTGCCAACAATAAAAATATCCTTCATGTTTTATACCTACTTTCTTCTTTTTTTCTTCTTTCTCTTATTGTTAGAATACTCATAATAATAAGCTTCTCTTCTATTTGTTGATGCTCCATTTAATACGGAGCCAAGAACATTAGCCTTAACTTTTTCAAGTTCCTTATACCCTTGAATTATAGAATCACTCTTTGTTTTCTCTGCTTTAATTACAAGAAGTGTTCCATCACATTTCCCAGCCAATATTTGACCATCAGTTACTGCTCTAACTGGTGGCGTATCAATTATTATATGATCATAAGTGCTTTTTAATAATTCAAGTAATTCCTCCATCATTCTTGAATTTACTACATCTGCTGGATTTGGAGGATTTTCACCAGATGTTAAAACATCTAGTCTTTCATCAACATTAATAATCGCATCTGAAAGTTTACATTTACCTACTAAACAATTAGTTAATCCTACTCCATTAGAAATTCCAAACTTTCTATGTAATGAAGGTTTCCTTAAGTCACAATCAATAATAATTACACGTTTTCCCCCTTGGGATAATACATAAGCTAAATTTCCAGCTACTGTCGATTTTCCTTCTCCAGCTTCTGAACTTGTTACTACTAAAGTTTTAATAGCTTTATCAATGGATGAATATTCTAAGCTAGTTCTTAAATTTCTATAACTCTCTGAAGAAACAGACCTTGGATCATTTTTTACAATAAACATTAACTCTCCTCCTTAAACTTATGTGCTTTTAGTAGTCTTTTCATTATCAAAAGGTAATTCTCCAAGTACTGGTACAGGTAATATTTTCTCTAGTTCACTTTTACTTTTTACAGTGTTATCTAAATAATCAATAACAAATATTAATCCTATACCAATTATCAATCCTGCTATTACTCCAACTGTAACTACTTTCTTCTTATTTGGTACAATTGGATATACTTTTACACCATCTAAAACTTTAGTATAAGTATTTGTTATAATTTCTCTTACACCTGTTGAAAATTCTGATGCTATTGTCTCTACAACCGTCTTAGCTATTTCAGGACTTGAGGATGTATAGCTTATATTAAGTATTGGTGTATTTTCCTCTGTCTTAAATGCAACCCCACCAACTAATTGTGCTGGATGCATCTTAAGTCCTGCTTTCTCTATAACTTTATTCATAAAATCATCTGTCTTAATAAGTTGAATATACGTACTTGTAAGTGCCGCATAAGAATTCAGTTCCCCTTGAGAATACTGTCCCTTTATCTCCTCTGACTTACCTGCAAATATTTTTATAGTTGCTGTGTATGATGTACTCATCCTAAAATGTGCATATATTCCTGCAACTCCTGCACATAATATTGTTGTTAAAATCAATATTTTATATCTTTTCTTAATTGCATATAATATTTCTTGAATTTCAAATGTTCTCTCTTCCATCGTTTCCCCCTGTATTTAGTTGGAGCCATTAAAGTACTCCATAGTTACTTGACCTTCACCACTTATTCCCTCTCTCTTTATAACTTTATAAATAGTCATAAAAAATATTTTAATATCTAATTTTAAATTCCAATTCTCTACATACCAAACATCTAATTTAAACTTTTCATTCCATGATACGTTATTTCTTCCATTGACTTGAGCCCATCCTGTAAGCCCTGGCATCGTATTATGCCTTTTAATTTGCTCACCATTATATAATGGTAAATACTCTTTAAGTAATGGTCTTGGTCCTATTAGACTCATTTCCCCTTTAAGAATATTTAAAAATTCAGGTAATTCATCTAAGCTTGTACTCCTAAGTATCGCTCCAAACTTTGTTAGTCTCTCACTATCTGGTAATAATTCACCATTACCATTTACAGCATCTCTCATTGTTCTAAATTTATACATCTTAAAAGTTGTATTAAATAATCCCACTCTCTCTTGTTTAAAAAGAACTGGGCTTCCTAGATTTATTTTTACTAAAAACCAAATTATAATAAAAACTGGTGATAGTATCGTAAGTACTATTATAGAAAATACTACATCAAACATTCTTTTTATAATTCTCATAAAATCACCTTTACTTAAATAATTTTTTTATTATATTAATTATCATCTCTATATCTTCCATACTTGTATTTGTATCTGATGGAAGGCATAATCCTCTATTGAAAATATCTCTACATACAGGCATTCCATTTTCAATATGTGTTACAAATTTATATTTTTTATAAAAAGGCTGTAATTGCATTGGTTTCCATATTGGCCTTGATTCGATATTATTTCCTTCAAGATGAACCATTAAATCTATTGGTCTTACTTTTGAACTTTGTTTTATAGTTAAAGCACTTAACCAATAATTTGGTCTACCATTTTCACTAATTGGCATCATCTCTATATCTTCTATATTTTTTAAACCTTCTTTATAAGCTGTATAAATTTCTTTTTTCTTTTTTATTCTCTCTTCTAAAACTTTAAGTTGACCTCTACCTATTCCTGCAAGTATATTGCTCATCCTATAGTTATAACCAAGTTCTTTATGCTCGTAATGTCTAGCACATTCCCTTGACTGAGTACTCCAAAACCTTATCTTCTCAATCATTTCCTCATTATCTGATACAATCATTCCTCCACCTGAAGTAGTTATTATTTTATTTCCGTTAAATGAATATATCCCATAATCACCAAAAGTACCTGTTTGCTTATTTTTATACTTTGCTCCTAAACTTTCTGCAGCATCCTCTATTATTTTGCAATTATAACTTTCACAAATTTCTCTTATACTATCCATATCAGCTGATTGACCATAAAGGTGAACTACAATTACTGCTTTAGGAATATTTAAATCTTTCTCACATTCTTTAAATGCTTTAAGTAATGCCTTCGGTGACATATTCCAAGTTTTACTTTCTGAATCAACAAATATAGGTTCTGCATTTTCATAAATTATTGGATTACAACTTGCTGCAAAAGTAAGGGCTGAACAGAGAACTCTATCTCCTTTTTTAATACCTATAGCTTTTAGTGCCATATGAATTGCTGCAGTTCCAGATGATAAAGCTGCCCCACACTTTACTCCAACATACTCTGAAATTTCTTTTTCAAAATTATTTACATTTGGACCAAGTGGTGCTATCCAATTAGTCTCAAAAGCTTCATTTATAAATTGTTTTTCAAAGCCTCCCATTTGGGGAGATGCTAATAATATTTTTTTCTTAATCAATATAAAATGCCCCCTTAATTGCTAACTTTCTACTGTTGCTGCAACTTCTTCTCCATCTTTTTCTTCTATATAAGTTGGAACTACTTCCTTTAATTTTTCTTTCAATTCCTCAGCACTTCCATTAAGTGCAACCATTAAAAGCTCTGCTATATTTCGCTTTACAGTTTTTATATTAAAATCACCAGGTTTCCCTATGAAAATTTTATCGTGTGCTGTTTCTTTAAGCCCTTCCTCTTCCATTAACAACTCTTCATAGAGCTTTTCCCCTGGTCTAAGTCCTGTAATTTCTATTTTTATTTCTTTATTTGGAGTATATCCAGACAGCTTAATTAATTTTTTTGCTAAATCATATATTTTTACTGGTTCTCCCATATCAAGAACAAATATTTCTCCACCCTTTGCATATGCACCTGCTTGAAGTACAAGCTGTGCTGCTTCTGGTATTAGCATAAAGTAACGTGTTATTTCTTTATGAGTTAAAGTTACTGGCCCACCATTTTTAATTTGATCTTTAAATAGTGGAATAACTGAACCATTACTTCCTAAAACATTTCCGAATCTCACTGCAACAAATTCGGTATCACTTACACTATTTATACCTTGTATTACCATTTCACAAATTCTCTTTGTTGCACCCATTACATTTGTTGGGTTAACTGCTTTATCTGTTGATATAAGAACAAATTTTTCTGAATTATATTTACTTGCTGTTTCGCAAACATTTAAAGTTCCCACTACATTGTTCTTAATCGCCTCTTCTGAATTTTCTTCCATTAGAGGAACATGCTTGTGCGCTGCTGCATGAAACACAACTTGAGGATGGTATTCTTCAAAGACTTTTTCAAGCCTAAATTTATCTCTAACAGATGCTATTACAACTTTTTTATTTAGTTTTTTAAATGTCCTACTTAACTCATTTTGCAGATCATAAACATTATTCTCATATATATCTAAAATCAATAAAAGTTTTGGTGAGAAGGATGCAATTTGCCTACACAATTCAGATCCAATAGATCCACCTCCACCTGTAACTAGAACAACTTTTCCATTTATATAATTTTTAACTTCTTTTTTATCAAGCATTACTTCTTCTCTTCCTAAAAGGTCTTTAAGATTAACATCTCTTAACTTAGTTAAATTAACTTTTCCATCCATAATTTCATATACACTTGGTATAATTTTTATTTTTACATTTGTTCTATTACATATTTCTAAAATCTCTTTTTTATCTTTTGCTGATATTCTAGCAATGGCAATTACTATCATATCTACTTCTTCTTGAGCTACAATTTTTTCAATATCATCTCTAGTACCAACTATTTTTATCCCTCTTAAACATGAACCGATTTTATTTTTATTATCATCAATAATTCCTATAGGCAATAATTTAGAATCTTTATTTAGAAACATTTCTTGTATAACAATATGTCCACAAGAACCTCCCCCAATAACTAATACCTTTTTCCTAGTATCACCACTTTTTATTTGACCATATATATATATTCTTCTATATATTCTGTAAGAAAGTCTCACTCCTAC
>NZ_JAVXRL010000035.1:0-28595 GCF_036643715.1 Clostridium sp. | reverse complement strand
TACTCAAGTGGCTGAAGAGGCGCCCCTGCTAAGGGCGTAGGTCGGGCAACTGGCGCCCGGGTTCAAATCCCGGATTCTCCGCCATAAACATCTAACTTATGTTAGATGTTTTTTTTATATTTTAAATTAATTATGAAACAATAAAAGCTGTACCGATATTAATATTGGTGCAGCTTATTTAATTATATGTTAGATAAATTATGTAATTAGGATATAATTATAATAAATACAAGAAAATTTAGGAGTTTTATTATGGGAATTAGATTTATTTATGGGAGAGCCGGAAGTGGTAAAAGTAAGTTTTGTTTAGAACAAATAAAGAAAAAGATTGAGAACAATAAAGGTAATAAATTAATACTAATAGTTCCAGAACAATACACATTTCAAACAGAAAATAAACTACTTGATATAGCAACAGAAAAAGCTTTACTTAGAGCAGAAGTATTAAGTTTTAAAACTATGTGCAATAGAGTATTTGAGGAATGTGGAGGAAGAGTTCATCAAATAATGAAAGATGAAGGAAAGAGTATGCTTATATATAAGCTTCTTCAAGAGAAGGGTGATGATCTTAAGTACTTCAATAGAATATCAAAAAAGCAGGGATTTATAGAAATCTTGTCAAAAACACTAACTGAATTTAAAAAATATAATATTTCTCCGGAAATATTGTTAGAAGAATCAGATAGGTTAGAAGATGATGAATTAAAAGAAAAGCTTATAGATTTAAGTGAACTTTATAGTGAATACAATAAAAGAATAGAAAACAACGTAGTTGATGGTGATGATGAACTTACTATATTATCAAAAAAATTAAAGGATTGTACTATTTATGATGGTGCAGAAATTTGGATAGATGAATTTACAACATTCACTCCACAGCAACTTGATGTAATAAAGGAGTTAGCAGCTAAATCAAAGACAATTAATATAACATTATGTATGGATGGAGCTGTTAATACAAAGGCAAGTGAAGAGACAGATATATTTAATGCAATAAAGAACACAGAAAATAGAATAGTTAGACTTATGGAAGATAATAATATCGGATATTTAGAGCCAATAAATTTAAATAAAGAATATCCATATAGATTTAAAGATAGTGAAGAACTTAAACATATAGAAAAACATTTTTTCACATATCCTTTTAAAATATATAGTGGAAAAAATAAAGATGTCAGAGTCTATAAAGGCAATAATAGCTACGATGAAGTGGATATGGTAGCTAGAGATATTATTAGGTTAGTTAGAGATAATGGATATAGATACAAAGACATTTCAGTGGTATGTAGAGATATTAATATATATGAAAAAGTAATGTCAGTTATATTTGATCAATACGAAGTTCCATACTTTTTAGATAAGAAGATAGAAGTTTTAAGTAATCCGTTAGTTATTTTAATAATGTCTTCCTTTGAAGTGCTATTAAATAATTGGTCTTATGAAGCTGTATTTAAATATTTAAAAAGTGGGCTTATAAATATTGATAGAGAATATATAGATAGATTAGAAAATTATATTTTAGGTCACGGTTTAAAGGGATATAGATGGACTACAGAAGAAGTTAATGAAGGTTTCTTTGAAAGTGAAGATATAAATGAGAATCCAGAAGAATTGTTTATAAAAGAAATAATGGAAGAAGTAAGAGAGCCACTTATGGAATTCCATAAAAAAATTAAAGGTGAGAAGTCAGTGAAGGATATTTGCACTGCTATTTATGAGCTTCTTATAGATTTAGATGTATTTAATAAAATAGAAGAGTGGATAGAAACATTTAAAGAGCAAGGTTTTGAAGCTAAAGTTAGAGAGTATGAGCAAGTACCATCAATGGTTATTGAAATATTAGATCAAGCGGTAGATGTAATAGGAGAAGATAAACTGTCACCTAAAGAATTTTACAAAGTATTAAATGCAGGTTTTGAAAATAAAGAGATAGGTGTTATACCTGTAGCATTAGATCAAGTAAATATAGGAGATATAGCAAGAATAAAAGGTAGAGAAGTTAAAGCTTTATATATAGTTGGAGTAAATGATGGAGTACTACCAGCTGCAAGTAAGGATGAAGGTATATTGTCAGATAGAGATAGAGATATACTTAAAGATAATGGTGTAGAACTTGCGTCTACAACAAGAGCTAGAGCTTTTGAAGAGCAGTTTATGGTATACACTGCATTAACAATCCCAAGTAAATACTTAATGATAACTTATCCTATGGCAGATTTTGAAGGTAAGTCATTAAGACCATCAATTGTTATACCGAGAATAAAGAGAGTTTTAAACAATTTAAAAGAAGAAAGCGATATATTCAATTACGCAGAAAAGTATGATGAGTTTAATAAAGTTACAACTAAAACTCCAACATTTAATGAGCTTATATTAGCTCTTAGAAAACAAGTGGATAAAGAAGAGGTTAATGAATACTGGAGAGAAGTATATAGTTGGTATAGAAGTCATGAAGGATTTGAAGATAAGACTAATACAATATTCAAAGGAATAGATTATTCAAATACAGGAGATCAAATACCAAAGGATAAACTTCGAAAGCTTTATGAAAATGAAAATGGAAACTTAAGATTCAGTGTTTCAAGATTAGAGAAATATGCTGAATGTCCATTTTCTTACTTTGTTCAATATGGATTAAAGGCCAAAGATAGAAAGATATATGAATTCTCAGCACCGGATTTAGGTTCATTCATGCATGAGATATTAGATAAGTTTACTAATAAAGTTAAGGACGAAAAGATTTCATGGTCAGAGTTAAATCGAGAGAAGTGTAAGGAAATAGTATCAGAGCTTGTTGATGTTAAGCTTAAAGAAGAAAATAATTCAATATTAAATAGTACGAAGAGATATAAATATTTCACAGATAGATTTAAAAGAGTTATAACTAAATCTGTTTCAGTAATTTCAGAGCAAATGAGAAGAGGAGAATTTGAAATATTTAAAAATGAATTTGAATTTGGAGCAATGGATGGTGGAGAGCCTATAAAGATAGACTTACCTTCAGGAGAGAGAGTATACCTTACAGGAAGAATAGATAGAATAGATACTATTAATATGGACGGTAACACATATTTAAGAGTAATAGACTATAAGTCAGGGTCTAAAGAGTTTAGCTTAACTGAGCTTTATTATGGAATACAGATGCAGCTTTTAGTATATTTAGATGCTTTACTTAGAAATTCAGAGCATATTTTAAATACTGGAGCAGTTCCAGGGGCTATACTTTACTTTAAAATAGATGATCCAATTATAAAAAGTGGTAAGGAACTTGATGAAGAAGAAGTTCAAAATGAAGTTTTAAAGAAGCTTAAGATGAATGGATTACTACTTAAAGATGCAAAATTAATAAGAGCTATGGATAATACAATGGAGACTTACTCACTTATAATACCAGCAGCATTTAAAAAAGATGGAGATTTTTCTAAAACTAGTTCTGTTGCAACGGAAGAACAGTTCGATATTTTAAGAGAGTATGTAAATAAAAAAATGGTTGAACTTTGTACTGATATGCTTAGTGGAAAGATAAAAATACTTCCAACTAAAAATAATCAAAGGGTATATTGTGAGTATTGCGATTATTCAGCAGTTTGTCAGTTTGATACGAGTATAAAGGATAATAAATACAGACTAGTATTAAAGAAAAGTGATGATGATATTTGGAATAAAATAAATGTAGAAGTTAAAGGAGAGGGGGAAGTAGAATAATGGGAGAGACTAAATGGACGAAAGAACAACTTAAAGCGATAGAGACAAGACGTTGTAACCTTCTAGTTGCAGCGGCTGCAGGTTCAGGTAAAACAGCTGTATTAGTTGAAAGAATAATAAGAATAGTAACTGATGAGAAAAATCCAGTGGATATAGATAAGCTTTTAGTCGTTACATTCACAAGTGCGGCAGCAGCGGAAATGAGAGAAAGAATTGCATTTGCAATAACAAAAGCATTAGAAAGAAATCCTAGTTCTAAAAATCTTCAAAGGCAACTAACCCTTTTAAGTAGAGCTAATATAACTACTATGCATTCATTTTGTTTAGATGTAATAAAAAATAATTTTCATACTATAGATTTAGATCCAGCTTTTAGAATTGGAGATGAAACTGAAGGTACTCTTTTAAAAAATGAGATAATGGACGAATTATTTGAGGATATGTATGAAAAAGATGATATGGAATTCTTTAGTTTAGTTGAGGCTTATGCAGGAAGCAGAGATGATGAGAAGCTTAAAGAAATAATTTTAAACCTTTATAGATTTTCTATGAGTGGGCCTTGGCCTGAAAAGTGGCTTATAGATAAAGCTGAAGATTTTAATATAGAAACATTAGAGCAGTTAGATAAGACTATATGGGTTGATGTATTAAGAAGTGATATAAAGATGGAAGTAGATAGTTTTATAAACACATATTATAAAGCTATTGAAATAATAACGGCAACAGAAGGAATAGAGCCGTATTTAGATATGTATAATGATGAGTTATCTAACCTTATTGCACTTAAAGATACATTAGATTTAGGTCTTACAAATATATATGATAAGCTTTTTAGAGTATCTTTTGGAAGGCTTAAATCAATAAGAAAGACTAACGTAAGTGATCCTGATGCACAAGAACTTGTAAAATCAATAAGAGATCAAGTAAAAAAGAAAATAACAAAGCTTCAAGATGATGTATTCTCATTAAGTCCTGAAGAAATGCTAGAAGGAATTAAATCTACATATCCTTTTATGAAAAAATTAGCTTATGTAACTTTAGAGTTTTCTAAAAGGTTTAGCGATAGAAAAAAAGAAAAGAACATGTTAGATTTTAATGATTTAGAGCATCTTTGTTTAAAGATACTAATTAAAGAGTTTAATGGTTCCGAAGTAGTACCATCAAAGGTTTCAGAAAACTTTAGAGAATTTTTTGATGAAGTGTTAGTTGATGAATATCAAGATTCTAATAATGTTCAAGAAGCTATAATAGATCTTGTATCTAGAAAAAGCACTAATAATCCAAATGTATTTATGGTTGGGGATGTAAAGCAAAGTATTTATAGGTTTAGACAAGCAAAGCCAGAGCTATTTTTAGATAAATATAATAGATACTCAAGAACTGATGAAGGAAGTAATAGAGTAATTCAGCTTTATAAGAACTTTAGAAGTAGAGAAGAAGTTATTAATGGAGTTAATTACATATTTAAAGAGGTTATGTCTTTAAATGTTGGAGAACTTGAATACACGGATGATGAAGCTCTTAACTTAGGTGCTAGTTTTAAGGAATTAAAAGAAGCGGGAACTTACGCAGGTGGTGAAGTTGAACTTCATATATTAGATAAAAATACAGTAAGTAATGATGAAGAAGGCGAAGATGAAGAGGAGGATGTTGATTCAATAAATTTAGAAGCTAGAGTTGTTGCAAAGAGAATTAATGATCTTATGGCTCAAGCAAGTGAAGAAAAATTTAGAGTGTTAGATAAGGATACAGGAGTTTATAGACCTTTAAAGTATAAAGATATAGTTATTCTTCTAAGAGCAACTAAAAATTGGTCAGAAGTATTTTTAGATGAACTTGGACTATCAGGGATACCAGTGTATGCAGATACTGGTTCAGGGTATTTTGAGTCTATAGAGATTAGAACTATAATGTCACTTTTAAAAATAATAGATAATCCACTTCAAGATGTTCCTATGATTGCAGTGTTAAAATCTCCTTTCATTGGGTTTAATGCTGAAGAACTTGCAGATGTTAGAATAATTGATAAAAGTAAATATTTTTATGAAAATATACTTGAAATTGTAAGTGATGAGGTAGAAGTGGATGATGGATTAAAGAGGAAGTGCCAAAACTTCATTAACAGCTTAAATAAGTGGAGGGATAAATCAATATATACACCAATTGATGAATTTATATGGTATTTATATATGGATACATCTTATTATGGGTATGTTGGTGCTATGCCAAATGGGGTACTTAGACAGGCAAACTTAAAAGTATTATTCCAAAGGGCAAAACAATACGAAGAAACTAGTTTTAAAGGTCTATTTAATTTTATAAACTTTATAAATAAGTTAAGAAGATCATCAGGAGATATGGGAAGTGCTAAAATTCTTGGTGAAAATGAAGATGTTGTTAGAATTATGAGTATCCATAAAAGTAAGGGATTAGAATTCCCAGTTGTATTTTTAGCTGGAGCTGGAAAGCAATTTAATTTAATGGATTTAAATAATCCAATATTGCATCATGATGATTTAGGATTTGGACCATCATATATAGATTTAGAAAAAAGAATAAGTTATAGCACATTACCTAAGGAAGCTATAAAGAAAAAGATAAGACTTGAAACTCTTTCTGAGGAAATGAGAATACTATATGTTGCATTTACAAGAGCTAAAGAAAAGTTAATTATAACTGGTTCAACTAGAGACGTAGATAAAACTGTGGAAAAGTGGGTTCAATCTGCAACTGTGGAAAGTTCTAAAATTTCTCCAGCAGAAGTTCTTAAGGGAAAAAGTTACTTGGATTGGATTGGAATGGCCCTTTGTCAGCATAAAGATGGTGAAGTTCTTAGAGAAAGAATAGGAGCATCGAGCGAGATTGCGAAAGATGACTTATCCACATGGAAGGTTAAATTGTGGGATGGAGAAAATCTATTTGTGGAAAAAAATTTAGAGACTGTGGATGAAATTTCGATAGATGAAGAACTGTTTATAAATTCTAGGGCTGAAACTGTGGATAAAGAAATTGAAAGAAGACTTGGTTATAAATATAGATTTTTAGAGAGTACAACTTTAAAGAGTAATATTTCTGTTTCTGATTTAAAAAAATCAGCTTATGAGCCATCAGAGGAATATAGAGGAGAAAGCTTATTTAAGGAAAAGCCAGTTTTAAAACCTAGATTCCTTCAAGAAAAAAAAGGTCTTTCAGGAGCTGAAAGAGGAACTGCAATGCACTTTGTAATGCAAAAGATAGATTATGATAGAGTTAATTCTTTAGATGAAGTTAAGGAGCAACTTGAAGAAATGTTTAAAAATGAGCTTTTAACTAAAGATGAGTTTAAAGCTATAAGTTCATATAAAGTATTCAACTTCTTTAAAAGCGAACTTGGTTTGAATATTATAAAAGTATATAAAAGTGGAGGAATAATTTATAGAGAGCTTCCATTTTTCACAAAAATAAGTGCGCTTAAAGTTAAAGAGGGTCTTCCAATTGAATTTAAAGATGAGGAAGTAAGACTTCAAGGAGTTATTGATCTTTTCTTTGAATTAGACGGTGAAGTTATATTAGTTGACTATAAAACAGATTATATAGAAGATAATGTGGAAGAAGAAATGTATAGAAGATATAAAATACAACTTGACTATTACAGTGATGCAATAGAAAAGATAACAGGCAAGGTAGTAAACAGGAGATATTTATATTTATTCCACTTAGAGAAGGCAATAATAGTTTAAATTAAGGTTAAAAGTGTATAGAAGAGATTCTATGCACTTTTTTAATGATTTTTTATTAATACAAAACATTAAAAATTATGATATCATAGATAAGTATGATAAATTTAAAGATTTATAGGAGGAATATATGATAGATAAAGTATTTAGTATATATAAACAATTTAAAGAACAAATATTATATATAGTATTTGGAGTATTAACTACTGCTATAAATATTGTTGCATTTTTTGCGTGCACAAGAACTTTAGGACTAGGATTAATGACAAGTAATATAATTGCTTGGGTTGCTTCAGTTTTATTTGCTTTTGTAACAAATAAAATATATGTATTTGATAGTAGAAATTATACTATGCCTGTAGTTTTAAGAGAATTAATTGATTTTACTATATCAAGAGGTGCAACTGGACTTTTAGATATGGGATTAATGTATGTTTTCGTTTCAGTAATGGGAATAGAAGATATGATAAGTAAGATAGTAATAAATATAATAGTTATAATATTAAATTACATACTAAGTAAGGTATATGTATTTAAAGAAAAAAAATAGTGATATTTAAAGGGCTAGTATTTGAAATTATTTTCAGACACTAACCCTTTGTTTTTATTTACTAATATAAATTTTAGCTTCATTAATTAAAGAATCGTAATTATTTATTTCAGGATTTTTTAATACTATTTCTAAAAGGTGACTAAGTAAATCACCAACTATTTTGCCAGGTTTTAATTGAAGTTCTCTTATTAAAGTACCACCATCTACAGCTAAATCTTTAACTGAAAGAGGTGTATTTGAACTTAAAATAATATCAATTTTATTTTTCATATCGTGAATTTTATGTATAGCTACATTTGGGTCAGTTAATGACATAACATCAGCTTCTTGAAGTGATAAAAGAGAGTAAATATTTTCTTTAGATACTCTATTTATAAGTCTTTTTAATGCTATATTAGATGCATTATCTAAAACGTTCATATGCTCCTTAACTAAAGTACAAACTGTTTTTATAGTTTTATTATCAAATCTAAGTCTATTTAAAATTACTCTAGCCATCTTATCGCTTATGTTATTATGCCCAAAGAATCGACCATTTCCATTATCATCAATAAAAAATGATTTTGGTTTACCTATATCGTGTAATAATGCTGCAAGTCTTACATTTAAATTATTAGGACACTTTTCAACTACTGAAAGAGTATGATTAAACACATCCTCATAGTGATGCATATTTCTTTGATTAAATCCTATTGATGGAATCATTTCAGGAATTATTATTTGAATAAGGCCACATTCCTTTAGTAAGTTTAGACCGGCTCTAGCATTATTAGAAATAAGTATTTTACATAATTCATCTCGTATTCTTTCAGCACTTATATTTTTTATAAGGTCTTTATTATCTTTAATAGCATTTAAAGTTTTTTCTTCAATGGTAAAGTTTAATTGAGTAGAAAAACGTATAGCGCGAAGCATTCTAAGAGCATCTTCATTAAATCGCTTATTAGCATTACCAACTGACCTTATTATTTTATTATTTAAATCATCTATCCCACCAAAATAGTCTTTAAGCCCTTCGTTAGAATTGTAAGCAAAGGCATTAATAGTGAAATCACGCCTTGATAAATCCTCTTTAATATCACTAACAAAATTAACGGAAAGAGGATGACGATTATCTTTGTACTCACCTTCAGTCCTATAAGTAGTAACTTCAAAAGGTTCATTATCAATGAGTACAGTTATAGTACCATGCTTAATTCCTGTTGGAATAGTTTTATTAAATAAGCTTTCAGTAATTTCAGGTTTAGCAGATGTTGCTATATCATAATCTTTAGGCAGCTTATTTAAAAGAGCATCCCTTATACAGCCACCTACCATAAAAGCTTCATAGTTATTATTATAAAATTTATCTATTATATATTTAACATTGCTTGGAATAATTATATTCATACTATCCTCCTGTAATAAAAAAATACCTTATCTATATTATAGGGGAAATAGATAAGGTATCAAAACATAAGTTTTACTATTTTATTATTAGTTTAGTGTCTGTAGGAATGTTGTCATATAACCACTTAGAATCTTCTAAAGCAAGTCTTATACAACCATGGGAAACTGGTTTTCCTAAAGTATAATCAACTATTGTTTTTTGGTCTTCAGCAAAAGGTAGTGAGTGGAATAAGTAATCTCCATCAAACTGAACCCAGTACTTACCGCCTTGATTAAATTTCTTAGAGAAGAACCAAGTATCTCTATTTTTAATTGTATAAACCCCAGAAGGTGTTTCTGTACCTTCTTTTCCTGTAGCACATTTAAGTGATTTAAACAAACTCCAATTATTTTTTGATCCTTTATATATATGAGTTAATTGAGATGGCGTATCTACATACAATAAGTAATCACTACTACTTTCAAGGTTTAAAGAATTTATGTTTTGAGTGTTTATAGCTGATACTATTTTTGCTGATGATGCTTCAGCAGTAGAATTAGTACCATTTTTTTTGTTATAATCATCTCTAAGTTTTTTTAATTCTTCAATTTTGGATAGTAAATCCTTATCGTTATCAAGTAATGAAAGTTTGCTTTCTATTAAGTTAATTCCTTCTGTAAAGTGATCTATTGATTGCTTTTCATTAACAGTTTTTAATAAGTCTTCTTTAATTTTAGATTTACATTTAACTGTATAATCTATTGCAGTGCTAGAATTTTTATCACTGCTTGATATATTAGAAAATATTGATAAAGCTTCTTCAAAATTCCCTTTATTAAAGGCAACAACTCCTTTAGATAATGGAGTATTATTGGTTATATCATCTGATGTTACTGATACACTGCTATCATTTGAACTTGTTATTATATTGTATCTATTTATCTCATTTATAACTAATAGCGCTTCATCTGGATTAAGTTCATTTAAATTTAAATGGTCCTTAACTGAATTAACTTTAGTTCTAAAATATCCTTCTAAGTCATTTTCTAAAAATAAAGCTTTAAATACATTAAAATTACCTTCTGTAACTAAGTAATTATTTGCATCTCTATAATGACTTGAATCAAAGTAACTTTTAAAATTAGATACTAATGTTTTATAGCGAAATGCTTGGAAGCCAAGCGTGCAAGTCATAACTATTATTAAGGCTATAATTGGTATTAGTGGTATTTTAAAATGTCTCTTTTTCTTAGATTTAATTTTTCTTGGAACTAGGTTAAGTTCCTTAAAATTCTCATTTTTAATGTTTTTAATATTATATGACAATTATAAACCCTCCTAAAATGTTTTATATTTAATTATTAACCATATTTTGTAATATTAAACATAAAATATTTAATAATATAAATTAGTATGTTACTATAGTTAAAGAGGATTTAGGATAGAATAATATATATAGAAATTAGAAGGAGTAATAATAGTGAAGAAAGATAGCTTTTTTAGTAAACTAAAAAATAATATATATAACGTAAGTAATTTCCAAAGATATGTTAAATATGGAGTTTTAAGCGCAATAGTATATGCATTAATATTAAGTGTTATATTAGGTGGAATTAAAGGTTTCTATATTGGATTACAAACTAGAGATGAAATAACTCAAAGCGTACAAGAAGTTAAAGATCCAAGCAATGAATTTAATATAGAAAATGGTACGCTAAACACAAAGAAAGAGGCATCAACTATTGAAGCTGGCAACACAATAATTTGCGTAGATAGTAAAAAGGATTTAGCTCATGCAGAAGAACTTAGAAATATGTATATACATGGAGATGCTTACATATTAGCTCTTAAAGATGGTATAAAAATGGGTTCAGGTGAGATGAGTACAGAAATTAAATATACTGATTTCCTAAGCGGAAATTTAAATAATGAAGAACTTGCAAGTCAATTAACAACAATGGGAGTTATTATAGTACCTGTCATGACAGTATTTACAATGTTCCAGTACTTCGTAAATATGTTATTAAACTGCTTATTAGTGACTGCAATGTCATTATTAATTGGGACATTTATGGGATTGAAAATGAAGATATCTGCAATATATTCATTAGCAATATATGCATCAACATTACCAAGTCTTTTACTATTACCATTTAGTTTAATAAGACCTTATACACTATTTGATGTTCCATTTGTAATAGGAACAACAATATACTTAATATTCATATTAAGACAAATAAAAAAAGATATAATAAATAAAGTTAAAATATAAATAACAACTAGAAAAGCCTAAAAGTATCATTATAACTAAAAAGTAAGCTAAGAAATTTAAGTGGTTTATTTTAAATGTTATTTTGCATATTTTTAGGCTTTTCTAAGTTTATAGATAAATATAGTTTGATATAATAAAAAAATAGATATAATTTGTGGGGGTAGATTAGATGAAAATAATTCATACAAGCGACTGGCATATTGGAAAGATAGTAAATGATTTTTCTATGCTTGAAGATCAAAAATATATGTTAGAACAATTAATTAATTTCATAGAAAAAGAAAAGCCGGAAGTATTAATAATAGCGGGTGATATGTATGATAGATCGATTCCTCCCGTTGATGCTGTAGAGCTTTTAAACAATACGTTAAAGAAAATAATAATAGATAATGGTGTTAAAGTTATTGCAATATCAGGTAATCATGACAGTGGCGAGAGAGTAAGCTTTGGAGCAGAATTATTAGAAAAACAAGGATTATTCATAGCTGGACGTGATAGTGAATTATTTAAAAAAGTTACTATAGATGGAGAAGATGGAAAAGTTAATTTTTATTTAATACCATATAAAGACCCAGCTGTAGTAAGAAAATTAACTGAAGATAAAGAAATAAAAAATCATAATGATTCCATGGAAGCCGTAGTTAATATTATAAAAAAAGATATGAACTATGATGAGAGGAATGTTGTAGTTGCACACGGATATGTGACTATGTACAGAGATGAAGCTAAAAATAGAGAAGAAGATAAATATGAAGCAGCACATCTTGAAGTATCAGAATCAGAGAGACCTTTATCAATAGGAGGTACAGAGCTTATAGACTGTAATATTTTTAATGACTTTGACTATGTTGCGTTAGGACATCTTCATGGAAGACAAAAAGTAGGAAGAGACGAAGTAAGATATTCAGGTTCTTTACTTAAATATTCTTTTTCAGAAGTAAATCAGAAAAAAGGAATTACAGTATTAAATATAGATAAGAATAAAGAGACATCAATAGAACTAAAGGAGTTTAAACCTCTTAGAGATTTAAGAATAATAAAAGGTGATATAAATGATTTAGTGGAAAATGGTAGAACTATTGTGGAAGGTAGAGAAGACTATATACAAGCGGTGCTTACAGATGAAGGTGAAATACTAAATCCTATTGAAAAACTAAGAGCTATATATAAAAATGTCATGCTTATAACTAGGGAAAAGAAAAAGCAATATGATGATAGCAATACAGCGGCAAAGAAGGGTTATAAAAGTAAAACAGAAAAAGAACTATTTAAAGAATTTTACGAAGCACTTGGAAGTGGAGAATTTACTTTAGAAAAAGAAGAAGTTATAAATGGTACTATAAACGAAATATTAAAAAAAGGAGTGTAATTTATGAGACCAGTAAACTTAGTTATATCAGCATTTGGACCATATGCAAAAGAACAACAGCTAGACTTTGAAAAGCTAAACGGAAGAAATATATTTGTAATAACAGGATCAACTGGAGCTGGAAAGACAACAATTTTTGATGCTATAAGTTATGCTCTATACGGAGAAGCTAGTGGAGAAAGTAGGGAAAATGATTCTTTAAGAAGTCACTTTGCAGAACAAGATATTGAAACATTTGTTTTACTTGAATTTGAACTTAGAGGAAATATTTATAAAATACGCAGAAGTCCAAAACAGCCAAAGAAAAAGGTTAGAGGGGATGGATTTACAGAAAAAGATGCAGAAGCAACAATTGAACTTCCAAATGGTAAAGTAATAAGCGGTGTTAATAACGTAAATGAAAAGATAAATGAGATACTCGGAATAAATAAGGCTCAATTTAAGCAAATCGTTATGTTGCCACAAGGAGAGTTTAAGAAGCTATTACTTGCAAATTCTGTTGAACGTGAAGATGTTTTTAGAAAGATATTTAATACTTATAATTTTGAAGGAATACAAGGACTTTTAAAAGATAAGGCAATAAAACTTAGTAAAGAGAGAAACTTATGTAAGGAAAGAATGAAAACAAACCTTAATAATATTCAAGGTGAACATAATATAGAAATTGGTGAATATATTGATTTCCCTAAAGTAATTGAGGAACTTACAGAACTTATAGAAGAAGAGAAAAAGCAATATAAAAATAATGAGAAGTTAGCGAATGAAGTAAAGATAAAGCTTGAGGAAAAGAATAAAGAAAAGCTTATATCAGAGCAAAACAATAAATTATTATTAGAAAAGGAAGAAGTATTAAAGGAATTAGAACAATTACTTCTTAAAAAAGAACTTATTGAATCTTATAAAGTAATAAGTGATAAGGCAAAGAAAGCTAAAGAAGTAAGTTATATAGAGAAGAACTATGTAGAAAAGAAATCTTCACTAATTAGAAAAGAATCTGAAGAAGAAGAGTGCCTTAAAAATATAGAAGAATTCAAAATATGTTTAGATAGGCTAGAAAACTTAGTTAAAACAGAAGAAGAGAATGGAAGTTATAGAGATGAGCTTTCAGAAGAGATTGGAAGGCTTAAAATAATAGAACCCAAAATTAAAAATTATGATGAAAGTAAGAAAACAATAATACAATTAGAAAAGAAAATTATCGAAGCTAAAAATATGATAACTAAAAAAGAAACTGAATTTAATAATCTTAAATTAAATAGAGAAAAGAAGGAAAATAAATTAAAAAATATAAATGATCTTCAGTTAAAGAAAGTTAATATAGAAAATGAAATTGAAAAGAAGAAAAGTCTTATTAATGAAGCTAGAGATGCCTTTAAAATAATTGATTCCTATGAAAAGTTTAAGGTACTTCATAATAAGTTAAAAGGTGAATATACTGAAGTTGAATCTATATTTAAAAGAGTGAAAAATGAATATGAATATATGGATGAAGTTTTTAGAAAAGAACAAGCTGGAATACTTGCAGATGAGTTAACAGAAGGTGAGCCTTGCCCTGTATGTGGATCATTAAATCATCCAAATAAGGCAGTTAAAAGCAATGGGAATATTCCTACAACAGAAGAACTTAAAAAGAAGAAAAATGAATTTGATAAATATCAATTAGAATCTAACAATATGATGATTAAATTGACTAAGCTTAATTCTGAAGTAAATGGTGCATTAGAAAACTCTAATAAAGTATTAAAGAAGATTTCAGAAGAAATAAATATCAATGAAGAGTATGAAGAGTCATCAAAAGAAGATGTAAAGAAAATAGGAGTTAAATTAAAAGGTGAAATAGATAATTTAGAAATAGAGCAAAAAGAGATAATAAAAAAGGTTAATGAAAAATCAAGCATTGAAGCTGAAATATTAAAAATAGAAGAAGCATTAGGTAAGTATGAGTCTTCAATTAACGAGTTAAAAGAAATTGATAGAGATTTATACGCAAAGCTTGAAGGTAGCAAGTCATCATTAGATGAACTAGAAAAGGATATTCCAAAAGAGATAACTTCAATAGACCTTCTTAATGAAATAATAAATAAGAAAATTGCTGAACTAGAAGCTAGTAAAAATAAATTAAAATTAACTATTAAAAATAGAGATGAAAGCTTAACAAAGCTAGAAAGAGAAAGAGCAAAAGAAAGAGAGATATTAAGAAATATAGAAGAGTTAAAAATTGAGCTGAATGTAGATAAGGAATTATTAATAAAGTCCATGAAGAACAATGGATTTATAAATAATGAGCAATACATGGAGGCAAAGAGTAATATAGAAAAAATTACTACATTAGATGAAGAAATAGATAATTATAATAGTATGATTACAATTATAAAAGATAAAAGTAGTAATTTAGAAGAAAAGTGCAAGAATTTAATTTTAGTTGATACTAAAAATATTGATGAAGAAATTAAATCAATAAAAGATGAAGAAAAAGCTAAAAGAGATGAAGCACTTGCAGAGCATTCAATACTTCAAAGCAATAAAAATGTACTAACAAATGTTAAAGAGTTAAATAAAGAATTTAATAAGAAGGAAGAAGAATATAGAATAATTGGTGAGCTTTCAGACCTTGCAAATGGTAGAAAGAGTCCATATATATCTTTTGAGAGGTATGTTTTAGCATCATACTTCCAAGATATAATTGATGCTGCTAACTTAAGGCTTGAAAAAATGACTGGAGATAGATTTTCTTTAAAGAGAAAAACTAGCAAGAGTAAAGGTGCAGGTCAAAAAGGATTAGAACTTGAAATATACGATAACTATACTGCAAGTTCAAGAGATGTAAGCTCTTTATCAGGTGGAGAAAGCTTCAAAGCATCATTATCTTTAGCACTTGGATTATCTGATGTAGTTCAAGCAAGTTCTGGAGGAGTTTCATTAGAAACAATGTTTGTTGATGAAGGTTTTGGAACTTTAGATCCACAATCATTAGACAATGCTATTGATAGTTTATTAGAATTACAAAAGGGTGGAAGATTAGTTGGGATAATATCTCACGTTCAGGAACTCAAGGAGAGAGTTGATGCAAAGATAGAAGTAACATCAACCAAAGAAGGTAGCACTGCAAAATTTAATGTTTTATAAAAATAAAAAAGTGCTGTATCAAAATTATTTTGATACAGCACTTTTATTATTTAGCCTGTTCCTTACTAGGTCCACAAGCTTCAATATCATAAGCAACTTCAAAGAAACCCTGAGGATGATGACAAGCAGGACACTTCTTAGGAGCTTCAAGCCCTTCAAAGATGAAACCACAGTTTCTGCATTTCCAATACTCTTTAACATCTCTCTTATAAAGCAGATTATCCTTAAGATTAGCATAAAAGTCTAAATATCTTTGTTCATGATGCTTTTCAACTTCTAATATTTTAGTAAATGCAGTGTGCACTTCAGGATATCCTTCTTCTTTTGCAACTTTAGCAAACTCAGGATAAGCAGTACCCCATTCTTCTCTTTCGCCTTCAGCTGCATATTGTAAGTTATCTAAAGTAGTACCAAAGCCAATTGGATAATCAGCATTCACAGCAATATTAGAGTGTCCAAGACCTTCAATTAATAAATCATAAAATACTTTAGCATGAGCTCTTTCATTATCAGCAGTTTCTAAAAAAATAGCCTCAATTTGTTTGTGGCCTTCCTTCATAGCAACTTTTGAGAAAAAAGTATATCTATTTCTTGCTTGAGATTCTCCTGCAAAAGCTTTAGCTAAATTGTCAGCAGTTTTACTTCCTTTTAAACTTTTCATAAATAAAAAATCCCCTTTCAAATAGTTTAATAATAGTATTAACTATTTGAAAGGAGATTATGCCATAGTATTATACTGATCTATCATTTCCTTTAAAGAAAACAGTAAGGGTATTTGGACCAGAATGGCTACCAATTGCAAGTCCAATATAATTTATTATAATCTCTACGTTATATTTTTCTTTTATTAATGATGCTAATCTCTCTGCATCTTCAATACAATCACCATGAGATATAAATATAGTTTGATTTTCTACATCAACTACTTTTTCTTCAAATTTAGTAAATAAAGCTTTTATAGACTTCTTTCTTCCTTTAACTTTACTGAAATTTTGAAGAGTACCTTCATTTGGCATATAGAGAAGGGGCTTAACTTGAAGTAAAGAACCTATAGTTGCAACAGCAGGAGATATTCTACCTCCACGTTTTAGATGATTTAAATCATCTACTGTAAATATATGATTTACTTTAAGCTTTGTATCTTCTAAATATGATACGATATCTTCCTTAGATGCTCCTTTTTCTTTAAGGACACAAGCATCATATACAAGCAGTCCAACACCTAAAGAAGCAGAACGAGTATCTATTATTGAAATATCTGCATTTGGATAATTTTCTAAAATATCCTCTCTAGCAATTAAAGAACTATTATAAGTTCCACTTAAACCAGAAGAGAAAGCTATATATATTACAGGGATATTATCCTTAGCATACTTTTCAAATACTTCATAGAATCTATAGCTATTTATTTGAGATGTACTAGGCATGGCACCATTTCTTAATGCGTCATAAAAATCTTTATAACTAATTGATTTCCCACAATCCTCAATATAATCTGAGTTATTAAAATTACAAACAAGTCCAATATAATGAATAGAAAATTTATTTATTATGTCTTGTGGTAAATCGCAACTAGAATCTGTTACTATAACAAAATTATTGATAACAAAAACCTCCTTTTTGATTTTTAAATAAAAAATGCACTCTATTAATAATATTATAATTATAAACATAAATGTATCTATTATTTCAAATAAATAAAAAAATATTATTAAAGTTATAAAAAAATAAATTTAAATCTAAAATAAAATCTAATTTAAGGATTTTATACAAAATAATGGTTGTTAGTTAATGTAAAAGATGTTAAAATTTATTTATGTAGTATTTAGGGATTAAGGTAGGAGAAGTTATGTGTCATTATGCAAATAAAAGTGATTATGAAAATTTGTCAAAAGATGAGATGCTTGAACTTATTTGTGATCTGAAAATTAAAGAGGAGAAATTAGAAAAATTCATATCTAATATTTCCCATGATTTAAGGTCTCCATTAAATGTGATAATGAGTATCTATCAAATGTTAGAATCCATAAAAGATGAAAACGTTGAAACAAAAGAAAAAGAGTATTTAGAGATGTTAAAGAGAAATAGCTATAAGATGCTAAAGCTTATAGATAATTTAATAGATGTAACTAGGTTAGAGAAAAATTTTTTTAGTATAAAGAAAAAAAATATAGAGATAGTAAATTTTATGGAAAACACTATAGCATCTATTGATAAGTATGCAAAACAAAAAGATATGACACTTGTATTTGATACTAATAAAGAAGAATGTATAACAGCTATTGATCCAGAAGCTTTTGACAGAATATTTATTAATTTACTTTCTAATGCAATAAAATTTTCAAAGAGTGGAGACTGCATTTATGTAACACTAATGATAGATGATATTAACATTAAAGTCAGTGTAGTGGATAATGGAGTTGGAATAAGCACGGAAGATCAAAAAAGCATATTTAATAGATTTACTCAAGCTATGAAAACTAAAACAGAATATAAAGGTAGTGGAATTGGACTTGATTTAGTTAAATCACTTGTAGAATTGCATGATGGATATATTACACTAAAAAGTGAAGTTTCAAAGGGTTCTGATTTTACTGTAGTAATTCCTAGAAGTAAATTAGAAAAAGAAGAAGAAAAGATTGATGAAACTAGTAATAATGTTCAGTTATTAGAGATAGAGTTTTCAGATATATATTTATAACTAGAAGAGTAAAGGAAAATGGCTTTAAAGGGCTATTTTCCTTCTTAAATTGGGACAAATTGATTTGCACTACTGTCATTTTTATGATAATATATGTCTGGTAGTAAAAGTTAATATTAAGGGGCGTTAGTTAAATGGATATAACATACCGCTACGGACGGTACATTATGGGTTCGATTCCTATACGCCCTACCAGAAACTCCAAAAGTGATACTTTTGGAGTTTTTTTTGAAATTTTATGCAAAAAAATGATTACAAAATAGCCCAACTGTACATAGTTTATAATATATATTATAATTATATATATTAATTTATTGAATAATTTGGGAATGAGACATATGTGCCTAGAGGAGGTATACATTGAGTAAAGAGTGCAAATTAAGCGTAATAATGCCTGTGTATAATGTAGAAGAATATTTAGAAGAAACACTAGAGTCAGTTGTTAATCAAACAATGGAAGATTATGAAATTATATTAGTTAATGATGGATCAACAGATAATAGTCAATTAATTATAGATAATTACGCAAAAAGATATGAAAACATAACAAGTATATATCAAAATAATTCAGGACCTGGTAGAGCTAGAAACAAGGGGATAGAAGTTTCTAGAGGGGAATACATAATATTCGTTGATTCAGATGACATAATACCAGGAGATGCTCTTTTTGAAAGGTATAATCATGCAAAAAATAATAATGCAGATATAGCTGTGTGTGCAACACATATGTATGATGGGGAAAAAGATTGGCCAATAAGAAGTCATTTCTTAGAAGAAGGGTATAAAGACATAAGAAAAGATTTTGAATTATTATGGATGATGGGACCATGTAATAAGATCTACAAGAGAGATATAATTAGAGATATAAGATTCCCAGAGGATATTAACTATGGTGAGGACCAAGTTTTTGTTCTTAGAGCTTATCTTTCTGCAAATAAAATATATAGTTCACAATATGTAGGATATTATTACAGGATGAGAAAAGAAAACGGGGGATCTTTAACACAACAGGTTTTTGTAGATCCATCTAAAGTAATAAATAATGTAGCAGTGTTATGGAAACTTGTTTCACATGATATAGACTTTACGATAAAAGATGAAAACATAAAAAATAATCTTAAAGATGCGTATTTTTATAGGTTGGTTAACGTTAATATATGGCCACCTTTTAAAGAGGCGTTCATAGGTAAGAAAAAAACAGATAAATACAAAGTTTATGAAAGTATGCAAAACTTAATACAAGGAGTTGATAGGGCGCAATTTCAAAAGCTAGGTAAAATCAAAAAAATCGTATTTAATACAATATACGAAAATAGAAATTCATCAATAAACAAAGTATCAATTAGTAAAATAACGTCACTTATTTATGTAAGTTATAAAGCAGCAGAATTAAGGAAAGATATTAATAAGCTAAAGAGAAAGTTAAGTATATGATAAATATGTTTTATTATTAGGAGGAAACTATGTTGGATAATCAGTATAAAGTGAGTGTAATAATACCTGTATATAATGTAGAGGCATATCTTAGAGAAACTCTTGATTCTATAATGAATCAAACGTTAAAGGATGTAGAAATAATATTAGTTAATGATGGTTCTACGGATGGAAGTCAAAATATAATAGATGAGTATGCTAAAAAATATGAAAATATAGTAAGTATATATCAAGATAACGCAGGCCCTGGACAAGCGAGAAATAAAGGGATAAAGGCAGCTACTGGTAAGTATACTGTTTTTGTAGATTCAGATGATATTTTACCACACGACTCATTAGAAGTTAGATATAACCTTGCAGAAGAAAATAATGCGGACATGATAGTATGTGCAACTTGCATGTATAACGGTGAAGAAACATGGCCAGTAAAGACACACTTCTTTGAAGAAGGCGAAAAGGACATAAGAAAAAACTATGAGTTATTTTGGATGATGGGACCTTGCAATAAGTTATATAGTACAGAACTTATAAAAGATTTAGAATTTCCAGCTGGAATAAACTATGGTGAAGATCAAGTATTTGTTACAAGAGCATACATAAGAGCTAAGAAAATATTCAGTACTCAATACGTTGCATATCATTATAGAATTAGAAATAATCCAGGGGAGTCATTAACACAACAAGTTTTTGTAAATCCTCATAAAGTAATTGATGATGTTAAGAAATCTTGGGTGTTAGCTCTAAATGAGATTAATTCACACATATCAAATAGATATATTGCAAGAGAACTTGAAGAGGCATACTTAATAAGACTAGTTGACATAAATATATGGCCACCATTTAAAAATGCAATAGTAAGTAAAAACAATGAAGTTCAAATAGAAGCACTAAAGAGTATGAGTGAACTATTAGACAATATAGATTCTAAAATACTTAATCAATTTGAAAAACTAAGATGGATGTTAACAAGAGGAGTAATAGAAAGATTCTTGTTTCTAACTAAGGATGCTAGAAAAGAGTATATTAAGCTATTATCAAAAACATTCAAGAAGTTAGATGTTGATAATGTAACAGAACTAAGAGAGCATTATGCTTACATGGTTGATTATATGGAAAAATCAGTTAAGCATAATAGTACTAAGTACATATATATGTACTTAATTAGAAGAAGACTTAGAAGAGTTAGAAATACATTAAATAGAAGAAGTAATAAAGCATTCTTCTACTTATGCAAACTACTACCGATTAAAAAGAATAAAGTAGTTTTAGCTAGTAATAAATCACAATATTTAACAGGTAATTTAAGAGCAGTTTATGATGAGTTAATTGAGAGAGATAACTCAGAAATAAAAGTTTATTTAGATAAATATAGAAATAAATTAGAAATATTAAAGATGTATTATAATTTTGCAACAGCAAAAACAATACTATTAGATGATTACTACAGACAGCTTTATGGATTAAAATTTAGAAGTGATACTGAAGTAATCCAAGTTTGGCATGCATGTGGTGCTTTCAAGAAATTCGGATTTAGTGCAATTGGAAAGCGTGATGGAAATTCATTAAGATTTGAGCAAAATGCTCACTTACATTACACTAAAGTAGTAACAAGTTCTAAAGATATAAATAAGCATTATGCAGACGCTTTCCACATAAAAGAAGAAAATGCATTACCACTTGGAGTTCCAAGAACAGATATATTATTAGACAAAGATTATAGAGAATATATAACAAATAGATTATTAGACGATTATCCTTCATTAGAAGGAAAGAAGATAATAACATATGCACCTACATTTAGGGGTGGAGCTAAAGAAAGACAAAACTTTAAGTTAAAGTTAGACCCAGTTAAAATATTACAATCACTAGGTGATGACTATGCTGTAGTCTTAAAATTGCATCCAAGTGTTAAAAATGGTCTAAATGGATCACTAGATATACCGCACGAACTATCAGACAGAATACTTAGTTTAGATAGTAGCATTGATGTAAATGAATTATTAGTAATAACAGATATACTAATAACAGATTACTCATCAGTTTTATTCGAAGCAGCATTATTAGATAAGAAAATATTATTATATGCATACGATAAGGAAGCTTATCTTGGAGAAAGAGATTTCTACTATGATTATGATGAGTTCGTTCCAGGTCCGATAGCTTATAATAATAAAGATATAATAGATATAGTAAAGGAGGATAAATTCGATATTAACAAGGTCAGAAGTTTTAAAAATAGATTTTTTGACTATAATGATGGAAAGGCGAGTAAAAGATTAGTTGATTATATAACTAGTAAAAGATAAATAGGTGATATTATGTTAAAGACTATAATAAAAGAAAATGTTCAGAACATTAAACAAACAATACTAATATCTAAAGCAGATTTAGTTAAATTTTATAAAGGTGCTGCGCTTGGGTACTCTTGGGCTGTTATAAGACCAATGGTAACAATATTAGTTTACCTTTTTGCATTTACATTTATAAGAACAAGTTCAAAGGTAGATGGATTTGAATACTTCCTATGGCTTGTTGCAGGTTTATGTCCATGGTTTTTTGTTAATGATGCTATAGTTGGTGGAGCTATGTCAATTAGACAGTACAGACATTTTGTAACTAAAATGAAGTTCCCAATTTCAACAATACCAACATTCGTATTATTATCAAAACTATATGTACAAATAATGCTACTTGTTGTTGCAATAGCTATTTTTGCGGTATTTGGATACTATCCAGATATATATTACTTACAGTTCTTATATTATATTCCTGTAATGTATATATTCTTCTTAGTACTTTCATGGACTCTATCATCACTATCAGTTATAAGTAGAGACTTTGAAAACTTAGTTAAAGCTGCAATCCAAGCAGTATTATGGTTAACACCAATACTTTGGAATATAAACAGTGTACATTCTCCTATATTGAAATTTGTACTTAAGTTAAATCCAGTTAATTATTTTATTGAAGGATATAGAGATATATTGCTTTATAAAAAATGGTTTTTCGAAAGCACATATTCAATATATATATGGATTGTAATTATAATTGTAGCGCTAATCGGTAGTCATATTTATAAGAAACTATACAAAGATTTTGCGGACGTTTTATAAGGAGAAGATTTATGGAATATGCAGTTGAATTTAATAATGTAGTTAAAGAATATAAACTATATAAAGACGATAAAGATAGATTTAAGGATTTATTTTGGGGTAAGAGATATACTCCATATAGAGCTATAGATAATATAGATTTAAAATTACCTCAAGGGGAAGTTATAGGTATACTTGGTAAAAATGGATCAGGTAAATCAACGATTCTTAAAATGGTAACAGGCGTTGTATACCCAACAGAGGGAGAAATAATTGTTAATGGTAAAGTATCAGCTTTATTAGAATTAACAGCTGGTTTTGACCTTGAACTTACAGGTAGAGAAAATATATATCTTAAAGGCTATTCAATGGGAATGGTAAGAAGTGAGATAAACAAGAAAATCGATGATATGATTGATTTCTCAGAACTTGGAGATTATATAGAGCAACCAGTAAGAATGTATTCAAGTGGTATGAAGGCTCGTTTAGGGTTTGCTATTGCAGTTAATATTGATCCAGACATACTAGTTGTTGATGAAGCACTAGCAGTTGGTGATGAAATATTTAGACAAAAGTGCATGAATAGAATGGATAAATTCAGAGATGAAGGAAAGACAATATTATTCGTATCTCACTCACTTCCTCAAATGAGAGATTTCTGTACTAAAGGTGTTTGGTTGCATCAAGGACAGATAATAGCAGAAGGGGATATTGATGAGATAGCAAACATGTATAAGCACTATTTAAATGGTGTAACTGTTGAAAAGATAATTAAAGATATAGAAAAATACAAAGATTTAGTAGAAATAAAACAAAGCTTAATAGATATTGATATGTTTGATGATAGCGTTAAATTTGAAGGATATATACAAGTTGAACCATTTAGCAAGAAGTTTAAACTTGCAAGTATTAGATTGCATCAAGATGATGAAATACATGAGTTTTATGATATTGAATCTAAGTATGATGAAGAAACAAACAGAGTAGAATATGTGTTTAATATGAACTTTAAAGATATACCAAAAGGTTACTATAATGTTGAACTAAACCTTGATGTCCAAGGGGAGGAATATATTAGACAGGTTTGGTGTATGAATAAGATTGGACAGTTCATGGCAAAAGAGCATAATACTTCATTAATAATAAAGAACAATAGACTTAAGATAAAAAAAGATTAGAGATAAATATAAGCCGCTAAAGATAAGTTAAGTAATAGCTTTCTTTAGTGGTTTTTGAATATTTATTTATGGACGTGAAATATTAAAATTAATGTAATAAAAAAGCTCTGAATTATGATACAATTATAATAATATGGAAATTAAACTAAAATGAAAAATATGAGCACATAGGAGTGATATTGTGATTTACGCAGAGATATTAGCAGGTGGAAAAGGTACTCGTATGGGTAATACTGAAATGCCAAAGCAATTTTTAAAAATTGGAGAGAAGCCAATAATAATCCATACAGTAGAGACATTCTTATTAAATAGTAGATTTAGTAAGGTGATAATTACAACGCCAAAGCAATGGATACAACACACAAATGATTTAATAAATAGATATATCCCTAAGAACTTAAGAGAGCATGTAGTAATATGCGCTGGGGGATCTGACAGAAATGAATCAATAATGAGTGGTATTAGATATATTGAAAAAGAATTTGGAATAAATGATGATGATGTAATAATTACTCATGATGCAGTTAGACCATTTTTAACACATAGAATAATAAATGATAACATAGATTCAGCACTACAATTCGGAGCTTGTGACACAGTAGTACCAGCTTTCGATACAATAGTTGAATCAGTTGATGGAGATATAATAAGTGACATTCCAAGACGTGATTTTATGTATCAAGGTCAAACACCTCAAAGTTTCAACATAAAGGAATTAGTTTCACTTTATGACTCATTAACAAGTGAGGAAAAACAAGTATTAACAGATGCTGCAAAGATATTCGTAGTTAAAGGAAAATATGTTAAGTTAGTTCAAGGGGAAGTATTCAACATGAAGATAACAACTCCATACGATCTAAAATTAGCAAATGCTTTAGTGAAGGATGAGATAAATGATAAATAAGGTATATAGATTAATAGCCCCTAAGCAAATAACAGTAGAATTCGAAGAAAGAAGCTTAGATGGTGAAGGAATTATTGTAAGACCTACTAGATTATCAGTTTGTGCAGCAGACCAAAGATATTATACAGGAACAAGAGGAAAGGAAGCTATGAAAAAGAAACTTCCTATGGCCCTTATTCATGAAGGTGTTGGAGAAGTAATTTACGATCCTAAGGGAGAATTTAAACCTGGTGATACAGTTGTTATGATTCCAAATACTCCAACTGAAAGTGATGATGTAATAGCAGAAAACTATTTAAGAACAAGTAAATTTAGAGCAAGTGGATACGATGGTTTTATGCAACAATATGTATTTATGGGAAGAGATCGTATTATAAAATACGATAATATAAACCATGATGTTGCTTCATTTTTAGAACTTATAAGTGTATCAGCACACTCAATAGATAGATTTGATAAAAGAGCTCACGAAAGAAGAGATGTAATTGGTGTTTGGGGAGATGGAAATGTAGGATTTATAACTGCATTAATATTAAAGAAGAAATTCCCTAAATCAAAAATAGTTGTGTTTGGTAAGAATGAAGAAAAGCTTAACTTCTTCTCATTTGTAGATGAAACTTACTCAATAGATAGCATACCAGAAGGTTTAATGGTAGATCATGCTTTTGAAGCTGTTGGTGGAAAAGCAAGTGAATATGCAATAGACCAAATAATAGACTACATTAATCCAGAAGGAACTATTGGTATACTTGGAGTTTCAGAAAATGCAGTTCCAATAAATACTAGAATGGTTCTAGAAAAAGGGATTACTATTGTAGGAAGTAGTAGAAGTGGTAGATGTGATTTTAAGGATGCTGTTGATTTCTTAGAAGAACATGAAGATGCTCAAAATCAACTACAAAAGTTAATTTCAGCTGTAATTGATGTAAGAGGAATTGAAGATATCATAAAGGGCTTTGAACACGACTTAACAACTCCATTTAAAACTGTTTTAAATTGGAGAGTGTAATACTAGAGATAAAGACCCTTTATTAAAAGGGTCTTTAAATATATCTTAAGGTGAGGATATTAGTAAATGAAAACATTAGAGAGAGTAATACTTAAGTACCTACTAAGGATTGTATATATAGTTTCTTATATATGCCCTGTAAAGAAGAGAATTGTATTTGCAACATATAGAAACGATACAATGGATGGTAACTTTAAATATATACATGAGGAATTAAAAAGAAGAGATACAGGATATGAATGCAAATTCTTATATGAGAAATATGGTGGTGGGTTGAAAGGGACTATAACTTACTTCCTTCACATGATGAAAGCTACTTTTTATATGGCTACATCAGAATATTTTCTTATAGATGATTTTTACTTCCCAGTTTATACAGTAAATAAACTTAGAAAAAACACTGAAGTAGTTCAAGTATGGCATGCTTGTGGTGCATTTAAGAAATTTGGATTTAGCATATTAGACAAAAATTTTGGAGCAGATAACAATTATGTAAAGTATATTCCAATACATAGCAATTATTCACATGTTTTAGTAAGCTCAAAAGAAGTTGCTAAGTACTATGCAGAAGCTTTTAATATGAGCGAAAATAATATTGATCCAATAGGAGTTCCAAGAACAGATATATTCTTTAATGAAGAAATGCAAAAGGAAGCAAGAGAAAAAGTGTACAACAAATTCCCAGAGATAAGAGGGAAGAATATTGTTTTATATGCACCAACATTTAGAGGTAATAGTCAATCAGATGCAAAGGCAGCTTTAAGTTTTGATATTGATAAAGTTGTAGAAACTTTACCAGAAAACTACATACTAGCTTTAAAGATGCATCCATTTGTAAAAGATGGAGTTAAGACAGATAATGATAGAGTTGTAGATTTATCAGATTACTCTGCAATAAATGATATTTTAATAATGACAGATCTTCTTATAACAGATTATTCTTCAATAGTATTTGAGTATTCATTATTAGAAAAACCGATGATTTTCTATGCAGACGATTTAAATTCATATGAGCATGAAAGAGATTTCTATTACCCATATGAAAGTTTTGTACCAGGTCCAATTGCATCAAATACAGAGGAACTTGTTAAAGTTTTAAATAATAGCAATTGTGATTATGAAAAAATAAAAGCCTTTAAAAATAAATTCTTTGATGATGTAGATGGATTAGCATCAAAAAGATTTGTAGATAGAATTATTTTAAAGAAAGATAATTAGGTGAAGCTTATGAAGAAGGTTATATTTATATCATCAACAGGTGGACATTTATCTGAATTAATGCAACTTAAAAGAATATTCAATAATTATGATTATCATATAATTACAGAAAAAACCGATACAACTTTAAAGCTAAAAGATGAGTATGGAAAAAGAATAAGCTATTTAGTGTATGGAGCTAGAAATTATATGTTCAGTTATATATTTAAATTTTCTTATAATATTATAAAGTCATTTTTCCTATATTTAAAAATAAGACCAGATGTTATTGTAACAACAGGTGCGCATACTGCTGTACCTATATGTTATATAGCTAAATTCTTTAAGAAGAAGATTATATTTGTAGAGTCTTTTGCAAGAGTTAACTCTAAAAGTATGTCAGGTAAGATGATTAATAAAATTGCTGATGTATTTTTAGTTCAACATGAAGAATTGTTAGATGTTTATGAGAATTCAACATATAAAGGAGATTTATATTAATGATATTCGTTATTTTAGGAACTCATGAATTAGAGTTTAAAAGATTACTTAAATATTTAGAAGATATGGATATTAAAGAAAAAGTAGTAATTCAGTCAGGTAATACGGAATTTTCTTCAGAAAGGTATGAAATAATACCATTTTTACCACCTAAAGATTTCGATAGATATATAGATGAGAGTGATCTTATAATAACTCATGGTGGTGTGGGATCAATTCTTACAGGGCTTAAGTACAATAAAAAAGTTATAACAATGGCAAGACTCTCAAAGTATAGAGAGCATAATGATGACCATCAATTAGAAATATGTAATAAGCTTTCAAAAGAAGGATATACAATCAATTGTATAGATTTTGAGACACTTAAAGAAGCTATTAATAATTATAAAGATATAGAACTTAAACCATATGTATTTGATAATAGTAAATTAGTGAATTTTATAGATAAAACTATAAATACTATTTAATA
>NZ_JAVXRL010000034.1:0-28896 GCF_036643715.1 Clostridium sp. | reverse complement strand
AGCGCTGATGGTACTTCACGGGAGACTGTGCGGGAGAGTAAGACGTTGCCAGGTAAATGTGGCTCGATAGCTCAGTTGGTAGAGCAGCGGATTGAAGATCCGCGTGTCGTAGGTTCGATTCCTACTCGAGCCACCATGTATGGCGCTATAGCCAAGTGGTAAGGCAGAGGTCTGCAAAACCTTTACCCCCGGTTCAAATCCGGGTGGCGCCTCCATACAGAAAACCTGTAAACTATGTTTACAGGTTTTTATTTTTTCTTTATTAGATAAAATATTTAAAATTAAAAAATTATCCACAGAAAAAATTAAAAAACACAACTTATCCACTGAAAGTGTGATTTCTTTTGTTCGTAACTTTAAATTTGTGGATTATTTCAGAGGATTTTCACATATTACAAGTTTACTTGTGTTTTTCTCGTAAGTAGCAGAACATCCTATAGGGAAAGTTAAGTTAGGATAAGAATGTCCAAAAGGTAAACCATATATTATTGGTATATTAAGAGGTAATAATCTTTTTTCTATAATTTCTTTTGCTGTAAAGTTCTCATCAGGAGAAGAAACTTTATTATCACAATCTGTAATGTGACCAATTAATATTCCATTACATTTATTAAGCTTAGATGATAGTATTAATTGCGTTAATAATCTATCTATAACATAAGGTGATTCATCTATTTCTTCAATCATTAGTATTGAATTATCAAAATTTACTTCAAAAGGTGTTCCTATACATGAACAAAGCATAGAAAGATTTCCACCCATTAAGCGACCAGAGAAATGATTATTATTATATTTCCTATATGATGAAAGATCATATATATATCCTTTAGTAGGATTCATCATAAATTTTTTTAAAGAGGGTAATGTATATAAATCATTAAATTTTGATTTTATCATGGGACCATGGAAGGATATAAACTTATTTGATGCAAAATAATTTAGAAGAATAGTTATATCACTATAGCCACAGAAAAATTTAGGATGTTTTTTTATAACCTTCATATCTAAATATGGCAATATTCTAATTGAACCATAACCACCTCTAAAGCAAATGATTCCATCTATTGAATCATCCTTAAACATATCCATAAGATCCTTTGCTCTATCTTTATCACTTCCAGCTAAATAACCATTTTTATCATATACATGATTTCCTAAAACCACATTAAAACCTAAGTTTTCGAATTCCTTTACATAAGATTCAATATTCTCTTTTGGGCTGCATGAAGCAGGACAAACAATGCCTATAGTTGAATTTTGCTTTAACATTTTACCCTTTATCATATAATAAAATCCCCCTAAAAAAAGAGAGCCAAAAATAGCTCTCTATTGTTTTAGTATATATTATATGTATAGGTTAAAAAAATATTACCTAAACATATCTTTTTTGTATAATACCCAAGCAACTATTCCACAAATTAAAAATGTAAGAAACATTATTGTGTAAAAAGCAGCAGGATCGTCAGGGGAGAATGGTAGCCATACATTCATACCAAATATACCACCTATTATAGTTGGTATAGCCATTAATATTGTAACTGAAGCAAGAACCTTCATCACTATATTAAGATTGTTTGATATTACTGAGGCAAAGAAGTCCATTGTACTGGCTAAAATATTACTATATATTTCAGTCATTTCAATAGCTTGTTTATTTTCTATAATAACATTTTCTAATACGTCTTTGTCATCCTCATATTTTTGCATTATATCTAACTTTAACATTTTTTCTAATGTTATTTCATTAGCTTTTAATGAAGTTGAAAAGTATACTAGAGACTTTTCAAGGGAATGTAGTTGTATAAGTTCTCTATTTTTCATTGATTTATGAAGTCGTTTTTCTATCATTAAACTCTTTTTATCAATTTGTCTTAAATATAGTAGATAGTATGTAGAAATTCTATTTAATATTTGAAGTGTAAAACGTGACTTTTTAAAAGTATAGAATGTCTTAATTCTTCCATTAATAAAATCAGTAAGTATTTTACTATTTTTAAGGCAAACAGTTATAAGGTATTTATTTGTATGAATTATTGAAAGTGGATATGTATCGTATGTAAGGGAGTTATCTTCCATTTCAGTAAATGGAATATCGACAATTATTGAAATGTCATTCTCCTCGAAATCTATACGTGATGTTTCTTCATCATCTAATGAAGCTTTAAGAAAGTCTAAATCGACTCCGGTTTTATTTGCGATTAGTATAAGCTCTTCATCTGAAGGTGCAACTATATTTATCCAACAACCAGGCTCTATATTATCTAGTTGTTTCAATGTCTTATTCTCTTCGCTTATTGTTTTAAATATCTGAATCATAAATAAACCTCCATGTGTATTCACATATATTATACTCTTAAAAATATAAATATAAAATAATACATTTAAAAATAGTTAATTTTAAAATTTAATATACAAATTATAACAGTAAATAAATAGTATTATGGAGGAATACATACTAAAGATTAGAGATAATGAGATATATGAAGCCAAATGCTTAATTTGATATAATAGTAATTAATTTTGATTAATATTAGCGTGGAATAAAAGTATATTTGCTAGTATAATCAATTCTATGTTTATAAATACTTTCATAGTGTCATGGGGGATATTAATATGATGCATAGAGAAATAATTGTTCGAAAGAAAGCGCCTGTAATTGCATTAGTGTTATTAACAATAACAGTTATGTTATATTTACATGAGGGGCTTAAATTTATTCATTTTGATAGTCGTAACACATTACTTGTATGTAATACTATTATTGTAATAGTAACTAGTTATATTATATTAAAAGAATTTATTAGTTGTAGAATTTCATATAAGTATGCAGTAATAGCAAATAAACTTATAATTAATAAGATTTCAAAAAATCAGGAAAAAAATCTTTCAAGTATAAAGATATCAGATATCGTTTATTTAGGTAAGAGAAATGGACAACCTAGAGGATATGACGCAAAACAAATTGGTAACTATACATTTGATAAATTAAATACAGTCCAATATTGTTGTGTTTATAAATTTCAGGAAAGTTACTATAAATTTTATTTTCAGCCAAGTGAATGCTTTATAAATAGAGTGAAAAAACACATGGCAAATAAAAACTCCCAAGCTGTAAATTAGCTAAGGGAGTTTTTTTTTATTTTAAGTTAATATGTTTTTGAAAAATTCATTTTTAACTTCTTTTAAAAGAACTTCATTTGTTATTAAATCAAATCCAGTAAAAGCAAGAGCTAAAGCGCTTTTCCTATATTGTAAAAATGCGTAATCGCTTATAGTGCAATCTCTAAATTCCTTTGTTCCATATTTTATTTTGTCATCTTGTATTATCGATACATAAGGATGAATAACAGGAACATGTTTACTAATTGTACCAAGGCTTAAAGACGCATTTACATCCCTTGGAGGGCAAATATCAATTATGCCACATTCTTTTAAGTTATTATTATATAATCGGTTAAGAGTTCTATTTGTTAATAGCTCTTCACTTGGAAATTGATAAAGGGATGATTTATAATCTACATCCATAAGTTTTCCTATTGCAGTTGCAATATCTTTAATTTTTCCTTCAGCAGCTTCTGCAAGTTTAATATTCTTTGCTCTTATATAAAACTTACCTTCACATTGTTTTGGAACTAATAAAGGAGTAGTTCCACCTTTTGATAGTATCGAATTAATTTGGACATCTTTACAAAATCCTTTAGTAAGTGCGTTTAATGTATTAAATGTTAAAAGTAATGCATCTAATGAAGTGTAGGGTGATTCATTTAAGAAGCTGAGTCCATCATGACCTGTAAATTCTACACTAAGCGGTATTACAGCAGAGGATGTTCCACTTTCACAAGTTACAGTATCAGGATGAGATACCATTACAACATCAATATCTTTAAATACATCTTCCTTTAGCATAAGGTCTTTACTTCCACCTACATACTCACCAGGACACCCTACAACTATTACAGACCCATTAGTTAATTTAGGAATAATTTGACCAAGGGCGATAGCTGCTGTGAAGGATATTGTTGATAATGCATTATGAGCTGTAATATGCCCTTCTTTCGGAACTGCATCATACTCACATAGGAAGCATATTTTAGGATGACCATTTCCTTTAGATGCATAAAATGCTGTTTTTAAATCTAAAAAATTGCGTTCTACTGAAAAGTCGTGCTTTTCTAATAAATCACTAATGTATTGAGAAGAGTTAGATTCATTGTAACTATCTTCAGGGTTATTATAAAGGAAGTTACAAAGGTCTGTAATCTCTTTATCACGTGTTGAAAGATAACTAATCATTTCTTGTTTCATAAAATTGACCTCCCAAGAAAATATTCTTTATTATTTTTACCAATAAATAAAAAAATATTTATTTTATTTTAGAGTATAAAAATGAATATATGTGGTGATAATCTAGATAACAATTTATTTTAGGGGGTATTATTTATGAAAAGTTTTGTTAATAAGAAGATACAGGAGAATACTTGTGTAATATGTGGTCATGTTAGTGACAACGGTATAATTATAAAAGGTGAAATGATTTGTCCTATGTGTGAAGTAGATATTGTTAATGTAACACCAGGAGATCCGAAGTATAATACGTATGTTGAAGGAATTAAAAATATACTTGATTAAATAAAATGTAACTGTAGAGAGTTACTTATATAATTTAGCAATACGTGAAGTATTGCTATTTTTTTGTTCTAATATAGAAAAAATAATTTGAAAATGAGATACAATATAATATATAGTATAGAAAGATATAGTTTAAGAATGGAGGATTGATTTAGTAAAGATAGGTACTTTGCTAAAGATAAGATATGAAAAAAGGTAAGTTAATAATAATAGAGAGTGGAACAGACGGAAGTGGGAAAGCTACTCAAACTCAAAAATTATATGATAAATTAATAGCAGAAGGTAAAAATGTAAGAAAGATTACTTTCCCAAATTATGATAGTCCAGCATGTATGCCAGTTAAGATGTATTTAAATGGTGAATTTGGAACTAAGCCAGAGGATGTAAATGCATATGCAGCATCAACATTTTATGCAATAGATAGATATGCATCATATAAGACTGATTGGGGAGAATTTTATAATAATGGCGGAATAATATTATCGGATAGATATACAACATCAAATATGGTTCATCAGGCAGTAAAGATGGATAATCCATTAGAAAGAGAAAAATATTTAAATTGGTTATATGAATTAGAATTTGATTTATATGGATTACCAAAACCAGATTGTATAGTATTTTTAGATTTATCACCAACTATAAGTAAAAAGCTAATGGAAGATAGAGCAAATAAGTTCACAGGAGAACAAGAAAAGGATATACATGAAGCTAATGGTCAATATTTAGTTAATTGTTATAACAATTCATTAGAAATAGCCAATAAATATGATTGGAAAAAAGTTAAGTGTAATGATGAAGAAAATTTAAAATCTATTGATAGTATTAGTGATGAAGTTTACGCAATTGTAAGAGAATATTTGTAGAAAGTATTTTAAGTATACAGTGTGGGAAAGATATTATATAATGTAAAAAATATATACATATAAATTACCAATAAATAGATAATATGAAAAAATAAAGTGTTATGGAAAGATATTACTTTGTGGTAAAATATAATTAGGGTATTTATTATATAATGGAGGTTATTATATGAAACTTTTAATAGCTGTGGTACACGATGAAGATTCAGAAGATTTATTAGATGCTTTAGCTGAAAAAGGCATAGGAGTTACTAAGCTTGCAACGACAGGCGGCTTTTTAAAAGCAGGTAACACAACTCTAATGATAGGTGTTAGAAAAGAAAAAACTGAAGAGGTCATAGATATAATAAAGGATGTTTGTAAAGAACGAAAAGAAGTAGTTACAACACCTGCGCCAATTACAGGTAATACTTCAATGTATATGCAGTATCCAATTGAAGTTCAAGTTGGTGGCGCAACAGTATTTGTTGTAGATGTAGACCAATTTATAAAGATATAATAGTCATTTTAAAGGAGCGAGTGTATTGGTAAAGTTTATAGGACATGAGAAGATTATAGAAGGATTTATGAAACGTGCGAAAAGCAATACACTATCTCATGCACATTTAATCTCAGGAAGAGATGGAATAGGTAAAAGTATACTAGCAGATATATTTGTGTCAAAGATACTTGATAAAGAACGAAATAAGGAACATATTGATGCGATACATTATAGAAACAGTAAAGCTTCTATGGGGGTTTCCGAAGTTCGGGATATAATAGAAGAAGTTAGTAAAAGACCTTACGAAGGTGATAAAAAGGTTATCATTATATATGATGCAGAAAAGTTAACAGTGCAAGCTCAAAATGCACTTCTTAAAACAATAGAAGAGCCACCAAGTGGAGTTTTCATAATACTGCTTACTACTAATTTAGAAATTATATTAGATACAATAAAATCAAGATGTCAAATATATAAGCTCACTCCTCTTAATAATGAAGAGATGATAGAATATATAAAGTTAAATCATAATATTAACGAAGAGGATATTCTATCAATGCTTGCTTATTCAGAAGGAATACCAGGAAGGGCAGAGAGATTTTTAAAAGATCCTGAACTTCAAGAACTTAGAAATCTTATAATAGATATGCTAAAAGATATAAATAAAAATGAGGTAGATGTAACCTTAAAGTATGAAAATGCATTTTTAAAGTTCAAAGATGAAAAGGAAGAATTGCTAAATATAATTGCGACTTTTATTCGAGATATTATACTTTATAAGGAAATTAATGATACAAGATTAATTATTAATTCTGATAAATATAAAGATATAGAAGAACTTATAGAAATGATGTCATATAGAAAATTAAACGGAATGTTAAAATATATAGAAGAGGCAAGAGGAAATTTAAGGCATAATACTAATTTTCAAATGACAATTAGTATTATGCTTATGGGTTTTTTGGAGGTATGATTAATTATGAAAGTAGTAGGAGTAAGATTTAAAAAGGCAGGTAAGATATACTATTTTGGGCCTAATGATTTAGATATAAAAAAAGAAGATTACGTTATAGTAGAAACTGCTAGAGGAATAGAATTTGGACAGTGTGTTATTGGAATAAAAGAAGTTAAAGAAGAAGATATAATAGCACCTTTAAAGAGTGTTTTAAGAATTGCAAGTGATGAAGATATAAAGAAGCACAATGACAATAAATCAAAAGAAGAAGATGCTTTAAGAATATGTACTGGCAAGATTGAAGAACATGGTCTTAAAATGAAGTTAATTGATGTTGAGTATACATTTGATAATAATAAAGTTATCTTTTACTTTACAGCAGATGGAAGAGTTGATTTTAGAGAGTTAGTTAAAGATTTAGCTACAATATTTAAAACAAGAATAGAACTTAGACAAATTGGTGTTAGAGATGAAGCTAAGATGATAGGTGGACTTGGACCATGTGGAAGACCTATGTGTTGTTCATCATTCTTAGGTGATTTCGCATCTGTTTCTATAAAGATGGCTAAAGAGCAAAACTTATCATTAAATCCAACAAAGATATCTGGAATTTGTGGAAGATTAATGTGCTGTTTAAATTACGAACAAAGTACATATGAGAGTATAAGAAAAACTCTTCCAAGAGTTGGCTCTATAGTAAAAACACCAAACGGAAATGGTGAAGTAGTTCAAAACAATATAGTAAAAGAATGTGTAAAAGTTAAATTCAAGAAAAAAGAAGAAGAAATATTAGAAATATTTAAGATCGAAGAGGTTGAATTAATAAAAGGAAGCTATGAAGATGTTATAGATGAAGCTGATATTAAACTTGAAATTCAAAGTCCAGAGGACAAGAAGCTTATAAAGCAACTTATAAAGGAAAAATAGGAGGAAACGCAATGAAATCAGTATTAAAAGTTGCTGGAATGCGCAAATCTTCTGATGTAAGAAAGGTCCAATCTGCAATTGCGAGTAATGAAGGCGTAATTGCAAGTGAGGTGGCTTTAGATAAAAATGAAGTAACGATAATATATAATGATGTTGTTACAGAATTAGATGAAATAATCGATAAGATAGAGGATATGGGATATACTGTAATATGATAATGTCCTAAAGTTTTATAAAGTACTTTTAAAAAAAAGTAAAACGTGGTAGAATTATGGTGGTGTAATTACCAAAATATCAAAAATTTTAGGAGGTGTTTTTTATGGCATTTGTAATAAACGATACATGCATAAGCTGTGGAGCATGTGCACCAGAATGTCCTGTTAACGCTATAAGCCAAGGAGATACTCAATTTGTAATAGATGCAGATACTTGCATTGATTGCGGAAACTGTGCTAACGTTTGTCCAGTTGGAGCTCCAGTTCAAGAATAATATAGCTAAAAAAAGATCGTCATTTAGACGGTCTTTTTTTGTACAAGCATTTATGCAAGCATCATAGGTTTTAATATAATAGCGGCACCGTTTGATACAAGGGTATCCTTAGAAATTGAATAAGAATCAGTTGTGATTTTACAAGAATTTTTAAGTAGTAATAAAAAGTCCTGTATACCATTAAACATAAAGGATGATGAAGAATACTTATAATTCATAGGAATAATAATATTAGGATTTAATTTTTTACATAACTTAAAAGCCTCAATTCCAGTTAAGCTAATATGGCCACCAACAGGGATAAATAAAATATCTATAATTCCTAATTTTTTTATTAAATCATCACTAAGTACCTCACCTAAACAACCTAGATGACATATTCTAAGATTATCAACTTCATAAACATATATAATGTTACCTCCACGTTTAGCACCGTTAAAGTGATCACAAAAAGTATCATATCCAGTTATTTTACAAAAATCAGTATTAAAATGGCCACTTGAAGTAATTAAAGTTGTGGAACTATCTACTTCAGGAAGTGAGAAAGAGTCAGATGAGAAAGTACTCAATGTCATAATATTAGGTTTGATTATATCTATATTATGAGAAAAAAGTCTATTCAAAGGGTCAATAAGAATTCTCTTACCTATTGAATTTTTTATAAGAAATGTTGAATTACAAAGCCAAGTTATATCCATAAAAAGCCCTCCTAAAATATATAAAAGTAGTATATGCAAAATAAAGAAAATTTAACCTAGAAAAGTACTATAAAGTTAACTCCCTTGAATAAAGAGATAAAAAGTATTAATATAATGTTACAAAGTCAAAGTAAGTAAAAAACAAGAATGATTAAGAAGGTGTAATTGTGGCAAGACTAACTGATATAATAGAAAAATTTATAAAAGAAATGATAAAAGAGGACGAAGAGAATAAGGTGTTAATTCAAAGAAATGATCTAGCAGATCAATTTAGATGTGCACCATCTCAAATAAATTATGTACTAAGTACTAGATTCACATATGCAAGTGGATATGTAATAGAGAGTAGAAGAGGTGGCGGTGGCTACATACTTATTAAGAAGGTAGAGCATGATACACCTTTATCTAAAAAGAAAGTAATAGATGAGTCAATTGGTGATTCAATAACGTATCATAATACTGTATCATTACTAGATAATTTATTAGAATCAGATTTAATTAATAAAAAAGAGTATGAAATCATAAAAATAGCAGTGAACGATAAAACTTTAAGAAGTGCTGATAATAAAAATGCTATAAGGGCAGATATTTTAAAAGGTATGATGATGGTAATAATTAAGTAAGGGGGATAATTCATGCTATGTGAGAGGTGTAACAATAATAAAGCAAGCATACACCTTATTAAAGTTATAAAAGGTGAAAAAACAGGTATGTGGTTATGTGAAGATTGTGCTAAAGAATTTGGAGAGTCACAGTTAACAGAATTGCTAGGTAAAGAAAAGTTTTCGCTTAGTGAGATGTTAAATAATATATTTGATATGACTACTAATGAACTAATGAAAGATAATATATGCAAAGCATGTGGGACAACTTATACAGAATTTAAAGAAAAAGGGTTATTAGGATGTAGTAAATGTTATAAATATTTTACTGCAGATTTAAATTCTAAAATAAAAGAGTTCCAAGGTGAATACAAACATAAAGGAAAAATCCCCAAAAGGGCAGGAGAACTTATAAGCAAAAATAAAAATTTACAAAAGTTAAAAGAAGATTTAAGAAAAGCTATTGTCATTGAAAATTATGAAGAAGCAGCAGTAATTCGGGATGAAATTAAGATTTTAGAAGAAGATCTTAAAGGAGAGGTATAACTGTTATGCAAATGAATAATATGAATAAAGACAATAGCTTTAATATTATTATGGGAAGTAAAATTAAATTAAATAGAAATATAGAGGGATATAAATTTACTAACAAGATAGAGCCATCTGAAGGGAAAAGGCTTAGCGAAAAAGTTTCTAAGATATTATGTGAAAATATAGATGATTTAAAAGTTATAAACTTATGGGATTATAATAGACTCCAATCTGTTTATAAGGAAAAAGGGTTAATTACTGAAAAATTAAATAAACATAAAGACTTTTCTTCGCTTTTAGTGAATAAAGATGAAAATTTAAGTGTAATTATTAATGAAGAGAATCATATAAGATTACAAATCAAAAGTAATGGCAATAATATAAATGAAATGTATAATTCACTTAATAAAATTGATGATTTGTTAGAAGCGAGTCTTGATTATTCCTTTGATGAAAACTATGGTTATTTAACACCTAATGTTAAAAACATTGGAACAGGATTTAATGGTTCAATAATAATACATTTACCTATGCTTACTTTAAGAGATAGAATATCAAATCTTAACAAAGGGTTAAAGAGAATTGGTATGTCTATACAAGGAGTTTATGGAGAGAAAGCAAAAGCTTATGGGAATATATATGAGATATATAATGAAATAACAACAGGTATAAGTGAGGAAGAGATTATAGAAAATTTACTAACAGTATCAGAAAACATAGAGGGTGAAGAGATTAATATAAGGCAGGAAGCATTAGAAAAATATTCAGAAGAAATAGAAGATAGAGTTTTTAGGTCGTATGGAATATTAAAAAATGCAAGGATATTAAACTGGTTAGAAGCTATGGCACTTATTTCTGATTTAAGATTTGGTGCAGAACTATCATTAATAGAGTTGAATAAAGATAAATTAGATGAGATTATGATTCTAACTAGAGATTCAGTAATTAAAGAAAATTTAGGAGGAATAGTTTCATCAAGAGATTTAAGGATAGAAAGAGCTAAGCTAGTAAAAGAACTTTTATGATGATTATATGGTATGGAAAGGGATAAGGAGGATTTATTAAATGAGTAATGGGAGATTTACAGAGAGGACACAAACTGTAATATTAGAAGCCAGAAAGGAATCTAAGGAATTTAAGCATGGGTATATAGGCACTGAACATATACTCCTTGGTATATTAAATGAAGGGGGATATGCATCTAGTGTATTAAATAAGAATAATATTTACTCTAATAATATAAGAGAGAAAATCGAAACTTATTTAGGATATGGAGAAATTGAAATAATATCAGCTGATTTATTGCTTACTCCTAGAACTAAACATTTATTAGATGTGAGCTTTGAAGAAGTTAAGAATTTTAATCATAAATATGTTAATCCAGAGCATATATTATTATCCTTACTAAAAGAAGAGGATGGAGTGGCATATACTATATTATTACAGCTTAAGGCAGATATAAAAAGCATTAAAAATGATATATATAGCTTCTTAGAAGAAAAAGATGATGAAGTGTTGCTTCAAGATGAAGAAGAACTTGATATACTTGATAATATGCCAAGCCTTAAAAAATATAGTGTTAATATGACTAAAATAGCTAAAGAGGGTGGCTTTGATCCTGTAATAGGTAGAGATAAAGAAACTCAAAGGGTTTTAGAAATATTATGTAGAAGAGCTAAAAATAATCCTTGCTTAATAGGAGAGCCAGGAGTGGGTAAAACAGCTGTAATTGAGGGACTAGCTCAAAAGATATCTGAAGGAAACATACCAGAAATATTAAGGGAAAAGCAAATTTTCTGTTTGGATATAACAAATATAATTGCTGGAGCTAAATATAGAGGTGAGTTTGAAGAAAGATTAAAAAAGATAATAGAAGAAGTTAAAGGAAATAAAAATATAATTTTATTTATAGATGAAATTCATACAATAATAGGAGCTGGTGGAGCTGAAGGAGCAATTGATGCCTCTAATATATTAAAGCCATCTTTAGCTAGAGGAGATATACAATGTATCGGTGCTACAACAATAGATGAGTATAGGAAGTATATAGAGAAAGATTCAGCGTTAGAGAGAAGATTCCAGCCTGTAACAGTCGGTGAGCCAACTAAAGAGGAGACTCTTAAAATATTAATTGGACTTAGAGATAAATATGAGTCACATCATAGAGCAAAAATAACTGATGAAGCTATAAATGCATCAATTGAAATGTCAGATAGATATATAGTAGATAGATTTATGCCAGATAAGGCAATAGATTTACTTGATGAAGCATCTGCTAAAGTTAGAATAGAAACTTTGGTAACGCCTCCAGATCTTAAGGATTTAGAAGATGATATACAAGTTGTAATTAAAGAAAAGGAAGAGGCTATACGAATTCAAGAATTTGAAAAAGCAGCTTCTTTAAGAGATAAAGAAAAGAAATTAAAAGAAAGACTTGATAATAGATTAGGAGACTGGAATAGAAACAACTCTGTAAATACATTAATTGTTGAGGCGGAGGATATTGCAAAAGTCGTTTCAAGTTGGACTAATATACCAGTTGAAAGAATTACTGAAAAGGAAAGTGAAAGATTATTAAAGCTTGAAGATAGACTTCATAAAAGAGTAGTTGGTCAAGAAGATGCTGTAAGCTCAATAGCAAAAGCTATAAGAAGAGCTAGAGTTGGTCTTCAAGATCCTAATAGACCAATTGGTAGTTTTATATTCCTAGGACCTACTGGAGTTGGTAAAAGTGAGCTTTGTAAGGCTTTAGCTGAAGCTGTATTCGGTGATGAAAATAATATGGTAAGAATAGATATGTCAGAATATATGGAAAAGCATTCTGTATCTAAGCTTATTGGAGCACCTCCAGGGTATGTTGGATATGATGAAGGTGGTCAATTAACAGAAGCTGTAAGAAGACATCCATACTCTGTTATATTATTAGATGAAATAGAAAAAGCACATTCTGATGTGTTTAATATATTACTTCAAATATTAGAAGATGGAAGATTAACGGATGGAAAGGGAAAAGTAGTTAATTTTAAAAATACAATAATAATAATGACATCAAATCTTGGAGCTCATAATATAAGCAAGCAAAGAAATATGGGATTCTTAAGTTCTGAAAAAATAGATAATTATGATTCAATGAAAGAAAATATTTTAGAAGATCTTAAAAAGAACTTTAAACCAGAGTTTTTAAATAGAATTGATGATACAGTTGTATTCCATAAGCTTGAAAGAAGCAATATGAAAGATATATTAGAAATTATGCTAAAGGATATGAGACACAGATTAGCAAAGAAAGATATGCAGTTAATATTTAAAGAAGATATAAAGGATTATTTATTAAATAAGTGCAAAGGTAATGAATATGGTGCTAGACCTTTTAGAAGAATTATAACTAAAGAAATAGAAGACAAATTAAGTGAAGAGATTTTAAAAGGCAATATAGCTAAGGGTGAAAGCCTAGAAGTATCAGTTAATAATGAGGAAGTAGAATTTAAAAATATAAGTTAAATTTAAAAGAGGCTAATATAAAGCCTCTTTTTTGATAAAAATATGTATAGGTATTAATAATTTTGAAAATGATTATTAATTATAATAAGCCTTGAAATGAAAAAATAAAATGATATAATAAAAATATAAGAGATATACCCCGAGGGGGTAAGGAGGCTAACGATATGTCAAAAGATATAAAGGATATTGATTTAATTATAATAGGTGGAGGACCAGCTGGACTTTCATCAGCAATATATGCATCAAGAGCTAGATTAGATATGTTATTACTAGAAGATAAAGTAATGGGCGGTCAAGTTAGAAATAGTTTTTTAGTAGAAAATTATCCAGGATTTAAGAAGATATCAGGCGCGGAACTTGCTGATATTATGCAAGAACAAGCAGAATCTCTTGGAGCAAATATAGATGAATTTGATATTATTGAAAGTGTTAAATTTACTAATGATGAAAAGATAATAGAAACAGATGAATGCATATATAAGCCAAAAGCAGTAATAATAGCAACAGGTGCATCACCTAGAAAGTTACCTGCAAAAGATGCTGATAAGTATGATGGTAAGGGAATTCACTACTGCGCTGTATGCGATGGTGCTATGTACCAAGATAAAATTATTGCAGTAGTTGGAGGCGGAAATTCAGCTTTAGAAGAGGCTATATTCTTAACAAACTTTGCTAAAAAAGTTTATATAATAAGAAGATATGATTACTTTAGAGGTGAAAAAGCTGTATTAGAAGCAGTAGAAAAGAATGAAAAGATTGAAATTCTTTATAATGAAGATTTAATAGCTGTGGAAGGTGGAGATTTCTTAGAAAGAGGAATCATTAAAAACACTGTAACTGGTGAAGAAACAAAACTACCACTAGATGGTATATTTGGATCAATAGGAAATGAGCCTATGGTTAATTTATTTAAAGAATATATAAATATAAATAAGGGAAACTTTATTGTAACAGATGAGCATATGAGGACTAATGTAGAAGGTGTTTATGCAGTTGGTGATGTAAGAGAAAAAGAATACAGACAAATTACAACAGCTGTTGCAGATGGTACTATAGCTGCATTAGAAGCAGAAAAATATATAACTAAATTTAAGAAGTAAGGTGATTAATATGATAAAAATTTATTCAACATCATGGTGTCCAGCATGTGTAAAGGCTAAGAAGTACTTAAACATGAAAGGAATCGAATTTGAAGAAGTAAACGTAGCTGATAAGCATGAAGACAGAAACGAAGTTCAAAGAGTATCAGGACAAAGAACAGTTCCTGTACTTGATATAGATGGTAATATAATAGTTGGTTTTGACAAAAAAGCTATTGATTCAGCTATAAAATAGGAAAAAAAAGCTTCTAATTATTTTTTAATTAGAAGCTTTTTTATATATTAAGATTCTTTTGATAATGCTTTATCTATTGCTGGCTTATCGAATCCTACGATGATTGTTCCATCTATATCTAAAACAGGAACTCCCATTTGCTTAGACTTTGAAACCATTTCTTCTCTTGCTGCCATATCATCTTGAACATTTAGTTCAACATAATCAACACCTTTTTTTTGTAAATATCCTTTTGCTTTTACGCACCAAGGACATGAGTTTGTTGTAAACACTTTTACCATAAGTCAACCCTCCTAGGTTAATAACAATTATTATTAAATATCTTTTCTTAAATTTTAACTTAAAATATTGTAAATTTCAATGCCATTAATATGTATATTGTGTAACTTTAAATAAAATACTAAACTTTTAAAATCTATTTTATAAGATTTTCATTTTCTAAATTAGAGTTTATTATAAAGTTTGTAACATCACCGTCTGGCATAGAACTGGAGTAGGTTGAGCTTAGGTCAATATTTACAGGGTCCTTTAATATGTTATAACCTTTTTGGGGATTTGAGGCTGAGTTAATAAGTTTTGATTTATCAATCATAGTATCATCATCTCCTTATAAATTGTATAATTATTATTTGTATAAAATAAAATTATTATGCTAAAAATAAATATTATCTGTATAGTGGTCTAGACAACTATATATTACTGGTATATAATTAATTAAGGAGGAGCAGATATGATAGATAAAAGTAGTCCAATTCCAGTTTATTTTCAATTAAAGGAAGCTATTTTAAATAAAATTTCAGAAGGCTATTGGAAGGTTGGAGAGTGTATTGATAGTGAAAGAGAACTAGCAGAACACTACGAAGTTAGTAGAATGACAATCAGACAAGCTTTAGGAGAATTAGTTCAAGATGGGGTCTTAGTAAGAGAAAAGGGAAAAGGTACATTCGTCTGTGAACCTAAAGTAAAGCAACAGGATGTTATGAGTTTTACAGATATTATAGAAAAACTTGGAGGTAAACTCCAAACTGAAGTTCTAGAATTCAAACTTATTGACACCCCAAAAGAGTTTAAAGACATCTTAAAAGATGACAAGGTATATAGGATTAATAGAATGAGAAAAGTTGATGGTGAATGCATAGCAATTGAACTTGTTCATATATCACCAAAGATATGTGGAAATCTTGAAGCGTTAGACCTCACGGGATCTTTATTTAAGATAATAGAAGAAAAAGGTCACTTTATAAATCACTCAGAATCATCAATAAAAGCAATTGTTATGGATGATGGTTATAAGAAGTTATTTAATGTTGATAAGATTCTTCCTTTAATGAGTACCTTTGGAACAACACTAGATGAGAATGACAATGTTCTATTTGTAGAGGAATCTATTTATAGATCTGATAAGTATGTATTGCAAGTCAATATTTCAAGAAGAGAGGGGAAATTAAAATGAAATTAATAGTAGTAAAAGATTATGATGCAATGAGTAAAGAAGCAGCTTTAGAAATGGCAAAGGTTATAAATGAAAAACCAAATGCAGTCCTTGGATTAGCAACAGGTGGAACTCCAATTGGGATGTATAAAGAGTTAATTAAAATGAATAAAGATGGAAAAATAGATTTTTCAAATATAACAACAGTAAATCTTGATGAATATATTGGGTTATCAGGAGAGCATGAACAAAGCTACAGATACTTTATGAATAAAAATTTATTTGATCATATAAATATAAATAAGAAAAATACTTTCGTACCAAACGGATTAGCTGAAGATATAGAGGCAGAAGGTAGAGCTTACGATAGAATGATAGATGAACTTGGCGGAACTGATGTTCAATTACTAGGGGTTGGAAACAATGGTCATATAGCATTTAACGAACCAGATTCAAACTTAGTTTCAGGAACTCACTTAACAGGTTTAACACAAAGCACAATAGAAGCTAACGCAAGATTTTTTGATTCAATGGAAGAAGTTCCAAAGACAGCTATAACAATGGGTCTTGGACAAATAATGAAATCAAAGAAAATATTATTAGTAGCTAGTGGTGAAGGAAAAGCAGAAGCTATGAAGATGTTATTTAGCGGAAAAATAACTAGCGAATGTCCTGTAACAATGCTTAATATGCACAGAGATGTAGTAGTAGTTTTAGATGAAGCAGCTGCAAAGTTTGTAAAATAATTAACTAATGATTATAAAAGGGATTATCAAGATAGCTTGATAATCCCTTTTTTTCTAAAATTAAACTATAGAAAAAATGATTTTATCATATTATATTGTTATAATTCTATGTTATTATAATATAGGTAGATTATAAGTCTACAATAGACAAAGAGTAGAGGGTGTTTTAATGGCGAAAATAAAATCAGTATTTATTTGCCAGGAATGTGGGTATGAATCTGCAAAATGGCTAGGAAAATGTTCATCTTGCAATTCATGGAATACATTTGTTGAAGAAGTAAGGGATACTAAGGTTCAAGCTAAAAGTGACATAGTAAAAAAGCTTAATCCAGAGAATATGCCAAAGAGTATAGGGAATATTGAATCTGGAGAAAAGGAAAGATATAATACAGGAATTGATGAATTAAACAGAGTACTTGGAGGCGGTCTTGTAAAAGGCTCTTTAACTCTAATTTCAGGAGATCCTGGTATTGGTAAGTCAACTCTTTTACTTCAAACTGCAAATAATATTGCAAAGAAGTATGGAAAAGTATTATATGTGTCAGGTGAAGAATCAGAACAACAAATAAAAATAAGAGGAGATAGACTAGGTGCAGCATCTAATGATTTATATATTGTGTCAGAAACTAATCTAGATACAATAGAAGCATATATAGATGAACTTCAGCCTAAGTTTGTTATAATTGACTCTATTCAAACTGTCTATAAAGAAGGAGTAACCTCTGCTCCTGGTAGTGTATCTCAAGTTAAAGAATGCTCTAATCAGATGATGAGAATTGGTAAGCAAAAGAATATACCATTATTTATCGTAGCTCATGTAACTAAGCAAGGAGAACTTGCAGGACCGAGAGTGTTAGAACATATGGTTGATACAGTACTTTATTTTGAAGGTGAAAGAACAGAAGAATTTAGAATTTTAAGAACAATGAAAAATAGATTTGGAACTACAAGCGAAATTGGAGTATTTGAAATGAGGCAAGAAGGTCTTGTTGAAATATATGATCCTTCAAGTATATTCCTTGAAGATACTACATTTAACCAAGAAGGTTCTGTAGTAATTGGAATAATGGAAGGTACTAGACCTATACTTGTAGAAGTTCAGGCATTAGTTACTGAAACAAAAGCAATAATGCCAAGAAGAACAGCAGTAGGTCTTGATAATCAAAGATTAAGTTTAATACTTGCTGTACTAGAGAAAAAATTAAAAGTCCCTTTTTATAACCATGATGTATATGTAAATGTTGTTGGAGGGCTTAACTTAGATGGAACAATGGCAGACCTTGGAGTTGCTATAGCACTTCTTTCAAGCATGAAGGGTAAAGGAATAAAGCTTCCTAAAGTGCTTGTAATTGGAGAAGTTGGATTAACTGGTGAAATAAGACCTATATCATCAGTAGATAGACTCGTCAATGAGGCTGAAAAAATGGGGTTTGAAAATGCTATAATACCTGCTAGAAATAGGGAAAAGGTAGTTAATAAATCCATAAATATTATAGGTATAAACAATATAAGAGAAGCAATAAGTAAGATATTCTAGGAGAATGGTGAGTGTATGAGGTTAGAAAGAGATATTGAAATCAAAAATATACTAAAAATTATGTGTCCTGGTACTCAGCTAAGAGAAGGGCTTGAAAATATTTTAAGAGCTAAAACAGGGGGGCTTATAGTCCTTGGAGATCATGAAGATGTAATGAGAATTGTAGATGGTGGTTTTACAATTAATTCAGAATATTCTCCAGCCTATGTTTACGAATTAGCTAAGATGGATGGAGCTATTGTATTGAGTGAGGATTTGAAGAAAATCGTCTGCGCAAATGCACAATTAGTGCCAAGTGCTTCAATACCTACATTTGAAACAGGAACAAGACATAGAACAGCACAAAGGGTTGCAAGAGAAACAGGCAATGTAGTTGTTGCTATATCCCAAAGAAGAAATATAATCACTGTATATAAAGGTGAAATGAAATATGTACTAAGAGATAGTAGTGTAATACTTGGTAAAGCAAATCAAGCTATTCAAACATTAGAAAAGTATGTTTCAGTACTTGAGAGAGTAATTAATAATTTAAATCTTTTAGAATTCCAAGACTTAACAACACTTTTTGACGTTGTTACAGCAATTCAAAGAACAGAAATGGTTATGAGAATTGTTGAGGAGATAAGAGTTTATATTTTAGAACTTGGAAATGAAGGAAGACTTATTTCAATGCAATTAAATGAGCTTATTAAATATATCGAAAGAGACGGTATATACTTAATAAGAGATTATTGTGGTAAAGAAAAAGATTATAATGACATATATAATAATATCCAGCACTTAACAGCAGAAGAGTTAATAGATTTAGAATCTATAGCTAGAGTATTAGGATATGGATATGCACCATTAATAGATACACTAATATCACCACTGGGTTATAGAATGCTTAGTAAAATTCCTAGAATACCATCAACTGTTAGAGATAATTTAATAAATCAATTTGAAAGTTTCAATAGAATTATTGAAGCAGATATTGATGACTTAGATCAAGTAGAAGGTATTGGAGAAGCAAGAGCAAAAGCTATAAAAAATGGACTTAGAAGAATGAATGAACAAATTTCTTTGAAAGTGGAATTATAGAATATTATTTAATATAACAAAAGCGATATCTAATAGTAGATATCGCTTTTTAATTTATTGTTAACCATCTTTATTATCTAAATGTAAATTTACCAAGTGTAGTAACTTTGTCATTTTCTTTAAGTAAAACGTCATATAGGTTTATGTCTAAAATGTTGCAAAGAGATGTAAGGTAGAATAGGTTGTTTCCCATCTCACGTTCAATAACTTCACGACAATTATCACATAACTCTCCTTCAATATGACTTTTAAAACAATCTGTAAGATTTTCAAATGCATCGTCATCAGTTGGCAGACACTGTTTGCTAGCATTTATCTCAACGCATCCACAAGTAGTGACAGCTTTAGTAATGGCTCTATTAACTCTGGCGTTAGACTCAGTATATTTACTTAATGTATCAAGTATACTTTTGTGCCTTAACAATGAACCGTTTACAGAGTTTTGAAAATCATCAAAAATTATATCTTTCATTAGTTTCAACTCCTTGCTGGTATTTATGTGTCTAATTTAATTATAGAATCACTAGGCAATATTTGTCAATGTACATTTAAGTGAATAATTATTCTTTTTCCTAATCTATGAATTAATATTATAACAATTCGATTTTAAAATATAGGGGGTATTTTAAAGAAAATGATAACCTTTAGCATTTTAAGAAAATCTTCATATAAGGGAAGATTTTATTATGTTATAATTAATTTATCCTATTGTTTTATATTTTTTGTAAACGATAGGAATGTTATATAATAAATATGGCAACAATTTAATAAGGAGGTGAAAAGATGTTTAAAAAATTTATAAAAGGCATTTTAACAATAATGGGGCTGTTACTTGGTTATATAATTGGAGAGTCAATCTTGAAAATTGAAGCTGTAAGAGAGATAGGGTATCTATCAGGTACAGTTGGTTCGGTATTATTTCTTATTTTTATTTCTTTACTTTTTGGTATTATATTTTATTTAGTATCTCCGATGATTTACAATTTAATTTACGACCTTATTGAGTATACAGAAAAGAATATGAAAAAATTTACTATAGCAGAGATTATTTATGGAGCTGTTGGTGCTGTCATAGCTTTAATAATTATGTTCTTTGTAGCAAGACCATTAAATGATATGGGTGTTGTAGGATCAATTTTTTATGTTTTACTAAATCTTTTAAGTGCAGTAATCGGTATGAGAATTATGGTTGTAAAGAAGGATGATATAAATAATATTTTAACATCAATGAAGAAAGTTAATTTATCAAAAGAAAAGACTCCAAAGGATAAGAAAGCGAAATCATCTGAAAAATTAGGTAAATCAATTCCTAAAGTTTTAGATACTTCAGTAATAATCGATGGAAGAATATTTGATATTTGTGAAACTGGATTTGTTGAAGGTCCTTTAGTTATACCAAATTTTGTTTTAGATGAATTAAGACATATATCAGATTCATCAGACTCTCTTAAGAGAACAAGAGGTAGAAGAGGATTAGATGTACTAAATAAGATTCAAAAAGAATTAGATATAGAAACACAAATATGGGAAGGTGATTTCCCTAAAATAGCTGAAGTTGATGCTAAATTATTAAAACTTGCTCAAACTTTAAACGGAAAAGTTGTAACTAACGATTATAACTTAAATAAAGTGGCAGAAGTTCAAGGTGTACCAGTTTTAAATATTAACGAGCTTTCTAACGCAATTAAGCCCGTAGTTATACCAGGCGAAGAGATGACAGTAGAAGTTGTTAAAGACGGAAAAGAAGCAAGCCAAGGAGTAGCATATTTAGACGATGGTACTATGATAGTAGTAGAAGGTGGAAGAAAACATATGTCAAAGACTATAGGAGTTATAGTTACATCTGTACTTCAAACTGCTGCAGGTAGAATGATATTTGCAAGACCTAAAGACAACTAAGGAGATGCAAAGATGAATAGTGCTATAATTTTATCAGGTGGAAGAGGAACGAGAATGGGATCTTCAATAAGCAAGCAGTTTATAGAAGTAAAAGGTAAGCCAATTCTTTATTACACTTTAAAGAGATTCATAGAAGAAGACCTGATTGATGAAGTTATTTTAGTTCTTCCAAAAGATGAGATTGAATACTGCAAAAAAGAGATTTTAGAAAAGTATGATTTATCTGTTGGTAAAATAGTAGAAGGCGGTAAAGAGAGACAGGACTCTGTATTTAATGGATTAAAAGCATTAAAAAATACAGATATTGTTTTAATACATGATGGAGCTAGACCTTTTGTATCACATAATATAATTAAAGATGGTATAGAAGGCGCTAAGAAGTTTAAAGCGGCAGCGCCAGGTGTTATGCCAAAGGATACTATAAAAGTAAAAGATAAAGATTCTTTTTCAAAGGAAACATTAAAGAGGGAAGAACTTATAGCAGTTCAAACTCCGCAAGTATTTAATTATAATCTTATTTTAGAATGTCATAATAGAGTTTCAAAAGAAAATATACAAGTAACTGATGATACGATGGTAGTTGAATTGTTTGGAAACAAAGTATTCTTATATGATGGTGAGTATACAAACATAAAAATAACAACACCGGAAGATTTGATTTTAGCTGAGTATTTAGCTAGTAAGCAACAGTAATATGAGTATATTGACAGTGAAATTTTTAAAAGTTATAATGAGTAAAGCATAACTTTATATTAGTTAAAAACTATGAGGAAGAATAGTAGAAATCGCCTTTTTAAGAGAGAGAATTCATTGGCTGTAAGATTCTCAACTAGATTTTGAACCAGCTTCGGAGTAATAGGAAAAAACTATCGGTTTAATACCGTTATCATTATTAGAGAAAAAAATTAGGTGGTACCGCGATTATTAGTCGCCCTATAGTTAATATAGGGCGGCTTTTTTTGTATAGTAAATTATTTAATCTAGGAGGAATTATATATGAAAATGTCTAATATGTTAGTTGCAACTTTAAGAGAAGTTCCAGCAGAAGCAGAAATAGCAAGTCATCAATTAATGCTTAGAGCAGGTTTAATAAGAAAGATGGCATCAGGAGTTTATAATCATTTACCATTAGGAGTAAAAGTACTTAAAAAAGTTGAAAATATAGTAAGAGAAGAAATGGATAACAAAGGAGCTCAAGAACTTTTAGCTTCAGCAATGATACCAGCAGAATTATGGCAAGAATCAGGAAGATGGGATGCTTACGGTGCTGAAATGTTTAGAGTTAAAGATAGAAATAGTAGAGAATTCTGTCTAGGACCAACACATGAAGAAGTATTCACAAATATAGCAAGAAATGAAATAAAATCATACAAACAATTACCATTAAACTTATACCAAATTCAAACTAAGTATAGAGATGAAACTAGACCAAGATTCGGAGTTATGAGATCAAGAGAATTCATAATGAAAGATGCTTATAGCTTTGATAAGGATCAAGAAGGACTAGATTTAGCATACAATAAAATGCATGATGCATATGTTACTATATTTAATAGATGTGGATTAGATGCTAAATGTGTTGAAGCAGATTCAGGAGCTATCGGAGGATCAAATTCAGCTGAGTTTATGGTTAAGTCAGAAGTTGGAGAAGATGATGTAGTATTCTGTACTGAATGTGACTATGCAGCAAACATGGAAAAAGCAGAAACAACAGCAGAAAAGGCAGAAGCAGAAGAACTAGTAGCAATGGAAAAGATTGAAACACCAAATGCTAGAACTATTGAAGAAGTATCAGAATTCTTAAAAGTTTCTCCAAAGAAAACAGTTAAAACTTTAATATACAACGTGGATGGAAAGTTAGTTGGAGTTTTAGTTAGAGGAGATAGAGAAGTTAATGAAGTTAAAGTTGCAAATGCATCAAATGCTTCAGGTGATATAGAATTAGCTTCTCACGAAGAAGTAATGAGAGCTACTAATGCAGAAACAGGATTTGCAGGTCCAGTTGGATTAAGAGTAGACTTATTATTAGTAGATGAAGAAGTTTCAAACATGTACAATATGGTGGTTGGAGCTAATGATACAGGATACCATTTAATTGGCGTTAACTATGGAAGAGAATTTGAAGGAGTTGTTGGTGACTTTAGAAATGTTGAAGACGGAGAAGCTTGTCCAAGATGTGGAAAGAAAGTTACAATAGCAAGAGGAACAGAAGTAGGACACATATTCAAACTAGGAACTAAATATTCAGAATCAATGAATGCGAAGTTTATTGATGAAGATGGAAAAGAAAAACCATTTATTATGGGATGTTACGGAATTGGTGTTACAAGAACAGTTGCATCAATAATAGAACAACACCATGATGAACATGGAATAGTTTGGCCTTTAGAAGTAGCACCTTTCCATGTATCAGTAGTACCTGTTAATGCTAAGGATGAAGAACAAATGAGAATAGCAACAGAAATCTATAATGAATTAAGAGAAATGGGTGTAGAAGCACTTTTAGATGACAGAAAAGAAAGAGCAGGAGTTAAGTTTAAGGATTCAGAACTTATGGGAATTCCTATGAGAGTTACAGTAGGAAAGAAAATAGGTGACGGAGAAGTTGAATTTAAATTAAGAGCTGGCGGAGATAATGAAACTATAAAAATAGAAGAAGTTAAAGATAGAGTCAGAGCAGAATTCGCAAAAAGCAACCTAAAACTAAGATAGTTAGGAGGAATTAGAATGAAGCTTTATAATACGCTTACAAGAAAAAAAGAAGAATTTGTACCGATAACACCAGGAGAGGTTAAAATGTATGTTTGCGGACCTACAGTTTATAACTTTTTCCACATAGGAAATGGTAGAACATTTATAGTATTTGATACTATAAGAAGATACTTTGAGTACAGAGGATACAAAGTTGAGTTTGTTCAAAACTTTACTGATATAGACGATAAAATGATAAATAGAGCAAATGAAGAAGGAACTTCAGTTAAATGTGTTGGTGATAAATACATTAGTGAATATTATACAGATGCAGATGCTTTAAATATAGAAAGAGCTACAGTTAATCCAAGAGCTACTGAGTATATGACTGAAATAATTAAGTTTGTAAAAGACTTAATAGATAAAGGGTATGCTTATGAAGTTGATGGAGATGTATACTTTAGCACTAAAAAATTTGAAGGATACGGAAAGTTATCAGGTCAAAACTTAGATGAACTTCAAGCAGGTGCTAGAATAAACATTGATGAAAGAAAGAAAGATCCAATGGACTTTGCTATATGGAAAGCAAAGAAACCAGGTGAGCCAGCTTGGAAGTGCCCTTGGGGTGAAGGAAGACCAGGATGGCATATAGAATGTTCATGTATGGCAAAGGATATACTAGGTGATACAATAGATATTCATGCAGGTGGAATGGATTTAGCATTCCCGCATCATGAAAATGAAATAGCACAAAGTGAAGCATTAACAGGAGAACCATTTGCTCACTACTGGTTACATTCAGCATATGTAAATGTAAATAATAAAAAGATGTCTAAGTCTTTGAATAATTTCTTTACAGCAAGAGATGTATTAAAAGAATATAGTTCTGACATAATAAGATTTTTAATGTTATCATGTCATTATAGAATTCAATTAAACTATAGCAAGGATTTATTAGATTCAGCTAAATCATCAGTTGAAAGAATATATAATGCTATTGGAAATTTAGAAAATCTTATAGAAGAAGTTTCAAGAGTTGAAATGAATGAAGATGAAAAGAAATATTTAGATAGCTTAGGTAAATATAGAGAAAAGTACATTGAGAAAATGGATGATGACTTTAATACAGCAGATGCTATAACAGCTATATTTGATTTAATAAAAGATACAAATACAAATATAACTTCTGAATCATCAAAAGAACTAGCAGAAGGTGCATTAGCCTTAATAAGAGAACTTGGAGCTCCACTTGGAATGCTACAAGAGTCAACTAAAGGTGAAGATTTAGCTACAGAAGTAGAAGCTTTAATAGCTAAAAGACAACAAGCTAGAAAAGATAAAGACTTTGCTCTTTCAGATAAAATAAGAGATGATTTAAAAGATAGAGGAATAGTACTTGAAGATACTCCACAAGGAGTTAGATGGAAAAAGGTTAATTAATTTAAAAGGGCTGTGCGTTAAGTGCAGCCCTTATTTAAAGGAGAACTATTATGTTAGAAAATTTTAGAGTAAGAGAATTTACAAAAGATGAGGCTAGAAGATTAAACCCGCTTCAGTTAGCTTTAATTGGAGATGCAGCTTATGAAGTATTTATAAGAGGATATGTACTTGCAAACAATACAGAATTATCAGCTCATAAGATTCATAGAGAAGCTATAAACTATGTTAAAGCAAAAGGTCAATCTGATATAATGCACAGTATAGAAGGTATGCTAGAAGAAGAAGAGCTATACATATTTAAAAGAGGAAGAAATGCAAAGTCAGCTACAGTACCTAAAAATGCCGATGTAAGAGATTATAGAATGGCAACAGGATTTGAGGCTTTAGTTGGGTATCTTTATTTAATAAATGATACTGAAAGATTAGAATTCATATTTAATAAAAGTATTGAGATTTGCAAAAAATAAAATATATACAATATAACTTTAAGGAGCTATGTAATATGACAAGAATAAAAAAAAGTAATAAACCAAGTAGAAAAAAGGATGCTGGAAGAGGTAGCAGAGTAAGAGACGATAGAGATTCAGAAAATAGATTTGAAAAACCATCAAGAGAGAGAAGAGACTTTAAAGAGAACAAGAGAACATATGAAAGACCATCAAAACCAAAAGTAGCATCAGTAGAAGAACCAGCAGTAGTAGAATCAGTTAGAGAAGATTTAATAATTGGTAGAAATGCAGTAATGGAAGCTTTAAAAAGTGATAAAACAATAGAAGCTTTATATGTTACTAAAGGACAAAGAGAAGGTTCAATAAATGCAATACTTAGCTTAGCAAAAGATAATAAGGTTGTTATAAAAGAAGTAGATAAGAAAAAATTAGATGGAATGTCAAATGGAGCAGTACACCAAGGTGCTATAGCTGTTATAACTCCATATAAGTATTTTGATGTTAAAGATATATTAAATGCTGCAAAGGAAAAAGATGAAGCACCATTTGTAATTATATTAGACGAATTAGAAGATCCACATAATTTAGGTTCAATAATAAGAACAGCGGAAACTTGTGGAGTACATGGTATTATAATTCCAAAAAGAAGAAATGTTGGAGTAACACCTACAGTGTATAAGTCATCAGTAGGGGCTGTAGAGCATGTTAAGATAGCTAAAGTAACAAATATCAACAGTACTATAGATGAACTTAAAGAAGCTGGTATATGGGTATATGGAGCTGATATAGAGGGTGTAGAATATAGCCACCAAGTTGATTTTGGAGGTCCATGTGCATTAATTATTGGAAGCGAAGGAAGAGGAATATCAAAATTAACTCTTAAAAAATGTGACAAATTAGTTAAAATTCCTATGATTGGAAAAATAAATTCTTTAAATGCATCAGTAGCTGGTGGTATAATGATGTATGAAGTACTAAAGGGTAGATTGAAATAAAAGAGGGATGAGATGTGAAAATAATTTTTATAGATGGATATAATGTTGTAAATTGCTGGCCAAATTTAAAAGAATTGAAAAATGTTAGTTTTGATGGAGCTAGAGATAAATTAGTGGGTATGCTTCATAATTATGGTAGTTATAATAATTGTAAGGTAATTCTGGTTTTTGATGGCTATAAAGTAGCAGGCAATCTTGAAAATAAAGAAGAAATAAATAAAAATCTATCTATAGTTTTCACCAAAGATGGGGAGACCGCAGACGCTTATATTGAAAAAGAAGTACACAATATAGGCCGTAAATATGAAGTATGCGTTGTTACATCAGACTGGCTTGAACAGCAGACTATATTCCAAAGAGGTGCTGTTAGAATGTCATCTTTAGAATTTTATAACGAAGTAATAAATATTCAAGACAAAATAAGAAATAAAACTGAAAAAAATATAACTTCTCAAAAAAATCCTCTTGGAGATAATATAAAAGAGGACGTTCTTATAAAGCTTGAAGAGATGCGTAGAAGTCGCTAGGTTTGTTGACTTAGCTTATTTTACTAATGTATAATATCAAGAGTAACAAGGGAGTTATCAAATAGGGTAAAATGTGGAGAATGGTGGGTATTCTATGACGAAATATTTTGAGTTTGAGGAAAAAAAAGATGAAGAAATAGCTATTGAAGCTAAAACAGGTAATGTGATGGCTCAAGAGTATTTAATAAATAAGTATGAAAGTTTTGTGAAGACGAAAGCTAAATCATACTTTTTGATTGGTGCTGATAGAGAAGACATATATCAAGAAGGAATGATAGGACTTTATAAGGCAATTAGGGATTTTAATCCTGATAAACTTTCAACGTTTAAAGCTTTTGCAGAGCTTTGTGTTACTAGACAGATAATAACAGCAATTAAGACTGCAACAAGACAAAAACATATTCCATTAAACACATATATATCGCTTAACAAACCTATATATGAGGAAGAATCAGAGAGAACTCTCCTAGATGTATTAGCAGGATTAAAAATAACTGACCCTGAGGAACTTGTTATAAGTCAAGAAGAAAAGATAAGAATTGAAGAAGAGATAGAAAAAGTACTTTCAAGGCTAGAATTAGAAGTGTTAAACTCTTACCTTGATGGGAAATCATACCAAGAGATTGCGTGTGATCTTGATAGACATGCGAAATCGATAGATAATGCATTACAGAGAGTAAAACGAAAACTTGAAAAATGCTTAGATCTAAAGTAGTTAATTTTTGTTGACAAACAAAAAAAATGATAGTAAACTTTATAATTGGTATATTAAAGAAAACTCATATATATGAGTGCTCACGTAGCTCAGTTGGTAGAGTGTCGCCTTGGTAAGGCGGAGGTCGTCGGTTCAATCCCGATCGTGAGCTCCATAATGAAAATAAAGTAGAAAACACTAGGCAAGGTTTATTAGAGTGATAAGGAGGAATTTATAATGTCAAAAGCAAAATTCGAAAGAAGTAAACCACACGTTAATATCGGAACTATAGGTCACGTAGACCACGGTAAGACTACATTAACAGCAGCTATAACAAGCGTATTAGCTAGCAGAGGATTCGCTGAGTCATTCAAGTATGACGAAATCGATAAGG
>NZ_JAVXRL010000033.1:0-29138 GCF_036643715.1 Clostridium sp. | reverse complement strand
AATCTAGTCATTAAAAATAGACATAGAAGTAAACCAGCAACTCTAGCTACTATCTGAACTAGTATATTATAAAAAACATTCATGCAAATCCCCTCCAAACCTTTAAGTATTAAATTCATTATAGTCTTATATTTTAAAAGAAAAATGTATATATATAGTTAAAATTGTTAATATATTTAAATAAAAATCTAAACTATAAGAACAAAATTAATTTAGACTAAAATAAAACTTCAATATAAAATTAATTATTTATATTGAAGCTTCGAATTTCACACCTATTAATAGGTGCTTTCTATATACAATTATATTTCCGACATTATTATCTCTGTTGCACATTACTCTTTTATCAATATACTTAACTAACATAAAGATAGGAAGCGTAAAAATGCTTCCTATCTTTATTATTCTATTTAAATCCTAATAATAATCCACCTTGATATACTAATGTTGCTACAATTAGTGCTATAACAAAGGAACTTATAGCTGAGAAAGCTGTCCATTTCCATGAGTTAGTCTCCCTCTTAATTGCACCTAATGCAGCTAAACATGGTGTGAAAAGTAAAGTCATTACCATATATGACATAGCTGAAAGAGGAGTGAAATTAGCAGCTATAGCTGATATAAGTTCTGTTCCCTCTGAGGCTCCTACATATAGCATACCTAAAGTTGCTACAACTGCTTCTTTAGCAACTATTCCTGAGAAAAGAGCAACTGAAGCTTGCCATGTTGCAAATCCAGCAAAAACGTATATAGGTGCAATAAATTCTCCAATTCTTCCAAGAATAGAAGCTTCACTATATTGTTCTACCCCAAATGGTAACACTGATAGTATCCAAATAACTACAACTGCTGGTAATATAATAACCCCAGCTTTTTTAATAAAGGCTCCACCTTTTTCCCAAGTTAAAATTGCAACATTTTTAAGAGATGGAACTCTATAGCTTGGAAGTTCCATTACAAAATAAGATGATTCTCCTTTAAACAATGTTTTACTTAATATTTTTCCACAAATTAAAGCTACAATAATTCCTAATAAATATAAACTTAATAAAATAAGTGAAGCATGTGTTTGGAAAAATGCATCAATAAACACTAAATATATTGGAAGTCTAGCACCACATGAAACAAAAGGATTTATAAGAATTGCAATCATTCTATCTTTTTTACTTTCTAAAGTTCTAGTTGCCATAATTCCAGGCACATTACATCCTGACCCTATTATCATTGAAATAAATGTTTTACCATGTAATCCTAATGCCTTCATTACCCTATCCATTATATAGGCAGCTCTAGCCATATATCCGCTATCTTCTAATAATCCCATTAAGAAATACATCACCATAATTAAAGGAACAAAACTTAATACAGAACCTACCCCTGCAAAAATTCCATCTCCTATAAATCCATTTAAAAAATCTGGAGAACCAATCCCTTCAAGTTTTTCAACTACTAGTGCACCAATAGCTTCAATACCGCCACCTAACCACTCTTGAAGTCCTGCCCCTACTTTAAAAGTAATATCATATAAAATATACATAATTACTGCAAATATAGGTATACCTAAAAATTTATTCGTAACAACTGCATCAATTTTATCTGATAATGTTTTACTTCGAGTGCTTGGCTTCTTTAATATACCTTTTGTAATGTTACTTATAAAATTATATCGTTCATCAACTATAGCCATCTCCGGTTCTAGGCCTTCTGACTCTATATAATCTTCAATTAATTCATCTGCACAGTTTAAGACATCCTCATAACCGCATTCTTCTATGTACCTTCTTATATTCTTATCATTCTCTAGTAACTTTAATGATATCCACTCTGATGAATAATCTAATTCTTTATCCTTTAAGCAACTTTTTAAAATATTAATTCTATCTATCAATGATTTATTAGTACTGATTTTTTTATTATATGATTTTTTACATTTGATCGATTCCTCTATTACTCTTTCTATACCATCTTTTTTTGTTGCAACAGTTTCTACAACTGGTATACCAAGTCTTTTAGATAACTCATCAGAATTTATATTAATTCCTTTATTTTTAGCATTGTCCATCATATTAAGTACAAGAACTACGTTAACTCCTAATTCTATTAATTGTACTGTAAGATATAGATTTCTTTCTAAGTTTGTTGCATCAACAACATTTATAACAACATCTGGATTCTCTTTAAGTATATAGTCTCTTGCAACTACCTCATCCTCTGAATAAGCACCTAAACTATAAGTACCTGGAAGATCTATTACGCTATACTCTTTCCCATTGTACTTTAGTTTACCTTCTTTCTTTTCTACTGTAACCCCAGGCCAATTACCTATATGTTGCCTTCCTTTTGTTAATGCATTAAATATACTGCTTTTACCACAGTTTGGATTCCCTACTAAAGCTATTTTCATCTTTGTATCCCCCTAAAAAATTTATTCTGCTAATATTTTCTGTGCCATTCCAAAACTAAGTGCTATTCTTGATTCTCCAACACCTAATATTAAATTTGCTCCGTCATTTTTTATAATTTGAATACTTTCTCCAATATTAAATCCCATTGATTTAATTCTTTTGCACAATATTTCACTTAAAATTATTTCCTTTATTTTAACTATAGAACCTTCATCTAAAAATGTTATAGGCATAATTGAATTCACCCCTTAAATTAATATAGCTTCTGCTTCTTCTTTTCTTAAAGTTAATTTATAACCTCTTATGCATATTTCTATTGGATCTCCTAATGGTGCTTTACCTGTAATTTCAATAGTTATTCCTGGTGTAATTCCCATATCCATAAGCCTTCTCTTAACATTACTTTCTCTATTGATACCTTTAACAGTTAGCTTATCTCCAACTTTACAATTAGATATTTTACTCATTTATTTCACCTCTCTTTTTATAAGATTAATCCCTTTGTCTGAAATTCCCCACTGCAATATTGGATTCAACATTTTATCATTACATCCACAACTACATTTCTTGCAAGCTTCACTACTACAACTTTCCTCTTTGTAAATATATCCACTTAGTAATAATTTTTCTTTGTATTGATCTACAATACCTTCGCTTAAACCTAATGCTTTTGATATGCCACTAGTTGAAAAATCTTTATTTTCATAAATATATCTAATAATTTCTTTTATCATAATACCTCCAAATGAAATTGATTTTCAATTAGAATTGTATCTATATTCCAGTTTTCTGTCAATTAGGATATAGTTTGTTTATTAAATATAACCCCTCCATACTCATAATTACTGTGTATTGCTCAAATTATTAACGATATTGATATTCTTTATCATTTATTTTTTATTAAAAAATATCCCCACCTGTATTTTAGGTGAGGATCAATTTATATATTATAAATTTGATTTTATTTTCATAACTGCATAATCTAAAAGAGAATCTAAATTACTATTATTCTTTCCGCCACCTTGAGCTAGAAGTTTACTTCCGCCACCTCTTCCGTCAATTAGGCTAATTGAATCTTTTAAAAGTGTGTTCATATCTGTTCCTTTAATATTTTTTGAAGAAGCAAATATTAAATTAGCTCTATCGCCATTTTTGATAACCATTAACGCAATAACATTATCACTTTCTGTTAACTTTGAAACAAGCTTACTTACGTATTTAACATCCTCATCTTCATATACTTCTTTTATTACAGATATTCCATTAATTTTTTCTGCATTATCTATAAGCTCTTTACCTTTATATTCTGATATTTCAACAGTTAAATTTTTATTTTTATTAATTAAACTTTTAACTTCTTCGTTTAAATTATTTATACTATTAACTGCCTCATTTTCGCTACAACTTAAGAAATTGCATATTTTCTTTGAAAAAGCATCTTTTATAAAGTAGTCATTTATAGCTCTTCTTCCAGCTAGATATTCAATTCTTGTATTTCCTTTGTGCTTTTCAGCTCTTTTAAGTTTTATACATTGAAGCTCTATTGTCTTGCTTGGATGAATCCCACAACATGCATTTATATCAAGATCTTCAATCTTTACAATTCTTATCTTTTCATCAGTCTTTGGAAGATCACGTCTAAGTCCTAACTTCTTAAGTTCTCTTCTCTCTGGAAATAAAAATTCCACATTAAGGTTCTCACTTATTCTATCATTAGCAAAAACTTCTGCTTCTCTTATTTGCTCATCAGTTAAATCACCAACTATGTCAATAGTACTTATATCTTTTCCTAAATGTATTCCTGCTGTATTTTGATTGAATAATTTAAAAAAGCATCCTGAAAGAACATGTTGTGATAAATGCTGCTGCATATAATCAAATCTTCTATTCCAATCTATTTTACATTTAACTTTATGAATTTTTATAGGTTTTTTATTTACTACATGATATACAATTCCATTTTCTTCATATACATCTATTACCTCATGATTATCTAAAAATCCTAAGTCACAAGGCTGACCTCCTCCACCTGGGAAAAAAGCACTTTTATCTAGGACAACATGGAATTTTCCCTCTCGCTCTAAAACTTCTTCAACTTCTGCTGTAAATTCTTTTATATATTGATCTATGTAATATAATTTTTCCAAACTATTAAACATCCTTTCTCTTTTTAATAATAATAGTATATCATTTTTATAAAAAAAATAGTTATACTCCTTATTATTGAAGTATAACTATTTTTTTAATGTTTAAACAACAAAGAAACATGCTGCAATAATTATATATACAGATATTAATTGAACACCTTCAAGCCAATTTGACTCACCATCTGTTGCTACTTTATTAGCAATTAAAACTGAAACTATTAATGCTACAAGTTCAAATGGATTAAATACAATACTCATAGGAGTAAATATTAAACTTAAAAACACTAATACTGGTGCAACAAATAAAATTATTTGAAGACTAGACCCTATTGCAATTTCTACTGCAACATCCATCTTGTTTTTAAGTGCCATTACAATAGCTGTACTATGTTCTGCTGCATTTCCTATTATAGGAATTACTATAATACCAACGAAGAATTCACTTAATCCAAGTGAAGCTGTCATAGGCTCTACGGCACTAACTAAAAGTTCACTCTCTATAGCTATACAAACAGTTGCTATAGCTAAAACTAATATTGATTTTTTCATTGACCATTTTGCTTGAACATTTTCTTCTTCATCTTGAGCGTACATATCTTTATGAGTAAAAAATGAAAATACTAAACTTAATATGTATATAATAAACATAATTGCTGCAACTATTATGCTTAATCCTTCATACTTTGTATTAACAAGGCTTTCTGGCATAGTATGAGTGAATATTGCAGGAATTGTAAGTCCTATAACTGCAAATAAAAGCATACTTGAACTCATATTAATTACTTTCTCATTAAACTTCTGAGTCTTAAACTTAAGTCCTCCAAGTAACATACTAGCTCCTAAAACTAGTAAAGTATTTCCTATAACTGAACCTGCAATTGAAGCTTTTACAACATCAAACAATCCACTTTTTAATGCAAAAAATGAAATTATTAGCTCTGTTGCATTTCCAAAAGTTGCATTTAAAAAGCCTCCTATCTTAGGTCCTGTATAACATGATATTTCTTCTGTAGCTTCTCCCATAAGTCCAGCAAGCGGAACTATTGCAAGAGCTGATAAAAGGAATATTAAAGTTTCTGATACGTGCATAAATTCTGCTATTATACTAATTGGAATGAAAACTAAAAGATATTTTAAATATTTCATATACGTCCTTCTTTCTACTTATAGTGTTATGTTTTCCTCTAAATATAATACATCATACTATGACTATATTCCATTTACATTTTAGTTCTATTATTAACTTAAAATACTTATTTTTCACATACACTTAATAAAAATATTTTAAAATTATTGTTGACTCTAATAATTTATGGGGTTATAATGAGTTCATGCAAAACAAATAAAACATTTTGCAAACAACTTAATTTATCACTAAAGACTGTGAAGAGAACAAGTAGAAGTATCTAAGCTTAACAGAAAGTTGCCGGTTGATGAGAGGCGCAAAGACATTTATCTTTGAATACATCTTGGAGTCGTTCATTGAACTCTATTATTATAGACAGTAGGTGTTGTCGGTTGAGTACCGTTAGAAACTCTTAATAAGGTTATTATAAACGGATGTTTATATATAATAAATTAAGGTGGTACCACGTGAGTAATCTCGTCCTTTCAACGGATGAGGTTTTTTTGTTATATTAAATTATTTTTTTAATAATTTTTATAAATAAAAAGCTATATAAGAATCACCACAAATCTTATATAGCGTAAGAAAATTGCAAATATCGTTAAATTATTGCCCTTCCCCGAATATTAATATTATTATTTTACATATATATTATATTAGTTTTTCTTAAGAAGGTCAATAATTAATCTAAATTTAAATTAATTATTGGAGGTTTTTATTATGGAAAGAAATGTTTTAGATATTTTAAAGGAACGTGGATACATTAAACAATTCACACACGAAGAAGAAACAAGAGAATTACTTGGGAAAGAGAAAGTAACATTCTACATAGGATTCGATCCTACTGCTGATAGTTTACACGTTGGTCACTTTATAGCTTTAATGTTCATGGCACACATGCAACAAGCTGGTCACAGACCAATCGTATTAATTGGTGGAGGTACTGTTACTATCGGAGATCCAAGTGGAAAAACTGATATGAGACAAATGTTAACAGACGAACAAATACAACATAATGTTGATTCAATAAAAGGTCAAATGTCAAGATTCATCGACTTTGAAGATGACAAAGCTATATTAGTTAACAATGCTGATTGGCTTAGAGGCTTAAATTACATTGATTTCTTAAGAGAAGTTGGTGGACACTTCACAGTAAACAAAATGTTAGCTGCTGATTGTTTCAAGAAAAGATTTGCTTTAGATAGAGGTTTATCATTCTTAGAATTTAACTACATGTTAATGCAAGCTTACGATTTTGTTGAATTAAATGAAAAGTTCAACTGTAAGATGGAACTTGGTGGAGACGACCAATGGTCAAACATGATTGCTGGTGTTGATTTAGTAAGAAAGAAAAAAGGTAAGAGCGTATACGCTATGACTTGTTCTCTTTTAACTAACAGCGAAGGAGAAAAAATGGGTAAAACTGTCGGTGGAGCTTTATGGCTTGATCCAGAAAGAGTATCACCATTTGAGTTCTTCCAATACTGGAGAAACATCGCTGATGCTGATGTAGAAAAATGCTTAAAATTATTAACATTCGTATCAATAGATGAAATAACAAAATTATGTTCAGTTGAAGGATCAGAAATTAACGAAGCTAAAAAGAGATTAGCTTTCGAAGTAACTAAACTAGTTCATGGTGAAGAAGCTGCTGTTAAAGCTGCTGAAGCATCACAAGCTTTATTCGAAGGTGGCGCTAATTTAGATCACGTACCTACTGTTGAAATTACAGAAGCTCATTTAGGAACTAACCTAATCGATGTATTAGTTGAATTTGATGTATTCCCATCAAAATCAGAAGCTAAGAGATTCGTAACACAAGGTGGATTAACTATAAATGACGTTAAGGTAGAAAATTTTGCTGAAAACTTAGAGAATGCTCACTTCGCTGAAGGATTCGCTATGATTAAAAAAGGTAAAAAAGGATTCACTAAATTAGTTATTAAATAATAAAAATACTTTTCAAAAAAATTAATGCTTAAATATATAAATTAGTTAATTATTTAAAAATAATTATAAATAAAATGCTTAAAAAAATTAATGCTTTATAGTCTCACTCATTTTAAGACTATAATACTCCAAAGGGTACCGATTTTAATGCTTTCGGTACCCTTTTTGCGTTCTTCTTTTCTCCCCTACTTACTTCAAAAGGTCCTATTAAACTTATACTTTAAGCTAGTAATATAAAGGACTTTCTAAATTCGATGTTGAAAACTATATATGAGGTGATATTATGAAAATAGGAATTATAGGTCCATCAGAAACTGAAATAATGCCCTTTATAAATAATCTATCTGATTCAACTGTTGAAACATATGCAATGTTAAATTTTTATACTGGTAAATATTATAATGTAGATGTTGTAGCTTTATATTGCGGAGTTTGTAAAGTCAACGCAGCAATCGCTACTCAAATACTAATAGATAAATTTAATGTGACTGCAATTATTATAACTGGTGTAGCTGGTGCAATTGATAGCACCTTAAAAATCGGTGATACAGTAATTTCTACAGAGGTTTCATATCATGATGTTGAAGACGGAATATTAACTGAATATCATCCATGGATGGATAACATATATTTTAAAGGGGATAATAGTCTTCTTAAGTTAACTAAAGAAATTGTAGATAATAATATATTTTCTCAAAACATATTATTTGGAAGAATTGTAACTGGAGAAGCATTTATAAGTGACTCTGGTAGGAAACAAATAATTGAAAAGTATAATCCACTTTGCGTAGATATGGAAACAGCTAGCATAGCCCATGTATGTTATGTAAATACTGTTCCTTTTATAGCAATAAGGTCAATAACAGATACCGAAGAAGACTGTGGTGTAGAAACCTTCGAATCAAACTGCCTATATGCATCCCATAATTCCATCACTCTTATGGAAAAAGTAATAAAATCGCTTTAACTAATTTATGCATAAAAAAAGGACCCTCACTAATGAAGGTCCTTTGTATATTACAAATAGTTATTATCTTACATCGTAGATGTTTTCTAATTTCTTTTGTATAGCTGTATCAACTTTTTCCATGTATTCATCGAATGTTGCCATTTCGTTGATGAATGGTGAAAGTACACAAGCTCTTAATACAGTAACTTTTTGTACTTCATCCCATGATTCTCTTGAGAATCCAAGTGATTTAACAAATGGGTATGGGCTGTTTCCGTAGTCAGGAACTGCGAAATCAGTATGTGAAGTAATGAAGTCATTTCCGTATAATCCGCCTCTTGCGTATGAAGCTTCTTCATAGAAATCATGGTTTAATTGGTTCATCTTAACTAAATCAGTGTTTCCTTCTTCATTGAATGCGAAGTCAACCATATTGAAATCTGGTCTGATTAATGTGTTAAGTATTAATTTCTTACCACCAACTATAAATTCTTTTCCATTGAAGTGGTTGTATAAGTTAAATGCACCTTCAACACCAGCTCCAATTAATTTTCCGTATCCTGTTATATTTAATGGTAATGTTCTATGAGCTGCCCAAACTGATGCTGCTGTAGCTCCAGCTTTTGATCCTTCAAGCATGAATGCTCCAAGAAGTGCAGGTATATCCATTCCTTTTTCAAATACGTAAGTTGCGAAGTATGAGATTGATTCTCTCATTCTCTTATCTTTAACAACTATTCCACCAGCTGAGTAAGGGATATATCCCATCTTGTGAGGATCGATAGTTACTGTATCACATTCGCTTATAGCTTTGAATGCTTCGTAAGTATCATCTGAAGGCCACTCTGTAGCTTCGTTTAAGAATACTCCGTGCTCTAAGTATTTAGCTTTTAAATCTTTCTTAGGTATGAAATCAAAGTTTTCATCTAAGAAGATTGATCTTGCGTATCCACCGTATGCAGCATCAACGTGTGCATAGAAGTGTATTCCTTCTTTAGCTAACTTGTCTCTTACAGCTATGATCTTGTGTATATCATCAACTGCTCCTTCTTCTGTTGAACCAACAACTCCAACAACTCCTAATGTAGGAATTCCCTTAGCTGCATTTTCTCTGATCTTTTGTTCAAGAACTTCTGTGTTCATTCTGTATTGTTCGTTAACTTCTACAGCTTCAACTTGGTCTAAACCTATACCGATTATATCAGCAGCTTTTAGCCATGAGTAATGCTTAGTTTGAGGAACAAACCATTTTCCTAGCTTTCCTAAGTTCTTACCACTTCTAGCTGATTTAGCTTTTAAATCATCTAATTGTTCTGGAACTCTATCAACTAAATCTAAGATTTCCTTTGTTGACATGTTTAAAAGTTCCCATTCAGTTTTTCCTTCAACTAATTGAGGAGCAACTTCTTTCATTGCTAGAGGTAATGACTTAATGTTTCTAGCATACCAGATAGCTTCTAAGTTAGCGATTGATCCGTCTGCACAGATATGTCCCCAACCAATTCCATCTTCGTATCCCATAAGTTTAGCAAAATCTGCTCCAACTTCTTCTTCCATTTCTGAAGTTCCTGGTGATGATTCGTAAGCTACGTTATTTCCGTTATATAACATCGCTGCGAAATATCCAAGTATTGCTGGCATTAAAGTTTCTGAGTTCATGTGTCCTAAGAATCTTGGTGAATGCCATGGTAATGATTTTGATCTTAATTTTCTTGATAATTCTATTAAAACATCTTCCATTTTGTCCGCTGTTATTTGGTAATCTTCTTCACGGATATCTGATGTCTTTATTATATCTTTATCTTCTGGATGATAGTTCTTTCTCCATTCACTATGGTCTTGGAATAACATATTTAAATGCTTTGAGAAAGTTTCTTTGTTTTCTGACTTTGGTCCTAAAAATAATGCTTTTAAGTTTAAATCTTGTCCACTCATTTTAAATACTCCTTTGTTTTTCAATTTTTTCTATATGCACATTTAAAATGAAATGCTTAGTCATTTTAAATACTCATATTATAATGCTTTTTTCTTTATATAAATTTTTATATAATGCTTTTTAATAATGTTTTTTATAAATAATTATGCTTAAAATTATTTACTTTCTTTTTTTCTCCATTCAGGTTTCTTGAACTTGAATATTATTAATGGAATTATGATACTTACAATTGTTCCAATAATTTGGAATGCAATGTATCCTGTATGTTGGTTCTTAGGTAAGATTGATGGTGGTATTAAACTTACTATTACAGTAATGATTACTCCGAATAAAGCAAGCATTGATATAACCCACATTAATCCATTTCCTGATGATCCTAATCTAAATGGTCTTTCAACCTTAGGTGCTTTGTATCTTAATACTATAGCTGATACCGCAATTAATATATAAACGATACAGTAAAGTATAGTTGTTGTTACAGTTATCATAAAGAATGCACTGTTAACATCTGATGTTATTAAGTAAGTGATTGATATTAATGAAATAACTATAGCTTGTATTAAAACGAAAGTTATTGGAACTCCATTTGCTGTTCTCTTTTGGAAAACTGGTGGTAAATTTCCTTCGTCTGCAACTTTGATCATTGCTTTTGATGGTCCAAGTACCCAAGCACTTAATTGAACTAATACACCAATTGCTATCATTGCTGATATGATGTTTGAGAATACTGCTGGTATTCCAAGTCCTTGACAGTATATTACGAATGGTTGAGTTATATTAGCTAACTCCATTTTTCCCATTGGTACTGCGTTTGCAACTGTTAATCCTGCGATTAAGTTGAATATTACTAGAAGAATAACTGAGCTTATAACAGCTATTGGATAATTCTTCTTAGGGTTTTCGATATTGTTAGCGTGAACTGATGATATTTCAACCCCTGCAAATATAAATATAATTCCTGAGAAATAAGTTAAGCTTCCGAAATCGTGGAAGTCTGGTATTATTTTGCTTGCGCTAAATGTTCCTAAATAGCTATCAGCTTGTATACCGTTTTTACATAAGTAAGCTACACCTAGAACTACTAAAGCGATAAATGGAATATAAACTCCGATTACTGCTCCCCAGTTACCAACAATCTTAACCATATCGAATTTAAGATTTAATAATGTAACTCCCCAATAAGAAATAAGTATTACGATAAATATAAATACGTTATTTTTTGATAATGCTTCGTTTCCTACAACATATCCTAGTAGAACTCCAACTGTTGAAGCTACCATTACCATTCCGAAGAACATTTGAACCCATAGAAGCCATGAAGTTACGAATCCCCATTTTTCTCCTAGTGCTGCCTTAACCCAAACGTGAGGGCCTCCTTCTTCTGGCCATCCTGTAGCAAGTTCTGCTGCTATTAATGAAATTGGAATAGCGAATACAATAACTGCTCCTACAAGATAAAAAATTTGTGCCCATCCATTGATTGCTAATGTTGGAACACTTCTAACTGTACCGAAAAATGCCATAGTGATTCCGATAAGTTGGAATAATGTAAGTTTTTTAACACTGCTCATGAAACTACATCCTCTCTAAAAATATTTAATTTTCGATCAAAATCATTACTAATTACAATATAAGTTATAACTATTAATGATTCTGAAAATTATCTGCATATGAAATGTGAATTCATTCCACACACAGCACATACTATATATTATTCTCTTTTAATTTTTTGTCAAACGACCATATTCGCCCCCAAACACAGTTTGTTAACAATATTCACATTTACTATACTCTGTTTCCATTTCGTTAACACTTTTTGCAATTAAATCTGCATTTTAATCCACTCGGAGCAATTTAAAAATCATTAATTTTAATAAATGTTCATATCTTATACTGTTTACGGCATGTATTCGTTTTTATATTTTACCTTTTTATTAACTACTTTTTTTATGTACAGCTACAGTGTTTTTGTATTTTGTTCCTTTTACATGAATATTTATCCAAAGAATATTATGTATTTTTTTCAAATTTGAAGGATATAAAACATTATTTGTAGAATATTATATATAAAGGGAGTGGTTTTATGAATACAAAATCAGATGCAATTAAATTCAGTTTAGGGATTCTTGGACTTTTTGCATTTTTAGTACTTTTTGCAATTATATATGGTCAATTAATTCTTTAAAATTCAAGAAAGGACTATTTAAAGTAGAGTTTATATACTCTATTTCAAATAGTCCTTTTTTAAATTCATTATTATATTTCTTATTTTGTTACTTCTTCTTTTTTCTTATTTGTTAAAAATAGTGCACATACGAATCCAATAGCCGCAATTACAGCTGATGCGATAAATAAGTTTGCAAATCCACTGTTCATTGTTGATTGGAAAGTATTTTCTATTGCAACTCTAGCACCATCCACTTGATGTAAATAATCAGTTCTCATACTATTAAACATTGTTTCAACTGTAGTATGAGGTGGCAAATGTCCGGCTAGTCCTTGTTCAATACCAGGTTTTGCCTTATCAAACATAAATGTTGAGAAATCTTTCATTACTCCAGTTATACTAGTTACATCTGCATTTTGGAATGAATCTAGTATATGTTTTGGAACATCACTTGCTCCTATTGAATGAGCTGCACCTGATCCCATACCTGGAATTTTAGGCATAACTTCCATTAACTTTGTTGGCATTTTATCCCCAGCTTCTGCAATGAAATTAACTAATATATTAGGAGATACTGCAATACCAACACTTTTTACAAGTGATAATGTTGCTTGTGCTGAACTTGCTTCTTCTTTCTTTACATAGCTTTGCATTAAATAATTAAGAGGGGTACCCATTGTTAATCCCATACCAACTCCCATTATTCCAAGTGCAAAGAATAATCCTACTGCATTATTTGTCTTTGATACAAATAGTGCTAATGTAAGTGTACCAATCATTGTTGCTCCAAAACCTGCAAGTAATACAACTTTTGCTGAGTATTTATCAATGAATTTTCCACCTATTGGCGCTGCAATACCTGAACATATTGCCATTACAGTAATTAAGTATCCACCTGAACCTTGGCTTAATCTTAATACATTTTCACCATATTGAGGTATAAATACAACACTCATCATTCCACAACCAACAACTAAACTCATTATTAAAGTTATACGTATATCTCTATCTCTAAAATAATTTAAGTTTATTATTGGATCTTCTGCTCTATTTTCACGATAAATAAATACAGGTATTAATACAACAAATATTATTAAAAATGGATATACATCTGTTGATTTAAATGATTCTCCAAAATGATGGAAGTTAAGATTTGTAACTGCATACATTATTGATAAAATCATTATTGATACAATAATACTTCCTATTATATCTAGTTTCTTTTCTACCAATTCTTTTTCTATTATCTTTATTCTAAGTGCCATTATAACAACTACTACACATATAGGAACATTTATAAAGAATAATAATCCCCAGTTGTCACCACCGAATATATTTATAATACCTGAACCAATTGTTGGTCCAAGGGTTGTAGCTATACCATAAGTTGCTCCAACGATACCAAGGGCAGCACCTCTTTTTGCTTTAGGGAAACTTTCTCCAATAAATGCTGTAGCAATTGGCATAATACCACCGCCACCGATAGCTTGTATAATTCTTGATGCAATTAAGAAGTTATATCCTCCAATATAATCAGAAATACCACATAGTGCTGAACCTAATCCAAATACTGCAATTGAAAATACGAATAACTTCTTCTTTCCGTATCTGTCTGCAAGTTTTCCAGATATAGGCATTACAACAGCGTATGCTAATGTATATATTGTAATCATCCAAATCGATGAATCTGCACTAACACCTAATGCATCTGCTATAACTGTTCTAGCTGGAGATACAATTCCTGAATCCATACCTCCAATAAATATACCTAATAAAAACATGATCATTAATGCGGTTTGGGTCTTTTTGGCATACCCATTCTCATTTTCCATTTTAATTCCTCCTTTTGTGAACATTGTTCATATAAGTTCATAAAATAACATAAATCTTATAGTTATTAAGATATAAAATTTATGTTATTTATGAGTTAAGACAACCATTAAATCTTCAAAAGAAAAAGCGTTACTTTTTACTATAGTAACCATATTAGTTATTATAAATTTACTAAATTTACTAGTTTCTAAATTAATATTAAGCTCTCCTCTTTCTCTATGATAATCTATCATCTCATCTACTACTGAATATAACGGTCCTAATATATCTTCACTACAGTGATCTGGCTTAGTTTTTTCTTCCTTATATAAATCTAAAAATATATCTATATGATTAGCTAAATAATTATTTAGTTCATCGTATATCCTTCTCATCTTATCTTCGAATGGTATTTCTAGAATTTTAATCTTATCCAAATCATTAATTGCAGTGCTCCAATCTAAACGAACTATTTCAGTTGCAATTGAATACTTATTTTTAAAGTAATTATACACAGTTCCAATTCCTATATCACAATTCTTTGCAAGTTTCCTCATACTTAAGGCTTCGTAACCATTTTCTTTAAGAATAACTTTTGCTTCTATTAATATTTTTTCTCTTGGATTTTCTAATATCTTTGGCACTTTTAATCACCTCATTATGAACCATGTTCAAATTATAGTTTTATTTATAGTTCTTTTCAATGTTATTTCTGTAAGTATTTTGTTAATAATCTATATATACTTATCATTATTCCCTTTTGTTACTTTTTTTGTATTTTACATCATAGAAATTTAACAATTTTATTACGTTTTATTTCTTTTATCTATTTTAAATTGGTGTATAGTTTCTTTGTGATTAAATATTCTCTATAATTTTAGGAGGCTTATACATGGAAAATGATACTAATTTCAAAAATATTGAAAAGGTCTATGGCAAGATTAGCCCTTTTGAGTTTAAAAACGAACTAATAAACGTAGCTAGAAAAGAAATGGAAACTGGAAGAAGACCTTTGCTTGATGCTGGTCGTGGAAATCCAAATTGGACTTGTTCAACACCTCGCCAAGCGTATTTTACTTTTGGACAGTTTGCAGTTTTAGAAACTCAAAAAACATGGTGTGATGGAGACCTTGCTGGTATGCCTCATAAAAGTGGTATTTATAATAGATTTAAAGAGTTTGCCAAATTAAATGAAGATGCCCCAGGTATCGACCTTTTAGTAAATATAATAGAATACGGAATTTATGAAAATGGATTCGACCCAGATGACTTTGTTTATGAACTTACAGATGGAATTATTGGTGATAATTATCCTTATCCTGATAGGATGCTTTCATATATAGAACAAATCGTACACAACTACTTATTAAAGGAAATGTGTTCTAACGATCCAAAACACGGTAATTTTGATATTTTTGCAGTTGAAGGTGCAACTGCTGCTATGTGCTATATATTTGATTCATTGAAAGCTAATGAACTATTAGTAAAAGGTGATAAAATTGCAATAATGACTCCTGTATTTACGCCATATTTAGAAATACCTAACATACCAAGATATAGTTTAGATATAGTTGAAATAAAAGCTAGTGAATTTACGACTAACGGTGAAGAAACATGGCAATACCCAAAATCAGAACTCGAAAAACTTAAGGATAAATCAATAAAAGCTCTATTTATTGTAAATCCAGGTAATCCATCATCAGTTGCATTAGATGATGAAAGTAGAGCTAACTTAATTTCTGTTATTAAAGAATATAACTCTAATTTAATAATAATATCAGATGATGTTTACGGTACTTTCGTTCCTAACTTCCGTTCATTGATGACTGATTTACCTTATAATACGATTGGTGTTTATTCATTCTCTAAATATTTTGGTGTTACTGGATACCGTCTTGGTACAGTAGCTCTTCAAAAAAATAATGTATTAGATGATTTAATTAAAGAACTACCTGAAGATAAGAAATCTATGATAAGATCTCGTTACAAAGATCTTTGTACTGATACAGATAGTATTCCTTTTATAGATAGAATAGTTGCAGATAGTAGACAAGTTGCATTAAATCACACTGCTGGTTTATCAACACCACAACAAGTTCAAATGGCATTTTTCTGTGCTTTTGCATTACTTGATAAAGATAATACTTATAAGAGTCTTACAATGGATATATGCCGTCGCCGTAAAAAATTACTATTCGAAGGACTTGGTATGGAACTTGATGATAACCCTTATAGTGCATACTATTATACTGAATTTAATTTGTTAAATTGGGCTAACCAAACATTTGGTGAAAGTTTTACAACTTACTTACAAAAAAATTATACATTAGTATATATACTTTATAGACTTGCTAAAGATTATTCTATAATCCTTTTATCTGGAAGCGGATTTAATGATTCAGAATGGTCTATTAGAATTTCACTTGCTAACTTAGATGATTATGAATATTCAAGAATAGGTAAAGTATTACGTAATCTTATGCTTGCTCTTATTAACGAATGGAAGGAATCAGAAAAATAATATAATAAATGGCTACCAAAACTAATATTTTGGTAGCCATTACTTTTTAACTTGCTACATTATTTAAAGTGAATTTTAAAATAATATATTTAATTGTGTCATAGCTAATATCCGCTCTAACTTCTTCTTTTATAGGTTTCAACTTATTATATCCAACCTTTTTAATTACTTTTAAAACTTCTTCTTCATCTTCTTTAGAGAATAATGATTCAAAATTCATTTTAAAATCTATATCATTTCCATCATTTAAATACTGATATACATGGTTCATAACTGTTCCTATACCAAGCGCTCTCTCACTTGCTACTTGAACAAAACTTTTACCACTTCTTAGTTCCTCTAAAGTAACTTCATAAGATTTCTTTTTATCACTTTTTCTACTTTCACTTTTACTAGTTGTGCTTTTCTTTTTATTACTAGTAACAACAAAACTAACTTCTAATGAATTATTAGTAACATACTCTTCTATTTTATCTATGAAATCTTTTCCGTACTTATCTATCTTCTTCTGCCCAACACCACTTATATCTAACATTTGTTCTTCTGTTCTTGGCATTCTAACACTCATCTCTTTTAAAGTATTATCACCAAATACTATATAAGGTGGAACCCCTTCTGTTTCTGCGATTTCTCTTCTTAAAGTTTTAAGTATAATAAATAGATCATTGTCTTCAATAATCTTCTGAACTTTTCTTTCTTCTTTAAATAGAACTTGCTCTTCTCCCATAAGTATATTTCTTGATTTTTCATTAGGAGTAACTACTGGAAATTCTCCATTATAATTTAAATATCCATTAGCAATTAACGTATTTATAAATTCTTTAAGGTCGTCTTTCGAATAATCTTTCATTATTCCGTAAGTTGTTAACTTATCTAAATTAAAGTCAACTAGCTTTTTATTTTTAGAACCTCTTAAAACATCAACAATCATTCCGATTCCATAAGGTCTCTTCATTCTATAAACACAAGAAATAACTTTCTGTGCATCAACGGATTTATCTATAACATCTCCATCAAATTCACAACTACTACAATTGCCACAGTCTTCTTTACGATCTTCACCAAAGTAATTTAATATATATTTTCTATAACAGCCTGTGTAATATACTAAATCAGTCATAGTTTGAAGTTTATCTAACTCATTTGCTTTTCTTTCTGGATTAATTGTTCCTACATCAATTATATACTTTTGCTTTTGAACATCTCCTGGCGAAAATAATAATATACATTCTGAGTTTTCTCCGTCTCTACCCGCTCTACCTATTTCTTGGTAATAACCTTCAATATTCTTTGGCATATTATAATGTATTACGTATCTAATATTAGGTTTATCTATACCCATTCCAAACGCATTTGTGGCAATAATAATACTTTTTCTATCATATACAAAGTCTTCTTGATTTTTCTTTCTCTCTTCATCTGATAGACCTGCATGGTATTTTGTTACACTAACGCCTCTTCCTTCTAAAAGTTCATAAAGAGAATCTACTTCCTTTCTAGTTGCTGAGTATATAATTCCTGACAAATCTCTATTTTCATTTATATAATTTAATACGTAGTTTTTCTTATTTACACCTTTTTCTATAATTATTTTTAGATTTTCTCTATCAAATCCTGCTATAAATACTTTAGGATTTTTAAGTGCTAAAAGTTTTATTATATCTTCTCTTACTTCTGTTGTTGCTGTAGCTGTAAAAGCTGATATAACTGGTCTCTCTTTCAATAAGTTTATAAATCTACTTATATGTTTATAACTACTTCTAAAATCATGTCCCCACTGTGAAACACAATGTGCTTCATCAACAGCAACTTGAGATACTTTTATATTAGATATAGTATTTAAGAAATCCATTGACTCAAGTCTTTCTGGTGCTACATAAATTATTTTAATATCCCCATTTTTAACTTTAAATAAAATATCATTTATTTCTAAAGCTGAAAGTGATGAATTAATATAAGAAGAATTTATTCCCATACTATTCATTCCATCAACTTGGTCTTTCATAAGCGAAATAAGTGGTGATATTACAACTGTTACACCATCCATTAGCAATGCTGGAACTTGATAACAAATCGACTTACCTCCACCAGTTGGCATAATGCATGTAACATCATTACCACTTACAATCTCATTTATTATATCTTCCTGACCTTTTCTAAATTCATTATATCCAAAGTAATTTTTTAATACTTCTAAAGCTTTCTTCAAAAATTTCACTCCCATTTATTTAATCTCTTCTTCAATTATAACCAATAAACTCGATAATAGCCAAAATAGAAATTTATAATTAAACTCAACTTATAAAATTCCATAAATATACTTTTTATGTTATAATTTAGTAAACGTTTAATTGAAAGGTGGGCTCTTATGAAAGAAAAAACCCATATTATAATCCATTGTATAATGGGTGCACTTATATGCATATTTGCAATTTTATATTTTAATAAATCATCTGAATACAATCATTTAAATGATCAATATCACATTTTGGCTAATAATAACAACGGGAATTATTATAATACCAGCCCATTTATATCTGATTATTTTATTACTATTAATGATAAAAATAACTCAGTATTATCTTTAAGCTTAGACTCTATGTACAAGCCTGACAATGTAACTTTATTTTATAAAGAACATAACAGTGATAACTCTAAATATTCAAAAAAAGAAATGGAATTATCTGATTACGAAACATATGTAGCTGTCCTTCCAAGTAAGGATAAGACGTATAACTGTTATATTGATGTAAAAATTAATGATAAAACTTACACTATTAACATGGACAATAATATTTCATATAATAATTATTTATTAAGTAAATTTAATGTTGACTTAGGTCAACGATTCAGTTTTACTTCTGGTGTATCTACAGGGAATATTAATTATTCAATATATTTAAATAAAGATGATCACTCTGATAAATATAAAATTAAATCTCTTAAATATACTCTTTCCTATAACGGAGAAATTCTTAAGGAACTATCATTAGATGATTTAAGTAAAGGTGATTCTAATGGATCTAGTCCTAATAATGTTTATAAATTTATGGATACTTTATCATTCGATTTAAATAACTCATCAGCTAGAGATGATTTGTTAGAGTCTAAAGTAACTTTTGAAGATAGCCTTGGTAATAAATTCGAAAAAACAAGTACAACAGATTTGAAAATTATAAAATAAAAAAAGTGGCTTAGCCACTTTTTTTATTTTAATCTATCTAAGCCTTTTTTATAAACTAAATACATATAAGGCTCATTTTTAACATACTCTTCTAATTCATTAATAGGTATCCATTTAACTCCACTATTTTCATCTTCTTTAATAGTGAGACTATCTTTCTCATCACCTTCTATTAAATAAGCTAAAGATAAGTGAAGGTGTGGTGATACAAATTCACCTTTTTTAATATGCCCTTTAACTGGTATTACATCAAGCATAGCAATATCAGTAATTATTGGTTTCACATTTTTAATTCCTGTCTCTTCTTTTAACTCTCTAATTGCAACATCTAAGAAATTTTCTTCTCCATCAGCATGACCACCAGTCCAAGCCCATGAATTATATATATTATGGTGTATCATTAAAGTTTTATCTCTATTTTTATTAAGTACAAAAGCAGAGCTTGTTATGTGACATACAACATTTTTTCTTGTTAATACATCATCAAAATTTTCTATGCACATTAAAAAGTTTTCTTTATCTTTTTGTTCCTGCTCATTAACAGGTATATATTCCTCAATTTCTTTTATCCAGTCCATAACCTTCTCCTCTTTATGTTAATTCCATTTCCATCATCGCCATATGTTCTAAAGTTTTATAACCTTGGCTTTTATAAAATCCTTCTGTCTCATCAGTTCTTGAAGTAAATAAATAAATTATATCCACTCCCTTTTCCTTTAATCTGCTTGTAAATTCCTTTAAAAGCTTTTTACCTATACCTTTTCCTTTAATGTTTCTGTCTACACAAAACTCTTTAATATTGAAGTGAAGTCCATCATAGTAGTGCTCATCATTTCCAAGTATCATCCCAACTTCTTTTTCTTCGTGAAAACATATAAGACCATAAAACCCTTCACAGTTAATCATCTGAGTTAATCTTTTTTTTACTGTCTCTTCTGTCCATTTATCATTCCAAGGTGGAGCATTAAAAGCCTCAACATAAAAAGGTATAATTATATTTAAGTTGTCTAGTGTAAGTTCCTCAAATCTCATCTTTTCCTACCTCCTGAAATTGTAATAAGACTTACATAATCCTATTGTAGATCTATGTAAGCCTTAAAGTTATCTTTATTTAAACATTTTCCTGAAAATTTCTTTTTCTTCATTACTTTCAAATAAATTTAAGAAATCACATACCTCAATTCCAAAATCAATAAATGCGTTACCTTTTGAAGTTATTACATTAAGATCTCTTGCTATATGTGCTTTTACATAATTTTCTCTATTAAATGGGTCTTTATCTCCAAAAATTTCTTTATGCTTATCTGTCCACTTTTTAACTGGTGTCGTATATGTTACATTATCTAAAGCTCCAGCTTTTGCTAAGTATACTGTTCCAGCACCGCATATACCAGCTATTAATTTATTATTATCCTTAAAGTATAAAATTAAACTTTTAAGTTCATTCTTAAATTCCCCATTCCATCCCCCTGGAATAATTATTCCATTAAACTCTTCATATTCAACATCTTTTAATTGCATATCAGGAACATATGTAATCCCTGAGCTTCCCTTTATTGTATCTCTTTCATATGCTACAGTTACAAGCTCATAATTGTCTGATGAACTTATTAAATGTGATACAAAAGTAGTTTGATAATCTGCCATATCATTAAAAATGAATAATGCTATTTTTTTCAAAATGAACGTCCCCCTCAATAAGTGTCATACCATAAAACACTTTACCATATTTAGGTTAATTATATCATAAATGAACTTTTTATTTCTTAAATTAATTCATTTATTTCTATATATGGATTTCTATATCTATTTTTTTTAATTGTTTTTGAACCTATATTTATTGCTACTTTAGGACATATGTTTATACATGCCATACAGTCAGTACAATTACCTTTCCATACTGGTTTTTTTTCGATTATATCAATATTGTTTACAGGACATATATACCTACATTTATTGCATCCTATGCAATCTTCATTTACATTAAAATTTTTATCTTTCTTTTTATATCTGTCTTTCCAAACAGTATACATTGAATTATTTATTATTTGTTTTCTCTTCTTAAACTCTTTATTCTCTTGCTTTTTAACACTGTTTATAAATTCATTTAATTTAGATTCTTCTTTTTCTATTGCTTTGATTGCTCTCTCTTTAGTTGGCTCTAATCCTGCTCTAGTGTAGTTTGAAATATATTTTATCTCCTCATAATTATTAAGTTTTAAACCTAAGGAATTCAAGCTATCTTTAACTTGAATAAAACTATTATTAGAACTTCCTCCACCTGTTACTTGTAAGAAAAAGACATATGGATTCCCTTCTAATTTTAATTTTTTTAAAAACTCACAAGCTACAATTGGAAGTCCAAAACAGTGTAGCGGAAATATAAAACCGACTATATCGCTATTACATTTTATTTCTTCTTTGTCTAATTCATTTGATATATTTATTAGTTCCACATTATCAATTGATTCTTTAAACTTCTTACCAGCATATAAACAATTACCTGTAGATGTAAAATAATATATTTTAATCATATTTTCTCCCTGCCTTTTATTATTATTTCTATAATTAATTTTATCTTTATTACGTTATAAATAAAAGAAGAAACTCTACTTATATTTAGAGTTTCTTCTTCCTTAAGGTTTAGCTAATAATTTGATCCTAGTGTTTTTTATAATTCCTTTCCATCAAAGCTCTTATATTTAGGTTCATTTTTTGCATTACCTACATTATCTTGATTTTGATGAAGTCTTTGTCTTCTTTCACCTTTTTGCATAGGATTTCCTAGGTTATCTTTTTTAGGCATTTAGACCACACTCCTTTCAAATATTATCTTTCTCCTTATTAAATTAAATCATTCATATATAAATAAAATCTATATATTTTCTATATTCTTTCTCTCACCTTTGAAGTTATTAATTTTACTTCTTCTCTTTTCTAATTCATAATAAACTTCTTCTAATGGAATATTTAACTCATTTAGTAATACTAAAATATGATATGTTAAATCACATATTTCATTTACCTGTTCTTCTTTATTGTCCACTTTCATGCTTGCTATAACAACTTCAGTACATTCCTCACCTACTTTTTTTAAAATTTTATCTTTTCCGCTATTAAATAAATATGTTGTATAAGAACCTTCATCCCCATCTTTTTTTCTACCTTGTACAACATCATAAAGTTCTTTAATTATATCCTTCAAAATACCCCTCCCTAATTTTACAAAATAATATTTTTAAAGAAACAACTTCTCTCACCAGTATGACATGCAACTCCTACTTGTTCTACAAATACTAATATAGAATCACTATCACAATCTGCTTTAATATTTTTAACGTATTGAAAGTTTCCAGAAGTTTTGCCCTTATTCCAAAGTTCTTCTCTACTTCTACTATAGAACCAAGTAGTTTTAGTATTTAACGTCTTTTTCAAACTTTCCTTATTCATATAAGCAAGCATTAAAATTTCCATAGTTTTATAGTCTTGAACTATACAAGGAACTAGTCCGTTACACTTATTAAAATCTATATTATCAATACTTATTTCCCGAAAAATAATTATCATCCCCAATCTACTTTCTAACTGCTATACCTTGCGCGTTAAGATACTCCTTAACTTCGCTAATTGTTACCTCTCCATAATGAAATAATGATGCTGCAAGTGCTGCATCTGATATATCATCTTCTAGTACTTCACTAAAATCTTCTAACTTTCCACATCCACCTGAAGCTATTATAGGGATATTAGTAACATCTCTAGCAGCCTTTATCATATTTATGTCAAAGCCTTCTTTAGTACCATCTGCATCCATAGACGTTAATAATATTTCACCAGCACCAAGGTTTGTAACTTCATTAACCCAATCTATTAAATCTATTCCAGTGTCTTCTCTTCCACCATTAATATAAACATTCCATCCACTTAAATCTTTTCGCATCTTAGCATCTATTGCAACAACTATACATTGACTTCCAAAGAATTCTGCCCCTTCTTTTATTAAATACTTATTTTTAACAGCTGCTGAGTTTAAACTTACTTTATCAGCACCACATCTTAAAATTGCTTTTATATCCTCTAAATTTCTAATTCCACCTCCAACTGTTAGTGGAATAAAAATTTTCTTTGCAGTATTTGAAACTACACTCTTTATTATTTCCCTATCCTCACTTGATGCAGTTATATCAAGAAATACAAGTTCATCTGCTCCTTGGTCATTATAATATTTTGCAAGTTCTACAGGATCTCCAACACTTTTAAGTCCAATAAAATTCACCCCTTTTACAACCTCACCATTTTTAACATCTAAACATGGTATTATTCTTTTTGTGTGCATAAATAATCCCCCTTATTTCTGACACTCATATATTGCTTCCTTTAAATATAATGTTTTAGCATATATTCCTTTTCCAGTAATAGCTCCATATAAACTAAGCCCATTTAAATCTTTAATATTATTAATATCACAGACTCCTCCTGAAGCTGTGATATCAATATTAACTAAAGTCTTAAGTTCCTTAAGCATCTCTAAATTTGGACCTTCTAAAGTTCCATCTTTACTTATATCTGTAACTATAATATTCTTAACCCCAATTTTTTCTAACTTTTTAGCAAAATCCATATAATTAATTGAGCTATTACTAAGCCATCCTCTTCCATAAACATATCCATCTTTACAATCTATTGAAACTGCTATTTTATCTCCGTATCTTATAACTGCCTCTTTTAAAAACTGTTCATTTTCAACTGCTAAAGTTCCAAGTATTACCCTAGAAACTCCACCATCTATTAATTTTTTAATCTTTTCAAAAGATCTTATTCCTCCGCCAACTTCTACCATTGCAGAAACGTTTTTAACAACTTCTAAAATAATATCTAAATTAATTAACTCACCATTTTTAGCCCCATCTAAATCAACTATATGAATTAATTTAGCCCCATCTTTATCGAAACTCTTTGCTATATCTAAAACACTTTCTCCAACTACTTCTTTTTTTGTATAGTCTCCTTTATATAGCCTAACTGGCTTTCCATCTATAATATCAATTGCCGGTATTATAATCATAAGTATCTCCTTCATTTAGAGCTCTATCATTACAAATATCACAAAATTTTCTAAGCAATTTAAGTCCTTCTTCACCGCTCTTTTCAGGATGAAATTGAGCTCCTATAATGTTATCTTTTCTAACTATCCCAGGAACATTAAGTCCATAATAATCTGAATAAGCTACTAAATCTTCTTTATCATAGTCTTTTGCATAATAAGAGTGTACGTAATACATGTAACTTTCATCCTTTAAATCTCCAATGAAATCATCCTCTTTATTTATAGTTAATGAATTCCACCCTATATTCGGAACTCTAAGATTTTTCTCATTCATCTTTATAACTTTACCTTTAAGAAGTCCTATCCCTTTTGTTTCATCACCCTCATATCCCATTTCAAACAACAATTGCATTCCAAGACATATTCCAAGTAATGGCGTACCAACTCTTCCAGTTTCTTTTACAACTGAATATAATCCATCTTTTCTTAAGTTGAACATAGCTTCCTTAAAAGAGCCTACTCCTGGAAGTATTAGTCCATCACATTTTCTTAAATCATATTTATAAGAACTAATTAAATATTTTTCATTTAATTTATCTAGTGCATTACATATACTTTTTAAGTTCCCCATACCATAGTCTATTATCCCTATCATTTATTTCTCCCCCTTTAATTAAATATATCAACTAAAGCACGCCTTTAGTTGATGGCAACTCAGTACCACTCACAGTTTTAGCAGATCTAATCGCCCTACCAAGTGCTTTAAATAACCCTTCAATTTTATGATGATCATTTTTTCCATACATTACTTTTCCGTGAACTGTCATCATTCCATTAAATGCGAAACCTCTAAAAAATTCTTCAGTCATCTCTGTTGAAAAATCTCCTATCTTTTCTCTATTAAACTCTCCATCAAAAACTAAATACGGTCTCCCACTTATATCAATTGAAACAAATGCTAGTGATTCATCCATAGGAATATAGAAACTTCCATACCTCTCTATTCCTCTCATATCACCTAAAGCTTCCTTGAAAGCTTTTCCAAGTACAATTGATACATCTTCAACAGTATGATGATCACAAACCCATTTATCGCCATCACACTGTATATCCAAGTCTAACCTGCCGTGGAAAGCAAATAAGTTTAACATATGATCAAAAAAACCTATACCAGTATTAATATTACACTTTCCACTTCCATCTATATTTAACTTTAAGTTTATATCAGTCTCCTTAGTCTCTCTCTTTATAACAGCTTCTCTCATTGCAAAACTCCTTTATAACTTTTAAAACTAAATTATTCTCTTTAGCACTTCCAATTGTTATTCTAAAGCTGTCATCTTTAAAGTTTCTTATTTCAATATCATTTTCATCTAAATGTTTTAAAAACATCTCTTTATACATACTTCTTCCAAATATATAATTTGCATTACTTCTATAAAATTCAATATATCCTGACCACTCTTCCTCTAACCCTTTAAGTAATTTTATCATTCGCTCTCGCTCAGTTACTGTTTCATCTACACTTATTCTCATACTATCTACATCATCTATAATTTTTGCACCTATAATTTGAGAAATGCTATTTACGTTATATGGAACTTTAAGCCTATTAAGTTTATTAATAAGCTCCTCACTACCAATAAGAAATCCAACTCGTATAGCTGCTCCACTAAATGCCTTTGATAAAGTTCTTGTAACTAATAAATTATTATAATTTTTAACTTCATCGATTATTGTTGAACTATTATATTCAAAGTACGCCTCATCAACTAAAACTAAGGTGTTTTTAAAATTATCTAATATTTTCTTTATATCATCATTACATAATGAAAATCCTGTTGGATTATTTGGATTGGAAAATATTATTAATTTAACTTCTTCTCTTTTACCAATGTCTATAAAATCATTAATACTATAACTTCCATCATTTCGTGAATTTAACTTTATAAGTTCACCTTCATTTAAAGATACATAATAATCGTACATAGAAAAATCTGGGTTAAGTGTAAGTACTTTATCACCTTTATTGATGTTAGAAGATATAACAAGTGATATCATTTCATCTGAACCATTACCAGCAATTATATTTTTATAATTAACGTTACAATATTTACTATAAGCTTTTCTTAAAGTTATATTTTCACTATCTGGATATCTATTAAAATTTTCTTTTGATATTTCTTCGATAATTTCACAAACCTTATATTTATCTATATTTTTAAAGCTTTCATTACCATTTAATCTTATTTTCTTTTTACTATTCATACTTTCGTATATCTTTTCATCTTTCATATTAAAGTCCTCACTTTAATAGAATTTGCATGGGCAGTTAATCCTTCTTTATTTGCAATATTTATTATTTTTTCTCCATCTTCAAATAATGCTTCTTTTGAATAACATAAAAAAGATGACTTCTTAACAAAACTTTGAACTGATAGTGGTCCAAAAAACTTAGCAGTCCCACTAGTTGGTAATACGTGATTAGTTCCACCAAAATAATCTCCAACTGGCTCTGGTGAGTACTCTCCTAAAAATACAGACCCTGCATTTTTCACTTTTCCTAAATAAGTCATTGCATCCATTAGCATTATTTCTAAATGTTCTGGCGCTAAATAATTTGATATTTCAAAGCATTCATCAATTGATTCGCATATAATTATCTTTCCATAATTTTTAAGCGATTCTGTTATTATTTTTTCTCTACTTAATTGTTTGATTTGAATTTCTATTTCTTTTTTAACTTTACATGCTAATTGTTTAGATGTTGTAAGAAGAATTGAAGATGCTAACTTGTCATGTTCAGCTTGAGACATTAAGTCTGCTGCAATAAACTTTTCATTTCCTTTTTCATCTGCTATTATTAATATTTCACTAGGTCCTGCAATCATATCAATATCCACTTCTCCAAAAACTTCTTTCTTTGCAAGTGCAACAAATATATTCCCAGGTCCAACAATTTTATCAACAGCTTTAATACTTTCAGTACCATAAGTAACTGCTGCAATTCCTTGAGCTCCACCTATTTTATAAATTTCAGATACTCCACAAAGCTTAGCTGCAACTGCAATATATGGACTTATCTTGCCGTCTATTCCTGGCGGAGTAATCATTACAACTTCTTTAACCCCAGCTACTATTGCAGGAATAACATTCATTAATACAGTTGATGGATAACTTGCTGTTCCACCAGGCACATATACACATACTCTATCTAAAGGAATTACTCGTTGCCCCATATATACTCCATTTTCTCTATTTAAAATATATCCCTTTTCTTTTTGTAAACTGTGATATTCAAATATATTTTCCTTAGCTTCATTTATATCCTTAAGAAATTTATCATCTACACTATTGAATGCTTCTTTGACTTCATAATCACTTACTTTAAAGTCATTTATTAAAACATGGTCATATTTCATTGTTAATTCACGTAATGCTTTATCCTTAAATTCTTTTACTTCTTGTAATATTTCTTTTACTACTTTTAAATTCTTCTCGCTTTTCCCTTCGCCCCTTTTTTTTAGTTCCATTAAAATATATTTTTTACTAAACTCTTTTAAGTCTATTAAGTCAATCATTAAAATTCGCCCCCTTCATAGATTCATATCCCTTATACCAAACCCCGTTTTATCTTATTTAATAAATTTTCAATTTCATTTTTTTTAAGTTTAAAACTAGCTTTATTTACTATAACTCTTGCACTTATATCACATATTTCATCTAGTACTACAAGTCCATTTTCCTTTAAAGTTGTTCCCGTTTCCATAATATCAACTATCCCATCACATAATCCAAGTATTGGTGCAAGCTCAACTGATCCTTCTATCTTAATTATTTCTACATCCATTCCAAGCTTTTTAAAGTAATCTTTACATACCTTTGGATACTTTG
>NZ_JAVXRL010000032.1:0-30456 GCF_036643715.1 Clostridium sp. | reverse complement strand
AGTACTAACAGATACTTTTCAAGAACATTAAACTTAATACCTTTTAATGATATTTTAAATGGATATTATAATAAGCTTGATATTTTCGGTAATATAATTTTATTTATTCCTTTAGGAATCTATATAAATATAATTATGAAAAATAATAAAGCATTAAAAAACATTTATATAATAGTAGTAATAAGTTTGCTCCTCGAAACTATTCAGTACATATTTGGAATAGGTGCTAGTGATATAACTGATATTATTACTAATACTATAGGTGGCATTCTTGGTATCTTCATATATATGATACTAAAAAACTTATTTGTAAAAGATTTTAAAGTTAAAAGTTTCATTACTATTTGTAGCATTTTAATTATGCTTCCTGTTACATTATTATTAATTGCAATAATAGCTCACAATTAATAAGTATTGATATAGGATACTAATTTGCATTAAAAGAAGGTAGCATTACTGCTACCTCCTTTTAATCACTCTATTTTAAATCCGTTGATTCATTCCAATTTATATTGCATTTAAGAATTAAAGATTCATCTTTTGAGTTTTGACCTTCTATTGAATCAATTAAAATCCTTGCAACTGCTTTTCCTTCTTCATAAGTTGGTTGAGATATTGTTGTTACTGTAGGAGTTGCATATCTAGTCCACTCCCAGTCATCAAACCCAATAAGTCCAACATCATTTGGTATATTTAACTTTTTAGTCTTTATATAATCATATGAATTCCTAAGAACATTACCATTTACAGCAAAGAATAAATTTTTCTTACCTACTTTAATATTTTTATCTATTACAGTTTTTATTTCATCTGCCTCTACATTCTTTTGGATAATTTCAACTTTATAGTCAACACCAAGTTCTTCTAAAGTATCTACGAAACCTTTTTTTCTCTCGGTCCTAACCATAAGTAATTTAGGATCTTGTGTTAATAATACAAAATTATCATATCCTTTGTTAACAAGATTAGTTATAGCTTCTCTTGTAATATCATAATTATTTGTTTTAACCCATTCACCTTTAAAACCTTCATTTACTGAATCCAATAAAACTAACTTCTTTCCTCTTTCTTTAATCTTATCTATAAGGTTTGTAAACTTCACAGTAGATTGAACTATAAATCCGTCTACTCCCATATCAAGCATTTTATTAATATATCTTTCCTCATAATTATAATCATAATTACTACTTCCAACTATTATTTGATAGTCTTCTTTTCTTGCAACTTTATCTATTCCTTTTACTATAGTACTACTAAAAGGATTAGAAATATCAGCAACTACAACTCCTATTAAGTTCATCTTTTTAGAGGTTAAACTTCTTGCTACAATACTTGGACTATAATTAGTCTCTTTAATTGCTTCCCCTATTCGTCCTTTTGTTTCTGCAGACATTTTTTCATACTTTCCGTTTAAATAAAATGATACAGTTGTCTTTGACGTGCCTGCCATCTCTGCTATATCCTTTATCGTTAACTTCTTCATCTATTCCACCCCTAAATCGGTTTACTTTATATATTTTATACTTATACTTTCAATCTTATCTTATTATAAGTTTCTCCATTTTTGTGAAGCACAACAACTTTACCATAGAAAGGAATATTATTGCAATAGTACATTTTTCCACCTTTATAAGTTTCCTTATTAAATATTATAATAACATAACTTTCCTCTTCAGATAAAATAAATTCTTTTACAATTGCTACATCTTCTGATAAGTTTTCTTCACCTCTAAATTGTCTAATATATGATTCTTTTATTTTAACATTACTATCTATAATAATATCATAATTCACATTATTATTTGTGAATTTTAATTCTTTTAACAATTTTTTATTATTATTTATTTCATTATAGCATTTTGAAGTTAACCCATTTTCTAATATGAATTGTTCCTTGCTATGGATTTTTATAATATCACCATTATTATCTAATGATATTTCACCTAAGTTATTGCATACTTTAATGTTAGTATCTAAATTATACTGGCATTTAACTGTATGCTCTCCACTGCATTTAATATCATTAACTATTACCCATATGCCTTTATCTATATATAGAACTTTCCTATTTATTAAATATGGAGTTCCATCTTTTAATTCAGAAGTATAAGGCATCTCTACATAACTTACACCATCTTTACTTTCGAAATAATTTTTCATACAGTCGCCATAACTAAAGTAGCTCCATGACTTATTAGGAACACCATGTGGTTCATCATCGATTATGCACACATTATGAGCTTTATATGATTTTAAATATGTTCTTAAAGGATCTTCCTCTATATAAGTGTATCTTCCACAATCAATTAAATACGGTTTACCTTTATGATAAAGAGAAATATGACCTAGGTCTGTATGACCATGCCCACTTCCTAATGTACCATTTTGTAAATAAGTATAATCACTATTTTCATTAAATGAATCCCTTAAGTAAATATTGCCTGAATCTTTAAATATTTTATTTATAACTTCTGGCTCTACACCTACTAATTTATTGAAAGTATCATATCCACTCTTTCCAAATGACCATATACTCATTAAATCCATCTCTTTAAATGAAGCCCATTTTAAAAGTTCATTATTAAAAATTACTGCACCCTTAGATATAATATCTCTAACATCTGTAATATCACTATCCCCTTGAGCTTCTTGAGTTGATTTTGGTGATTTTGCATATACTAAGTATTCTGCCATACTCTCAACTTTCTTAATGAAATTATCTTCTAGCTTATATCCAAATTTATTGCTGTAATTTATTAATTTCATTGAACAACTTAAAACTTCTATATGGTACATTAATGATTGTTCCCAATGTGTACCATCATCAAACACTTGCATTTCAATTTGATCATATAATTCTTTTTCTGCCCATGATCTAAGGCTCTTATCTTCTAAAAATTCACCAAGCCATAAATATACCGAACATATTGATGTAGTTTGTAAAACTCCCCAGTTACTTAAAGTATACTTACCTATGTATGCTTCCTTTAAATATTCTATTTGTTCTTTTATACTTGAAACTATTTTTATTATTTCATCATCCTCTAATTTCTTTTCATTAATTAAATGTACTAATATTTCTATCCATGATAAACATCTAATTCCTGTATCAATTGTTCTAATAGTATTTCCACCATTTATATTAATTTCATTATTTTCAATCCAATCAAAAATAAAATACTTTAATTTATCTATATATTTTTCATCTTCTTCAATATAGTAAGCCATAAGTAATTTATTTAAGTATTCATGCCTATTAAGCATAAATATCCATTCATCATCACTATTTGGAGTGTAATCCCATCTAAATGGTTTTATTGTATAAGGAACATTACATTGTTCCATATCCCAAGTATTATCAAAAATGAAAGAGTTATTTAATAATAAATTTGCTCCTATTAACCTTTTATAGTACTCTTCTTTTTTATTATTCTTTATATAATCTATTACAAAATCTTTATTGTATTTACTGAAATAATCATCTACTTTATTTTTAAGATCTTCTAGTTCTATATTATAATTTTTCATACATAAACCTCCATAACTCCTTTTATATTTAATATTATATTTTACAAAAGCTGCAAGCAACAGAGTCTAAACCCTTGCTTACAGCCTTATAAAGTAAACACTATCTATTTACACTTCCTAAGCTTTTATTATTAATTAAGCTATATATTTCTTCTTTATTAGCCAAGCTTACATCCCCTATTTGAGCATGTTTTAAAACTGCTGTAGCTACTCCAAACTCTGCAATATCTCTCTTGTCATTATTATCATCTAATAATTTACTAATAACTCCAGTTGCAAAAGCATCCCCGCCACCAATTCTTGATAACATTTGGAATTCATATCTTGGAGATCTATGTATCTCTCCATCTGCATATAGTATACCTGTAAGTGAATGTATATTTGATGTATTTGCTCTTCTTAAAGTTGTTGATATATATTTCACTCCAAGTTCTTCAACCATATATTTAAATTTCTCTTTTAAAACTACATCTGTAACTTTATCCTTCTCTGGATCTAAAAATTTAAATTCTTCTGGATTTTTAGTAAGCCACCCAAAACAGATGTAACTATCTTTAACTATAGGCTTTAATGTTTCTAAAAACTCAGCATAATCTTTAAATAACTTAGCTCTATAATTTAAATCTACACTTATTTTTATACCTCTTTTTTTAGCTTCATCTACAATTTTAGTACTGAACTCTTTTACATTGTCTCCAAGTCCAAAAGTTATTCCAGATACATGTAGAAGATCAACATCTTTAAATATAGTATCAAGGTCAAAATCTTCTATAACAAGTTCTGTTATTGAAGAGTTCTGTCTATCATAAATAACATTCGCACTGCGTGCACCATAACCCTCTTCATAATAATATAGCCCAAGTCTATTTCCTTTTTTAACTATATTACTACAGTCAACCCCATATGACATTAGAAAGGCTTTTACTGAATTTCCTATTGCATTATCGGGTACTGCTGATATTATACTCGTATTAATCCCTAAGTTTTTAAGACCGATTGCAACATTTGCTTCTGCACCACCAAAGCACATTTCAAGTGTTCTTGCTTGATCTAATCTTAAATTACTTGGGGGAGTTAATCTCATTAATAATTCTCCTAAAACTAAAACCTTCCCCATATTTCCTACCTCTTTATATCTTTAATAAGCTTTATATATTTTTCTGTTTCTGTCTTAACTTTGATTGGATCTTTTAACTTTGTTATAGCACTTCCTATACTTACAATCTCAGCTCCACATTTAAACCATTCGCTAATATTGTCATAAGAAACTCCTCCTGATACCATAACACCTATATCTTTAATTGGTGCTTTAATATCTTTCACAATTGAAGGACTACAAATTGATCCTGGGAACAGTTTTATAACATCTGCTCCACTTTCTCTAGCTTCTACAATTTCTCTTATTGTGAAACATCCAGGTATATATGGTATTCCATATCTATTGCACATAACTGCTGTTTCTTTACTAAAACATGGACTTACAATAAATTCAGCTCCTTTTAATATTGCAAGCCTTGCTGTTTCTGCATCAAGAACTGTACCTGCTCCAATTATTACATCATCAGCTTTATTTAAAACTAGTTCCTTTATAACTTCGTCAGCATCTGGAATTGTAAATGTAACTTCAATAACTTTACATCCACCGTCAATAGCTGCACTAGCTACTTCCACTCCTTCTTTTGCTGTATCAGTTCTTAGAACTAATACAAAAGCTTCCTTTTCTATAGTAACTAGTTTATTAATTTTCTTAATCATACTATCTTACTAACCATCCACCATCTACAGCGATGACATGTCCATTTATATAGTCTGAAGCTTTACTTGATAAGAATACAACTGTTCCCATAAGATCTGAAACTTCTCCCCATCTTTCAGCTGGAATTCTTCCAAGTATTTCAGCATTTCTCTTTTCATCTGCTCTAATTGGTGCAGTGTTTGCTGTTTTAATGTATCCTGGTGCAATAGCGTTTATTTGTACGTTGTGTGTTGCTAATTCATTAGCAAAAGCACGAGTAATTCCAACTACTCCATGTTTTGAAGCTGTATAAGGAGGTACAAATTTTCCACCTTGGAATGATAACATTGATGCTATATTTATTATTTTTCCATGCCCTTGATCTACCATAACTTTCGCTACTCTTCTTGAAAGATAGTAAACAGCATTTAAGTTTATATTCATTACAGCTTCAAAATCTTCGTCCTTATACTCAAGAAGTGGTGCTCTTCTTATTGTTCCTGCATTATTAACTAATATATCAATCTTTCCATACTCTTTTAAGCAAGTATCAACAACTGATTCTATAACATCCTTCTTAGTAAGATCACCTTTAACAAAAATTATTTTTCTTCCAATACCTTCAACTAATTCTTTAACTTCTTGTATATTATCATCAAATGTAGTAACTAATAAATCTGCTCCTGATTTTGCTAATGCTTCAGCATAAGCCATACCAAGTCCTGTATTTCCTCCAGTAACTATTGCTACCTTTCCTTCTAAATTGAAAAAATCTAATGAGAAATCTTTTAAATTATTCATAACAAACCTCCGTTATTCTTTTAAAGCTCCTATTATACTAGCCTTATCTATCTCTATTATTATTCCTTTGGCTATTTCAAGCTTAACTATGTTCATATTCATTCCTTTTATTCTTCCATAAATTCCTGATATAGTAATAACTTTATCATTTATTTTTAAAGAAGAGAGAGAGCTATCTCTCTCCTCTTCCTGTTTTGCTAACTTCCTCTTATTTATAAAAGGCATAATTAACATTACAATTACTGGATATGCTACAAGTAATATTATTAAGACTAATGTTAATCTATCCATAATAAACTACGCTATGTCTCTTCTTGATATAACTGTTGACATATCCTTAAGGCCTTCTAATGAAGATTCTATTGTATCTCTAATATCTTCATCCGTACTAATAACTATTGTTTTCATTACTATATCAAGTATGCATCCAACTGATACTCCACCTATAACATATTGATCATTACTTTCTTCGTTCAAAAGTACTTCTCTTGAAGTTATTTGGAAAGGTGCTCCTCCTGTTATATCAGCAAATACTATTAACTTTTCGTTTTCTTTAACATATGCATTAACAATTTCTGTGAACTTATCATGAGTTAAATCTTCATGTAAGTTTATTGCATCTATTCCTTCATCTACTCCTGTTAATAATTTAATAGCTGATTTTGTTCCTGTTGGGTATTCTCCATGTCCTACAATTAAAATCTTCATCTTCTTCTACCTCTCTAATCTAATTATCCTAATATTCCAAGTACTGATCCTAAAACACCGATTACTATTGTTAATCCAACAACATGATATGTTGTCCATTTACGTTTCTTTATTAAGTAGAAAACTAATATTGTAAATAACGCTGGTAATAATGCTGGCGCTATTTTATCAATCATCTCTTGTATAGCAACAACTTTCTCTCCACCTTCTGGCATGGCTGCTGTATACTTTATTGGCACTGTTAATTTAACAAATGATACTGCAAGTCCTGAGATTACTGTAACCCCTATCATACTTGCTATTCTTGAAACTTCACCCATTTTTTCACTTAATGTTTCAATAACACTTGTACCTAATTTATATCCCCATAAACCGGTTAACAACTTAATAGTTAATAATATACCGTTCATTGCTAAGAAGAATAATATCGGTCCTGCTATTAATCCATCTTGAGCTAATGAAGCTGCAATTGTTGAGAAAAGTGGTGCTAAACAGAATTGTGATAATGAATCACCAATACCTGATAATGGTCCCATAAGAGCCATCTTAATACCTCTAATTTCATCTGCAGGTGTATCTGCTTCAAGCATTACTAAATGTAAACTTGTTATAAATGGTAAGAAGTGAGGGTTTGAGTTGAAGAACTCGATATTTTCATCAAGTGTATTCTTTAATCCATCCTCATTATTCTTATATATTTTCTTTAAAGCCGGATACATAACATTTGCATATCCAAGACCTTGGTAATTTCCGTAGTTAAATCCATTTTGTAAAAAATATGATCTTAAAGATACTTTTACATAATCACTCTTTTTTAATACTCTATTAGATGCCATCTTCAAATACTACCTCCTCGTCTTCATTTCCCCCGTTTGATCCACCGTTATGTTTAACTCTAAAGAATTCCATTAAAGCAAACATTGTTCCAACGAATGCAACTCCCATTACTGGTAAGTTTAAGTAAGCTACTGCGATATATCCAAGTAATACAAATGGTATTAATTCTGTCTTTGCCATAACTGTTAAGATCATTGCAAATCCTACTGCTGGTAACATTTTACCTGCTACTGATAATCCAGTTATAAGCCAAGCTGGTATAAGTTCTATAACTCTTTGTAATCCTTCAGCACTATAAGCTCCTGCGAATCCTATAGCAAATCCTACTACTGCAAATACTACAATTGTTGCATTAGCTGCTATTCTAAATTGACTAAAGTTCTTCTTTTCAAGACCTTTTTTAGCATAACTAGTTAATCCAGTTGCAAATGTATAAGTTGCTGTAATTAAGAATTGGAATGCAACAGCGAATGGGAATGATAAAGCAAGTGCTGTTGCTGTATCCATACCTGATCCCTTCATTGTTATAGCCATAATTGTTCCTACTATTCCAGGTCCCATTGGGTTTGGAGGAACTGTTCCACCTGCTCCAACACCGAATCCCATAAATGCAAGTTCTCCAACAGCTCCCATAGCTAGTCCTGTTGGTATATCACCTAAAATCACACCTACTCCAAATGATAAAATGATACAACGATTTGTATAAATACCTAATAGCATCCCTGATAGACAAAATGCTGTCCATAGACCTATCAGCGTACATTGAAAAATTGATATTTCCATTATGATACCTCCCATAAATAATTTATATATTACCTCCTAAAAGATTATTTTAGGAGGATTTTTACATTTTAAACTACCCTAAATATTTAGTAATATCAACTTGAACTGCGCCATCATTACCTGATGGTGTTGTTTTTGTATTGAACTTTATACCATGATTTTCTGATAATTTTTTAAGTGCCGCCTTATCATCTTTGCTTAAGTATATTGAACGGGTAACTTGCTCTTTGCCTTCAGCATTGTGTATGTTACCTAAGTTTATTTCTTTAACTGGAACTCCGCCTTCAATTAGCTTTAATGCATCTTCTGGTGTTTTACAAACTATAAAAATCTTTTGCTTAGGTGATGCTTTAAAAATAATTTCGCATGTATGTTCAATTGAGAAAAATCTCATTGCAACTGATTTTGATACAACAGTTTTCATTAAAGTTTGTTGAATCTTATCTACACTTGCTTCATCATTTGCAATAATTACTGTATTAACACCTAACGCATTTAACCACATTTGACCTTGTCCATGTATTAATCTTTCATCGACTCTCATCATTTCAATATTTGGTGTATTCATAAATATCTCTCCTTCTTTTTACCAATATAATTCCCAGTCTTTATAGAATCTAATTAAAGCTTCTAAGAAATAATAATCACCCCATATATTACCTTCATCTACACCTTTTCCTGAGTGCCATGAGTAAACTCCATGTAATAAAACCGGTTCACCTTCTTCAATATTGTTATTTGTATAATTCTCAATTAATGATCTTAAAATTGTATGCATTGCATACTTGTAAACTTCTTTATCCTCATCTACTTCTGGAATATATTTATTCATTTCATGCATTCCACATACTGCTATTGCAGCTGCTGATGAATCTCTTGAATGATCATCCCCATCATTAAATATTAAATCCCAATAACATACGTTATCCTTAGGTAATCTATTTAAGAAATAGTTTGTCATTCCTTTATAAAGATTAAATGCACTTTCATTTCTTGTACTTCTATAATTTAGAGGTATCCCATATATTCCCCAAGCTTGTCCTCTTGCCCATGATGAATCATCATTATATCCTTGTCTTGTAGCACCTTTAACAGGGTTACCGTTTTCAGGATTCATATAGAAAGTATGGTACGCTGATGCATCATCTCTTATAACATAGTTACATGATGTTTCAAAATGATTTTCTGCGATTTCTCTATATGTATTGTCTTTTGTCTCGTCTGTAGCCCAATATAATAGAGGGATATTTAAAAGACAATCTATTATGAATCTATAATGATCTTCTCTTCCAAGTTCTCCCCAAGCTTGAATAAACTTACCTTTCTCTTGGTATCTACTAATAAGTTTGTTTGCTGCTTTAATTGAAGCTTCTCTTGCAATTTCAGAACCTGTTAGCTTATGTGCGCTAACACATGATAGTGAGTATAAGAAACCTAAATCATGGTGATCTATTTCTATATCCTTATCTACCCTGTTTTTAAATGACAAAACATTCTTATCTGCAAGTTCTCTATATTTATTATCACCTGTATATTCATAAGCAAGCCATAATAATCCTGTCCAGAACCCATCTGTCCATTCTATATTTTCAATTATTGGATATTTACTATCCTTTGTAGCTGAATATGGGAACTTATCTTTAAAGTATCCCATATTTAAATCTATTTGTTTAATAACCTTTTCTATTGCTTGTCCTACTTCTTGTTTAGTTAAAAGCTTACTATTTAAAAACTCTTCTCTTTTTTTTATTTCTTCAACATTTATTTTTTTAATCATAATTTTTCTCCCAAATAACCGTTACTATCTAAGTACGTCCATTTCTATTCCATCCATATCAGTAAATGTTTGATTTTCTCCACACATTCCCCATATAAATGTATAATCACTTGTACCAACACCTGAGTGAATTGACCAGCTTGGTGATATGATAGCTTGTTCATTTTGTACAACTAAATGTCTTGTTTCTGTTGGCTCTCCCATGAAGTGGAATACTCTTGTATCTTCATTCATGTTGAAGTAGAAGTAAACTTCCATTCTTCTTTCATGAGTATGACATGGCATTGTGTTCCAAGCACTTCCTTCTTCAAGAATTGTCATTCCCATTAGTAATTGACAGCTCTCACATACATTTGGATGAACATATTGATATATTGTTCTCTTGTTAAGATTTTTGTCATCTCCAAGTTTAACTGGATTTGCTTTTTCTATTTCTATCTTAACTGTTTTGTATTCTTTGTGAGCTGGTACTGAATTTATATAAAGTTTTGCAGGATCTTCTGGATTAACAGATTTAAATTTAACTTCTTTGTTTCCTTTTCCTACATAAAGTCCATCTCTATTGTTTAAAGTGTATTCAACACCATCAATTGTTACTATTGCTGTTCCGCCGATATTGATTAATCCAAGTTCTCTTCTTTCTAAGAAGTAATCAACACCCATTTCTTTTCCTGCTTCAAGTACTAGCTCGTTGTAAACCGGTTTGATTCCTCCAAATATTATTCTATCTACATGACTATAAGTTAATTCTATACTGTCATTAACAAATATCTCTTCTACTAAGTAATGCTTTCTAAGTTCCTCTGTATTATATTTTTTTGAATCCTCTGGATGATTTGCATATCTATAAATCATAATATCCTCCTTAAATTTTAAGTTTATAAACCGCTTTACTAAGCTTATGAGTTTATTATAGTAACTTTTGCAAACGATGTCAATACAAATTTTACATATTTCTAATATTAATTCAATTTTATTTAAAATGCTATTCATCTTTTTGTTTAATATATTTTTATGCAACAAAAGTGGATTCTATGAATCCACTTTTATAATTATTTTATCCAAATAAAATTATATGGTTTTAATGTATTTATATCTTCAACTTTTCTTTCTGTTAAAATATCTAAACCAATTAAATTACTCGGAATATCAACTTCTTTATTTGTTATATTAATAATAAATGTAATCTTATCTTTTGTTTCTTCATTAAATCTTTCAATTCCAAATAAGTCTTCACCAAGCTCTAAAACTTTTTGAGTTGCATATGGAGAGAATGCACTTTCTTCTTTTCTGACTTTAATAAGTTTTTTCATTCCTTCAAATATTGAATTTCTTCTATTATCACTTTTAAGTTCTTCAATTATATCCTTAACATTTAACTTTTCTCTATTTATTCTTCTATTAATACCAGACTCTTCTACACCTTTATAATAGTTTCTAGATCCAAGCAATGAATGATAATAAATAGCTGGTACTCCAATTAAAGATAACAGTATTGAATGAGCTCCAAGTATTTTATTAACTTGAGTCTCTTCATCAATGTCTTCATCTTTATTAATTAAAGCGTCGTTGTAATTAATATTAAGTTCATATGCAGATTTACTTCCATCACTATTGGACTTATATGATATTTTTCCACCATTTTCTAAAGTTTTATTTATAAGAATTTCTTTTTCTTCATCATTTAAAATACCTTCAACAGGTCTCATTCCGATTCCATCATGACTTGATAAAAAATTAAAATATGTGGCATCTTTTGATACTTTATCAATTGTCTTTGCCCACTCAGTTAATTTACTTGAATTTTTAGTTGTTAATGTATATAAAACAAGTGGTGGCAATGTAAATTGGTATACCATATGCGCTTCATCTATCCCTGATCCAAAATAACTTATATTTTCTTTATGAGGTACATTAGTTTCAGTTATAATTTGAGTATTATTTTTAAAGTAATCTAATAATATTCTCCAAAGCTTAATAACTTCATGTGTTTCCTGTAAGTGTATACAAGTTGTTCCTGACTCTTTCCATAGGAATCCAATTGCATCAAGTCTTATGCTAGTTGCTCCATTATACGCATAATTAATAAGTACATCAGTCATTTTCTCAAGTACATTAATATCTTTAAAATTTAAATCCACTTGATCTTCTGAAAATGTTGTCCATGCAGTCTTTACACCACTATTACCTTCATATGAATGAAATAAAGGTGATGTTCTCGGTCTTACAACATTATTATAATCAAAGTTTTTATACTCTTTTATAAAGAAGTTTTTATACTCTTCTTCATCATTAATATATCCTTTAAACCACTCACTACTTTTTGACATATGATTTGCAACAAAATCAAACATTAATCTATAATCTTTTGATAGTTCTTTAATGTTATTCCAATCTCCAAGGTTCTCATCTATTTTCATATAATCAACTACAGAGAACCCATCATCTGATGTATATTCAAACATTGGTAGAAGGTGCACATCCGTTATTGCATCCTCGACATTTTCTTTTAGGAAGTAATTTAGTGTACTTAATGTTTTCTCACCTTCATTATAAAAGCTATCTCCATATGTTATTAAGTACACATTTTTTTCGCTCACTTTATCAGTTATTTTAAAATCTTTATCTTCCCACTTTGAAATAAGCTTCTTCATTAAGTCTAAGTAGCTTTCATTATAATCTTTTTCATATATTAATTTTAATTTTTCTTCTATTTGAAATAATAAAGTTTTATTATCCATTAGTGCCCTCCTGTATATATAACTACTTTAATTTTAATGTTATATATCCTTTACCTTTAACTTTGAATTCATCTTTTTCATTTAGTTCTTTTTCATAAAGATTTGTTTCAATTATGTGTTTAAATATTGGAGTTGAAACTTTAAAGTATTGATCCTCTTCATAAGGATTAAATATTCTTATAATTAAACCATCTCTTTCATAGGATTCTTTTAATACACTTAAATGAAGCTTATTATTATCAATAGCTATAAGTGAGAATTCCTCTTCAGTTACTTCTAACTTATTTGGGACTTCAAATCTTTCAAGTCTCTCTTCAAATAAGTTTAATGTTTGATTTTGATATACTCCATACTTATTTATGTACTTATTAGTTAAATCGAAAAGCATATTACTATCATTATCTTCCTTTGAAACTATTGCATATTCAAAATCCATTTTGCAAATCATATTTGCATCTTCTGTATAAACAACTTTATTATTTATACCTGAAGCTCTTCCAGGTCTCCATAAAAGATCATCCTTACCAAGTAATCCAACACTTCTAAATAAAGTTAATGCTATACTTTTATCATTAATTATTTCAAATTCTTTTATTCCTTTTGTTATTGCACTAAACACTTCATTTTCTTCTTTAATCGCAACAAAGTTTTCTAATGCAAATATTGAAACAGGAGCTTCAGCAAATCCATTCTCTTTCCAATTATTTAAGTATTTATTTTCATTTTCTCTTTTAATTATTGAGAACCCTTGATCTGCATATGAATTTTTTGAGGTTATATTACTATTTAATATAACTCTTACCCTATGGTCACAAACTTTATTATTAATATTATGAGAAACTCTTATAAATTCTTCACCACTTCTTAATTCAACATTAGTATATATATCCATAACTTGAGAAGTTTTTGAAACTCTTCTCTCTTGTATATCTCTTGGAAGTTCTACACTATGCAGTAATTCAAATTTTTGAATATTTTTAGACTTCTCACATTTTATAATTCTTAAATCTTTAATTAATATTTCTTTATCACCTTCAATTGGTGAGAAATCGTAAGAATCTCCACCATCTGCACATTCTTCAAAGTATAGTAAATCTTCTATAACCTTTCCTGTACATTTATTATGTAGTGATATTTTATCTGAAATAATTATTTTATATTTTTCATTTTCTATTATTGTTGTTTCTTCTTCATGAAGGCAATTATTTATAGCTCCATCTTTAATTTCTAAAACTTTATATCCTAGTGGTTTCACTTCTTCATTGAATATAATAATTTCACTTCTATAATATCCTGGAAGTTCTATTTGTTTTTCACCTTCTGCTGTTACTACAACTTGCTTTCCACCACTTATTATTTCGCTATTAACTAAATCAAATGTAATACCTTTTCCATTTAAATTTGTAATAGTAAACTCTTTGTTTTTTGTAAATATAGTAGCTTCTATTGTTTTACTGTCTTTATTTAAATCAGTATTAAATATTAAAATAATATTTTCTTTATTTAATTTTTTACTAACTGCTTTTGTTATTTGCTTTTTACTTATATTTAAAAGTCCATCACACATGCTGTTTACTTTAATTAATCTATTTATTATATTTCTATTTGTATCATCTGAATTGCATCCACCTATACTATCATGTGCATGAACATCAAATAGTTCCTTCCACATTTTACGAAGTACTGGTGTTTGATACTTAAGTCCTAATGTTTTTCCAATTGATAATATTGGTTCTAACACATATAATATTTTATTTTCTACAGAAGTATTAAGCTTCTTTATATCATATCTTTGAGATTTAATTGTATTATGAATTCTACTCTTTTGACATGCAATAAGCTCTCCTTCTATTGTGTTTTCAAAGTCTTTATCTTCCCAAGTATCTTTTAAAAAGCTTTCATAATCTGAAAGAATAAATTCATAATGATCTTGTTTATTGTTCAGTTCCTTAATTATTTGTGGAAACTTTTCTCTAACTAATACTTGATCTCCACCAGCTGGAAGTAATAAATTATTAGTATCTTTATTAAGATCTTCAAGTTTCTTAAGCATTGGAATAAGCTTATCCTCTAAATATTCATCATCTGACGCTAAAAACTTTCCTGGTCCATATCCTAAATAAATATAATTACTCTTTATTTCTTCTTTATCTGGTGAAACCCATTTGAAGTTAAGATTCCCTTTTAATTCATCATTATATAAGCCTCTTTGTAGAATACTACCTTCAATTCCAAATCCATTAAATATTGAAGGCAAATATGCATTTTGACCAAATATATCAGGTAAATATCCAACTTTCATTGAATGTCCTAATTCCTCTCCTATTCTCATTCCATATAATAAGTTTCTAATTATTGATTCCTTATTTACAAGTAATGAATCGGTTTGAGTATACCAAGGTCCAACAAATATTCTCTTATCTTTAGATAAATTTTCAAGCCTTTCCTTTTCTTCTGGATACAAAGCTAAAAATTCATCAACAACTGATAATTGACCATCAAAAGTATATGAATTATATTCTAAATCCCCTTCTAATACGTCCATTAAATAGGGCATATTCTGAGTTAATAATACGTTTGAATCTTCTATTGTGAAGTACCACTCTCTATCCCAATGAGAGTGTGGTACAACATATACCTTCTTTTTATTAATCATATTTACCTCCAAGAATTACTTTGCTTCTTTTCTTTTTATAATGTAGAATCTTACTAAAATATTAGCTACTGCTATGAAAGCTACACCAGCTGTTAATCCAATTAAGTATGCACCTAGATTTTCTACAAGTGGCCATCCCCATATTGCTGGTAATGGATTCCACTGAACTGCACCAAGCGCTACTGCTGTACATGATCCAATAATCGCTCCTATAATATTTATTGGAATAGTTATTAATGGATTTTTAAGCATGAAAGGTATTGCACCTTCACTTACCGCTATAAATCCTAAAAGTATTGAAGTTCCTCCAACAACTCGTAAGTTATCATCAAATACTCTTCTTCTTACGATATACTTATCTAAAACAGTTGCAAGTCCAAGTCCTATTGGTGGAATTACTATCGCAAGCACTCTACCTGTTAATGGGAATATTGCATCAGCTGCAAGCCCTATTGCTATTGCTCCAGCTGCCTTATTTACAGGTCCACCTAAGTCAAATGCAGTACAAGCTGCTATAATAGCTGTTAATACTAAAGTTCCAGCTCCAGTAAATGATTTAATGTAATTCATCATCCATAAGTTAAGTCCACCAAATACAGGATCAACTACATAGAAATTTAGTACAAATATTACAAGTACGCCTATACCAGGTAGTAATAACATTGGTTTAATTGCATTTAAATGTTTGTTTAATTTAATATTATCATTTAAGAATTTAGTTACATATCCAGCTACAAGTCCAAGTATTAAAGCTCCAATAAATCCTGATGGAATTCCACCATCTATATTCCAGAATGTATAATGTAATCCAGCTGCAAATACACCACCCATAAATCCTGGAATAAGTCCTGGTCTATCTGCAATTGAGAATGCTACATACGCTGAGAATATTGGGTATATAAATTTAAATATTAAGTTACCAAATCTATCTAAATTAAATAGGAATACATATAATCCGTTTGAACTATTACCAAGTTCACCCATATTATCTATTACTCCAAGTCCCATTGCTGAAAGTTTTGCAATACCCATCATAAGACCGGCTGCAACAATTACTGGAATCATATAAGATATACCAGTCATTACAGCTTCCATCATCTTGCTGAATATACCTTTGCCTTCTGATTTGTCTTCATTACTAGTACTATTATCGCCTGTAACGACTCCGTCTGGGTTGTTTAAAACTTTCTTTATTAACTTTTCAGAGTTTTTTAATGGCTCTGCAACTTTAACTTTTACATAATTAAGACCTGCATATCGCTCTGGTTCTTTTGCTGCAATATCACAAGCAAAAATAACTCCATCAGCATTTTTTATTTGTTCTTTTGTATGTCTGTCTTCTATTCCGTTAGCCCCTTGCTTTTCAACAAGAACATTAACGCCCATTTCTCTTCCTACTTTTTCTAAGTTTTCAGCTGCCATATAAGTATGTGCTATACCTGCTGCACATGCAGTTACTGCTAAAATAGTTTTTGTATATTCTTTATTTTCTTCTTTAACTTCTTCTTTGCTATCAAGTTCCTTAATAAACTCTTCTTTATTTTTAGCCTTATGAAGATTATCAGTAAACTCTTCATACATTAATCTTGATGATAACTCAGCAAGTAATTTAAGGTGAGTTGAACCAGCTTCTGCTGTTGGAATAGCAAGTAAAAATACTAAATCAACTTCATTATCATCTGTTACACTTTCCCAAGTATTAATTTTATTTTTTAATCTAGCTACTGCAAATGCTGCCTTTTTAACTGTATCTGATTTTCCATGAGGAATTGCAATACCTCTTTCTAATCCAGTTGGTGAATGTTGTTCTCTTTGCATTACTGCACTTAAAAAATCCTCTTTTGATTTTATAATATTTTCTTCGTATAATTTTTCTATTAACTTATGTATAATTTCTTCTTTATTTTCACTTTCAACATCAAGTAAAATTAAATTTTTCTTTGTCATTTCTTTTAAATTCACAAAAACCACTCCTTTTCTTAAAACCTTTACAATTATTTTATATCACACTTTTACATACTATACTTATACATGTTGCGTACAATTTTACTTTATGTTAAATTGACAGTATACTTAGACTATTTATTAAATATAAATTGTATTTAGAAGGATGATGTGATAATTATGAGCAAATTTGTTAATGTTTTTTCCAAAAATTTATGTAACTTAAGTCATGCAGAAAAGTACGTATTTTACTACATAGATAGTAATTTAGAAAAAGCAATGTCTCAATCTTTAACTAAAATGGCTGAAGAAAATAACGTAAGTACAACAACTATTATTAGAATGTGTAATAAACTTGGTGTTTCAGGATTTTCTGAACTTAAATATATACTAAAAAATATTTCTAAAGAATCTTTAACTTCATCAATGACTGATTACTTAACAACTGTTAAGAAAAGCTTGAATTTATCAATTGATAATTTAGATTTAAATTCTGTAAGAGATTTAGCTACAGAAATCAAAAAAGCAAACAAGATTATTATTGTAGCTGTTGGTCTTTCTAAACCTATGGGGGAATACTTCTCTAAATTACTTATGCAAGCTAATAAATCTACTTTATATATTTACGAATCTCATATAATTAATTTATTAGATAAATCTGATCTTGGTGACTTAATTATATTTATTTCTAATAGCGGTGAAACATCCACATTAGTTACTGTTGCTGAAAAGCTAAGTTATAGTAATTTAAAAACAGCTGCAATAATTAATAGTCCTAATTCATCACTTAATAACCTTGTTAACTTTTCAATTAACACTTACACAGATAAAACTTCTATATTAGGATATGATATAACACCACGTTCTACTCTTATGATTGTTATCGACTTAATCTTTGCATGTTATGTACAAGAAATAAATTAACACACTTTGAATTTTCTGTTGCTAAATTGTTAACTAAGCAGTTATAATATAGTATTGATTATTAACACTGTTTAGGAGGTGATTTTATAATATGCAAGATGAATTAAATTTAACTGAGGGACATATCGTGAAAAGGTTAATAGCTCTTTCACTACCTATAATGGGGACATCCTTTATTCAAATGGCCTATAATATGATCGATATGATATGGGTTGGTCGAATTGGAAGTTCTGCTGTTGCAGCTGTTGGTACTGCTGGTTTCTTTACATGGTTTGCAATGGCATTCGTTATAATTTCTAAAATGGGGGCTGAGATTAAAGTATCTCAAAGTATTGGGCGTAAAGATTATAAAGCTGCAAAAAATTATATTAGAGCAGCCATTCAAATTAATATTATTTTATCCATACTTTATTCTATCGTTATGCTTCTTTTTAAAGGTCCACTTATTGGATTTTTTAATTTAGGTGATGCTGTAGTTATCGATATGGCAAAAACATACTTAACAGCTATAGTTTTTGGTCTTCCATTCTACTTTATAAATCCTGTATTTACTGCAATTTTCAATGGATCTGGAAATAGCAAAACACCATTTTACATAAATACATGCGGTCTTATTGTAAACATAATATTAGATCCACTATTAATTTTAGGAATCGGTCCATTTGATGGTATTGGAGTTCTTGGTGCTGCTATTGCAACAGTAATTGCTCAAATAGTAGTTTCAGCTTTATTTATATTCGCTATTTTAAAAGGTAATTATTCATTTTTAAAAGTTAATGTATTTAAAGATTTTAATATGAAATACATTAAAACTATATGCAAAATTGGAATTCCAACTGCTTGCCACAGCGGATTATTCACTATTTTCTCAATGGTACTTGGTAGAATAGTCGCAGTTTGGGGCCCTGTCCCTATTGCAGTTCAAAAGGTTGGCTCTCAAATTGAATCAATTTCTTGGATGACAACAGAGGGACTTGCTGTTGCTTTAGGTGCCTTTGTTGGACAAAATTATGGTGCCAAAAAATTTGATAGAATAACTAAAGGTTATAAGGCAATATTATCTTTAGCCTTATTTGTAGGTGTAATTGCATCCATTCTTCTTATATTCTTTGGAGAATATATATTTGCAATATTTATTCCTGAACAAGAAGCTATTATGCAAGGAACATCTTATTTAAAAATACTTGGATATTCTCAAATATTTATGTGTATAGAAATAACTACTGCTGGTGTATTTAACGGACTTTCTAAAACGTATATACCATCCCTTATAAGTATTGTTTTAACTGGTGCTAGAGTTCCACTTGCTTATATTTTATCAAGACCAGATGTTCTTGGAATTGATGGTGTTTGGTGGGCAGTTAGTATAACTAGCATATTAAAAGGAATTCTTATATTAATAGTGCTTCTTAAAGCTTATAAGTCTAAAAAACTCTTTAAGTAACCTTTTATCATTTCTACTTTTCATTAATTTTAGCTATAATGTTTACGGGGGTGACTTAATTGAGTATTTTAAAACTAAATAATATACATTATAAATTAGAAAATACTGATATTTTAAAAAATATAAATTTAGAAGTTAATGAAGGCGATTGTGTATCTTTAATAGGATCTTCAGGAAGCGGAAAAAGTACACTACTTAAAATTTGTTCTTCATTAATATCCCAAACTAGTGGTGATATTCTTTTTAATTCAAAAGACTTCTATGATTACGACGTAATTATGCTTAGGCGTGAAATTAGTTATTGTGTTCAAATGCCAATCTTATTTGGAGATACAGTTCTTGATAACTTAAAATTTCCTTTTGAAATTAGAAAAAAAGACTTTGATGAAGATAGAGTTATCTCACTTTTAAATGAGTTTAATTTATCAAAGGACTATTTAAATAAAGATATTAATAGTTTATCTGGTGGAGAAAAACAGAGGGTATCTTTAATTAGGAACTTAATATTTCTACCGAAGATTCTACTTTTAGATGAAGCAACTTCTGCTTTAGATCCAGAAAACTCAATATTAGTAGAAGGTATTATTAAAAATCTAAATGATAAAGGAATAACAGTTCTTTGGGTTACTCATAATATTGAGCAAAGTTCTAGCATATTTAATAAGAGATTAACTTTATCTCTTGGTGAAATTATAAAAAGGGAGGTTTTCTAACTATGAGCATATTTTCTTTAGTTATAGCATCCTTTCTTTTAGTTATACCAATTGTAATCTCTTATAAACAGAAATTATATCTTGAAAAAGAACTTATAATTAGTATTATAAGAGCTATTGTTCAATTAGTTGCAGTTGGATATATTTTAGAATGGGTATTTAATGTTAGAAGCAATGTAATTACTACCGTACTTGTATTAATAATGATATTTAATGCTGCCTTTAATACTAAAAAGAGAGGTGAAGGTATTAAAAATGTAGTTTTAATATCCTTTGTTTCATTAATTATTGGAGCTTTTATAACTTTATTTGTATTAGTTATATCAGGAGCTATATCTTATACTCCAAATGATATAATTCCTATAGCTGGTATGATTGTTTCTAACTCAATGATTGCCATAGGACTTAGTTATAGAAATCTACGTACAAGCTTTAAAAATAGACGAAGTGAAGTTGAAGTTAAGTTATCACTAGGTGCTGATATAAATGTTGCATCTAAAGATATAGTTCGCGAAAGTATTAAGATGGCAATTATTCCTTCAATTGATTCTGCCAAAACTCTTGGTATTGTATCTCTTCCTGGAATGATGACAGGACTTATATTAGCTGGTGCTTCTCCATTAACTGCAATTAAGTTTCAGATAATGGTTACATTCATGATTTTATCATCAGCATCAATATCAACTTTAATTGCTACATATTTCTCATATAAAGATTTCTTTAACGAAAGAAAACAATTAAAGTAACAAAAAGGTCTATTGTTATATTTCACAATAGACCTTTACTTTATTTTATTTTCTTAATTAAAGATGCCATTTCTATTGAACTCATTGCAGCATCATAACCTTTATTTCCAGCTTTAGTTCCTGCTCTTTCAATAGCTTGTTCTATATTCTCAGTTGTTACAACTCCAAAGATTACAGGTAGTTCTTCATCTAATGATACTTTAGCTACTCCTTTTGAAACTTCACTACATACATAGTCATAATGACTTGTTGCTCCTCTTATAACACAACCTAAGCAAACAATTGCATCATATTTTTCACTTTTAGCCATTTTCTTAGCTATTAATGGTATTTCAAAAGCACCTGGTACCCAAGCAACTTCTACATCTTCTTCTTTAACTCCATGTCTTAATAAACAATCAGTTGCCCCACCTAACAGTTTTCCTGTTATAAAATCATTAAACCTTGCTACAACAACTCCTATTTTTAGCCCATTTCCTATTAATTCACCTTCATAATTTTTAACATTTAAATTCATATTAAACTCTCCTTCACATTAAATTACATTAATTAAATGACCCATTTTTTCTTTTTTAGTTTTCATATATTTAAAATTACAACTATTTATACTTTCATCAATTTTAACTCTGTCTGAAATGACTACTCCATACTTTTCAATCTCTTTAAACTTCTTAGGATTGTTACTTATTAGCCTTACACTAGTACATCCTAAATCTTTAATTATTTGACTTGTTAAATAAAACTCCCTTAAATCATCTTCAAATCCTAAAGCTAAATTAGCTTCAACTGTATCTAGTCCACTTTCTTGAAGTTTATAAGCTTTTATTTTATTTAAAATACCTATTCCTCTTCCCTCTTGTCTCATATAGACTATTATTCCTTTTCCCTCTTCTTTAATTTTCTCCATTGAAATTTTAAGTTGTTTGCCACAGTCACATTTCAAAGAAGAAAATACATCACCTGTTAAACACTCTGAATGAACTCTGGTTAAAATATTTTCTCCAGTTACATCACCATATACTAAAGCTATATGTTCTTCCTTTGTAATAATATCCTCATATCCTATTATTTTAAATTCTCCAACATCTGTTGGTAATGTTGCATCTGATACTCTTTTAATTAAACATTCATTTTTCTTTCTATATTCTACTAAGTCTTTAATAGTAATTATTTTTAATCCATGTTTATCTTTAAATTTCATAAGGTCATCTCTTCTTGCCATAGTCCCATCTTCATTCATTATTTCGCATATAACTCCAACTGGACTTAATCCTGAAATGCTTGCCATATCAACGCTTGCTTCAGTATGTCCTGTTCTAACAAGCACTCCACCCTCCCTAGCCATTAATGGAAATACATGTCCTGGAGTATTAAACTCCTCTTCCTTTGCATCTGCCCTTGAAAAATTTTTAATTGTTTCTGCTCTTTCAAATGCTGATATTCCTGTTTTTGTTTTTGCACCATCTATTGAAACAGTAAAAGCAGTTTTAAAGGCATCACTATTTTCATTCACCATTAAATTTATATTAAGCTTTTCAAGTTTATCTTTAGTTGTTGGCATACATATTAATCCACGTCCGTAAGTTGCCATAAAGTTTATACTACTAGGTGTAACCTTATCTGCTGCCATAACTAAGTCACCTTCATTTTCCCTTCCTTCATCATCAACAACTATTATCATCTTTCCATTTTTAATATCTTCTAAAGCTTCTTCTATATTATTAAATTTATATATCATAAAATTACCTCCATTTAAAATCCATTACTCATTAAAAAATTCATATCAATCGTTTTATTATTGGTTTCCATCTTTAAAAAGTTATTAATATACTTTCCAATAATGTCACCTTCTAAATTAACTTTGTCATTAACCTTTTTATTAAGTAATATTGTTTTCTCTTTAGTGTGCGGAATTATAGATACACTGAAATTATCAGTATTTATACGTCCTACAGTAAGGCTAACTCCATCAATACATATTGATCCTTTATTTAAAAAATACTTCATAAATTCTTGATTAACTTTTATCGTTATCCATGTTGCATTTTCTTCTTTTTTTATTTCCTTTATAATCCCTGTAATATCAACATGTCCAGTAACAATATGTCCACCAAATCTCTTATTTAAGCTCATGGCTCTTTCTAAATTTACTTTATCACCAATTTTCATTTCACTAAAATTAGTTGCTCTTATTGTACTCATCATAATATCAGCTATAAATGAATCATTATTATAAGAATTAACGGTAAGACAAACTCCATTTACACATATACTGTCTCCAATATTTAAATCATTAAGTATCTTACTTGCACTAATACATATATTCCCTGAATTAACACCAGCAGTTATACTTTTTATCTTTCCTATTTCTTCAATTATTCCTGTAAACAAACTCTCTCCTCCTTAATTACATCTCCTTCAATTAAAATATCTCCTTTAATATTTGTTATTTTTTTAACAAATATATTTGTAGCTTCACTTAAAAATTCTACTCCATCTCCATCAATAAAATTTTTACTATTATGTCCACCTATTATTTTAGGAGCTATAAAAAGTTTTAATTTATCTACTATCCCTTCTTTAAAAAGGCTATCATTTAAAGTTCCACCACCTTCAATTAGTAGTGAATCAATATTTAATTCATATAATTTTTCTATAACGAATGATAATTGTACTTTACTATCTTTAATCGGAGTAATTATAACCTGTACTCCTTCTCTATTTAATTGTTCTATCTTTTTATCATCTTTTACTGTCGTAAACACGATTGTTTTATTTTCTTTATCCTTTACTATGTTACTGTCTAGTGGAATCCTTAATTTACTATCTAGTATTATTCTAATTGGACTTATCCCATTTTTTATTCTGCATGTAAGCATTGGATCATCTTTTAAAATAGTATTTATTCCAACCATTATTCCACTGTACTTATGCCTATACTCTGCAGTTATTATTCTTGATTTCTCATTAGATATCCACTTGGATTCGCCATACTTTGTAGCTATTTTTCCATCTAAACTCATAGCTCCTTTTAAAATGCATAGTGGTTTCTTCTTTGTTATATAGTGAAAAAATACTTCATTTAGTTCCTTGCACTCCTCTTCAAGAATACCAACTTTTACTTCTATTCCTTCTTCAATAAGCATTTCTATTCCCTTTCCACATACTAGTGGATTCGGATCTAGTACACCAATTACAACTCTTTCTGGCTTTTCCTTAATTACTTTAAGAATACAAGGTGGTGTTTTCCCATAATGGGTACATGGTTCTAATGTTATATAAATAGTTCCTCCTTCTATACTTTCTGTTGCACTATTTATAGCATTTACTTCAGCATGATGTCCTCCAAATCTTTCATGATAGCCTTCTCCTATGATTTTATCTTTTTTAACTATTACGCATCCAACCATAGGATTTGGATTTACATAACCTTCTCCTCTTTTAGCTAATTCAATAGCTTTTTTCATGTAAAAAATATCTTCTTTCATAAATCACCTCTTGTCTAGACCTCTAAGACATGTGGGATAATTTTTCTTTATGTATATAAAAATAAGCCCTGAGAAAAATCTCAGGGCTCTAATATACATACAAAAAATACAACTTATATATAATTATAAAAAAGTATATAATACTCCTATAAAATAATTATAAATAAATTTATAATATAATTCTTCTTTCATCCAGACTATACTGTCGGCCTCGGAATTTAACCGAATCTGCTAAAATAAGCTCGCGGGCTATACCGCCGGTGGGGACTTACACCCCGCCCTGAAGGTCTATTAAATTTTACAATTTAACTTTAACATTTTAAGAAAAATTTATCAAGTACTTTTTGTAATAAATGCTAAATTGCAAATAAATCATCTTTACTTAAAGTCTTATCAATGTATAATCTGTACCATAAAATATATATAATTATACTCCAAACTTTTCTTGAATAATCATATACTCCATCTTTATGTTTTTTAAGCATTTTTAATATTTCATCTTTATTTATTTCTTTAACTGGATTATTGTCAATTATATCGTATGCCCAATCATAAAGCTCATTTCTAAGCCATACTCTCATTGGCACTGGATATCCAAGTTTTCTCTTATCATATAAATAATCAGGAAGCTCGTCCTTAAATGCATCTCTAAGCATTACCTTTGTTGTAAATCCTTGAATCTTATCACTCTTTTTCAAAGTTGATGCTAATTTAAATACTTCTCTATCAACGAACGGAACTCTAATTTCTAAAGAATGTGCCATAGACATTCTATCAGCTTTAGTTAATATATCTCCAACAAGCCATGTATTTATATCAATATATTGTCTTTTTGTTACGTTATCATATTTATCTACATCTTTAAATAAATCTTCTGTTATTTGTAGATCATTCTTTGTTTTATCATAACCATAGAAAACTTTAGCTTTTTCATCTTTATTAAATATATTTGCATTACCTGAATATCTCTTCTCTAAAGGAGTAGTACCTCTTATAATGAAACTTTTACCTTTAACTGTATCAGGAATTGATGAAGCCACTCCCTTTAACATCTTCTTTACGCCCTTTGGCATAAAGTTAAACATTTTTAAGGATTCATCTTCAGTATAAATATTATATCCACCAAAGAATTCATCTGCACCTTCACCTGATAATATTACTTTATAATCATTACTAACTTCCTTGCAAATATGATATAAAGGTATTATTGAAGGATCTCCAATTGGGCTATCCATATGATAAACTATTTTAGGTAAATCTCTTATATAGTCTTTATAATTAAGTTTTATACTTACATTTTTTATTCCTATATCATCTGCAAATCTTTTTGCACTAACAGTTTCATCATATCCATCTATATCAAATCCAATTGTATAAGATACAATGTTTGGATTTATTTCACTTGCAATTTTAGTAACTATCGATGAATCAATTCCACTTGATAAAAATGTTGCAACAGGTACATCACTTTCTAAATGCATTTTTACAGATTCTTTAATAACATTTCTAATGTTTTCTTTTAATTCTTCTTTATTATGTTCTTTCTCGTTGAATGTAACTTCAAAATATTTATATATTCTTTCTTCGCAATTAAGCTTCTTTTCACAAACATGACCTGGCGGTAATATTTTTATCTCTTTAAAAATACTATCGTTTGATGGTATGTACTGGAAGGTAGCATATTGTCCAAGTAAGTTATTTCTATATGTTAAGTCATCAAATATTTCTTTTAGGGCCTTAAGTTCTGATGAGAAATATAAACCTCCATCTACATTCATGTAATATAATGGTTTAATTCCAAAGTAATCTCTAAAAGCTGTTATTTTATCATTTTCTTTATCATAAATAACTATTGCAAACATTCCTCTAAGTTTATTTGCTAAATAACTTCCCATTTTATCATATAATGTTGCTATAACTTCAACTTCTGAATGAGTATTAAATTTATACCCTTCCTCTATAAGTTCTTCTCTTAATTCTTTATAATTATATATTTCTCCATTAAAAACAATTGTATATTTATCTTTGTAGTTAAATGGCTGTGCACCATTTTCAATGTCTATAATACTTAGTCTGTTAAATATAAATAAAGCATTCTCGTGAATTATTTCTTTAGTATCATTAGGTCCCCTGTGTACTATGTCCTTCGCTCCTTTTCTACATGAAGCAATTTCAGTATCCCCTATTGATTCTTTGAATAATTGTAAAAATCCACACATATTTTATCTTTGTCCCCTTTTTTGTATAATAATTGTAATATAGATATTATAAAGTTTAAATTAATACAAAAAGCTACAAAAAAACCAATAAATATTACAAATTGTTTACAGTTTACCCATTTAAACCTTCAAATATGTATTTAATAACTTATAAAGCAAAAAAAGGACAAGTATTACTTGCCCTTAAATTACTTTTTCATTGTAACTATATTTTATAGTAAATCACCAAATCTTTTAATATAGATCTTCTTAACTATATTTACTACTACCATATAAGTTGCTATTGTTCCAATTAAATATGCAAAGTATATTGCTGGTAGACTTGTCATTCCAATTTCAACACCAAGTGGAGTGTAAGGAATAATTGTTCCTATTGCTAAAGCTATTGTTGTAAATAAAATTACTAACTTAGAAGCTCTACTTTGAATAAATGGAATTTTTGGTGTTCTTATCATATGAATTACAAGAGTTTGAGTCCATAAACTTTCAATAAACCATCCTGCATTAAATAGTGCTATAAATAATACACTATTAACTCCTGGATCTCCGAAGTTACCACCAAGAACTGCTGGACAAATAACAAAGTACATTAATATATAAGTTGTTATATCAAATATTGAACTTGTAGGTCCAAACCATCTCATAAAGCTTCCAATAGAAGATGCATCCCAAGTACGTGGTTTCTTAAGATATTCTCTATCTACATTATCCCAAGGAATTGCTACACAAGAAATATCATATATAAGATTTAAAATTAATAGTTGTATTGGTAACATTGGTAAGAATGGTAAAAATGCACTTGCAACTAATACACTAAATATATTTCCAAAATTAGAGCTAGCAGTCATTTTTATATACTTAATTATATTTGCAAAAGTTTTACGACCTTCTTCAACACCTTTTTGTAATACCATTAAGTTCTTTTCTAGCAGTATAATGTCTGCTGATTCTTTAGCTATATCAACTGCTGTATCAACTGAAATACCAACATCTGATTTTCTCATTGCAGGAGCATCATTAATTCCATCTCCCATAAAGCCAACAACATGTCCATTATCTTTTAATTTAGAAACTACTCTAGCTTTTTGAGCTGGTGATAATTTTGCAAATATATTTGTATTCTCCACTGCTTCTTTTAATTGATGATCTGTCATATCTTCAACTTCTGATCCTAATATAATATTGCTTACATCAATGCCAACTTGTTTACATACATATTTAGTTACCTTTTCATTGTCACCTGTAAGAATCTTAACTTCTACACCGTAATCATTAAGTGCTTCTATTGCATACTTTGCAGATTCCTTTGGTGGATCTAAGAAGCTTATATATCCCATAAGAACCATATTGCTCTCATCTTTTACTGAGAAGCTTTCTTCTGATGATGGATTATTCTTTTGTGCTACACCAATTACTCTCATTCCATTTGCATTAAGATCATCTACTGTATCTAAAATTTCTTTTCTTATAGAATCAGTTAATTCTAATATTTCACCTTTATATTCTGCATATGCTGATATTTCAAGCATCTCTTCTATTGCACCTTTTGTTATAAGTTGTGTCTTTCCTTCTTTATCTTTTAATACTACTGACATTCTACGACGAGCAAAATCGAATGGTATTTCATCTACTTTTGTATACATTTCTGCTACATCATAAAACCCTTCTGCATCCCCATACTTAAGAATAGCAACATCAAGTAAATTTCTTAATCCTGTTTGGAAATAACTATTTAAATAACCATGCTTTAATACTCTTATATCCTCATTACCATGTATATCAAGATGGTTTTCAAGTACTATTTTATCTTCTGTAAGTGTTCCTGTCTTATCAGTACAAAGAACATCCATAGCACCAAAGTTTTGTATTGAATTTAAGTTTTTTACTACAGTCTTATACTTAGCCATCTTAACTGCACCTTTAGCAAGGTTTGTAGTAACTAACATTGGAAGCATCTCTGGTGTTAATCCAACTGCAACTGATATTGAGAATAGTAATGCTTCTAACCAGTCACCTTTTGTAACTCCATTTATTACGAAAACAATTGGAACCATTATAGCCATAAACTTTATTAATAAAAAGCTTACTGAATTAACTCCTTTATCAAAGTTTGTTAATTCTCTTTTTTCAGTTATAGTATCTGCCATACTTCCTAGTACTGTACTATTTCCTGTTGCAACAACAACTGCTGTTGCTGTACCACTTATAACGTTAGTACCCATAAATGCTAGATTTTCTAACTCAAAGTGACTTAATATTCCTTTTGATCTAGTCTCTTTTGATAATTTTGAGAACTTTTCAACTGCTTCTGACTCACCAGTCATAGAAGACTCACTTACAAATAAATCTTTTGAAAATATAATTCTAACATCAGCTGGTATCATATCTCCAGCATTTAGTTTTATAATATCTCCAACTACTATATCTTTCATTGGAATTTCAATCTCTTTTCCATCACGCATTACTGCTGATGTTGTTTTTATCATCTCTTTAAGCTTTTCTCCAGCTTTATTAGACTTACCTTCTTGAACAATTCTAAGAACTCCACTTAAAGTTACCATTACAGTAATTATTGTCACTGTTGTTAAATCCTTATCCCCACTAGCTGGTATTACGTAATCTGTAAAAAATGATACTATTGCAAGTGCTATTAAAACTAGTGTAAATGGATTTATAAATGCATCAAATAATCTTTTGTGAAGAGTTATTCCATTACCATAACTTATTTCGTTATATCCATAAGCTTCAATTCTTTTTTCAGCCTCTCTTTGGCTTATACCTTGTTTTTCTGTCTTTAACATTGTTAAAAGCTCTTTTTCTTTTAATATTCCAAATTGAACTAATCTATCCTTGATGAATCCTGTATTTGTTTCTTTTTCTACTTTTACTTTTTTTAATATATTTCTTTTCATTTCTTAGCCCTCCTCATTTTTAACAATCAATGAGAACTTTTCAGGGCAAAACAAAAGCCTATTTACTACTTATAAATTTCTTGTAGTAAACAGGCCAACATCTTAAATAATGTATTTATTCTATATTTTTAGGCGTAGCAAACAAGCCATGAAACTGGCAATATTTTTGCATTTTAGAACATTTTTTAATTTTCGCCTTCTAAAATATAGATACATCGGTCGGCCCTCTGTCCCCATACTAATACTTTCAGTTTCCACTTGTTTCTCACCTCACTTATTTCTTAATAATAAAAAAATCCTCATTCAGTTCGAAGCTAAACGAGGATATGTTAAACATACAAATTAGTTTTATAATAAACTAGCCCGTTCAAGCTTCAACTCCGTAGGGCGATGAAATTACATTAAAATATGCCTTAGTACTTCGACATATTCTGTTGACCAACTAATAGTGTCTCCACTATTTCGCGGCAGCAATCCGTATCCCTGTGGTAGCCTCACCT
>NZ_JAVXRL010000031.1:24667-35061 GCF_036643715.1 Clostridium sp. | reverse complement strand
TTCGGCTGTTAACCGACAGGTTGGAGGTTCGAGTCCTCTTCGCGGAGCCATTTTTATTATAAGCTTATGAAGGCTTATTTTTTTTTGCGTTAAAAAAAGTTATTACTCTTTTGTAATAAATATTAAGCTATTTGTAATACCAATTAGACATAAAAGTATTATTATATAAGTATAGACTTAAGATGGAGGATTGTGAGTAATGAGAAACCAAAAGGGGAAAGTACATAACTACAGAGCAAATATGAGAAAAGATTTTGAAAAAAACCAAAAGGTCAGAAGAAAAAAATTATTCATATTAGTAGGACTAGCGGTAGTTCTAGTAATTGGGGGAATTGGAATTTATTCAGCATTTTCACCTAAGGGAGAAAATAAAGAAGCAGCCGCAGCTCAAAATAATGGACAAGATGACAAGGACAACAAAAAATCTTCAGATAAAAGTGGGGACGGTAATCCTCCAACTAAAGAAGAAAGTAACTTAGATAATTCAGGATATATACCACTTAAAGATGATCCAAATGCAGAAGATGCTAAAGTAGTTGCAGATAGAACTTTAGGACTTCAAAAAGGAAATTTGCATTATCCAGTTAGAGATGATGGAAAGAAAGTAGTTTATTTAACTTTTGATGATGGTCCATCAACTACGAATACACCTGAGATATTAGATATACTAAAAGAAAATGATGTTAAAGCAACATTTTTCGTTACAGGAAAAAGCGTAGAAGCTAATGATACTGCAAAATCATTATTAAAGCGAGAAGCAAGTGAGGGACATGCTATAGCAAATCATAGTTACAGTCATGAATACAAATATCTTTATCCAAATAGAGTTATAAATCCAGATAATTTTATGGAAGAATATAATAAGACAAATAACTTATTAAAAGAAACTTTAGGAAAAGATTTTTCTACAACAACTGTTAGATTCCCAGGTGGATACTGGTCATGGAACGGAAGAGAAAGCATTAGACCAACTCTTGATAAAGAAGGAATAGCAATAGCAGAGTGGAATGCACTTAATGGAGATGCAGAAGGTAACGGAAAAAGTACACCAGAGCAATTAGTTCAAAAGACTAAAAAAACTGTTACAGAACTAGGTCCAAATGCAGATAGCGTAATATTCTTAATGCATGATACTTATGGAAAAGGAAATACAGTTAAGGCATTACCAGAAATAATTGAGTTCTTTAAAAGTGAAGGATATGAATTTAAAACAATGAAATAATAATTATGTTATCCATAATTAAAATTATAGATTATAATATAAATTAGAAGCTTAAATTTTAAGCTTCTTTTTTAAAATAAATATTTAATTTAAATAAGAAGGGGTGCTTAATTTGGCAAAGATATTATTAGTAGAAGATGAAGTAAGCATAAGAGGCTTTCTAAAAATAAATTTAGCAAGAAATGATTTTGAAATAATAGAAGCAAGCAATGGTGAAGACGGAATACAAAAGGCTATGATTGAAAAACCAGACGTAGCTATATTAGATGTAATGTTACCTGGAATAGATGGATTTCAAGTATGTAGTAAGTTAAGAAGTGAATTTCCAAGCATGGGGATAATAATGCTTACGGCAAAAGGGCAAGATATGGATAAGATAATGGGTCTAGAGTATGGTGCTGATGATTATATAGTTAAACCATTTAATCCATTAGAAGTAGTGCTTAGAATAAAGGCAATATTAAGAAGACTTGAAAGTAATACAGAAAATTCATTAAATGAATTAGTAAATGGACCGTTTGTTATAAATTTATATTCCCAAAAGATAACAAAAAACGGTATTGAAATAGAACTAACACCTAAAGAGTATTTAATTATGAAGACATTTATAGAAAATCCTAATAAGGCATTTTCAAGGGATGAACTTTTAAATTCAGTGTGGGGATACAATTACTTTGGTGATCCTAAAATAATTGATGTAAATATTAGAAGACTTAGATCAAAAATAGAAGAAAATGCCTCAACACCTGAATATATTGAGACTGTTTGGGGAATTGGTTATAGATGGAAAGGATAAAGAATGAAAAGTATAAAAACTAGAATGCTTAGAAATTTTATAGGCGTAATTCTTTCAACAATAATTATATTAGATGTTCTTTTAATTGCTTTTGTAAAACAGTATTATTACGATAATACTCAAACAATACTTACAAATCAAATTGATTTAGCAACTAATTTTTATGATAGATATTACTCAACATCATCATTAGTATGGAATGTCTATGATAATGTTGATGCTTTTTGGAATCAAACTACAGCACAAGTACAAATATTTGATGATAAAGGTAAATTACTTATGGACTCTATTGGAGTAAGTGATAAAACATTATCGGATAACCCTGAAGTTAAAAAGGCTTTAAAGGGTGAAGCAAGTACATGGGTTGGAAAAGTTAATTATTCTGACTATAAAATAATGGCAGTAACTAAACCTTTAGAAGTTAACGGCAAAATAGTTGGTGTGATTAGATTTATTACATCACTTAAAACGATTGATGAATCAATAACATCAATAACAACATTCTTTATAATAATTTCTATTGGAGTTTTAATAATTGGTGTAGTATTAAGTTTAATTATGGCAAGAAAAATAGTTAATCCTATTTTAAAACTTAAGAATACAGCAGAGAAAATGGCAAATGGAGATTTAAATCAAAGAAGTAATTTCACAACTAAAGATGAGATTGGTCAGCTTGCTGATACGTTAGATTATATGGCTGAAGAACTTGCCGAAAGAGAACAGATGAAAAATGATTTTATATCATCAGTATCTCATGAGTTAAGAACACCTCTTACAGCTATAAAAGGGTGGGTAATTACTTTAAATAATGAAAATACAGATAGAGACACATTAAACTTAGGTTTTAACATAATAGAAAAAGAGACAGATAGATTAGCTACTATGGTTGAAGAGTTATTAGATTTCTCTAGACTTGTTAATAATAATATGGCTTTAAAGAAAGTCGATATACAAGTAAGTAAGTTTTCAGATTATATAGAACTTTACATGACACCAAGAGCTGAAAGAGAAAATATTAATTTCTTTGTATACAATAATACTAAAGATTGTTCAATAGAATTAGATACAGATAGAATGAAACAGGTTCTAATTAATATTTTAGATAATGCATTTAAATTTACACCAGAGCAGGGAACAGTTGAAGTTGCATTTAATGAAACAGAAGACAATTTAATTATAAATGTAAAAGATAATGGATGTGGAATACATGAAGATGAGCTTTTAAGGGTTAAAGAGAAATTCTATAAAGGTAGCAACGCAAATTCTAATGCTGGAATTGGACTTTCAATTGCAGATGAAATAGTAAAGCTACATGGTGGAAGATTAAAAGTTAAAAGTACACTGCATGTTGGAACTGAAATTATAATAAATATTCCTAAATTAAAGGAGTTGAAACATATAGATGAGAAATAAGATAATGATGCTAATAGCTATAATTATTACCTTATTTTCTTTAACTGGTTGTGGAAGTTCTAGTTCAAATGAAATGATTGAAATAAAATCACCAGTAAATAATCATTTAGCTATAGAAGGAAAATGGGAAGTGACTGATTACAAAATATTAGATAAAAGTATATATCCAGAGAAAAACTTAAAAGATTTAAAAGGTAAAGTAATTGACATAGGAGAAAATAATATAAATATCGATTCTAAAACATATAATGATGTATCTTATAAATTAAAAGTTGCAAAAGATGATTATTATATATCATATCAATCTGATTTTAAAATAAAGGATTTAAAATTAAATCAGGATGAAATTAATGTTATAGTTGCAAATGATAAAGAGAATTCGATTTTAGATTTTTTTAATGTAGATGATAGTAAAAGTTATATATATTACCAAGGTGTTTTCTTTACAGTAAAAAAAGTTGGTAGTATTGATGAGAATACTTTTGTACAAAGTAATAATGTAAATGAAAAGAAAGAAAGTGTATTAAACACAAGTGAAGATAAAGGTGTTTATATAGGACTAAAAGAACCTAGAAAAGAAAATTCAGATGGAACTTATACAGATGAAAAGTATAGGACTCTATGGGTTAGCTTTAAAGATAATAAGTATCAAGATATTGAATCAGCAAATGGAATACTTTTTCCTAGAATGACAGGAATATGGTCACTTGAGAAGAAAATAATAACTGATAAAGGAAAGCATCAAGAATATTTTGTTGCAAACACTATAGATAGAAAGAGTAAAGAAGAAAAGGTAGAAATTAAAAGTGATAATGATATATATAGAAACATAAATTTCATAGGCAATAATTACATTGCAACAGAAGTTTATGAAGGAAATAAGTTTAAAAATAACTTTCCACAATATCAAGTATTACCAGTAGATAATCTTTATGTTGAAAAAGGGTTAGTTATACAAGATATATATCCTAAAGATGTTAACTCAATATATAAGAAAGATTATGATAGAGTTTATAATAATTTTACAAATGAAGAAAAACAAAGTCATAAAAGATATATTGATTATAGTAATTTCACTTTAAAGAGAGAAACAGGTAAGTGGATACTTCAAGGAAAGATTTCACCTCTTAATAAGAATGATCAATCATATAATTATACTTTATCAATTAAGCCAAATGATAATTTAGTTAAATATGATGCGTTAATGGTTCCATGGAGAACTCTTAGAACTGAAATACCATTTATAAAAGACGCATATACATCACCAGATGGAAAAATGCTTATTGTTATTGTTGAAAATGAACTTTTAGTTTATGAAGTTAATGGAAATAAAATATCTCAAACACCAGTAAAAAGGTATCCATTAAAAGATGGAGAGCAAGTAATAATGGCAGAATGGTGTGAAAGAGATTATGTTGATTATTGGAATAGAGTTTTTAATGAATTCCAAAAGGATAATTAAAAAAGGAGTGATTAAATGTTATCAAAAGACGTTATAGGAAAAGTCTTATCTAAATGTATGATTACAGGAGGAGACTTTGCTGAAATATATGAAGAGGATACAATAAGCAATTCGTTAGGAATTTTAGATAATAAAGTTGAAAATGCTTTAGGTGGAAGAAGCTATGGAGTTGGAATTAGAATATTTAAAGGACTTAAAAGTGTTTATGCTTACACAAATAATAATTCTTTAGAAAGTCTTTTAGATACAGCATATAAAGCGGCACTTGCCCTTGGAACATTAAAGGATGAGAAGGAGATAATATTAAATGATTCAATAATAGTTCCAAATAAGCATATAATTAAATTCTATCCAGGAGATATTGCTTATGACAAGAAAATTGGGGTAATGAAAAGTGCATATAAGAGTGCTAAAGAGTATAGCGAAGATATATCAAAAGTAAGCATTAGTTATAGTGATAAAGATCAAAAGATATTAATTGCTAATACTGATGGTCTTATAGTTGAAGATAGAAGAGTTAGAACTAGACTTGGCGTAAGTGCAGTTGCTTCAAAAAATGGTGAAAATCAAATGGGATTTGAAGGTCCAGGACGTTCAATGGGATTTGAAATGTTTAATGAAGTTGATCCAGCATTCTATGGAGTTGAAGCTGCAAAAACTGCAGTTACTATGCTTCATGCTAAAGAATGTCCAGCAGGTAGAATGCCAGTTATAATTGATAATGGATTTGGAGGAGTACTTTTCCATGAAGCTTGTGGTCACTCATTAGAAGCAACAGCTGTTGCAAAAGGCAATTCAGAATTTGCAGGTAAGATTGGAGAACAAATAGCTTCAAGTAAAGTTACTGCAATTGATGATGGAACAATAGAAAATGCATGGGGTTCAATTAATATAGATGATGAGGGAACTAAGTCTCGAAAAAATATTCTTATAGAAAATGGTATCCTTAAAGGGTATATGATAGATAAATTAAATGGCAGAAGAATGGGAATGAAACCTACAGGAAGTGCTAGAAGACAAAGTTATAAATTTGCTCCAACTTCAAGAATGACAAATACTTATATAGCAGCTGGAACTGATAAGACTCATGATATTATTAAATCAGTTGAAGATGGACTATATGCAAAGAAACTTGGAGGAGGATCTGTAAACCCAGTAACAGGAGAATTCAACTTCTCAGTTGCAGAAGGATACCTTGTTAAAAATGGAGTTATTGTAGAGCCTGTAAGAGGTGCTAGCCTTATTGGTAAAGGTAGTGAAATACTTATGGATATAGATATGGTTTCAGACAATTTATGCCAAGCACAAGGAATGTGTGGTTCATCTTCAGGAAGTATACCAGTTAATGTTGGTCAACCAATGATTAGAGTTAAAGAAATGACTGTAGGTGGAAGATAGGAGGCGTATTATGGAATTTAAAGAGTTTAAAAATAGATTATTTAAAGAAGCGCATGATCAAGGATTAAAAGAATTTGAAATATATTTCTCAGATAAAGAAAGTTTAAGTATAAACATATACAAAGAAGAGGTTGAAAAATATAATTTAACAAAATCTTCTGGTGTATCATTTAGAGCAATGGTAGATGGAAAAATGGGATATTCTTATACTGAAATAGTTGATGAAGATTCAATTCCAATATTAATAAGTAATGTAATTCAATCAGCTAAATCTATAGAAGATGAAGATATTCAGTTTATTTACAAAGGTGATAAAACTTACGGTGACGTAAATAATTATCATAAAGAACTTGAAAATATTGATCCACAAAAATTAATAGAACTAGCATTGCAAATGGAGAAGGAATGTAAGAGCATTTCAGATAAAGTCTCTAATTTCATTGGTTGCGGAATAAGCTATGTTAATTTAAAGTACGGAATAATGAATTCTAAAGGATTAGACCTTAGTGATAAAACAAATCTTTTATCAGCATATGTTGTACCAGTACTTGATATAGATGGTAAGAAGTATGATGGATTTGGATATGGAGTAGCTAAGAAAGTATCAGATATAAAACCTACAGAAATAGCAAAGCAAGCTATAGAAGAAGCTATGGAGAAAGTCGGTAGTAAAATAGCACCTTCTAATAAGTATAAAACAATAATAAGAAATGAAGCTATGGTATCATTACTTCAATCTTTCTGGTCAATTTTTGATGGAGATTCTGCTCAAAAAGGAATATCTCTACTTAAAGATAAAGAAGGAGAAATGATTGCATCAACTAAAGTTACTATTATTGATAATCCTCTTATGAAGGATGGATTAGCATCAGTTGCCTTTGATGATGAAGGTGTAGCTACGTTTAAGAAAGATATAGTTAAAGATGGAGAACTTAAAACTTTACTTCATAACTTAAAGACTGCAAATAAAGCTAACATTAAAACTACGGGTAGTGGATTTAAAGCTTCATATGCATCACCAGTTGGAGTTGGACCTACTAATTTCTATATAGAAAAAGGAAATAAAGACTTTGATGAACTTGTAAAGGAAGTTAATAATGGAATTATTATAAGCGAATTTTCAGGACTTCATTCAGGAGCTAATTCAATAACCGGAGACTTCTCTCTAGCTGCAAAAGGCTTTATGATTGAAGATGGAAAGAAATCATATCCTATAGAGCAAATAACTGTAGCAGGTAATTTCTTTACTCTTTTAAAAGACATAGAAGAAGTTTGTACTGATATTAAATTCCCAATGAGTAGTTTTGGATCACCATCAGTACTTATAAAAGAATTATCAATTGCAGGAAAATAATTACGCTAATATTGATATGAGAATTAAAATTTTTTTAAATTCTCATATCTTTTTTTCTGTATTAATAAATTCATAATAACTAAATGGTATAATACCTTAAATAGACGATTGAAAGGAATGTTGGGATATGAATATAATAGCTTTAATACTTAATATAGCTATGAGTATAACAGATAAATTTGGTTATATTGGTGTAGTAATAGTAATGTTATTAGATTATGGATGCATCCCTATTCCAACTGAGATAATAATACCACTTATAGGTTGTGGTGTAGCAGAAGGTAAGTATAAATTCATATATGCAATATTATTTGCAGTAATTGGAGGAACTATTGGTTCACTAGTCAGTTATACTATTGGATATTATGGAGGAGAGCCCATTATAAATTGGATTCAAAAGAAATTTAAATCTAGTAAAAAAGGCTTTGACCTTATTCATAAATTATTCGAAAAGTATGGAAAGATAGTAGTTTTAATCTGTAGAATAATACCGCTTACCCGTATATATGTATCACTTATAGCAGGAGCTGAAAGAATTAATAAACTTCAATTTGCAGCATATTCAGCAATAGGGATTGCCATATGGACAACAGGAATGGAAGCACTAGGATATTACCTTGGTCATGATATAGCTTTAATAGCACATTTAATTGCAAGGTTCTCAATTGCAATCTCAATAATTTCAATAATCGGAGTAATAATATTTATTAAATATAAAAAAAGAAAAGTCTAAATAATTTAGACTTTTCTTTTATATTATTAATGCTTATTCATATTAAAGTAATCAGCACGAATCATCTTATCAGACATTTCAAGTGAATTCTGAATAAGTACCATCTCTTCTGGAGTAAGATCTCCTTTATTTTCAACTGATCCATTAGTTAGAACAGCGTAATTTCTTTTTGTATTTAATAGATTTCTTCCAAGTGCTGTATCTTCATACTCTTTTGCTGGAATACCAAGTGAGTATAATAATGTTGGCATTATATCTATTTGACCACCGATAGTATCAAATGTTTTACCTATATCTGTTCCTTTATTGTATATTACAAGTGGAACTGTAGGCTTACCGTTATTTGAGTACCAGTCTTCTTTCTTAGATAAAGTATCTATACTGTGCTGATAATATTTATGAACTCCAGTATGATCACCTTCAATTGCAACAACAGTATTATCTAATATTCCTGCTTTATCAAGAAGTTCTAAGAAGTATCCTATTTGAGCATCTGTATAATGAATACTTTGGAAATACCCACCAAGTTCACTATTGTCTAGCTCAGGATCTAACTTAAGTTTTCTTTGATCTTTTGGAAGATCAAATGGACCGTGACTTGTTAAAGTTACATTAAATGAATAGAAAGGTTGTTTTAACTTTTCAAGCATTGGTACAACTTGTTTGAAATATGTTCTATCACTTAATCCCATTCCTATTATTTCATCAGGGTTAAATGAATGGAAGTCAGTAAAGTTTTGGAATCCGATTCCAGTTAAACCTTGTTGATAATTCCAGAATGATCCTTTATCAGGATGTATTGCAGTTGTACTGTATCCATTATGTTCTAATATAAGTGGCATTGAGTTATAAGCTCTATTTGGGTATCTAAAGAATGTAGAACCCCTTCTAAGTGGTAACATTGATGTGTTAATCATTAAATCTGAGTCAGAGCTTGTACCTTCATTAACTTGTTCATAAATATTAGGGAAGTAAATTCCTTTATTTATTAAACTGTCTAAAACTGGAGTTATTTTTTGGCCATTAACTTCTTGGCCTATTAAGAAACTCTCAAGTGACTCAACTTGTATTACTATAAGATTTTTACCTTTAAATTTACCGAAGTATTCGTTATTTGGTAAATTTTCATTTTTAAACTTATAGTAGTCATCTATTTGAGTTTGATCTTCTTTAGTTAATTCGTATGGTTTTGAATCTTTAACAACATTTATTATATCTATTATGTGATACCCAGTTGATGAGAAATATTGTATAGTATTTGTTGGATCATAATTCTCAAATAAATATGAATTTTTAACATCTTTGTTGCCTAAAACAAACACATTAAATGGCACATAAGCAATAAATATTATCGGCAATATAAGTGTACATAAAAAAGTTTTAATAGCTCTTTTCTGAACTCTAACATAAGACTTTCTTGTGAAGAAAACATATATACCCATAATGATAAAATCTAATAAAAATAAAATATCATATGGACTAAACATTGACATTACACTGCCTGAAAGATTATCTAGATTTGCAGTTTGAGTTAAAATAAGTACTGAAGGGACTGTTAAGAATCCTCTAAAGTATGTTATATCAGTTAGAATTAATGCTGTTATTATAACATCAATTACAAATAGATATATAACTCGTCCTTTTCCTTTGAAAAGTAATGCAAAACTTAAAAATACTAATGCAAAAGCATAGTAGTAATCTAAGAAATATCTAGAGTTTGAAAATCCTGTTGATAAATTCAATTCATAAGGATTTGTACTTGAAACAAAACTTTGGAATAGAATTCCTTTAAATACTATTGAGAATAAAGGAATTAAAAATAATATAATTCTGAAAACGGTATCCTTATCGAATCTACGCTTTAAATTCATTAAGAAATTTTTCATAAGTTCCTCCCTTAAAATATAGTCAATTAAGATTATATTATATAGAACTTAAATACGCAATAAATAGGGGGAGGAAAGTATATTTAGTGTTATAATATATAGGTAAATATAGAAAAGAGAGGTGTTTTTT
>NZ_JAVXRL010000031.1:19371-24567 GCF_036643715.1 Clostridium sp. | reverse complement strand
GAGGATAAAGATACATTTTCAATTATTATAACAACTGATAAAATGGGTGAAGGCGATGAAAAATTAGGTACAATGCTTATGAAAAGTTATATGTACGCATTAAGTGAAGCAACAGAAATACCAGATGAACTAATATTTTTAAATTCAGGAGTTAAACTTGTTACAGAAGGAACGGATGTAATAGAAAGTATAAAGGAATTAGAGAGAAAAGGTACAAAGGTTATAAGCTGTGGAGCATGTTTAGATTTTTATAATTTAAAAGAAAATTTATTAACAGGTGAAATTGGTAATATGTATGCCATCGTTGAAATAATGAATAGTAAGAGAGTAATTAAAATTTAAAATTTGGGGTAGTTTATGAAACACATTTTTATAATTAATCCTGTTGCAGGGAAAGGACAAGCAGTCCAATTCAAGGAAAAAATAGAGCATATGTTTAAATCTATAGATGATGATTATGAAATAATAGTCACAAAAGAGATTTTAGATGCAACAAAAGAAGTTAAAAAAAGAACAGATAAAGAGGACTGCAGAGTATATTCAATTGGTGGAGATGGAACACTAAATGAAGTATTAAATGGTGTTATTGGATCAAATAGTTCACTTGCAGTAATACCAGCAGGGTCAGGAAATGATTTTGCAAGAACGTTATATGAGGGATATAAGTATGATAATATACTTAAAGAACTTGTTAATGGAGATGAAAAAACTATAGATATTGCAAAACTTAATGACAGATATTATTTAAATATATCTTCAATAGGCTTTGATGCAAGTGTAGTTTATAATGCAAGAGAATATAAGAAAAAGAAGTATATAAGTGGGAATATGGCGTATACTATATCTCTTATACAAACTCTTTTTACATTTAAACCAATGGAATTCACATTTGAACTTAATGGTAAAGTTATTAAAGACAATATGTATTTAATAACTGCAGCAAATGGCAAATACTATGGTGGAGGAATAAAAATTGCACCTAATGCAAAAATTGATGATGGGTTACTTGAAATTTATGCAATTAAAAAGCCAAAATTACATAGACTAATAAGATTTTTACCTAAGGTAGTTCAAGGTAAAGATATTAGTGGAGTAGAAGAGATAAAGCACATAAGATGTAATAAATTAAGTGTAAAATCAGAAGTAGATACTAAAGTAAACCTTGATGGAGAAATATTTACTTCAAAAGATATAACTTTTGAAGCTGTTCCAAAGGCAATCAAAGTTATAGTACCGAAAAACATACAGTAAGGGAGTGTATTTAGGATGAAAAAATATGATTTGGTAGTTGTTGGTGGTGGGATTGCAGGAATGACAGCTACTTTAGCAGCATTGAAGAAAGGGGTAACTAGTGTACTCTTAATTGAAAGAGAAGAGGATCTAGGTGGAATACTTAATCAATGCATTCATAGTGGGTTTGGAAAATCATATTTAGATGAAGAGATTACAGGACCTGAGTTTGTAGAATTAATTAAAATTAAGCTTTCAAAATATGATTATACAAAGAAAAAGAAAACTAGCGTTTTAAATATTTCAGAAGATAAAGTAATAACTTATGTAAATGAAAAAGAAGGAATAAAGGATATAAAAGCTGGATGTATAATATTAGCTACAGGTTGTAGAGAGAGGTACACTGGTAATATTTCAATTCCAACTAGTAAATATAGCGGAGTATTCACTATAGGTAATGCACATAGATTTATTAATTTTGAAGGCATACTTCCAGGTAAAAATCCTGTAATAGTTGCTAATAATAAATGGGCACTTATTCTAGCTAGAAGATTAGAAATTGAAGGTGGAAAAGTAGCTGCATTAATAATAGATGCTGACAGTGGATTTAAACTTAATGAATCTCATAGGAGCATGCTTGAAGACTTTAATATAAAAACTATAGAAAATGGAAAGTTATTAGAGTTATATGGAAGAAAGAGAGTTAACAATGTTAGGTTACTTGATGTTGATACAGATGAAATAAAAGATATAAAGTGCGATTCTATATTTTTATCAGTAGGATATTATCCTGAGACTAGCATAGTTAAAGAACTTAATTTAGAATTAGATGAAGTTAAAAATACATTTAAATTAAACAATTATGAAACTTCAAAAGATGGAATATTTGCATGTGGTAATGTTATATATGGAAATGAGTGTATGGAATTTGAGGATGTGGATGGCTATGATGCTGGTGAGTGTGCATCATATTACATCCATAATAGCCTTAAATATTAAGTCGTTTCCAAGAGCATTAAGATGAATTCCATCAAGAAATATCCTTTCATTTATATGATTTTTAGTTAATTCGTAAAGATCAACATATTTGAAAGGGTATTTTTTATTTAGATTAATTAATTCATTTCTTAAAATAGGAAGGTTTTCTTCACAGTTTTTATAATAATTTGATTCCATAAAAAGATTTTCAGCCATGCTACGCAATATAATAGGGGGTATACCGACAACTATATTAGCTTTGTACTCTAAGCCTTCCTTAATTAGTAATTCTATATTTTTAATAATATAATCTACATTTCTTCCACTTAATAAATCATTTGTACCACCCATAATAAAAATCGTGCTTGGATTATTTTTAATTACATCATTAAAATATCTAGAAAGCATTGAAGATGTAGTATCACCATTAATTCCTTTATTTAAAATAGTCACGTTATTAAGAGATTCACCTATTTTATAAGCGAAAGAGTCTTTTTTACTAACACCATATCCAAAAGTTAAGCTATCACCTAGTAAAACTACACATCTTTCATTTGATTTCATAAAAATCACCCTCTTTATATTAAAATAATTTACTAAAACAATTTTTGCATATTAAAGTTTTACCTTTATTTGCTGTTATGGAATCTTTAATTGATACTTTTTTATTGCACACTTCACATGTATCCTTAGATGGTTCTTTTTTTATTTCTTTAGGTTTTATTTTAGTTAAAGGTGTAGATTTTTTTATAGGAGAGTAACATTTCTTTTCTAAAGTATCCTCTCTTTTTGTAATTGCATAAGAAAAAGAAAATTCACTAAGTGGATAAAGTTCAAGTTCGAACCTTGGATTTTCTTTATCATAATATTCTTCTGTAAAAATTTTTACTATTTGAGCATCATTAATAATAAGACCACTTTTCTCTATACCATCAAAAATACTTTTTGAAATATTAATTGTATCTGGATGTCTTTTTTCACTTTTATAATAAACCTTAAGTACTGCGATTAGACTTTCACTAAATACAATGCTTGGATTTTGAACTCTTGCAGTATAAGCTATCTCTTGTTCATATAGTGCGTATCTATCATGATATTGTCCACTATTTGAAGGTAGAATAGCTCTTCCATCTTTATTATGTAATTTAAAGTTAGATTTTGTTATAGGAGATCCTTTAACAATAACTTTTGCAGTAGATGACATATAATTTCTCCTTTATATATTAATTTTCCATAGTTTGAAATATAAATTTACTGAAAGTTTATAATATAACATATATAATTTAAATATACATTATTAAAAAATACTTAACAAGTATGTGTTTAATTGATAATGGATTTGTAATGAAGTATAATTACAAATAGTTGATTTTATACGAAATATAGATAGAAGAGGTAGTTTAAATGGATAGAAAATTAATTTTAGCAATTGAATCAAGCTGTGATGAAACTTCTGCTGCTGTTGTTGCAAATGGAAGAGAAGTCTTATCTAACATAATAGCTTCACAAATAGATACCCATACAAAATTCGGAGGAGTTGTACCAGAAGTAGCTTCAAGAATGCATATAGAAGTAGTTGATGGAGTTGTTAAAGAAGCTCTAAGAGAAGCAGGCGTAACTTTAGATGATATAGATGCAATAGGGGTTACTTATGGACCTGGACTTGTTGGAGCTTTATTAGTTGGGCTTCAATATGCTAAAGGACTTGCAATGTCATCAAAGAAACCTTTAATAGGAGTTAATCATATAGAAGGACATATATCTGCAAATTATATACAAACTAAAGATTTAAAACCACCTTTTGTTTCATTAGTTGTGTCAGGTGGACACACTTTTATAGTTCATGTTAAGGATTATGGTGTTTACGAAGTAATTGGAGAGACTAGAGATGATGCTGCTGGAGAGGCCTATGATAAGGTTGCAAGAGCAATAGGTCTTGGATATCCTGGAGGTCCTAAAGTTGATAAATTAGCAAAAGAAGGGGATAAGCACGCAATTGAGTTCCCAAGAGCTAGATTCCACGAAGAAACATTAGACTTTTCATTTAGTGGAGTTAAATCAGCGGTATTAAATTACTTAAATAAAGCTAAAATGAAAGATATTGAAGTTAATAGAGCAGATGTTGCTGCATCATTCCAATATGCAGTTGTTGAAGTTTTAAAAGATAATGTATTTAAAACATGTGAGAAAAAGAATTTAGATAAAATAGCAATAGCTGGTGGAGTTGCTTCAAACTCAGCACTTAGAGAAACATTAATTTCTGAAGGTGAAAAGAGAGGAATAAAGATATTATTCCCAGAACCAGTACTATGTACAGATAATGCTGCTATGATTGGAAGTGCAGCGTACTTTAAATTTATAAAAGGCGAAGAGTCTACTTTAGATTTAAATGCAAAACCAAATTTAAAGCTATAGCATGACAGGGGGATGAATATGAGATTATTACCTGAATCTAACAGCTTACATAAAGTTGATATGAGAGAAAAAATACCTAAGATGACATTATTTAAAAGAATAGTAATTATTATTTTAATTATTATAGGATCAGGGATGATATTCCAATGGGGATATGATTTTTATACAGGAGAGAAAGCTAACTCAAGTATGGACTATACTAGAGTTAACGAAAAGAAATTAGAATATAAAACTGGAGGAAGTGGTGATTTCACAGTAATATTCGATGGTTCAACAGGAGCAGATTCATCAGAATGGAAACCTGTTGCTGATAAAGTAGAGAAAGAACTTGGAGTAAAGACTTTTATATATAATAGAAGAGGATACGGATATAGTGATGGAGGAAGTCAGATTGCACCAAAAGATCAAGCAAGTGACTTAAAGATATTACTTAGAAAGGCTGCGGCAAATGGTCCTTACATATTAGTTGGAGAAGGATATGGAAGCTTAGTTATGACAAACTTTGCAAAGTTATATCCAGAGGACGTAAAAGGTGTTGTACTTGTAAACCCTTATGATGAAAGTGAAATTAAA
>NZ_JAVXRL010000031.1:0-19271 GCF_036643715.1 Clostridium sp. | reverse complement strand
TTATTTCTGTTCGGTATTATTTTTTTAATATTAATTAAAACTTTTTCGTAATGTCATATCATTGACACAAAAATTTTTTATACTAAGTATATAACATTAATTAAATAGGAGGTATTTGATGAGTACTGAAGAAAATAACAAAAATGAATTTAACTACGAAAACGCTGAGTACAACCCAGACGGATATGATACTAGTGGACAGGATACTCAGGAACCAAATAATAAAAAGAAAAAAAGAAAAGGCAAAAAAACAGCAATAACAGTTGCCGTAGTAATAATTGTTGCATTACTTGCAGGAATGGCTGGAAGCGGATTAACTTACTACATGATGAGTAAGCAAAACAAAATAGAAAACATCAATACAACAAATCAAACATTTAAAACAAGTTCTAATATGACAACCCAAGATGTCTTTAGAAAAGTAGCCCCTTCAGTAGTTATTGTCTCAACTAAAGGATTAATGCAAAACGGAATAATTCCTCAAGAAGTAGAAGGAATAGGATCAGGATTTATAATAAATGAAGAAGGATACATTTTAACTAACTACCACGTTGTAGAAGGTGCACAAGAAGTTACAGTAACTTTAAGCACAGGAAAAGAATACAAAGCAAAAGTTGTAAATTATGATCAAAACCAAGACATTGCAATGATAAAAATGGAAGGTGACTTTAAAGTTCCAGCAGTTGCAGAACTTGGAGATTCATCTAAGCTTGCACCAGGAGAAGAAGTAATAGCAATCGGAACACCTTTATCAAAAGACTTTGCTCAAACTGTTACTAAAGGGGTTGTAAGTGCAGTTGGAAGAACTGTTAATACTCAAACAGGTAACCAAGTAAACTTAATTCAAACAGATACAGCAATAAACCCAGGTAATAGTGGTGGACCATTAGTTAACTCAGAAGGAAAAGTTGTTGGAATAAATACATTAAAACTTGCAGGTGGCGCTGAAGGAATAGGATTTGCAATTCCTATAAATGAAGTAAAATCTAAACTTGATGTATTATCAAAACCAATAATAAATATCGGAATAAAAGCAAGAGAGATAAATAAAGAAATGGCAAAACAATATAAAGAACCAGAAGGAATTTATGTTGTAGAAACAGAAGAATTTTCACCAGCAGAAAAAGCAGGAATAAGACCTGGAGATATAATAGTAAAATTCGATGGTAAATCTGCAAAGACACTTGATGAATTAACTAAGATAAAGAATACAAAAAAAGCTGGAGATACTGTAAGTGTTGAGCTTATAAGGAATGGAAAGACTATAAAAACTGATTTGGTTTTACAATAAAATAGAAAAAAGATGAATAAATGCACACTAATTTGAAGTTTTAGAAAAATTAGTGTGTATTATTTTTATTTGTGTATAAAAAGGATTACAGATATAGTATAATTGATTTAATTATTGAGAAAATAAGGAGGGTTATATGAGTAAAATTAGTGAAGTTTATGAAGCTTTATTAAGCCTGCAAAAGGAAGAAAATAAGGGCATAACAGCTAGTGAACTTAGTAATTACATGAAATTAGATAGAGCAAATATTTCAAGATACTTAAATAAGCTCTTCAATGAAGGTAAAGTTACTAAAGAAGACGGTAGACCTGTTAAATATGCAGCTAACATAAATGTAATACAAGAAAAAGAAATAATAGAAATTGATAAATCTGATAAAAAAAATCAGACAGATAATAGTTTGGATATGATGGTCGGTGCAACTCATAGTTTACAAGTACCAATACAGCAAGCTAAAGCTGCAATGATGTATCCACCAAGAGGATTACATACATTAATACTTGGTGAAACTGGTGTTGGTAAATCAATGTTTGCAGAATTAATGTATCAATTTGCAAAGGAAGATAAATTAATTGATTCTAATGCACCATTTATAAGATTCAACTGTGCCGATTATGCAGATAATCCACAACTAGTAATAGCGCAAATATTTGGTGTTAAAAAAGGGGCTTATACAGGCGCTGATAAAGATAAAGATGGGTTACTTAAAAAAGCTAATGGTGGAATAATGTTTTTAGATGAAATTCATAGATTAACACCACAAGGTCAAGAAATGTTATTTACATATATAGATAAAGGATATTTTAGACCTCTTGGAGATACTGACAATCCAGTATTTTCAGATGCTCAAATTATAGCAGCGACTACAGAGGAACCAAAATCCTATCTTCTAAAGACATTTACAAGAAGAATTCCTATGACAATAACATTACCATCTCTTAAAGAAAGAAGTGCATCAGAAAGATATCACTTACTTGAGCAATTTATTAAAGCAGAGTCCCATAGACTTGGAGAAAGTATATATTTTAATAAAAATGCATTAATATCATTTTTACTATATGATTGCCCAAATAATATTGGACAGTTAAAAAGCGATATACAATTAGCTTGTGCAAAAGCGTTTTTAAATTATAAAGCAAACCAAAAAGATTTTATAATTGTAGAACAAAGTGATATACATCAAAGAGTAAGCAGAGGTCTTATGAAGCTTCAAGAACACAGAAAAGAAATTGATGAGCTTTTAGGAAATATGGGAGATGTATTAAGATTTTCATATAACGATGATAATCTTATAAATTTAATTGAAGAAGAAGAAAATGTTAAAGGTGAATATTTCTATGACATTATTGAAAATAAACTTGAATACTTAAAGAGAAAAGGTATGGAAGAACAAGAAATAAATCAAATAATAAATATAGATATAGAAAGCTATTTTAAAAAATATATAAGAGATCTTCCAGAAGAGGTTAGAAAAGAAGAAATAACTAAAATAGTTAGTGAAGATATTGCTAATATGGTAGAAGATATACTTAATATGGCATCAAAAAAATTAAAGAGACATTATGATGAAAAAGTTTATTTTGGATTAGCACTTCACCTTCAAGGAAGCTTAGAGAGAATAAAACAAGGAAATGAAATATATCATCCAAAGTTGAATTTTATAAGAATACAGTATGCAGATGAATTTATGGTTGCAATGGAAGCTGCCAAAAAGCTAGATGATAAGTTTAATGTTCAAGTTCCATTAGATGAAATTGGATACTTAACTATGTTTTTAGCTTCAAAGCCTTATGAATTTGATGAAAAGAAAGAAGACAAGGTTGGAGTAGTAGTTATAATGCATGGACATGCGACAGCATCAAGTATGGTGGAAGTTGCAAATAAGTTAATTGGTGAAGATCATGTAGTTGGACTTGATATGCCACTTAGTATGAAAGCCGAAAAAATGTATGAAGTTGCAAAAAATAAAATTAAAGAACTTAATAAGGGCAAAGGTGTTTTACTTTTAGTTGATATGGGATCTTTAACAAACTTTGGACAAATGATAAAAGATGAAACTTATATTAATGTAAAAACAATAGACATGGTAAGTACTTTAACTGTTATTGAGGCAGGAAGAAAGGCTTTAAACGGAAGAGGCCTTGAAGAAATTTATAAGTCATGTCAAGAAATAAGTAGATTTGGGATTAAGTCAGAAAAAACAGTGAAGATTAAAAAAGAAAAGTTAATTATAACAACATGTTTTACTGGAGAAGGATCAGCTAAGAAAATAAAAGAATTAATTATAAGTGGATTAAATAATCAAAATGTAAAAGTAAAGTCATTAAATATACTTGAGAAGGAAGCTTTTGTTAAAGAAATAGAAGTATTATCAAAGGATTATATAATACTTGCTATTGTTGGAACTGTTAATTTAAATGTTCAAGGTATACCATTTATTTCAGTTGCAGATGTTTTAGCAGGAGATGGCCTTAGTACACTAGACAATATAATTGGTAATGAAGAAGATTTTCAAAAAATATCAATATCAATAGATGCTCAATTAGAAGACATTGATGGAGAGTATTTAGTTAAACTTATAAGAGAAGCAATTTATGAAATGCAAGAAAGTTTAAATGTGAAAATATCACACGAAGTTTTTGTTGGAATGGTTATTCATATATGTTTCTTAATAGAAAAGATATTAAAAGGTGAAAACAGAAAGAAATTTGATAAGTTAAATGAATTCAGAAGTGAAAAGGGAAGAGAATTTATACTTGTAAGTCAAAGTCTTAGAAAGCTTGAATTAAATTATGATATTAAGATTACGGATGATGATGTAGCTTATATTGTAAGGATGCTTTTAGAGAATGTAATTTCTGTGTAGAGTGTAAAAAGTGTGTAAAGCTTTTAAAAAGCAGTGTGTAAAATTATTTGCACACTGCTTTTTTTTATGAATATGTTTAAAGTCAGTAAACAAGCCAATTAGATAAAAAAATAAAAAATAAAAAAATAAAAAAAATTTAATCATAATTTGGCATGCAATTTGCTATATATAAATAGTGTAAAGTAAAAAATTATTTAAATATTAAAATAAAAAAAATTACCGTCGAGGGGGAAATTAAAATGAAAAAAATATTATTATGCTGTTCAGCAGGAATGTCAACAAGTTTATTAGTAACTAAAATGGAAGCGGCTGCAAAAGATCAAGGAATAGAATGCATGATTAATGCTTACTCAGAAGCAGACGTTAAGAACCATGAAGACGAAATGGAAGTATTATTATTAGGACCACAAGTAAGATTCTTACTTAACAAGATGAAATCAAAATATGAGCCAATGGGAATACCTGTTGAAGTAATTAACACAGTTGATTATGGAACAATGAACGGAGCTAAAGTTTTAGCACACGCATTAAAGTTAATCGACGAAAAATAAGAAATACAGTAATAGATAGAGTTAAAGGGAATGCTACTAAAGATTAGGGCGTTTTTGAAAGGGAGATAAAGATATGGAAGAAATAATTTTAAATTTAATAATGCATAGTGGAGAAGCTAGAAGTTATGCTATGGAAGCTATGGAACTTGCAAAGCAAGGTAAGATTGAAGAAGGAAAAGCTTTAATTGAAAAATCTAGCCAAGAATTAGTAGAAGCACACCATTCACAAACAAAACTTATTCAAGGTGAAGCTGGTGGAGAAAAAGCAGAATTCTCATTATTATTAATGCATGCTCAAGATCATTTAATGACAACTATGACATTAAAAGACTTAGCAAACGAAATAATTGATATATACGCAAGATTATAATTAAAGGACTTAAAATGAACTCTAATGCCTATCATTAGAGTTCATTAATTATATGGCTAAGGAGATAAATGTTATGAAATATATAATTGGTGTTGATGGCGGAGGAACAAAGACTGAAGCTGTAGCCTACGACTTAAATGGTGAAGTACTTGCAAAGAGCTTAACAGGTTTTGGAAACTTATTAAACGATGAAAAGGAAGCATTAAAGAATATATTAGATTCACTTGAAGTTATATTAGATAAGCTTGGAAAAGAAGATTTACAAGGATTATATCTTGGACTTGCTGGTTCAGAAGTTGGACATAATGCTCAAATTGTAAAGGATGGAATAAAAGCTAAATTTAATTTAGATTCAGTTATTATGAATGATGGTGATTTAGCATTAAAAGCACTATTAAAAGGTGAGGATGGAATACTAGTAATTGCTGGTACTGGTTCTACAGCTTTTGGTATAAAAGGAAATGAACAAGCTAGATGTGGTGGATGGGGCCATCTTCTAGGTGATGAAGGAAGCGCTTATAAAATATCAATGGAAGCATTTAAAAAGATGATCCATGAGTATGATTTTGGGTTGGAAAGAAGCGAACTTTCAGAAGCAATACTTAAGAAGCTTAATATGAAACAAGTTGATGAAATAATAGCATTTATTTACGGAGCAACAAAGGATGAAATAGCAGGGTTTGCAGGATTTGTATCACAGTATGCAGAAAATGGAGATAATGAAGCGAAAGCTATATTAGTAAATGAGGGAATTACACTTGCTAAGGATGCAGAAAGAGTTTTTAATAGTTTAGGATTTGAAAGTTGCAAAATTGGACTAGTTGGGGGAGCAATAAGAAAATCTGTAATATTAAGAGAAGCATTCGAAAGTTATTTAAATGGGAACATAAATGTTGTTGAGTACGTGGATAATGATGTTTCAGCAGCTAAGGGGGCATATTATATATATAAGAATATGCAGTAATTATTTAAGAGAGTATTGGAGGACATATCAATGAAGAGATTAGGAATTTCAGTATATCCAGGACATAGTTCTATGGAAAGAGTTGTGGAATATATTGACCTTGCAGCAAAATATGGATTTGAAAGAATTTTCACTTGTCTTTTATCAGCAGAAGGAAAATCAACAGAAGAAGTAGTTGAAGAATTTAAAGTTATGGTTAAAGCAGCAAATAAGCATAACATGGAAGTTATAGCAGACTTAGATCCAACTGTATTTAATAGTTTAGGAGCTACAATAACAGATCTTTCAGTATTTAAAGAAATGGGATTAAGCGGAATAAGATTAGATATGGGATTTGCAGGAAATGAAGAAGCTATAATGACTTTTAATAAATATGGATTAAAAGTTGAACTTAATATGAGTAATGGAACAAAGTATGTTGATAACGTAGTTTCATATAAGCCTAATTTAAATAACTTATATGGATGTCACAATTTCTATCCTCATGTTTATACAGGACTTTCATATGATCATTTTATAGAATGTAGCAAACAATTTAAAGAACTTGGCATTAGAACTGCTGCATTTGTAAATTCACCAACAGCTGAATTTGGACCATGGCCAGTATCAGAAGGATTATGTACATTAGAAATGCATAGACATATGCCAATTGAAGTACAAGCTAAACATTTATTTGCTACTGACTTAATTGATGATGTTATAATAGCAAATTGCTTTGCATCAGAAGAAGAATTAAAAGCATTAAGTGAAATTAATAAAGAAATGTTAGAATTAAGTGTTGAACTTGAAGAGAACATTCCAGAACTTCAAAAGACAATAGTTTTAGATGAATTCCATTTTAATAGAGGGGATTGTTCTGATTATGTTATAAGATCAACTCAAAGTAGAGTTAAGTATAAAGGCGAAAGTTTCACTCCATTTAATACACCTGATATGAAAAAGGGTGATGTATTAATAGAGTCAGACCTTTATACAAGATATGCAGGTGAATTACAACTAGCAAGAAAAGAAATGAAAAATAGTGGTAAGACAAATGTAGTTGGAAGAGTTGTGGAAGAGGAACACTTCTTAATTGACTTTATTGATCCATGGAGTAAATTTGCATTTAAATTAAAGAAATAGTTAAAAATAGTATAAGTATTAAAAGCTGTGAGTAATGTTTTGTCATGGCTTTTAATTAAAGATATAAGTAATCTTTTAGAAAAGACGTAAGATAAAATTGAAATAAGAAGGTGTAAAAATGAGTAAAAAAGGTATTAAGATAGTAACAATTGGTGGTGGATCAAGTTATACACCAGAATTAGTTGAAGGATTTATTAAAAGATATGATAAGTTACCAGTTAGGGAACTTTGGTTAGTTGATATTGAAGCTGGAAAAGAAAAGCTTGAAATAGTTGGAAACCTTGCTAAGAGAATGGTTAAAAAAGCAGGAGTTCCAATGGAAATTCACTTAACATTAGATAGAAGAGAAGCTTTAAAGGATGCAGATTTCGTTACAACTCAAATAAGAGTTGGACTTTTAGATGCAAGAATTAAAGACGAAAGAATTCCTCTAAGTCATGGAGTAATAGGTCAAGAAACTAATGGAGCAGGTGGTATGTTTAAAGCGCTTAGAACTATTCCTGTAATATTAGATATTGATAAGGATATGGCAGAGCTTTGTCCTAATGCATGGATTATAAACTTCTCAAATCCAGCTGGTATGGTAACAGAAGCTCTTTTAAGACATGGTAGAAATAAGAAAGTAATTGGACTTTGTAATGTACCAATAGGAATGGAAAAGGCAGCTGCAGATATGTTAAATGTTGACCATTCAAGAGTAAGATTTGATTTCTTTGGATTAAATCATATGGTATTTGGAAAGAACATATATGTTGATGGAGAGAATGTAACTAATAAAGTTATTGACTCAATAGCAGAAGGAAAGCTTGGTTCAATAGTTAAAAATGTTAAAGACTTTGGATGGGATGCAGATTTCATAAAATCTTTAGGAATGATGCCTTGTCCATATCATAGATATTACTTCCAAACAGCACAAATGTTAGAAGATGAAGTTAAAGAATTCTCTAAAGGAGAAACAAGAGCTGAAGTAGTTAAGAAATTAGAAGGAGATTTATTTGATTTATATAAGGATCCAAATCTAGATATTAAGCCACCTCAATTAGAAAAAAGAGGAGGAGCATACTATTCAGATGCTGCTTGTAGATTAATATACTCAATATACAATGATAAAGGGGATATCCAACCAGTAGACGTTAGAAATAACGGAGCCATGGAAGGAATAGATGATAATTCAGCAGTAGAAATATCATGTATAATCACAAAGGATGGTCCAAAACCTCTAGCTATGGGTAAAATTCCTGTATCAGTTAATGGACTTATCCAAACAGTTAAATCTTTCGAAAGGTTAGTTGTTGAGGCTGCTGTAACAGGAGATTATCATACAGCATTAATGGCTCTTTGTATGAATCCATTAATTCCTTCAGAAAGAATGGCAAAGATTCTTTTAGATGAGTTATTAGAAGCTCATAAAGAGTATCTTCCACAATTCAAAGGATATTTCGAAAGCAAATAGTAGTGTAAAAATATATATTTAAGTATACCCGTGAGAGTGCCAATAGAAATTGGCACTCTTTTTTTATGTCTAAATAATTAACTATTAATACAATGTACATAAATAAGCATTGTTTGACTTAAGCTAAATTAACAGAAAGTAAAATTTAGCTTAAAATATAAAAATAGTAAAATTTGATTATTGTATAAAATAACCACTATAGAATAAGTGATACAACTTTATAAAAATATAATACACTACAAATTAAAAGAAGCTATAATATGATGTTAAACCCTTTAAATAAGCCAATTTAATGGCTTTTTTATTTTTTATAAATGTGTATCAATATAAAAAAATATTTAGAAAACTGTATTTTAAATATAGAGAGTAATTCATAGGTAAACAAATGTATTCGACAAGTGAACATATGATAATATATCAAAAATATTGCTATATTTTTGATATATCATTAATCATACTTAAAGTTTGCAAAAAATATAAAACTATCAGTCATTATTTTTGATAAAATAAATAAAAAGGGGGCGCGGAAAATGAAAAAAATAATAAGTATCTTTTTAATTATTGGGGCAATGACAGTTTTGTTAACAGGTTGTGGTAATAAAGAAGCAACGGCTAACAAGGTAAATACATTAAATTTAGTTACAGGTGCAGTTAAAACTATGGATTCTGCAAAAGCTACAGATTCAGAATCTTTTAATATAGCACAAAATACTCAAGAAACATTGTTAGTATATAACAATGATAAGCCAGTACCTGGCGCTGCAAAATCTTTTGAAAAAAGTAAAGATGGAAAAACATATACATTTCATTTAAGAGATGGATTAAAGTGGAGTGATGGAAAAGAACTCACATCAAAAGATTATAAGTATGCTTGGATGAGATTATTAGATCCAAATGTAGCATCAGGATATTCTTTCTTTTTATTTGGTGTAAAAAATGGAGAAAACTATTTTAATGGTAAAGCAAAGGCTGCGGATGTTGGAATTAAAACACCAGATGATAAAACTTTAGTTGTAGAACTTAAAGATCCTATTCCATATTTTACTCAATTAGTTGCTTTTCCAGCTTTGGCGCCACAAAGAAAAGATATTGTAGAGGCACAAGGTGAAGCTTATGGAAGTAAAGAAGATGGATTAGTATTTAGTGGACCTTTTATAGTTTCAAACTGGAAAAGAGGATCTAAAATAGAGTTAGTTAAAAATCCAAATTATTGGAATGCTGAGAATATTAAATTGGATGAAGTAAATTTAAATCAAATTGGTGAAGTAAATACACAATACCAAATGTTTTTAAGTGGACAACTTGATGTAATGTTTAAAGTTGGTGGAGAATATATAAAAGAACTTCAAAAGGGAGTTAAAAGTGGAAAATGGGACGAAGTAAGTGGTGTTATGCCAACTGTATATTATGATCAATATAATATGAAAAGCAAAAATAAAATACTTCAAAATACAAAAATAAGACAAGCATTATCTATTGCAATTGATAGGGAAGAATATACAAAAGATATTTTAAAGAGCGGAATTCCAGCTTATGGAATGGTGCCAGATGGGATTGTATCTGGTGATGTTGAATATAGAAAAGAAGTAAAAGAACCATTGAAAGCAATAGCAAATAAAGATCCAAAAAAATTGTTTGTTGAAGGTTTAAAGGAGCTTGGACTTAATCCTGATCCTTCAAAATATGAAATAGGTTTATTACTTCAACGTGGTGATTCAAGTATAAAAAATCAAGGTGAATATTTACAAAATACTTGGAAACAAAAAATTGGTGTAAATATAAAACTTCAAATACCAGCAGACTTTTCAGATTTTTTAAGAAAGCAAGATGCAGGAGAATTTGATATAGCAATGGCTGGATGGGGTGCAGATTATAATGACCCAATGACATTCTTAGATTTATTCGGGGCAAAGAATGGAAGCAATTATGGAAAATATAATAATGATAAAATAAACAAACTTTTAGGAGATTTACAAACTGAAATAAATAATAATAAAAGAATTGAAATGTATAAAGAAATTGAAAAGATTGCAGTTGTTGATAATCCAGCAGTAGCACCAACTTACTATTTAGATATACATTCATATGAAAATAAAAAGGTTCATGGGATGCAATATCCAAAGTTCGGTGGAAGTTATCAATTAAGATGGGCGTATATAGAATAAAATAAACTACTAAAGGGGGCAAAATAAATGGTTAAATATCTTTTGAAAAGATTAGGATTAATGATAATTACCTTATTTGTTATAGTTTCTGCTACATTCTTTTTAATGAATAGTATGCCAGGAAATCCAGTAAGATCACAAGCGAAAAAGTTACCGGAATCAGTACTTAAAAATATGGAACAAAAATATGGATTAGATAAACCAGTTGGTGAAAGATATGTAATGTATTTAGAAAATATTGTGAAAGGTGATTTAGGAGATTCATTTGTAACACCAGGATTAAGTGTTGGTGAAATAATTAAAGATGGATTCCCAGCCTCAGCAAAAATAGGAATACAATCTGTATTATTTGGGTTAGTAATTGGTGTGCTACTTGGAATTATAGCGGGATTTAAAAGAAATACTCCAGTAGATTATGCGGTTATGTTTATTGCAATTCTTGGAGTTGCAATTCCAAGCTTTGTACTTGCAACTTTAATACAAAGTATTTTAGGAGGAAACTTCGGTATACCAATTGCAGGATGGTATAGCAGTAAAACACCATTTTTAGAGCAATTTAAATTTATAATATTACCTACTATAGCACTAAGTTTTGGTAGTATAGCAACTTACGCAAGATATATGAGAGCATCAGTTTTAGATGTATTAGGACAAGATTATATATTAACAGCTAAAGCTAAGGGGTTATCTTCAGGAGCTATAACTTGTAAACATATTTTAAGAAACTCTATATTACCAATAATAACAATACTTGGACCACAAATAGCAACAATAATTACAGGAACAGTAGTTATTGAAAAAATATTTGCAATACCTGGTATTGGGAATGCTTTAGTAGATGCTATATATTCTAAAGATTATAACGTAATTATGGGATTAACATTATTTTTCTCAGCGTTATATATACTTTCAATATTAATTGTTGATATTTTATATAGTGTTATAGATCCACGTATTAAATTAGAGGGAAAGTAGGGGGAGTGTATGGCAGAATTAAGTAGAGATAAATTTAAGATTGTTGGAATAGATAAAAATAAATCAGAGCAGATAGCAAGGCCTAATTTAACATACTGGCAAGATGCGTGGAGAAGACTTAAAACTAATAAAGTTGCGTTAGCATCATTGATGCTTTTAATAGTTATAGTATTAATGTGTATAATACAACCTATGATTGCAGGCGGTAATTATGCAGTACAAAATATAGCAGAAATGAATCAAGGACCTTCAGCTAAACACTGGTTTGGTACTGATAATTTAGGTAGAGATTTATTTGATAGATTATGGGTTGGAGGAAGAGTTTCCTTAATAATTGCCTTTGTAGGTACATTAGTAGAATGTGTAGTTGGTATTATATACGGAGGTATAAGTGGATACTTTGGTGGAAAAACAGATAGTATAATGATGAGAATTGTGGAAATTTTAAGTGGAATTCCTTATTTAATAGTAGTTATATTAATTGCAATTGTACTTGGAAATGGTATATTACCACTCTTAATTGCATTATGTATAACTGGTTGGACTGGTATTGCTAGAATGGTTCGTGGACAAGTTATGCAGCTTAAAGAAGCAGAATATGTTATGGCAGCAAAAACATTAGGTGCAAGTCCTCTTAGAATTATAATGAAGCATATGATTCCAAATAGTTTAGGAATTATAATTGTTTATATAACTTTTGATATACCAAGCTATATATTTGCAGAAGCTTTCTTAAGCTTTATAGGACTTGGAATACAGCCACCACAAACAAGCTGGGGTGCTATGGCTTCAGCTGGACAACAAGTAATGCAATTTTACCCAAGTCAGCTTATATTCCCATCACTAGCGATTGCTATAACAATGTTAGCATTTAACTTATTAGGTGACGGTTTAAGAGATGCATTAGATCCAAAATTAAGAAAGTAGTAGCAGTTTGTAAGGAGGGGAAAGACATTATGGAAAAAATACTTAAAGTAAAGGACTTAAAGGTATCATTTCATACTTATGCAGGAGAAGTTAAAGCTGTAAGGGGAGTAAGTTTTGAATTAGCACAGGGAGAGACTTTAGCTGTAGTTGGAGAATCAGGTTGCGGTAAAAGTATAACAGCAAAATCCTTGATGAGATTATTACCTACACCACCGGCAGAGATAGATAAAGAATCAAAAATTATGTTTAATGGAAAAGATATATTATCTTTAAATGAAAAAGAAATGCAAAAAATTAGAGGAAAAGATATTAGTATGATATTCCAAGATCCTATGACCTCTTTAAATCCAACAATGAAGCTTGGAAAGCAAATAATAGAAGTTCTTAAAATACACAGAGGTATGAATAAAAAAGATGCAGCAGAAGAGGCAATTAGATTATTAAAATTAGTTAATATTCCTAATGCTGAAAGTAGAATAAATCAATATCCATTTGAATTTTCAGGTGGTATGAGACAAAGAATGATGATTGCTATGGCACTTGCTTGTAATCCTAAGATATTAATAGCAGATGAACCTACAACTGCTTTAGATGTAACTATTCAGGCACAAATTATGAATCTTATGAATGAGTTAAAAGAAAAGCTTGAAACATCTGTAATTCTTATAACTCATGATTTAGGAGTTGTTGCTGAATTTTCAGATAAGATACAAGTAATGTATGCTGGGATAATAGTTGAAAGAGGAACAGTTGAAGAGATATTTACTGATGCAAAACATCCATATACTTGGGCATTATTAAAGTCTATGCCAACTTTAGATACTGAACATAAGGGAGAACTATATTCAATAAGTGGAACTCCACCAGATTTATTAAATCCACCAGTAGGATGCCCATTTGCTGCAAGATGTGAGTATGCAATGGAAATATGCAAAGAAGATATGCCAGAAGAAACAATAATTACAGATTGTCATAAGGTAAACTGCTGGCTTATGCATAAAAATGCACCAAAGATAGAATCACCTTTAAAGAGAGGAAGGTAAGCTAATGAGTAAAGAAGTACTTTTAGAAGTTAAAAATTTAAAAAAATATTTTAGTGTTGGAAATGGTAAGATCTTAAAGGCCGTAGATGGAGTTAGCTTTACTATGAATAAAGGAGAAACATTAGGATTAGTTGGTGAATCAGGTTGTGGAAAAACAACTTGTGGAAGAACTGTAATGGGACTTTATGATGTAACAGATGGAGAAGTAATATTAGACGGAAAAGATATTACTAAGTTTAGTAACAAGGAAAAAAGAGCTAATTCTAAAATGTGTCAAATGATTTTTCAAGATCCATATGCTTCATTAGATCCTCGTATGACAGTTGGTGATATTATAGCAGAAGGTATAGATATACATAATCTTTATACTGGAAAAGAGAGAACAAAAAAGATATATGAGTTATTAGAACTGGTTGGTCTTAATAAAGAACATGCTTCAAGATTTGCACATGAATTTTCAGGTGGACAAAGACAACGTATTGGAATTGCAAGGGCACTTGCAGTTGAGCCAAAGTTTATTGTTTGTGATGAGCCAATTTCAGCACTTGATGTTTCAATACAAGCACAAGTTGTAAATTTATTAATTAAGCTTCAAAGAGAGATGGGATTAACTTACCTTTTCATAGCACATGACTTAGCTATGGTAAGACATATTTCAGATAGAGTTGGTGTAATGTACTTAGGAAATTTAATGGAAATAGCAGAAAGTAAGGATATATATGATAATCCTAAGCATCCATATACAAAAGCGCTTATATCTGCTATTCCTGTTGCAGAGTATAATGAAACTGGTAATAAAGGTAGAATAGAACTTGAAGGTGAAGTTAGTAGTCCTATTAATCCAAAACCAGGTTGCAGATTCGTAAGTAGATGCAAATTTGCAAAGGATATATGTAAGAAAGAAGCGCCAAAGCTTAAAGAAATTGAGGACAAACATTTTGTTGCATGTCATTTATATTAAGTAAAAATTAAAATGTAGTAGAAAAGTAGAAGTAATAATATAGCTTCTACTTTTTATTTTAATGTAGTGCATAATTTCCTTATTTTATGATATCATATGAGTATATTTATATATAAAGGGAAGTGTAATAATGATTCAATTTATAGGAAACGGAAGTGCTTTTAATTCATCACGCGGTAATAACAGTGCATTTATAAAGGGAGAAGAAAGCATGGTCATTATAGATTGTGGAGGGGATGTATTTCATAAGCTTAAAGAGAATGGGTTATTAGATTGTAAAAGATTATATATAATAATAACTCACACCCACCCAGATCATATAGGAAGCCTTGGTGATTTAATATTCTACGCACATTACATAAAAAATATAAAACCAAAAATATTCTTTCCACATAAAAAAACAATAGAAGACATATTATCATACTTAGGTGTTAGTAAAGAGTTATATGACCTTGAAAGCAGATATGTAAATGAGTTTTATGATAAGGAATTTAAAGGTGTAGAAATAGAATTCTCAAATGCTAAACACGTTCAAGAGATACCAGCATATAGTTTTATATTTAAAATGCAAGGAGAAAATTTCTTTTATAGTGGAGATACTAGTGAAGTTAATGAAGAAGCTATAGAAATGCTCAAAAACTCAAAAATTTCAGAAGTATATCATGAAGTTAGTTCTTTAGATTTTAAAGATAGTCCGCATACATCTGTGGATAAACTGTGTAGTGCTTTTAATAAAGAGTGGAGAAAATCTGTTTATTGTATGCATATTGATGAAGAATTAGATGAAAAACATTTAATTGACCTTGGGTTTAATATTACTAAAACAATATAAAAAGAAACGTCTAAAATTATTTTAGACGTTTCTTATTTTATTTAGATTCTTCTCTTAATTGGTTTCTTTCGAATACTTTAAAGAATGGGTAGTACATTAGAACTGATAGAGGAACTAATGCTAGTACAAATACAACATTTCTCCAATCTAGTGAGCTTAAATAAGCTTGGGCAAAGAATGGGGTAAATGATGGATCTATTATGTATCCTGGTGTTATTAAACTAATTTTCTGAACGAAATATGTTAGTGAAACAGTAACTACAGGAGTTAAAATAAATGGTATAGCAAGTATTGGATTAAATACTATTGGTCCACCAAATATTACTGGTTCATTAATACCGCATAATCCTGGAACAAATGAAAGTTTACCAAGAGTTCTTAAATGGGTTGATTTACTTTTAATCATTAGTAATATAAGACCGATTGTATTACCGGCACCACCTAAGATTGCTACTCTAAACATTTGTAAATTCATTAAGTTAGTTGGCTCGCTACCAGCTGCAACTAGCTCTGCATTAATACCTGAGTTTGCTATTCCAAGTGAGAACACTATTGGGAATATTATTGAAGTTCCGTTAACTCCAAATAACCAAAGTACATTTGAGAATACTATAAGGAATAAGAATCCCCAAAGATTATCAACAACTGACAATGCAGGTGTTAGTAAGCTCATTATAGCTTGAGGTAAACTCATATCTAAGTTAATTACTAATACTATATTTAATCCGTATAGAAGTACTATATTTGCAAGTACAGGTAATATTGAATTAACAAAAGATGTTACTGCAGTTGGAACTGAATCTGGGAATTTCATCTCCCAGCCCATAACTTTAATGAGTCTTGAAATCTCAACTGATGCAATTGAAATAATTATTGCAACAAATAATCCGTCAGCACCTAAAAATTGAGTGCTAATACCACCTTCAATAGCAGGTGCACATATCATTAAAAATAATGAAGTTGAAATAAGACCTGATATTGAAGCTTTCATTTCATATTCACTAGCTAATGAATAGGCTATTGAGAATGCACTCATAAGTCCGAATATTCCCATAGTCATATTAAAAGGTGCTGTTAAAATAGCATAATTATTTACTGCGAATTCTTTCCAAGATAAAAGACCTTTTACAAAAAAATTAGCTGTATTTGGATCAACTAATTCAGGATTAATTGGTGGATTTGCTACTATTAAAAATAGTGCACCAACAACAATTAATGCTAAAGGCATCATCATACCAGCTGATATTGCTTTTAAGTGTCTTTGATTACCAAGCTTGCTTCCAATAGGTGCAAGAACCCTGTCTAATTTATCTAATAGTTTATTTTCTTCCATATAACCCACTTCCTCCTACCATAATATGAAATTAATATTGCCAGCCGTTAAACTTAAATGCTGTTTCTACTGCTTCTTCTGGCTTATATTTTTCTAATATTTCTCCATAACGTTCTTTATAATCATTATCTACTTCCATTTGAGGTATAACTTTGCTTGCTTCATTTAAGAAGTGGAATGAATCTCTACCCATTTTAGCACCGCGAACAGTATGCTTATCTAATGCGAAATCAGGAATTTCAGGAACTTCTCCCATAGCAAAACCTTTTATAACGATATTTTTTAATAAATCGCTTGATCTATCTTTTTCACATGCACAAAGATATCTTATAGCATGGATGAAAAATATTGGTCTATCTCCATCTGCATAATCAAATTGTAATCTCATTTGATTTAAATTGTTTATTAGAACTGGAGCATTAACATCACCCATGCCTATATCTTCAACAGTTATAGTTATTAATCTTCTCCAAAGCTTGTCTTCCATTTGAGGTGAAGTAATATACATTTCATATGCAAATTTACATGCCTCTTCAGTTAAGCCTCTTCTAATTGACTTTTGAAGTGATGATATAACTTCATCTCCGCTTAAACCGTTACGTGTTTTAACTCTTGCCCATGGATCTTGGATATATTTGTTACTCATAATACATTTCCCCTTTGTTTATATATTTAAATAATTTTTGTCATATTGTATAATACCCTAGAGGTGATTTCATGAATATTGAACATTTATTTCATAAACATAATTTAGATACTCTAGAGCGTAAAGTTGTTCAGTACCTTTATAATAATATCGATTCAATTAAAAAAATTGGTATAAGAAAAGTTGCAGCAGATAATTTTACTTCAACCTCCACTATATATAAGCTCGCTAAGAAGCTTGGATTTAATGGATATGCAGATATGATTCACTATATTTCTTACACATATAATGAAAACGAAATAAGTAAAAAATCAAGTGCATATTCAGAACTTTATAAATCAGTAGAACCTTATAAAAAAGATTTTAACAATCTTCTTAATGACTATAAGAACAAACAAATTGTTATTACAGGTATGGGTTTTTCTGATATAATATCAAAGTTCATAAGTGAAACTCTATTTATAAAAGGTTTTAAATGTGCTCCTACTTTACATATGGAGCTTTTATCTAAAAAATATAAAGATAAAGTTTTGATTATAGCAATATCTCAATCAGGTGAAACGTCTAGACTTGTTGAAGTTTTAGATGAAGCAAGTAAAGAAGGTTTTAAAATAATAACTATTACAGCTAATAAATCTTCTAAGCTTTCTAATATTTCAACATTAACAGTTCCAATTGGAGAATATGATAGTTTCAAAACAGTATCAGAAAGTTTAAATACTTTCTTTGGCGAGATTTTACTTGCCTTTGAATATTTAATAAATTAAATAACTTATTGATAGTATAATGTTTACAACCTATATAGTCATTAAAAAAAATAGATTAAAAACATGTTACATAATTAATAACTTTTAATTAAAAAATAAATAAAATAAAGGTGGAAAAATGATTTTGAAAAACAGTAAAAATTTAGCAATAATTTATGATATAATTATGCAAAAAGGAATTTGTGGAGGAATGTATGGGTATTAAAATAGTAACTGATAGTACAAGCTATATCCCTAAGGAAATAGCTAAAGAATTAGATATAAAGGTAGTTTCTTTAAATGTAATAATGGGGGGAAGAAGTTATAGAGAAATAGATCTTTTAAATGAGGAATTTTATGATGATATGGAGAGCCTTGGTGAAATACCAACTTCTTCACAGCCAAGTATAGAAGATGTTAAAAGTGTATTTGAAGAAATAGTTAAAAATGGGGATACAGTAGTTGGGATATTCTTATCATCAGATATGAGTGGAACATACCAAACTGCAAATATGATTAAAAGCATGGTATTAGAAGAATTTGAAAATAGTGAAATATATATAATAGATTCAAGAAGTAATTGTATGCAAATGGGGTATGCAGTTATTGAGGCTGCAAAAGCTGCAAAGGAAGATCTTTGTATAGAAGATGTTTTAAAGAGAGTAGATAATGTAATAGAAAATAGTAGATTTATATTCATGCCAGAAACTTTAAAATATTTAAAAAAAGGTGGAAGAATTGGAAGTGCAGCTGCACTTTTTGGAAGCATGCTAAAAATTATTCCAATACTTACAGTTGAAGATGGGAAAACAACAGTATTCAATAAAGTTAGGACAAGAAAAAAAGCAATTAGTACTATTATTGACTCCGTAATTTCAGACATTAAAAGTAATGGTGTATTAGGAATAACTGTACATCATATTAATTGTGAAAAAGATGGAGAACTTTTAAGAGAAGAACTTAAAAAAAGACTTAATGAAGAGGGTATTAAAACTGAAATATTATTAGAGTCAATAGGACCTATAA
>NZ_JAVXRL010000030.1:0-36675 GCF_036643715.1 Clostridium sp. | reverse complement strand
AAAAATTATATATAAAAAAATACTTTTTTACTTTATTTGAACAAAAATGTACAAAATGTTCAGTTTTAATACACTAATAAACATTATTATTAGAATGTGGTTAAATCAAAGGAAAAGGAGATAGTAGAGATGAAAAATAAAAAAATAATAGCTTTAACGGTTGTAGGAATAATAGGAATTACTACACTAATTGGATGCAAAAGTGGCGAAATAAAAAGGCAGTTAGAATCAGGTATTACAGCACTGAATGCTGGTAAATATGATGAAGCAAAAGAAGATTTCGAGGAAGTAATAAGAGAAGATGGAAATAACATAGAAGCTCAAGATCTTGTTACAATAATAAGTAACTATGAAGATGCAAAGAAAGAATTTGAAAAAAATAATATAGATGGAGCAAAAGATTATCTAAGTAAAATACCAGAAGCATATAATAAATATTCAATAAAAGATGATATAGATAAACTGAAAGATGAAGTAGATAAAAAAGATAAAATAATAAAAGATATAGATGCTAAATTACAAAATATTGATTCCTTAATTAAAGATAAAAAATATGCAGAAGCTCAAAATGAGGCTAATAAAATAGATACAAAAGACGGATTAAAAGAGCAGGAGGATAAGCTAAATAATTATAAAAAAATTATAAATGAAAGATTAGAAGAAATAAAAAAGAAGGAAGCTGAAGAAAAGGTTAAGAGAGAAAGAGAAGAAACTGCAGCAAAGAAGGCTGTAGAAGAAAAGAAATCAGCTGAAAATAAGAAAGCAGCCGAAAATAAGAAGAATCAAAATAAAGTGCAAGAGAGTACTAAAAATATAAATTATACTAATAAGCAATTAGGATTACAGATGGAAATACCAGCTTCATGGAAAGGTCGTTATAAAGTAGACACATATAAGGACGGAAGTGGTATGACATTCTGTTTTGTAGCTGATAATGGAGAAATAGGAACTCTTCTTTTTGTACAAAAGGATGATGGTATGCATAGTATGTTTGATGATACAGTTTATAAAACAATAAACGGTGTTAAGTATATAATGGGGGGTACAACCGACGTAGGAATGAATCCTAATAATTCACAATATGATCTTTATAAAAAATTAAGGAGACAAGCTAATATAATTACAGAAACTATAAGGGCAGCAAAATAAGTAGAGAGGAGTTTTAATAAAACTCCTCTCTACTTATTTTTAATCTAATTTTATATGGCAATAGCCACCTGGGTTTTTCTTAAGATAATCTTGATGATATTCTTCAGCTTTATAATATTTTTCTAAAGGCTTAATTTCGGTAACTATTTTCTTAGAATAATTCTTCTGTTCATCTGCCTTACTGTCTTCTATAATTTCAATATCATTTTTATCAGTATAGTAAATGCCAGTTCTATACTGACTACCTACGTCATTGCCTTGTTTATTTAAAACTGTCGGATTAATAATGCTCCAAAATTCTTTTAAAATGTCCTTTAGAGAGATTTTATTCTCGTTGTATATTATCTTGCATACTTCTGCATAATAAGTATTATTGTTGCATATATCCTCATAGGTTGGATTATCTGTTCTTCCGTTGGCATAGCCTACTTCAGTACTTATAACACCATCCAATCGGGACATAAATTCTTGAACTCCCCAAAAACAACCACCTGCTACAAATATTTCTTTCATAAATTTTAATACCTCCTAAAACTCTTTTTTATTATTATAATAACACTGCATAAAAATTCAAGTAAAAGACCCTAACTGTTCATTATTTCTTAACGAAAGTTTGGTATAATCGCAATAATATACATAAAACAAAGGAGGAGTGACTATGAAAAAGAAAAAAAAGAAACTAAGTTTCCCAACCGCTTTTACCGTATTATTTATAGTACTTATATTATCCGCTATTTTAACTTATATAATACCGGCAGGAGCTTACTCAAAACTAGCTTATAACTCAGAAGAAAAGGTTTTTATTGTAACAACTCCAACTGGAGATACAATTAAGGAAGATGCTACTAATGGTACATTAGATAAACTTGGAATAAAGATTGGTTTAGATAAGTTTGTTGATGGTAGCATAAATAAGCCAATAGCTATACCAAACACATACGAGAGGGTTGAACAAAAACCTCAAGGATTTGTGGATGTTATAAAAGCTCCAATAGAAGGAACATATAATACAATAGAAATAATTATGTTCATACTAGTAATTGGAGGAGTTATTGGAATACTAAATGTAACAGGAGCATTTAATGCAGGTATTGCAGCGCTTTCTAAAGCAACAAAAGGAAGAGAATACTTACTAATAGTTTTATTAACTGTTTTAATAGCTATTGGAGGAACAACCTTTGGACTTGCAGAAGAAACAATAGCTCTGTATCCTATACTGATTCCTATATTTATAGCATCGGGGTATGATGCAATGGTTTGTATCGCAACCATATATATGGGATCAGCTGTTGGTACTATGTTCTCAACTGTAAATCCTTTTTCATCAGTTATTGCTTCCAATGCGGCAGGAATTAACTTTACAGAAGGATTATCATTTAGAACAGTAGGACTTGTAATTTCAGTAGTTATAACATTATTCTATATACTTAGATACGCAAATAAAGTAAAGAAAGATCCAACAAAATCACTTATTTACGATCAAAAAGAAGAGATAGAAACAAAATATCTTCATGAATCAGCTAAAGACGTGCCAGAATTTACTTTCAGATTAAAACTAATGCTTATAATATTTGCATTAGCATTTGTAGTAATGATTTACGGTGTAGCAGCAAAAAGTTGGTGGTTCACTGAAATGACTGCATTATTCCTTGTAGTAGGAATAATACTTGGATTTATTTCAGGACTTGGAGAAAAAGCTTTTGTAAGCAATTTTGTAGCAGGAGCAGCTGATCTTGTAGGAGTAGCATTAATAATTGGTGTTGCAAGATCAATTAACTTAGTTCTTGAAAATGGTCAAATTTCAGACACTATACTAAATAGTTTATCTGGAATGGTAAATGGAATGAATGGTTCAGTATTCATAATATTAATGCTTATTATATTCATTATATTAGGATTCTTCATACCATCATCATCAGGTCTTGCAGTACTTGCAATTCCAATCATGGCACCACTTGCAGATACTGTTGGATTACCAAGAGATGTTATCGTAAGTTCTTATCAATTTGGTCAAGGATTAATTTCCTTTATAACACCAACAGGACTTATACTAGCAACCTTAGCAATGGTAGATGTAACTTATAATAAATGGCTTAAATTTATTACTCCATTAATGATTTATATCGCAATATTTGCAGGAGTACTTCTTTTAATCCAAGTACATTTTTAAACATATATTCAAATAGAAAAAGCTATGTTAGGTTTCAAACTTAACATAGCTTTTTCTATTTGAATATTTTTATGTATACATAAAAAATATACTCGCAAAATTAGAACAAAAAGGAAACTATTTGTAAACCTTCTATAAATTGAAATATTATACATACAAATTATGCTATTCTAATCTAGAAAAACAAAATATTCAATTATATTGAATTAGTGTAAAAATAAAGGGGGACAACAAATGAATAAAATTTTAAAAACAATAGGGTTTTTAGTAGTGCTTTATATAGTTTATAGCATAATTACTACTATTGTTGGAGGAGCTTTTGGTTTTGCATATAGTGTTCAACATGGGCTAACTAAAGTAACAGCTAAAGAAATTACTGATTATGTAGTAGCTAATAGTTACTTAATTTCACTCATTAGTAATGTAATATTCATAATAGCGTTATTAATAAAGAGAGGATCTATAATGAAATGTAGATTCAAGAAAGTAGGAAAGAAAGATTTCTTATACATAGCAATGTTATCATTTGGGTTAACAGTAGTATTATGCATGGTAGCAGGAATACTAAGCACAATATTTACAAGTTATAATGAAGTTCAGAATATGCTATTATCAACAAAAGCATCAATTTGGGGATTGATTACAGTTATAATACTTATTCCTATATGTGAGGAAATTATATTTAGAGGTGTTATATTTGGATACTTAAGAGATAGATATAAATTACCGATAGCTGTAGGGGTACAAGCTTTAATATTTGCTTTAATGCATGGAAATATGGTTCAAGGAATTTATACTTTTATATTAGGATTAGTACTTGGATTAATATATGTTTATACAGATTCATTATATGGAAGCATATTAGTACATATAATATATAACCTATTTGGTGTGTTAGTACTTAATGAATTATATACTGCATTCCCAATAAGCGTGTACATATGCATAGTTTTAGCACTAGTATGTATTGCATTTGCAGGAACAAAAATAACAAAAAACTTTGGATTAAGATTAAATAGAAGTATTTAAAATTAATAAGTATGGAGAGGCTTTTTTTTAAGCCTCTCTTTTTTATGCAAAAAAAGAGGAAAGTGATTAAACACTTTCCTCTACAGTAATAGTTTTTTTCTTTGCTGAAATTATATTTAAGAATGAGGCTAATATTATAATAAAATAACCTATTATAGATAAATAATCTGGAATTTCTCTAAATAATATAAATCCATAAAATGCAGCTATAATTAAACCTACATAGTCAAACATTGATATTTCGCTTGCAGGAGCATTTCTATAAGCTAGTGTAAGGAATACTTGTCCTAGAACAAAACACAGCCCAGCAAGGACCATATAGCTTATATTTGCTATAGTTAAACCTTCAGTATCGATAAACATAAAAGGTAAACAAACAATTGTTGCAATTCCCGTAAATGAAAGAATAACAGTGAAGAAATCTTCTTTATCACCAATAACTCTAATCATTGTATAAGCAAGACCAGCACATGCAGCAGCAATAACACCCATAAGTGATGGTATGATTGAAGCATCAAAGTGAGGCTTAATTACAAATAAGCTTCCTGAGAAAGCTAAAACTAAGAAAATAGCTTGCTTTATAGTAAGCTTTTCTTTTAAGTAAAGGAAAGAACAAATAATTGCAAAGAATGGACTTAATTTATTAAGCATTGTAGCATCAGATAATAGTAAATAATCTAATGAAAAATAAAATGCACAAATAGATACAGTTCCCATAATTCCTCTTAAAAATAAATACTTTCGAGTTCCTTTATGCCCAAAAAATGAGGCACCTCTTTTAAATATAATTACGCAAACAATAACTGTCGCAACAGCATTTGTTAAAAATGTCTTTTGGTAAGGGGTAACTCCAGAAGCTAACTTACCAAATACATTCATTGTAGTGAAAAAGAAAGAAGCTAATATCATAAAAAGTATAGCTTTTCCTTTAGTATTTGAATTGTTCAATTTACATCCTCCTAACAGTATCTTTATCCCATATAAATAGTTGCTCAGAATTGTTTAAACAACTAAATAGACTTTTCTTAAAGCCAGGCATTTGCTTGTCCATTGTCATTATAAGTTCTTTTACATCTTGTCTTTTAGTCTTACCATCAGCAGGACAAGGGTTATGAATAACAGGATAGTTAAAGAGTTTAACAGCTTTTTTTATCATAGACTCATCTATATATACCATAGGTCTTATTAATGTTATATCATACTTTTCCATTGTGCTTTTAGGTGAGAAACAATTGATTCTACCTTCATAGCTTATAGAAAGCATTAATGTTTCTATAGCATCATCTTTATGATGGCCAAGAGCCACTTTGTTGCAACCTAATCTCTTGGCATTGTCATTTAATGCACCACGCCTTAAATTAGCACAAAGGGAGCAAGGATTTTTCTCTTTTCTAATATCAAATACAATTTCTGTTATATTTGTTTGTATTTCATAATATTCTACGTCAATATTTTTGCAAAGTTCATGGAGTGGAGTGTTATCAACACTGCCAGGATTTAATGTTATTGCAATAAGATCGAATTTTTGAGGAGAAAAACGCTGATAATTCTTTAAAATATGTAATAAGGTAAGGCTATCTTTTCCACCAGATAGTCCAACAGCTATTTTGTCACCATTTTCAATTAAACTAAAGTCATTTATAGCTTGTCTAGCTTTACTTAAAAGCTTCTGCATAACCATAAAAAACACCACCTTTTGTAAAGATTTTATAAAAATCAACCTTTATATTGTACAGCATTAAAAGAAAAAAGTTAAGGGGAGGGAGAGGATGGAAGAAAAAATAGGCAGAGATAGTTATAAAGTAAAATGATTATTAGAAATTATAAGTATAAGTGTGATATTTACTAAATAAAGTAATATTAATAAGCAATTTACCATTAAGAAAATTATATAAAATATGTAAATTAATTGAATTGTGAAATTTGTATCTTTGTATATTAGTTGATATATACTTTCTTTAACCTTAATAACAAAAGAATACAAAAATTACATAAAAATCCTTATAGGTGAAATATTAATTAAATTTAAAATTTATTAATATAATATTAACTATTGACATAGTTTATTAAATATTAGAAAATAATAAATGCACAACATTATAGTGAAGTTTATTTGAGCAGACGGGCGGCTAGACTAACCCGTGTGCTCTTTTTTTGTGCGAAAGGGAGGATAAGATGAAAGGGATTTTTAAAGATAAGAAATTCATTAAAACCATGATAACACTAGCATTACCAATAACTCTTCAAAGTTTTATAACATCATCGTTAAACTTAGTTGATAACTTAATGATTGGAAAACTTGGAGAAGATGCTATAGCATCAGTTGGACTTGCGAATCAATATTTCTTTATTTTCATGTTAACTTTAACTGGTATAAATGCTGGTGCGAGTGTATTTATGGCTCAATATTGGGGGAAGCGTGACGAGAAGAAAATTAAGAGTGTATTAGGTCTTGATATATCAGTTGGATTTATAGCTACAATTATTTTTGGTATAGGAGCATTATTTTTTGCAGAGCCTATTATGGGCATATTATCTAATGATCCAAGGGTTATAGAACTTGGAGGCGAGTATTTAAGAATAGTTTCAGTAAGTTACATATTTACTAATTTCACTATGGCATTTTCTTCTGCACTTAGAAGTACAGAGCAGCCAAAGTTACCTATGTATGCAAGTTTGATAGGTGTTTTAAGTAATGCATTTTTAAACTGGTTATTTATATTTGGTAATTTAGGAATGCCTAAAATGGGTGTTGGTGGAGCTGCACTTGCAACAACAATAGCTCGTGGAATTGAAATGGCATTTATAGTTCTTGCAGTATATGTTAAGAAAAATAGAGTTGCTGCAAACTTAAAAGAAATGTTCAGTTTTGATAAGATATTTATAAAAAAATACTTTAAGACAGCGACACCAACAATAATAAATGAGCTTGTTTGGTCATTTGGTATGACAGCATTTTCAATTGCTTATGCACAAATAGGTACAAGCGCAGTTGCTACAATGCAAATAGCAACGACTATTAACAATATGTTTATGGTGCTGTGTATAGGTCTTGCAACGGCGGCATCTATTATGGTTGGTAATAAAATTGGTGCTGATGAGGATGATGTTGCAGTTGATTATTCAAAGAAAATAGGGATGTTATCTCCTATAATAGGTCTTTTAATTGGTCTTGCAATATTTATTTCAGCTAGATTAATAATAGCACCATTTAATGTTACAGCTCAAACTTATCAGGATACATTAAATGTTTTATATATTATGGCAATCTTTTGTCCTATAAGATTCTTTAATGTTGTTATGATTATTGGAGTATTTAGAGGTGGCGGAGATACTACTTACTCAATGTTAGTACAAGCTGGAACAGTATGGGGATTTGCAGTTCCTATTGCCTTTATTGGAGCAACTGCATTAGGATTACCAATAACAACAGTATATTTCTTAATATGTTTAGAGGAAGTTGTTAAAATTGTATTTGAATTCTCAAGGCTTAAGTCGGGTAAATGGGTTAAAGCTTTAGTTTAATTAATGAAAGCTATGAAGTTTTATAACTTCATAGCTTTTAATTTATATTATAGCAATGGCCCTTTTCGGAAGTTATGGCACTAAATATTGGATAAAAGATAAAAGTGATATTGATGTACTAGTAATAATGAATGGCTTGAGAAAAAGATAGCAAGAGACACTGAATTAATGAGGAGAGATAAAGATAGCAGCATATTATAAATATAAAAAAGAAAGTTTAACAAAAAAATTTAATACTGCCAATGATACGCTAGCATTAATGCAGGGTGCCATGGATGAGTATGAGACAAATAATTCAATATATTTAAAAAGAGCCATAATTGGCTATTATCAGGATTTTGCAGAATATATTATAGATATGTGTGAAATCTATTTAGTCAGGTCAGACACATATGTAGATGGATGCTCTTCATTGGAGATTATAAAGAGATCTAGTATTCATGGATTTATAAATGAAAATTTAAGTAGATTTTTAGTGGGAGTTGTAAGGCTTAGAAATAACTAATAGTAAAATAAGATTAGATTTTTTAGAAAAAGATAAAAAATAATAAAAAAAGGCAGAAAGGATTTTAAATTCTTTCTGCCTTTTTATTTAAATTATTTTTCTTTAACACATTTAAAGAACATACCACCTTCAAGATAAATAATAGATCCATCTTGAAGATACACTTCATCAAATTGTGGATTATCCTTATCAGGACTAGAAATATCTAGTGCAGTTACAGTACCATTATTTAAACCAGTTCCTTTAAGAGATGACATCTTAAAACCTCTGCAGAAATCTTCAGAAGAAACTTTTGCAATATTATAAATAGGTTTTTTAATATTTACTCCAAAAGAATTATTAGAATAACTATCTTTACTTATATTTATAGTTTTATTTAAAGGCGCTGTACTATTAGTATTAATAGGAGTACTTCCTATAACTTCTGACACCTTCCATGTTCCGTAATAATTAGATACTTCATCTAAATTAGAAGATGTAGTTTTACTTTTAACCCTTTTTTCAACAACTAAATTATTACTAGGTGTACTAACAGCCTTCTTAGTATCTTTTATATGTACATCCTTTGCCTTAGCATCTTCATTTGAAGTTTTATCACTGTCTTTTTTAACATTATCATTTGATTCTTTTTTAGTAGAATCAGATGTTTTGTCTTTATTAGCATCTTCGTTTGACTTAGAAACAGTGTCGTCTTTAGAATCAGTTTTTGGTGATTCAGCAGGTGCTTTAACTTGTTCAGTTTGTGTAGTTTTTGGTTCTGTACTTGCAGTTTGATTAGAATTATCACCGCAGCCAGCTAAAACAACTAAGCTTGAAGCTATAAGCATTCCTATAAGTATTTTTTTCATAAATCTCACCTTCCATACGTAAAATTTGTAATTTACTCCATTATACATCAATTATATAAGAAAAATATTACAATAATAAATCAAAAAAAAGAAGCATTAATGAATAATGCTTCTAAATTTATCTTTGTTCTTCTGGAAGAGAAGAAACTACAATATCTCTAACTTCAGTATGAAGATTTGCTATCTCTTCCTTAGAAAGATTCGTTACATCTATTGGCTTGTGGAAATAAACTTCAACATTATCTCCATGAATTTTACCACCATTTGCTTCTAAAAGTTTATAAGAACCATTAATAGTAACTGGAACTATTTTAACTTTAGACTTAAGCGCTAATTTAAAGCTACCAGCCTTAAAATCAGCAACTGGTTTTCCTTTACTTCTAGTTCCTTCTGGAAAAATAACCATAGAATAACCTTTTTTTAAAGTTTGAATACCTTGAACTATTGCCTCAGCAGACTTTCTAATATTACTTCTATCCATAAAGACACAATTAATATACTTCATCCACAGGCTTATAATTGGCCAGCTTTCTAATTCTTTTTTCGCTATAAATCCTCTTGGAACATCTATACTGCTAAGAAGTAGTGGAATATCAAAATTACTTTGATGATTTCCTACAAATAATACAGCTTCATCTTTAGGAATGTTCTCTTTTCCATAGACTTTAACTTTAGCTCCACTAATCCACATTATAAACTTTGCCCAATGGGTAGTTATATTATATATGGCTTGTGTTTTTTCTTTTTCTTTGCCTCTAAATTCTAAATATTTAACTCTAGACAAACAAATAAAAGAAACAATTAAGCTAATAATTATGCCAGGATAGAAAAGTATTGTTCTAAACATAATACCAATCCTCTCTAATATAAATAAATGCTATAGGAAAAGTATATTATAAATGATGGAAATTTTAAAGAACTAAAGAAAGCTTATGAAAAATAATATTGATTTTGGTAATAATAAATAATGAGAGAAAAAGAGGTGGCGTATATGAAAAAGAAATTTTTCCTAAGTTTAATTATTATTATGAGTATGATTTTTATAAGTATTTTTGTTTATTCTAAAATTAATTATCAACAATTAGATAGAGAAAAAGTGGAGTCACTTGTGGATAAAGACTTTGTGGATGTGAATAACTATAGAAATAGTATAGTTATAAAACCAAAAGGTCGAGAGGGCTGTGTTGGATATATTTTTTATCCACAAAACAATGTAGATGAAGCATCATACATACCAGTTATGTCTGAGATTGCACAAAGAGGGATTAATGTTTATATAATGGAAACAGCACTTCACAAGAATTTAAATACAAATTCAATTGGAAGGGATATAATAGTATTAAACCCTTCAATAACCAATTGGGTTATTGGTGGTGTAAAAGAGGGAGAAAACTCTGCAATAAATCTTTATAATAAGATTAAAGACAACAAAAAAGCAGAGCTTCTACTATGTAATGATTTAATTCAATTAAAATACGATGATATTTATTATTGCGATAGAAATATGAAAGAGGAATTAAAAGAAAACAGTAGAATTATATTAGAAAGCATAAATAAATTAAGAAATTAAAATAAATTTATTATATATTTCCAAAATTTTAAGAGTATCTTAAGATTAGTGAATTAAACTATTACTTATGAAATCAGATTGTAAAGGAGAAAAGCCATGGAATGCAGAGAGGCTTATAATGAAGAAGTAGGCGATAAGATAGTTGGACTTACGGAAGAACAAGTTAAAGAAAGAGTTTTAAGAGGCGAGGTAAACAAAATACCAAAGGCTCCATCAAAAACTTTTCCACAAATTTTAAGAGCAAACTTTTTTACAATGTTCAATGCGCTTAATATTGTGCTTGCAATAGCAGTAATAATTGCAGGCTCTCCTAAAAACGCAATATTTGCAGGGGTAATAGTTGTAAATAGTTTAATAGGGGTAATACAAGAAGTTAAAGCAAAAAACATAATAGAAAAGTTGTCTGTAATTAGTGAAGCAAATTGCAATGTACTAAGAGGCGGAAGCATTAGACGAATTGGAATAGAAGAAATTGTTAAAGACGATATATTATACATATCATCAGGAGATCAAATTTTAGCGGATGGGATTATGTATGAAGGCGATGAACTTGAAATAGATGAATCCATGCTAACAGGAGAGGCTGATCCAGTGCCTAAGAGAAAGGAAGATAAAATATTATCAGGTAGTTTCGTTGTTGCTGGAGAAGGATATATGAAAGTTACTAAAGTTGGAGCTAATACATATTCTTCAAAACTTGCAGATGAAGCTAGAAGATTTAAAATAACTAATTCAGAATTACAAAATGCATTAAATAAAATACTTAAAATATTATTATTTTTAATAGTGCCAATTGGAGTATTACTTGCAACAACTCAATTAGTATTTATAAATGCTAGCTGGCAAGATGCTGTTATAGGAACAGTATCAGGTATAATTGGTATGGTACCTGAGGGACTAGTTTTATTAACAAGTGCTACTTTCATAGTTGCTATAATAAAATTATCTCAATATGATACATTAGTACAAGAATTATCAGCAACAGAAGTTCTTGCAAGAGTAGATGTACTTTGTGTAGATAAGACAGGTACAGTTACGGAAGGAACTTTAAAATTAATTGATGTTGTAAATTTATCAGACATAGAAGATGAAGAAGTAAATAAAATATTAGCAAGTATGTCACACAACCTTCCAAGTAAAAATCCAACTCAACAAGCTATATTAGATAGATATAAAGAGGATTCTAATCTTGAAATAATAGAGAAGGTTCCATTCTCATCAAAGAGAAAGTGGGGAGGAATTGTACTAGAAGAAGAAGGCGCGTGGATACTTGGAGCACCAGAAATAGTAATGGGTGCAAAGTATGTTGAAATAAAAGATCAAGTTGAAGAAGAGGCTAAAAAAGGTAGAAGAGTATTATTACTTGCTAAATCACCTTTAAAATCTTTAAAAGGAGATCATGATAAAGATATAGAGAAGGTAGCATTAGTTCTAATAGAAGATATTATTAGATCAGATGCACCAGAAACAATTGAATTCTTCAAACATGAAGGAGTTCAAGTAAAAGTAATTTCAGGAGATAATCCAGTTACAGTTTCAGCTGTCGGAAAGAGAGCTGGAATCGAGGGAGCAGATAATTATATTGATGCAAGAGAGCTTCCAACTGATATGGAAGAGCTTAGAAAAGAAGTTGATAAGTATAGTATTTTTGGTAGAGTAACACCTCACCAAAAGAAAGACTTAGTTATAGCGCTTCAGAAAAATGGTCATACAGTTGCTATGACAGGTGATGGAGTTAATGATGTATTAGCACTTAAGGAAGCGGATTGTGGTATTGCAATGGCTAATGGATCAGATGCAACAAAGGCGGTAGCGCAGCTTGTACTTATGAAGTCAAACTTTAGTGCTCTTCCAAAGGTTGTTGCAGAAGGAAGACAACAGATTAATAACTTAGAGAGAGTAGCACAATTGTTCTTATCAAAAACAACTTACTCAATAATACTTGCAGTAGTATTCTCAGTATTGTTACTACCATTCCCAATACAACCAATACAACTCTCACTAGTTGGAAGTTGCGCAATAGGAATACCAGCATTATTCTTAGCATTACTTCCTAATACTGAAAGGGTAAAACATGGTTTTTTAGGTAGGATACTAACCGCAAGTATACCAAATGGGATACTTATAGCAGCATTCGTAACAGGAACCTTTGTATTCTCATACAGGGCTGGAATAGATATAGAACATTGTAGGACATTAGCTGTGCTTATGCTAGCTGGGGTGAGTATGATAATATTATTCAAGGTTGCATTGCCACTTACACCATTTAAAATTTTCTTAGTTGTAGTAATGATGGGAATAGTATCATTAGCATTTATTACACCTATAGGAAGAGAAATATTTAGTTTAACTAGATTAAATAAAATGGAGTGGTTAATATCAGCAGGTACAATAGCATTGTCAATTCCTTTACTTGCAACAATTGTTAGTGTAGTAAGAGTTAGAAAACATGTGGAACAATAGATTCGAAAAAAGAGCTTTTTTAAGCTCTTTTTTTATACTATTACAAAAAGTAGTAGAAGCTATAGTATATATAGGGAATACATAATAAATACATTAGAATCATTAAAATATAAGTAGTAAAATATTTATAAATTACTGATAGCATGGGAGGAAGAGAATGGATAATATTGATATAGTATTAAAAAGTATTCCTGAGTGGAGTAACGTTGATGAAATATCATATGAGCCATTAAATGGTGGCTTAACAAATGTTACTTATAAAGTGAAAGTGAATAATAAATTATATGTTCTAAGTATTAATGGTAATTAAAGTGAATATCTAGGGTTAAGTAGGGAGACAGAAAAGGATGCAATAATAGAAGCATCAAAGAAGATATAGTTTTATTAAAAAGTTAACCACAATATGAATTATTATGAATTTGCTAACTATGTTTTAGATAGATTAGACCAAGGAATAGTAACATTGTAGTATATAACTATTAGAAATAAATTTAAAAAAGAGCTTTTCAAAGCTTTTTTTTATGTAAAAAAAGTTAATTAAATGAATTTTATTGAAAATATTATGTAAATACTTTCAATAAAATAAAAAATATGAGTATAATTGTAATAGAAAAGTGCACTTTTCATTTAAAAACTCTTTTGAAAAGGGTTTAATAATGGAGGGAAATAATGTGATTAATTTAAAAAAAGTTATTGCAATGGTGGCCATAGCGTCTATTGTTGTGCCTAGTATTACAATAACTTCGGCAAATGCACAAACAAGAGCGGATAAAGTAGTTAATGAGAAATATGCTAAAGATGTTGATTTTGGAGTTGGACAAGGAATAGTTTGGCCAAATCAAGTAAATTCACCATATATAGATATGGTTGCTTGGACTAGCAATCCTAAATATTCAAACAATGGAGCAGCTAACTTATCTCAAATATCTATTGATACAGGAGTAAAATTCTTTAATTTAGGATTTATCCAAGCAAGTGGAGATGGAATTAAAGATGGAAAAGTTAATTGGTGCTGGGGTGGATATCCAGTTCTAAGTGAAGGAAACAATAATGATCAATATGATGGAATAAAGAAATCATTAAAGAATCTTCGGGGACTTGGCGGTGATGCAGCAATATCATTTGGCGGAAATTCAGGTGTAGCATTTTGGCAGCAAACACAAGATGTAAATGTACTTACAAGCACTTATTTAGATATTATAAAAGGATATGGACTTACTAGAATTGATTTAGATATTGAAGGTGCTGCACAGGATAAAGCAGAAAATATTGCAAATGCAAAAGCTATTAAGAAAGTTCAAGATGAAACAGGTATAAATGTTGTTATTACTCTTCCAGTACTACCAAGTGGTCTTACAAATGTTCAATTAGATGTACTTGAGGCGTACCTTTCAGAAGGAGTTAATCTTAAAGTAGTCAATCTTATGACTATGTGTTATGGTAGTGGAACACTTCTTCCAGGAGAAAATTATGGAACAGCATCATTAAGAGCTGTAGATAGTGTGAAAGACCAACTAAAGGATTATTATAAAAAGTATGCAGGTGTGACTTTAACAGATGGACAAGCTTATGGTAAAATTGGAACAACAGTTTCTATTGGATTTGAAAGTGAGGCGCATCCTATATTCACAACAGCATGGTCAAATCTTGTTGTTAATGATGCTATAGCTAATAAACTAGCAATGACATCGTTTTGGTCAATGAATAGAGATGCAATGATTCAAGACAATAAAGGTGTAACAAAACAATATGAATTTACTAATATATTCAAGAAATTTGGAAGTACAGATACACCAGAGCCTCCAGTGACAGAAAATGCAAATCCAGTTTTAAATGGAGTTAATGATGTGACCATAAAAGTTGGAGAGGAATTTAATCCATTAAAGGATGTTACTGCAACTGATAGAGAAGATGGTAATTTAACTTCTAAAATAGTTGTTAAAGGTAGCGTTGATGTGAATAAGGAAGGAACATATAAGTTATCATACAATGTTACTGATAATGATGGTGCTACAACAACGAAGGATAGGACTGTAACTGTTAAAAGTGAGAGTACTTCAAATGTTGAAGCTTATGATTCAAATAAAGTTTACTTAGAAGGTGATAAAGTATCATTTAAAGGTAATACTTACGTTGCTAAATGGTGGGTTAAAGGGGAAGACCCTGATAAAAGCCAAGCTTGGAAAGTTGAATCTACATCAAATGCTGATGGTAGTGTAGATTACATTGAAGGTAATGCCTATGATGGAGGCACTTTAGTTAGATATAATGGAAAAGTATATAAAGCAAAATGGTGGACAAATACAGTTCCAGGAAGTGATAATACTTGGGAGTTAGTTAAATAATATAGCATTTTATACTATAGACCATGTATATATGAGAAATGACTCAACGTTTTAGTTGAGTCATTTTTATTAATAAAAATTAAATTATTCTTTTTTTGCAAATGCAAAGAACTTCATAAGAACAAATGTAACTGGTACACCTATTATAGCTGCAAGTACATATGCAATGAGTTTATTTAATCCTATAATATTAAATACTAATAGAACTACAATATTTTGTATTATAAAATTAGGAATGTATGAGATAGCAAATTTTATAAATTTATTAAGTTCTAAATTTTCCTTAAATGTAATCCAACTATTTAAAATATATGAAATAAACAATCCTGATATATAACCAATAATAAAGGCTATGTTTGCATTAAAAAATTGTGAGTAAATTATAGAAAATACTACTCCATTAAATGTATTTATAATACCAATTATAAGAAACACAAGGAATTCTCTGCTTAAGAAAATTTTTAATAATTTTTCTATTATTGATTTCATAATATCTCCTCTTTATTCCTCGATTACATTTGTATTTGTGATCAATTTATTTGCAATTATAAATCTTGGTCTGCGCTTTGTTTCTGTATATATTTTGCCTATATATTCTCCAATCACTCCTAATGACAATAATTGGATTCCACCTATCATCCAAATAGAGCCCGTTATGGATGTCCATCCAGCCTCTGCATTTCCATTTATTTTTGCAATGAATGAATATATTAATGCAACAAGGCTTAAAATGAATATTAAGAATCCTAATGTTGTAATTATTCTAATTGGCTTTATACTAAATGAAGTAATTCCATCCCACGCAAAATTAAGCATCTTTTTTAAGGGATATTTAGATTCACCCGCAAATCTTTCATGACGTTCATACTCAACAGTTGTAGTTTTATAACCTATTAGAGGAACTATACCACGTAAAAATAAATTTGATTCATTAAACTCACTAAGTCCATCAAGAGCTCTTTTGCTCATAAGACGGTAGTCAGCATGATTGTATATAACATCCACACCTAAGATATTCATAAACTTATAAAATGCAAGGGCAGTTGTTCTCTTGAAAAAAGTATCTGTTTCTCTTGAAGAACGAACACCATATACTATATCGTTGCCATTATAAAATTCTTCTACAAATTTATCTATAACTTCAATATCATCTTGTAAATCAGCATCGAGGGAGATTGTCATATCAGCATATTTTTTTGCAGTCATAAGACCTGCCAACAATGCATTTTGATGTCCTTTATTTCTTGATAAATTAACTCCTGAAAAAATATCGTTTTTATTATGTAATTCTTCAATTATATCCCAAGTTTTATCTTTAGATCCATCATTTATAAATAATATTTTACTATTAGGATCAATTAATTTATTTGCTATCATTTTATTCATTTTAGTAAGTAGTCTACTGCTTGTCTCATGCAATACTTCTTCTTCATTATAGCAAGGTATAACTAAATATAACTTTTTCATTTTTTTCCTCCATTTTTAGTTTATTTTATACTAGAATTCAAAAAGTAATTAAATAATTACTTTAAGATATATTTAAAGTTCAAAGAGCGAGCTTAAAACTAATATTCACTGATATTGTAGCATAAAAAAAGTAATTTTAGCAATATAACCATAATATTTCATTATATATATATTGGATTAAAATGATTGAAAAATATAGTTTTAGTAAGTTAGTATCCTTGGGAGTTAGTTAGATAATAATATATTAAATTGACATGTGGTTTATATTGTAATAAAATTATTATGTTAGACCCCTATAGTTTAATGGATAGAATAGTCCCCTCCTAAGGGATAGATGCAGGTTCGATTCCTACTAGGGGTGCCATATGTTTATGGGAAATGACTCAACCGTTTGGTTGAGTCATTTTTTTATTAAAAATAATTTAATTAACCTAACTTAGATGCTAACTCATCAGCACTAGCATTAATTTGATTTTCATCTAATTGGTGTGTGCCGTAAAGTACAAATGTTGGTAAGAATTTCATTCCTGTGAAGCTAGCCATAGCTTGATAAGTTTTAGTTAATTCACTTATAGTATAAAGTTGAGCACCACCTGCTTGGTATGAATCTTTTTGTCCACCAGCAGAAATAGCTAACATGAATTCTTTTCCTTTTAATTTATCACCCTTAGGTCCATGAGAGAATCCAAAAGATAGGACTCTATCTTGCCATTCCTTTAAAAGTGATGGGGCATTATACCAGTGAAATGGGAATTGAAATACAATTCTGTCATGTTCCATTAAAAGTTTTTGTTCTTGTGCAATATCAAATTTATTATCGTTATAATTAGAATAAATTTCGTGTACTGTAATATTAGACTCTTTATTTAAACGAGTCTTCCATGCTTTATTAATTTTTGATCCTTCAATATTTGGGTGTGCAATAATTACTAATGTTTTCATTTGTATATCTCCAATCTTTTATTTATTTGAATTAATCCATACAATACTTGCACAAACAAGTATTATGCAGTTAGTATAAAACAAATTACTTGTTTGTGCAAGTGATTTTTATAAAAAATATTAATAATATAAATCGAATTATTGACAATCAAGAAATTTGAATATAGCATAAACATATATAATTACTTATTTGTAGCATATTATAATAGCTTAAAATAAGAACGGAAAAATAGTTAAAAGATCACAAAAGGTAAGGTGATGTAATGGATAAATATTTGAATTTACTTATTAATGCAGCTGACAAAATCAATGGATCAGATAAAATAATAGCAAATACTCTTACAAGAAAATTGAAAGAAGAGAGTATTTATATTTCATTTGAACAATTTACAATCTTAAATAATTTATGGAATGAGGATAGCTTATCCCAATGTAAGTTGGCACAGCTTACAAATAGAGACCAAGCAAGTACTTCAAGATTAATTAATACCCTTATTAAAAATGAGCTTATTATAAGACAATGCTGTAGTTCTGATAAGAGAATAAATCGTATCAAATTAACTGATAAAGGTAAACTTCTAAAAGAACCAGTTCTAAAAATAGTAAAAGAATGTTTAGAAGATGCAGTTAAAGGAATGACTGAAGAAGAGATTAAAGTTGGAATTCAGTTTTTAGAAAAGATACAAAATAACTTAATTAAAAAGTGTACTGGGGGAGAAAAAAAGTGAGTAGAGAATCAATTGAAAAACAAAAGCAAGAGTTAATTGAAAAGGAAAAAAGAGAAATACTAGAAAAGTATAGTGGTGCTACAAATGAAGAACTAATGGATTTATTAGCATCGAACTTTGCTTATATGAAGATATTATCAGAAAAAGTTGATAAGTTTGTAGGTAGATATTAATAAAAATAGGAGGATTAATAAAAAATTATTAATCCTCCTATTTTTATTAGATTTTTTTATAAATTATAGGATCTGTACATTCAAAAGTAATAACTCCATCCTTTTCAAAGATTTCGCTAACTTCTAGCATTTCATCCTTAATAGTTTCTTTGATACTTTTAGTTAATGAGTGAGTAACTTTTTCTGATATATTCATCATTATTACAAGAAATAATACATATATCTATTAATAAATAATCAATAATAAAATTTTAGGAGAACTTAGTATGGGATTTAAAGATAAAATACTAAATCAAATAATAAAGATTAAAGTAAATGAGGTTTCAAAAGGAAAAGTAACTTTTGAAATGAAGTGTTTAAAGATGTTATCTAATGATTATAGAGTATACGAAGTGTTTTTACATAAGGCACTTAAGAAACTAAAAGGGGTAGAAGAAGTAACTGTTAAGTTAGATAAAGGATATATAGTAGTAAATTTTAATGAAGATGAACAAAATAGTACTAATGTTATAGGTTGGGCAGAAGAAGTTAGAAAGATAGGAATAGAAAATTCTGAGTTAATTAAAGCAGAGGGAGAGAAAAATCTTGATTATGTTGTTGAAATAATAGAAAAACAATTGGATAATGCAATAAAAAAGTATTGTTAAAATAATAACACACAAAATTCGACAAACTTCAAAGCGTTGATATAACTAGTGTTGACGGTATAATTAAAGAGGCTAAAAACAAGGTATTGTTAAAGTATTAACAATACCTTGTTTTATGGTTAAAAATTTAACAAAGAATTAGAACTAAAATAATTGAATTTAAATAATATTTATTAAAGTGGAGCAAATTAATACTGCTCCACTTTTGATATAGAATATATATAATTTTTTTTGTATATGATATAATTGAAAATAATATATTTAAACAAAATTGTGAATTATGGGAGAGTGATAATTTTTGGACTCTAGTTATACGGGGCAAATTATTCTATTAGTAATTTTACTTGTATTGTCTGGATTTTTTTCAATGTCTGAGACAGCTTTAATGTCTCTAAGCAAGATAAGAATAAGACATATGGTTGAAGAGGGTGTACGGGGAGCTAAACTAGTAGAAAAACTAATTGAAGATCCAAACAAGCTTTTAGGAGCTATTTTAATAGGAAATAATATAGTTAATATAGGTGCGTCATCAATTGCGACTTCACTTGCTGTAAAGCTATTTAATGGAAGCGAAAGTGCTATTGCAATTTCAACAGCAGTAATGACAGTTCTTGTACTTATTTTTGGAGAGATTACTCCAAAATCTATAGCAAAACAAAAATCAGAACAGGTTGCATTAAAAGTTAGTAAACCTATAAGATTCTGTGTTGCTATGTTTAGACCTTTTGTTGCTATGTTTACTGCAATTTCATCAGTATTTATAAAATTGCTTGGAGGAGATCCAAAGGCAACAGAACCATTTATTACTGAAGAAGAGCTTAAAACAATGGTCGGTGTAAGTGAGGAAGAAGGTGTCCTTGAAGATGTAGAAAAAGAAATGATTTTCAACGTTTTTGATTTTGCAGACCTTCAAGTTAAAGATGTAATGGTACAGAGAGTAGATGTAACTGCTGTAGATGTTAATGATGAATATGAGGAATTACTTAGAGTTATAAAAGAAGATCAATTCTCAAGAATTCCAGTATACGATGACACTATAGACGATATAGTTGGTGTACTTAATGTAAAAGATCTTATAATAGCAGATAAAAGAGACTGTGAATTTAAGGTTACTGATTATATGAGAGAACCTTTATATACTTTTGAATTTAAAAAGATAATAGAATTATTTAATGAAATGAAAAAATCAAGAAATCATATGGCTGTTGTACTCGATGAGTATGGCGGAACTGTTGGTATCGTAACAATAGAAGATTTAGTTGAAGAAATTGTTGGAGATATTGAAGATGAATATGATAAAGAAAAAGAAATGATTGAAGTAGTTAAAGAAGATGAGTATATAGTAGATGGAAGCGCAAGACTTGATGATATAAGTGATCTTATAGGAGTTAATATGGAGTCAGAAGAATTTGATTCTATTGGAGGACTCGTTATAGGAGAACTTGGAAGAATTCCAGATGCACATGAAGAAGTTACTATAGATAGAATAAGATTTGTAGTAGAAGAAGTAGAGAAAAACAGAATAATGAAAGTAAGAATTTACACTTAAAAGGACAGCTAGACTGTCCTTTTTAAGTATTAATATTAGTGTGGTGATTTTTTTGGATTACATAGATTTGGCGATTAAAGAGGGATATAAGGCGCTAGAAGCTTCTGAAATTCCAGTCGGAGCAGTTATAGTTAAAGATAATAATGTAATTGGAAGAGGCTACAACTTAAAAGAAAAAAATAAAAGTGTTATCTCTCATGCAGAAATAATTGCTATAGAAGAGGCATGTAAAAATATAGGGGATTGGAGGCTTACAGGATGTGAAATGTATGTAACTCTAGAGCCTTGTCCAATGTGTGCTGGAGCAATAATTCAAAGTAGAATATCAAAGCTTCACATAGGAACTTTTAATTCAGATATGGGTGCTTGTGGTTCTGTTATAGACTTAGTTAATGACAGGCACTTGAATTCATACTTAAATATTAATTGGTTATACAATAAAGAATGCAGTTTTATGATAACTGAATTTTTTAAAAAAAGAAGAAAAGAAAATAAAATTACAAAGGGATAATAGGAGGGGTTTTATGAATAATCCAGTAGCTTTTGAGGTTTTTGGTTTTGAAGTTATGTGGTATGGAATTCTTATAGGATTGGGAGTCGTTTTGGCATTTATACTAGCGTACTTTAATGCGAAAAAAAAGGGTTTGAATTTTGATGTTTTAATTGATTTGTTTTTAGTTTGTTTTCCTTGTGCAATAATAGGGGCTAGAGCTTACTATGTCATATTTGAGTGGAGTAATTACAAAGACAACTTAATAGATATATTTAATATAAGACAAGGTGGACTTGCGATACATGGAGGGCTTATAGGAGCATTCTTAGCGGCATATGTATATACAAGAATTAAGAAGATTAACTTTTTAGCTTATGCAGATTTAGTTGCGCCATCAATAATATTAGCGCAAGCAATGGGAAGATGGGGAAACTTTATGAACAGTGAAGCTCATGGTGGAGTTGTATCTTATGACTTTATATCAAAGTTTCCAAAGTTTATAGTTGACGGAATGCATATAAATGGAAGGTACTATCATCCTACATTTTTGTATGAATCAATTTGGAACTTACTAGTCTGTATTATTTTAGTAGCTATTCTTTATAAAGTTAGGAAGGGATACGAGGGGATTGTAATTAGTTCTTACATGATACTTTACTCTTTAGGAAGGTTCTTTATAGAAGGGCTTAGAACTGATAGTTTAATGTTTATGGGACTTAGAGTAGCACAACTTATATCATTAGGACTTATAATATTAGGTGTGTTATTTATAATTTATATTATTAAAAGAAAAAAGAAAATTCAATAATATAAGTAAGTTCACTTAACTATTGAACTAAAATAATATTTGTGTTAGAATGATAAAGTATTAATAGAGAATTCACAGTTTATAATGTGTTTCACATATTAATTTTTAAATAGGATAAACTATTTAAAGCTTGATTAATACTTTTATGGAGAGATGTCCGAGTGGTCGAAGGAGCACGCCTGGAACGCGTGTATAGGGGCAACTCTATCGTGGGTTCAAATCCCACTCTCTCCGCCAGAACCGTGCTAGATGGGGAGTTAGCGGTGCCCTGTAACCTGCAATCCGCTACAGCAGGGTCGAATTCCTCGGGGAGGCTTTAGTTTGTATGGCCTGCCCTATGTAAGTGGTGTTGATGGCTGGGTCCCACGCAACGGGAGCCCATGAACCTTGTCAGATCCGGAAGGAAGCAGCAATAAGTGGATCCTTCCGTGTGCCGTGGATAAATCTGGCCTGAGCTAACTGCATAGGTAACGCATATAAACTACTGTCGAACCGAGGTGCGCGGTTTTTTATTGTAAATTTTGAATATTAGTATATATTCAATAAAATAATTAAATTCGGTTACTCTTCAATAGGATTAACAATATAGGACAAAAACAATAGGACAAGAAAGGGAGGGAACTTTGCGCGCAAAGAACCCTCTTTTTCTTATCATAAGAAATAAAAAACACGCTAAGGCTTAACCTATAGCGTGTTTTTGTTATTTTCTTATTAAATCAATAAATTCAAAATTTAATCCACTTTTCTCGTCAGTTTTATCACCTGAATTGTGGATAACATCCCATTCATTCACATCAATTTGTGGAAAAAAAGTATCGCAATCAAAATCTTTTTTAACCTTTGTTAAATAAAGCTTATTTGCGTAAGGTATTAGAGAATTATAAATTTCTCCACCACCTATAATGAATACTTCCTCAGCTGAGTCTTTATAAAGTCTAATTACTTCCTCTAAGTCGTTTAACACAGTTACCTTATCAGAATCTACATTAAATGTTGTATCTCTTGTAAGGACTACATGAGGTCTGTTTGGAAGTATTCCAGGAAGAGATTCAAATGTTTTTCTTCCCATAAGAATTTTATGACCTGAAGTTATTTCTTTAAATCTTTTAAGATCCTCAGAAATATGCCATAAAAGTTTATTATCTTTTCCGATTGCATTATTAGAAGCAGTTGCAACAATAATTGATAACATTAAACTGATACCTCCATTTTAATTGATGGGTGGTAGTTATAATCTACAAGTTTAATGTCTTCTGGTGTAAAATCATAGAAGTCAGTGATTTCAGGATTTATCCAAAGTTTTGGAGCTTCATATGCTTCATCTCTTCTAGTTAATTGAAGTTTCATACCTTCAATTTGATTTTCATATATGTGAGCATTGTTTATAACGTGAGTAAATAAACCTGGCTTTAATCCAGTTACTTGTGCTAAAAGATGTACAAGTACTGCATATTGGCTAGTATTAAATGGTACACCTAGTGGAATATCACCACTTCTTTGTACAAGCATACAGTTTAGTTTTCCATCTGTTACATCCCACATAGTTAAAAAGCAACATGGGTGAAGTGCGCCTGTATTTAAATAAGGAATTTGCCATAGGTTTATCATCATTCTTCTATCTTGTGGATTATTTTTTAAAGCATCAATTAAGTTATCTAATTGGTCAAACTTTTTAACAACCCATCCGTAAGAAGTTCCGATAGTACCATCATCCATCATCCATTCATTCCAAATCTTTACGTTTTGTTCTTGTAATTTCTTTACACTATTTGATTGATCCTTATATATCCATAACAGTTCCTTTACTGCAGTTTTAAAAGCAACAAATTTTGTTGTTAAAATAGGGAACTCTTTTTGAAGGTCAAATTGCATTATTTGATGAGGCAACTTGTAAGTTGAGACACCTGTTCTATTTTGGTCGTAGTAACCATTATCTAAAATCTTTTCTACTATATCAAGATATTGTTTATCGTATAAACTCATAATTTATTAGCCCCTTTCGAAAAATATATCCTTAATATTTTAACATAATATTAAGGATATATGTAATACTAAAAAGATTAAACGATAGCTATATGAAGTATCATCAATATGATAAATAATATTCCAAGCCCCTTATGAGCGTGGATTCCTTTATTAAATATTCTAAAGAACCCAGTTATTATCATTAAGACTAAATCTGAAAGGGCAAGAACTCCAAGAATATATCCAGCATTCCATTTAAATCCTAAGTGGAAAAAAATATATCCGTGAATTATTATTACTGAACATGCAACTATTGCAATTGGTACGTGGAATTTTTGAAATAGTTTTGCAATTGGAAGAATAATCTTTCTTATTTTAGTAAGAATAACAGTATTGAAATATTGTTCTTTAGATTGTTCTGGTAATTTTATATGGGCTTTAGTAAGGCCTTTATTAAATAATTGCATACCCTTTGGTCCCATATTTTTAAGAATTAATCTTATTATAAATAATCCTATTACTAGGAAGAAGCAGATTTCACAAAATGTTGCTAAATCCTTCCCAAATCCTTTTAAAGACTTAGAATTTAATGAAAATAAATAATCAGTAGACACTGATTTATAAACGAATACTAATGCGCAAATAATTAAAATAATTCCTATAGAGAAAAATACTAGGTCAATTTTTCTATTGTTAGGTAATTTCTTTTTCAAAATTATCATCTCCTTTAATAATAAGTATAATGTGTAATTTTGAAATGAAAGTGTATGGAAAGTAAAAATTTAAATTAGTAATGTTAAATTATTTATTATTAATATGGCATATCTTTGAATATTTAATGTATGTACTATGGAATAATCATAATAGACTTCTATTAATAAGGAATGTATTAGTGTATAATTAATATATAATTTAACTTTAGAAAAAGAGGTGACAAAACCTTGGCATATACAGCGTTATATAGAGAATGGAGACCAAAAACATTTGAAGATGTAATAGGTCAGGAGCATATAACAACAACACTTAAAAATCAAATTTTAAACGAAAGAATTGCACATGCATATCTTTTCTGTGGTACTAGAGGTACAGGAAAAACATCAACAGCAAAGGTATTTGCAAAGGCTTTAAACTGTCTTAATTTAATAGATGGTGAACCTTGTAATGAATGTGAAATGTGCAAAAAGATAAATGATGGTCTAGCAATAGATGTTACAGAACTTGATGCTGCTTCAAATAATGGTGTAGATAAAATTAGAGATATTATAGAAGACTCTAAGTATCCGCCACAAGAAGCTAAGTATAAAGTTTATATAATGGATGAGGTTCATATGTTATCAACAGGAGCTGTTAATGCATTCTTAAAAACATTAGAAGAACCACCAGCAAATGTAATATTTATTTTAGCTACAACAGACCCTCAAAAGCTTCCAATTACAATACTTTCAAGATGTCAAAGATTCGATTTTAGAAGAATAAATAATTCCGAAATCACAGCAAGACTTAGAAAGATTGTTGAAAATAAGGGAGTATTTGCAGAAGATAAAAGTTTAGACCTTATAGCTAGAGTTTCAGATGGTGCTATGAGAGATTCATTAAGTATATTAGATCAAGCAATAGCAATGGGTGACGGAAATGTAGACTATGATGAAGTTGTTTCAATGCTTGGACTTGTAACAAATGAATATTTATTTGAATTAACTGATGCTACAATTGCTAGAGATATAGAAAAGGCTATGACTATAATTGAAAAGATAGTGTACGCAGGTAAGGATGTATACTTATTTATAAAAGATTTAATAGCTCACTATAGAAATCTTTTAATGATTAAAGTAACAAACAACCCAGAAGAAGTTCTTGATATGTCTCTTGAAAATATTGCTCTTATAAAAAATCAAGGGGATAGAATAAGAGTAGAAGAAATAATGAGAAGTATTAGAATACTTCAAGAAGCAGAAAATAGTGCGAAAATGTCAAAACAAGCAAGACTTTATTTAGAACTTTCAATAATAAAGATTTGTAAAATTGAGTATGATACATCAAACGAAGTAATACTTGGAAGACTAAATAAATTAGAATCTGCTTTAAAATCAGGTAAAATTCAAGTAGCTAAAGGATCACAGGCGCAAAGTGAAGCTAGTAGCAGTAATATAAATGAATTAAAGAAAACAGTAACTAAAAATTCAAGTAGTACAGAGGATGCAGTTAGAAGAATTGAGGCAGATCCTGACCTTTCAAGTGATATAACGATACAAATTGTAAAGTCTTCTTGGAAGGATATATTAGAAGAATTTAAAAATAGAAGAGCTATGATATTATATGCTTCAATAACAACTGGTAAGCCTGTAGCATGTAACAATGGTATTGTTAATGTTCAGTATACTGAGCAGTATTCATTTAACAAAAATAGACTTGAGAAGCCAGAGAACAACAAGTTAGTAAACGAAGTTTTCTCAGAAGTTTTAAGAAATAATGTAAGAGTTAAGTTTACAGTTGCTGAAGACTCTAAATCAGATCAAGCACCAGAAGAAGTGTTAAGTGATGTAATAGGAACAGAGTTTTTGGAAATAATTGATGAATAAATTGTTTTGAATTTAGTGACATTATTATAAGTTACACATAAATTATAAAATGAGCAGGATGAATAAATACTAATAGGTTATGTATAGTAAAGTTATAAAAAATACTATATAATTAAAATTAGATTTTATTATTAAGGAGGACATATATATGGCAAAAGGTGGATTCCCAGGCGGTATGGGAGGAATGAATAACTTAATGAAACAAGCGCAAAAGATGCAAAAGCAAATGGAGCAAATGCAACAAGAGCTTGAAGAAAAGGAATTTATAGCATCAGTTGGTGGCGGAGCCGTAACTGTAACTGTAAATGGTAAAAAAGATGTATTAGCTATTAACATAAAGCCAGAAGTTGTAGATGAAGATGATGTTGAAATGTTAGAGGACTTAGTATTAAGTGCTGTAAATGAAGCATTAAGAAAAGCAGAAGAAGAAACTGCAAGCAAGATGGGTAAAGTAACTGGTGGAATGAATATACCAGGATTATTTTAATTAATAGATAATGGATTTTAAAAGAGTCAGTTATAAACTGACTCTTTTTATTTTATATTATTTTTACATTAGCTTTTTCTATTACTTTAAGTATTTGCTTATCAGGTTCATTTTCAGTGATAATATAATCAATATCTCCTAATTTACCAAACTTATAAGTTCCATCATAATGGAATTTCTTATTTTCAATTAATAGATAAGCTTTACTTGAACAATCAATTATTGATTTCTTAGTATTACCTTCTTCTAAATCAAAATTACTAATACTTTTATCAAAAATATTTATACCACAACTACCGATGAAGGATTTATTAAATCTATATTTTTTAATGCTAGTTATAGCTTCAGATCCAATGACTCCACCAAGTTCTTTATTATAAATTCCACCAATACAAATAATAGTGATATTTAAAGATGGGTTATTAAATAATGCTGTCATTTCAACCATATTTGTTATTACGGTAATTTTTTTAGTACTATTTGCAAGTAATTCTGCTAAAAGATAGTTTGTACTAGATATATCTAAAAATATTGTGTCATTTTCTTCAATTATATTAAATGCTTTTTCAGCAATAATCTTTTTAGTATCTACATTTTTAATTAGCCTATTTGAAATACTAGTACTTTCAGCAAGATTTCTTGGAAGTAGAGCTCCTCCGTAAGTTCTTTCAATAAGACCTTCCTTTTCAAGTTTACTTAAATCTTTCCTTATCATACTTTCTGTTACATTAAATTTAATGCTTAAGTCTTTAACTAATACTTTTTGATCTTTTTTTACTAATTCTAATATTTCATTAAGACGTTCTTCCATGAACATTCATTTCACCTCTAATAATATCTTTCTCATTTTATTATACAAGTATACAACAAACGAGAACAAATGAAAATAAATAAAACTAAATTTGTTGACAAAATCAAAATGAGAATATAAAATATAATCAAATAGTAATAAATGAGAATGAAACGAGAATAAATGAGAAGGTGATTAATATGACCAAAGCGGTAGTTTGTGAAATTGAAAAGTATGCAACTCATGATGGACCTGGAATAAGAACAGTAGTTTTTTTAAAAGGATGTCCACTAAAATGCATATGGTGTGCTAATCCTGAAACTCAAAATTTGAAAAATGAAATTTATTATAACAGTAATAAATGTATTAAGTGTAGAAGCTGTGAAAAAGCTTGTGAAAATGATGCAATACATTTTGATGGAGGAGAAATAAAAAGAGATAAAAGTAAATGTACTCTATGTGGTAAATGTATAAAGGTATGTAGTATGTCAGCTTTAAATTTTGTAGGCAAAGAAAGAACTGTAAATGAAGTTTTTGAAGACGTTTATAAGGATGAAGTTTTCTATAGACAATCAGGAGGCGGAGTTACTTTATCAGGTGGTGAAGTGCTAATGAACAGAGAGTTTGTAGTAGAATTTTTAAAAATATGTAAAGAAAATTATATAAGTACAGCAATAGAGACAAGTGGCTTTGGTAAATTTGATTGTTTAAAAGATATCAGTGAATATTGTGACTTAATTATGTTTGATATAAAGCAGACAGATGATAATAAGCACAAGTATTTAACAGGAGTATCAAACAGAGTAATACTTGAGAATTTAAGAAAATTAAGTAAAGTGCATAAAAATATTATAATACGGGTTCCCGTTATACAGGGCATTAATGATAGTGAAGAAAATATAGAAAATATAAGGGACATAGCTATAGAGAATGGTATTAAAGAAGTACATCTTTTACCATATCACTCCTTAGGAAAAGATAAATACAGACAACTTGAAAGAGATTATGAATTAAAAGATTTAAGAAATTTAAAAGAAAATGACATAAATAACTTAAAAGAAATTATTCAAAATAGTGGATTGAAATGTATTATAGGAGGTTGAGTTTATGAAAGAGTATAGAATTAAGAGTGAGAGAGTAAAAATTTTAAGGGAATCTGTTTTATCAGCAGTACCTAGTGTATGTGTTGAAAGAGGAAGATATATAACAGAGGCTTATAAAGAAAATGAGGCTGCTCCAATTTATATAAAAAGAGCAAAATCCGTAGAAAAAATATTAGAAAATATGTCTATTTATATTAAAGATGGTGAACTTATTGTAGGTAATCAATCATCAGAAGAAAGAAAAGCTCCCCTTTTTCCAGAGTATGCGGTTGAATGGATGGAAGAAGAATTAAATGAAAAAGGAAATTTTGATAAAAGGGACGGAGATAATTTTCATTTAAATGAAAAAGATATTCCAGAGGTTTTAGAAATAGTTGATTATTGGAGAGGTAAAACTTTAAGAGATAAATGTTATGCAGTAATGCCAAAGGAAGTAGAAGAGGCAATTAACGTAAAAGTAATTCATGGTGAAGGTAATATGACATCAGGAGATGGACATATAGTTCCCGATTTTAAGAAGGCTTTAAAAATAGGTCTTAATGGAATTATTAAAGAGGCAAAAGAAAAATTAGAGAGAATAGATATAAGTGAAAATGATGGATTAAAAAAGAAAGCATTTTTAGAAGGAATAATCATAACAAATGAAGCTGTAATAAACTTTGCAAAAAGATATTCAAATCTTGCAAAAGAGATGGCAAGTGAAGAAGCAAATGAAGTGAGAAAAGAAGAGTTATTAAAAATAAGTGAGGTTTGTAAATGGATACCTCAAAATAAACCAAGATCATTTTATGAAGCTATCCAAATGGTATGGTTTATTCATTTAGTTATACAAATTGAAAGTAACGGTCATTCAGCTTCACTTGGAAGATTAGATCAATACTTATATGAATATTATAAAAATGATATAGATAATGGAGTAATAACTAGAGAAGAAGGAAAAGAGTTACTACAATTATTATGGATCAAACTATACTCAATTTTAAAAGTAAGACCAACATCTCATTCAGGATATGGGGCAGGATATCCAACATATCAAAATGTAACAATAAGTGGTTTGAATTATGATGGAACTGACAGCACAAATGAATTAAGTTACTTAATTTTAGAGAGTGTTGGGGAATCTAAGCTTACACAACCAAATCTTTCAGCAAGACTTCATAGTAATAGTCCAGAACGATTAATTAGAGAATGTGCAAATGTAATTAGAACAGGATTTGGTATGCCAGCACTTCATACAGATGAAATAATAATCCAGGCTCTTTTAAACAAAGGAGTAGATTTTAAAGATGCGTATAACTACACAATGGTAGGTTGTGTTGAAGTAGCTGTACCAGGTAAGTGGGGATATAGATGTACTGGAATGACTTTCTTAAATATGATAAAGGCATTAGAACTCACTTTAAATGATGGTTATGATTTAAGAACAGGAAAGAGTTTATTAAAAGGATATGGTAAGCTTACTGACTTTAATAATTATGATGAATTATTTAATGCTTGGGAGAAGCATATAGAATACTATACTAAACTTACAGTTGCATTAGATAAACTTGCAGACACTCATTTAGAAGAGTTTCCAGATATGTTATGTTCATCACTTGTTGATGATTGTATTGAAAGAGGTAAGTCAATAAAAGAAGGTGGCTCAGTATATGATTTTGTTGCAGGGCTTCAAGTTGGGATTACAAATGTAGCAAATTCTCTTGCAGCTTTAAAGAAAGTAGTTTATGAAGATAAAACTTTAACTAAAGAAGAAGTTATGGAAGCTATACTTAATAATTATGAAGGAGAAAATTATGGAATAGTTAGAAAAATATTAAGTGAAGCTCCAAAGTACGGTAATGATATTGATTATGTAGATAATATTGCAAAAGAAGCATATGATACTTACATTAAAGAAATTGGAAAATATAGAACAACAAGAGAAGGAAGAGGTCCAATTGGATGTAAGTATGGACTTTCAACATCAGGTATTTCTTCAAATGTTCCAATGGGTACTGTAACTTGTGCAACTCCAGATGGAAGAAAAGCATGGACACCAGCTGCTGAAGGAGCATCACCAGTTCAAGGTACTGATACTAATGGACCTACATCAGTATTGAAATCAATAACAAAGCTTCCAACAATATTAATGACTGGAGGACAATTGTTAAATCAAAAATTCTCTCCAGAATTATTAAAGGGAGATTCTCAATATGAAAAATTTATAAGTTTAATTAAATCATTCATAGTAATGAAAGGTTGGCATATACAGTTTAATATAATTTCAACTGAGACATTAAGAAAGGCTCAAAAAGATCCAGAAAAATATAGAGATGTAATAGTTAGAGTTGCAGGGTATTGTGCACAATTTATAACATTAGATCCAACAACTCAAGAAGATATAATATCAAGAACAGAAGAAGTATTATAAGAAGGAGAGATAATTATGATATACATGTTAGATACAGCAAATTTAAAGGACATAGAAAGAGCATATAAATATTATCCACTTGAAGGAGTAACAACTAACCCAACTATAATAGCAAAAGAAAATCGTGATTTCTTAGGTTTATTAAAGGATATAAGAAGAATAATAGGAAATGAAACTATGCTTCATGTACAAGTGTTAAGTGAAGAGGCAGAAGGAATGATAAAGGAAGCAAAATATCTTAATGATGTTATAGGAGGAAATCTTTATATAAAAGTTCCTGTAACTAAAGAAGGTATAAGAGCAATGAAAACTTTAAAAGAAGAAGGAATAAAGATAACTGCAACAGCAATATTTACTGCAAGCCAAGCACTTATGGCAGCAAAAGCTGGAGCGAGTTTCGTAGCACCATATGTTAATAGAATTGATAATATAAGTGGTAACGGAGTAGAAGTTGTAAAAAATATTATGAAAGAATTAGAAGCTTATAATTTAGATTGCAAAGTACTTGCTGCATCATTTAAAAATGTTCAACAAGTACATGAGTTATCAAAAATAGGAGTACATTCAGTTACAGTAAATCCAGAAATAATGGATAAGCTTTTAGAACACCCATTAACAGATTGGAGCGTAAAACAGTTCATTGATGATTGGGAAAAGGTATATGGAGTCCAAAAAACAACAATGGATGTAGAATAATTATATATAGTATTAAATCCTCCTTCATTATAAATAATGAAGGAGGATTATTTTTATATAATAACATATTTGATAATTTGAAAAAATTGTATTAAACTATAATCTACACTTAGAATATTTTATTATATAAAAGAGGAGAGATAATTAATGGAATTTTATCCAGTTGCAATAGAAAAACTTATAGAAGAATTTGCAAAGTTACCAAGTGTAGGTCAAAAGACAGCACAAAGATTAACACTTCACATATTAAACTTACCAGAAGATGAGGTGCGTGAATTTGCAAATGCATTAGTAAAAGCTAGAGGTACAATAAAATATTGTTCAGTATGTGGAAACTTTACAGATTCAGATCCATGTGCAATATGTTCTAATCCAAGTAGGGACAAAGGTACTATATGTGTTGTAGAACAACCAAAAGATATAATGACAATGGAGAGAGTAAAAGAATTTAATGGTCTTTACCATGTTCTTCACGGCAATCTTTCACCAATGCAAGGAAGAGGGCCTCAAGATATAAAAATAAGAGAATTAGTTGCTAGAATGAGAGAAGAAATAAAAGAAGTAATAATAGCAACAAACCCTAACATTGAAGGAGAAGCAACTGCTATGTATATAGCAAAGATTCTTAAACCATTAGATGTTAAAGTAACAAGAATAGCTGCTGGTATCCCAGTTGGTGGAGACTTAGATTATGCAGATGAAGTAACTCTTTCAAAGGCATTAGAAGGAAGAACTCAAATTTAAAAAAAGGGCTCAAAGATATGAGCCCCCTAATATAGATGGGAGTTAGAAGTTTTGTTTGAGAATGAGTGAAAAGCTTCTTATAGTAATAATTTATGAATTATTTCAGAATGTGTTACTAAAATTTTCGAAACCTCGTATACTCGCTTGTACTTTTGGATAGAATTAAAGTATAAGTAATAGTTGGGGGACTAGGTATGAACAAAAGTAATTTTTTAGAGTATATTAAAAGTGTAGTAAATGGAGAAAGCGATAATGTTAAAATACTTAACGCTATAGATGCCACTAAAGATGAGATGGCTACAGCAAAATGTATATTTGATAATGTTGAAGATCCATTACTAATAGAAGCTGCAATATATGCAGAACAAGCAGCCTTTAAAAGATACTCATATTTAATGATTTTAGCAAAACAGAGAGGAATTACAGTAAATAGAGATTACATTTTATCAAAATGTTTTAGGTTTGCTGAATAAGATGAGGTGGATTTATGGACATGAACTTACTTATTTATGGAATGATTGGACTAGTTATCTTATACGTACTTATTAAACTATTAAAGTGGCCAATAAAACTGTTATTAAACGGTATTGTTGGAGTTATAATGCTATATATAGTTAATCTTATAGGGGCTGGTTTCGGATTCCATATAGCAATTAATATTATAAATGCATTAATTGCAGGTATACTCGGAATACCCGGAGTTATAATACTTATAATATTCCAATTGTTTGTATAAAAACTTAGGAAAAGGCAGTATTAATTTGAGCTAAGCCTCTTTGAAGGAATAGTAATCAAAATAACACTGCCTTATTTTTTTACATATAATTAATTGAATAAAAACATACATAATAAAATATTAATCAAATATGACTAGAAAACATTTACAAAGTGTTATATATTAGATAGTGTAGGGGAGTTACCTCTAATACAACTATAACATTTACTTGAAAAGGTTTTCTATAAAAACAGTGACAAAAGATGAATGAGAAGGAATATATTAATATAATAACTTCTCTAGTAAGGAGCGAATAATGGATAAATTACATCAACTTAAAAATGGAACAGATATAAGGGGAATTGCTTTAGAAAATAAAGATAAAGCTGTAAATCTTACTGTAGATGAGGTTAGACTTATATCTAAAGGATTTTATGAATGGCTATTTAATAAAGATAAAAACAATAAATTAAAGGTGGCTGTTGGATGTGACTCAAGATTATCTGGTAATAAATTAAAGATGGAAACAATAAGTACATTACTATCATATGGTGTGGATGTTTATGACTGTAGTATGGCAACAACACCTGCTATGTTCATGACAACTGTAATGGATAATTATAATTGCGATGGTGCTATTATGATTACAGCAAGTCACTTGCCTTATTATTACAATGGAATGAAATTTTTCACAACAAATGGTGGATTAGATAAAAAAGATATAGATGAAATAGTTAATTATGCAAATAAAGATGTATTAAAACAAACTAATAACGGAAAATTAGAACGTAAAAATTTAATAAATGACTATTCAAAATTATTAGTAGATAAAATAAGAGCTGCTGTAAATAGTAAAAAGAATTATGATAAGCCATTAAGTGGACTTAATATAATTGTTGATGCTGGAAATGGTGCCGGTGGATTTTTTGCAGATAAAGTATTAAAGGAACTTGGAGCAGATACTTGTGGAAGTCAATTTTTAAATCCAGATGGAAACTTCCCAAATCATATTCCAAATCCAGAAAATAAAGAAGCAATTGAATCAATATGTAATGCGGTTATTAAAAACAAAAGTGATCTTGGAATAATATTTGACACTGATGTTGATAGAGCTGCCATCGTTGATAAACTAGGAAATCCTATTAATAAGGACGCATTAATTGCTTTAATATCAGCAATAATGCTTAAAGATTACCCTGGATCATCAGTTGTAACAGATTCAATAACAACTGATGGACTTACTAGATTTATAGAAAGTTTAGGTGGGGAACATCATAGATTTAAAAGAGGATATAAAAATGTAATTAATGAAGGAATAAAGCTTAATAATGAAGGTACAGAATGCCATTTAGCTATAGAAACTTCAGGACATGCAGCTATAAAAGAAAACTACTTCTTAGATGATGGAGCATTTTTAGTATCAAAAATTTTAGTTCATGTTGCTAAGTTAGGTGAAGAAGGAAAAGATATTGGTGATCTTATAAAAGATCTTGAAGAACCTTTAGAAAGCGTTGAATATAGAATAAATATAGATAGAGAAAATTATAGAGATTTTGGTGAAGGTATATTAAAGGATTTAGAGGAATCAGTAAAGAAAGATAATAGATTCCAGTTACCAAGCAAGAATTATGAAGGTGTTAGAGTAATATGTAATTCAAAAGAAGATAAGGGATGGTTTTTACTTAGACTATCATTACATGAGCCTTTATTAGCACTTAATATTCAGTCAGATGTAAAAGGTGGAGTAGTTCATATGGAGCAATTTTTAAAACAATTTTTATTAAATTACAACGTGGAATTTTAAATTCAAATCATTAAAATAGTCTGCTTTAAAACAATAATATAATAGAATGGGATATCGATTTTGAACTAATTTAAATCGATATCCCATTTTTTTAAGAATTTGTTAAGGATTTAATAAGAAATTGACCTCTTTAATATTAAGATTTGCCAATTATAATTTAATTATAGAAAAATTTGGAGGGGTAAAGAATGAATGTTTTAGAAGTCAAAGGGCTTAAAAAGGTCATTGGGAAAAGAGAAATAATAAAAGACTTAAACTTCTCAGTTAAAGAAGGAGAGATATACGGATTCTTAGGGCCAAATGGAGCTGGTAAAACAACAACAATAAGAATGCTTGTAGGACTGATACTTCCAACTGAAGGTGACGTAAAAATTTGTGGGGAAAATCTTAAAAAGAATAAAGAGAAAGCTTTAAAAGATGTTGGAGCTGTTGTTGAAAATCCAGAACTTTATAAGTATCTTTCAGGTAGAGAAAATCTTATGCAAATTGCAAGAATAAGAGGAGTATCCAAAGAAGATGTTCAAGAGCTTATTAATCTTGTTGGATTAGAGAACAGAATAAATGATAAAGTTAAGAAATATTCATTAGGTATGAAACAAAGACTAGGTCTTGCAGCAGCACTTATAGGAAATCCAAAACTACTTATACTAGATGAACCAACAAATGGATTAGATCCATCAGGAATTATTGATTTTAGAAAAATAGTTAAACAAGCAGCGAAAGAAAGAGGAATGGCTGTATTTGTATCATCACATATATTAAGTGAAGTACAACAGCTTTGTGATAGAGTTGCATTTATAAATGATGGGGTTATAAAAGCAGTAGAAAATATGAATGATGCTGTAAGCGGTACAGAAAAAGATAGCTTAACATTAGTTACAAATAGTGATAAAGAAGTTGTTATTGCTATGTTAAGAAAACAACCATTTGTACTTACATCAGAAGTTAATGAAGATGGAATAAATATAGTT
>NZ_JAVXRL010000029.1:0-39870 GCF_036643715.1 Clostridium sp. | reverse complement strand
AACCCGGTACACCTTGATTAAAAGTCAAGTGCTCTACCGAATGAGCTAGTAAACCTTACTGGACCTGGCAACGTTCTACTCTCCCACACAGTCACCCATGCAGTACCATCGACGCTATAGAGCTTAACTTTCCTGTTCGGAATGGAAAGGAGTGTTTCCTCTATGCCATCATCACTAGATACAATCATATTATAATAAATCTTATTTTAACTGTCAAATACTTTTTTTAAAAATTTTATTTTTCTAATTACTTGTGACATAATAAAATTAATAAATATAATTTGGAGATGTTTTTATGAGTATAGAAAATTTACGAGAAATAATAAAAAATAGTAATAATATAGTGTTCTTTGGAGGAGCCGGTATGTCAACGGAATCTGGAATACCTGACTTTAGATCTTCTGGTGGACTTTATAATGATAAAAACAAATTAAGCATTTCACCAGAGCAAATACTTAGCCATAGCTTCTTCTTTGATCATACAGAACAGTTTTACAACTTTTATAGAACTAAAATGATTTATACAGAAGCAAAACCTAACAAAGGCCATATTGCACTTGCTAAGCTTGAAGAGATGGGCAAATTAAAAGCAGTTATCACTCAGAATATAGATGGACTTCATCAAGCTGCCGGAAGCAAAAGAGTTTACGAACTTCATGGTTCAGTACACAGAAACTATTGCACTAACTGCAATAAATTTTATCCATTAGAATTTATTCTTGAATCTACTGGCGTTCCTAAATGCACTGAATGTGGATCAATAGTTAAACCTGATGTTGTATTATATGAAGAACCTCTTGATAATAATGTTTTAAATGAATCAATTAAAGCTATTAGTAATGCAGATACTTTAATAATCGGTGGTACATCATTAGTTGTATATCCTGCTGCATCATTAATTAGATACTTTAAAGGGAAAAACTTAATTCTTATTAATAAAAGCAGTACACAATACGATCATTTGGCAACTCTTTGCATAAATGAAAAAATAGGTGAAGTATTATCTAAAGTGGTTGAATAATTCTTAAGTATTAAAAATATATTATATTGTACAGTAATTTTTAGGAGCACATTTTGAAATATATTATATTTTTAATATTAGCTGCAGCTGTGGCTTTTCTTGTAATGTCCTATGAAGGTAAATTATATGCATTAAAAAAGCAACTGTTAATAGCAAATAACCATGTTGATAGACTTCGCAAACAAGTACCAAAGTATAATTCATATGCTAGCGGAAAAAAGTTAGATATTTTATTTAGTGTTCCCACTTCTTCTATGGGGATAATTAATGAAAAATCTAATGTATTTATATCCCCAATTCCATCATCTCAGTTAATAAACATTACTGACATAAAGATGGAAGTTAAAATTTTAGATAAAGCAACCATAAATAATGATGATTGGTACTATATTTCTCTTCCTTTAGATACTACTATCAATTGTAGAGGATGGGTTAATAAAACTTCATTTTCCTATTTCTATGGTGATTCAACTACAGTAACTAATAAAAATTAAAGAGCCATATATAATTTAAAAATTATATATGGCTCTTTCTTATATTCTAAGTAGCATCGTGATAATATAAATTGATACTATAACTATAAATGGTATATCAATTATTCTTTCCTTTGATGGTACAACTTCACCATCTAATTTACAAAGTCCCCTTGGTATTTGTCTTACTCCCCGTGCCTTACCTAAATTATTTAATTTCTGAATAATAATAAATGCTATTACCCCTGCAAATATCATCATAGCTAGTCCTGCTTGAAGTAATACAAACTTTTCTGAAAAAGTTAATGTTTTAATGGAAACATCACTAGCTTGTTCAAGAACTGTAGGATCTTGTAATATACTAAGTTTTTGAATAGTTATAGAAGATCCATTTAATACAAAATGCATTATCATAGATGAATATATACTACCTGTAGCTCTAACTACATAAGCTAGTATGAATCCTAAAACTGTAGCATATAAAAACTGCTGAGCATCTAAGTGGAATATTCCAAAAAATAATCCAACTATTAAAGCAGATTCAAACTTACTCTTTCCATCATAACCTGATAAAACTATCCCTCTTAATGTTATCTCTTCTGTAATAGCTGGCATAACAGCAATTAATAAAAGTAAAACTATATATGGTGTTCCTACAATTGACGTCATTAAGTTACCTACGTTATTCTCAAAAAACATACTACTTAAAAGACCAAAGAAATTCATTATGGGAATGCATACAAATCCTAATACAATTACTAGTATTAACTCCTTAAAAGGTATCTTATTCAATCTAAAGGTCTCTTTAACATTACATTTAGTAACTATTACATATATAATCGCTGGTATTATAAAGTTTATCATATGGTTTAAAAATAATATTATTCTAATATCTTTTATTCCTATTGCCTTGTATATTGGAAATAATATATATGGCGAAAAAATTTCTAATATTAATACTATTAGAAAATACATATTTCCTCTAAAAATTCTTTTCATAATTCCCTCCCTTTTTAAATTATACAAGTATATTTTTATGTTCATTCGGAGATACTATTTACTGAGGCTATTTGCTTCATTAATTAATCGCCTCTCCCCCATTTTATTTATATACAGGAATAATCCCTCTTATGCTCAAACTTTGATCATAGAGGGATTTTTCATTTCTATAATAAGCTTTTTCTTATCATATTTAAAGCTGTCATACATGCTTTATTTCTTACAGAATTTCTGTCACCTGCAAATACATGTCTCTCAACTTTAACATTTCCATCTATATATATCCCAATGTAAACAAGCCCCACCGGCTTATCTAAAGTCCCACCACCAGGTCCTGCAATTCCCGTTGTTGAAACTCCAATTCTAGCTCCTGCTCTTTTTGCTATTCCTTCTGCCATTTCGCTAGCAGTTTCTTCACTTACTGCACCAAACTTATCTAATGTTTCTTTTTTAACTTTTAAAGTTCTAATCTTAGCTTCATTTGAATAAGTAACAGCTCCTTCTAAAAATACGCTTGAAATACCAGCATATTCTATAAGCTTTGCTGATAATAATCCTCCTGTACAAGATTCTGCAACACCTATTGTCATATTTTTATTAACAAGGATTTGACTAACAGTTTCTTGTATACTTGTATCGCCTATATTATATATTAAATTTCCAAATCTTTTATAAACTTCATCCTTTAATGGCTTTATTAACTTTTTAGTTTCCTCTTCACTGTTTCCTTTAGCTGTTATTCTAAAAGTAACTTCTCCTTCTTTTGCATAAGGTGCTATAGTTGGATTTACCCCATTATCTATTAAATCTTGAAGCCTGTTTTCTGCTTCGCTTTCACCAATTCCAAAAACTCTAATAATTTCTGATACTATTGTATATCCTGTAAGCTTTTCTAAGTATGGTCTAACGCTTTCATTAAACATCAGCTCCATTTCTTTTGGAGGACCTGGGAGTACTATTATTGCCTTACCATCTTTTTCGAAAATTGCTCCTGGTGCTGTACCATTATTATTTTCTAATATTATTGCCTCTTTCGGAAAATAAGCTTGCTTTTCATTACTCTTTACTGGAACTTTTCCAATTCTTTTAAAATAGTCTTCTATATTTTTTAAACTATCCTCATGAAGACACATATCCATTCCTAAAAATTCTGATACTAATTCTTTAGTCATATCATCTTTAGTTGGTCCAAGACCTCCAGTAGTTATTATTATGTCACTTCTATTAAAAGATTCCTTTAAGCATCCAAGTATTCTATCTTTATTATCTCCTACAGCTTCATGGTAGTGAACGTCTATACCTAAATTGGCAAGTTCCCTTGATAAGAATCTTGCATTAGTATTTAAAATATCTCCTAAAAGTATTTCTGTCCCTACTGCTAATATTTCACACTTCATTAATATCCCTTCTCACTCATTATAAATTTTTATATATTTTATTATATACTATATTTTCCATAAATAATAAGGATGGGGGCAAAACTTTTTGTTAAAGTTTATACCTCCATCCTAATCATTAAAGTCACAACTAAATTTTTTATGTTACTATCCCTAGGTACAAAGGAAACCTAGGGATAGTTTATATAAAAAATCCTTCCTCTCATTACACAGAGTTAATTGCATGGGTATTTTATAAAATACTTAATTATACAACTCAAGCATTTTATAAATATGTATGAGAGAAGAGAATTTATTCATCTTCCCTTTTTTCAAACTCATTGATATCTCTATACAATTACTATATGCTATGCTGACTTCTTTTATTCCTAGATTAATTTACCATCCCTGTTTTTCACTTACTTCTGTGAAATGACTTCCATCATTTTTAAATTCTATCTTAAATACGTCTCCGTCTTTAACTACTTTTGTAAGAGTCGCTTGTCCCATTACTTCATTATCTTTTTCTTCATTCTCAAAAAACGCCATTATAGCTTTTAAAGTAATGCCATGGGCAACAACTAATATAGTCTTACCTTCATTTTCTGCAATTATTTCTTCCATAGTTTCTTTAACTCTATTTCTAACTTCTCTTAGAGTTTCACCTTTTGGTGCTCTCATGTCCAAGTTACCTTTCATAATCGCATTAATATCCCACTTTGGATTTTCCATCATAACTTCTTCAGTTATTCTACCTTCATAGTCACCAAAATTCATCTCTTTAAGACCATCATGTGTCTTTATTTCTACTTCTTTATTTCCTTTTAGTAAACAAGCTGTTTTATAAGCTCTTTCAATAGGACTTGTGTATATAGAATCTATATGAAGTTCTTCAATTCTTTTTGATAATTCTTTAGCTCTATCTATTCCATAAGCTGTTAGAGGTGAATTACCATGTCCTTGAAGTCTTTTTTCAATGTTCCATTCAGTTTGACCATGTCTTGTTAAGTATATTGTTGTCATATCTTTTCTCTCCTAATCTTTTATAACTAGTTTTTTCTAAATCTTCTTATGTGCATTATTAAATAAAGTATTTCTTGATTTGATAATGTATAACTAAATTGCTTCTTAATGTATTTTTCAATTTTATTAATACATTTTCTCTCTTCACTATACCTCTTTGAAATAATTTCGTAAAGTTCAGTATCATCATCTTCAATTTGCTCCCTCTTAAAGATTCTTTGAGCAAAAAATTTCAAATGTGTAATAAGTCTTGTATAATCTAAAGATTCTTCATCAAATTCTATATTGAAATATTTCTTAATTATGCTTAATATCTTATTAGTTAAAACGGTTATATTCATAGTATTAGCTATATCTTCATTTAACGCTGCATTTAAAATGTGTAGTGCAATAAATGTTGCTTCACTTTCTGAAAGCCTAACACCTGTATATTCCTCTACAATATCTAAAGCTTTAAGCCCTACATTAAATTCTTTTCTGTATAAATTTTTAACTTCAAGCGCCATTGGATTTTCAATCCTTATATTTTCAGTTTCTCTCATAACTGCAAAGTATAAGTGATCTGTTAGCAGTATGTATACAAATTCTCCAAGTTCTGTTTGAAGTTCTGACTCTGCTATTCCAACTATTTCTTTAGTTATACTCAAGTATTCTGGTGGTGTTTGTAACATAAGCTGCTTTAACTTTTCATTACTTTGCTCATTTTCCATCTTAAATACCTTTTCAACTTTGCTGTCATCGATAAAATCTCCACTTTTCTTTTGGAACCCTATACCTCTACCCATCACTACTGCTTCTTCACTTTTTATTAAAACCGTTACAACATTATTATTAAGTATCTTATTAATAATCATACTTTTTTTATCCCTCTCTTATTAAGTATTTTATCTACTTAAAGTTCAATTTCACTATATTTTTTAAGTCATTTCCCCATATCTGTCGAACAATTTATCTTTTGTACTTATAATATTATCATTTTTTTAAATAAATTTAAATAATTTTAATATTTTATATTGACAGTATATTTTACCTATGATAACATTTACTTAAGCTTAGCTGCAAGGTTTGTTACTATTAAATTAGGCAATCCACTCTAAGTAAAAATTAAAAGATTGCTACTATTTCATTAGGCAAGACTTAAATATATGTAAATCATTAATGTTACAGGAACTATATCCTAAATTACATTAATTAAATTGATTTATAAATATTTAAGTCTTTTTTGTTACCTAAAATACACTAAAGACTTTGCAATTATCAAAAATTTATTTATTAAGACTTATTTTAAAGGAGGAATTATAAATGTTACAAACGTTACAAAGAATCGGTAAAGCTATCATGCTTCCAATTGCCGCTCTACCAATCGCAGGTATTTTACTAGGTGTCGGTGGTGCATTACTTGGTATTTCAGGACTTCAAAATCCACCTGCAGTATATGAACCGCTTATTGCTTTTGTAAATGTTCCAGTTGTTACTGCAATTTTAACTATAATGAAAAATATTGGTGATATTATATTCGGTAACCTTCCAATACTATTTGCTGTAGGGGTTGCAGTTGGACTTGCTAACAAAGATAAAGGTACTGCTGCTCTTGCTTCAGTATTCGGATTCATAGTTATGAACCAAGTTATTTCAACACTTTTAGCTTTAGGCTATACACAATTAGGTGTTATTACTCCTGACAGTGTTGGTGAATTTGGAACATACGTTACAACTAGCGTTGGTATATTTACTCTTAACATGTCAGTATTCGGTGGTATTATAACAGGTATTGTTACTGCAATGTTACACAATAAATTCTATAACATTGAATTACCTCAAGTTATAGGTTTCTTCTCAGGATCAAGATTTGTTCCTATAATAACAGCTTTAGTTATGGCTTTAGTTGGAGCTGGACTTGCATTCGCTTGGCCAGTAGTTCAAAATGGTATTTCAGCTATTGCTGAATTAGTTAAAAATGCTGGTGCTATCGGTACTTTCTTCTATGGAGTTATTGAAAGAGCCTTAATCCCATTCGGATTACACCACGTATTCTACACTCCATTCTGGTTTGGATCATTTGTTGAAGCTAACGTTATAATAGATGGAACTCAACAAGTTATAGCTGGTGCTAACACAGCATACTTTGCTCAATTATCAAGCATGACTGATTTAGTTGGTGCTTCAAGCGAAACAATGGCTAACATAGTTTCAGGTACAACAAGATTTATGGCAGGTAAATTCCCATTCATGATGTTTGGTCTTCCTGCTGCTGCATTTGCAATGTACAGATGTGCTCACCCAACTAAAAGAAAGGTTGTTGGATCACTTCTACTAGCTGCTGGTGTAACATCATTCTTAACTGGTATAACAGAACCAATAGAATTCACATTCTTATTTGTTGCTCCAGTATTATACGGAGTTCACTGCTTACTTGCAGGTTTATCATTCATGTTAATGGACATACTTAACGTATTCATCGGTATGACATTCTCAGGTGGATTCATAGACTTCTCATTATTCGGATTACTTCCAGCTGGTGCAGGAGTTCCAACACAATGGATAATGGTTATATTAGTAGGTCTTGTATACGCAGTTGTTTACTACTTCTTATTCTCATTCATGATAAAGAAGTTCAACTTAAAGACTCCTGGTAGAGATGCTGGCGAAAAAGATACTAAATTATTCACTAAGAAAGACTTCCAAGGAAATAATAAAGGTGATGAAATAGTAGAAAAAGCTCCATTTGTTTTAGAAGCTTTAGGTGGAGAATCAAATATAGTTAGTGTTGATGCTTGTATAACTAGACTTAGGGTTGAAGTTAAAGACAAATCAATCGTTGATAAACAAGCTCTTAAAGACTTAGGTGCTGCTGGAGTTGTTGAAGTAGGAAACGGTATCCAAGCAATATTCGGTGCTAAAGCAAATTCTTACAAAAACGAAATTAACACAATATTAGATAATAACTAAATAACAATAAAAGGCTACCCCAGTTTTAATTAACTGGGGTAGCCTTTTTTATATTATTGATTTACTTCTAAAAGTGCTAATGCAACTGCACCAATAACTCCTGCATCTGTTCCTAGTCCTGCTGGGACTATAGTACAAGCATCTGCCATTGATTTAAAACATCTCTTATTTACAACTTGACGTACTCTTTCAAAAACTATATCTCCAGCCTTTGAAACTCCTCCGCCTATAACTACCATCTCTGGATCGAATATTGCAATAGCATTTGCTATTCCAATTCCTAAATAATTTAATGCTTCTTCTATTATATCCTTAGCAACAGCATCACCTTTTTCAGCTTCTTTAAATACTTCGTATGAAGTAACATTTTCAAATTCTTTAAGAGAAGTATCTACTTTACTTAATACAGCTTCTCTTCCTCTTTTACCAATAGCTGTTCCTGATGCTACTGCTTCTAAGCATCCAATATTACCACAACCACATCTTGGTCCAAATGGTGCTACTGTCATGTGACCGATTTCTAAAGCATTAGAAGTATTTCCTCTATAAATATTTCCATCTAAAATAGCTCCTCCACCAACACCAGTACTTACTGTGAAGTAAACCATGTTTCTTTTTCCACGTCCTGCGCCTAACATATACTCTCCAATTGCTGCAACATTTGCATCATTATCTAAGAATACAGGTACTTTGAATTTTTCTTCTAATGGTCTTACTAAATTGAAATTAGTAAATGGTAAGTTTGGAGTCTTAATTATTATTCCTTTTTGTGAGTCTAATGGTCCTGGAGAACCTATACCTATTGCTACTACCTCTTCACAACCTGCGTCTCCCTCGCTCATAACTGATTGAATACTTTTTATTATTCTCTCTAAAACTCTCTCTTCGCCTTCATGTGCATTTGTTGGGATAATGCTTTGTGCTAAAACATTTCCTTCACAATCTGCAAGTGCAGTACTAATTTTAGTACCACCTAAATCTACACCAACTACGTACTTATTCATATAAACCTCCATTTATGTATTTATATTATATAATTCCATATAAAAATAGGACTTACTATTCTATTTTAATATATTTATAGAATTAATAAAGTCCTTATTGCAGTTTTTTTAATTGTATTTTAAATTTTATCCATATCTGTGTGCATTTATGTAGTATTTACCATTTTTATCATACCCATTTTCATCAACAATAAACTTATTGTCCTTAAGCATTGAATTTATTGTATGTATACTATCTTCATCTTCTCTATCTATAGATATTGTGAATTTATCTTCCTTATCTACTACACATAAGTAATCATAAATATTACTATATTCACTAAGCCCAATGACACCTCTTATATCCATTCTATAATCAGACATACTTCTTCCTCCAATCAAAATGAAAATACTCTTTTTTATCTATATATAGTATATGTATTATTTTTCAAATTATTATTTTTTTATTGTATTTTTTTAAAAGATTGGAATCATAATACCTGTATAAGAATATTATGACTCCAAATCTATTTTTACTCTTCTAATCTTTCTTTATTGGTTTTCTCTATTATTTTTGAAGCTTCAAGTATTGGAACTTCTTCATATCTCTCGAAAGTCATACTATACTCCCCTCTAGCTTGTGTTATTGATCTTAAATCTGTTGAGTATTTAAACATTTCTGAAAGAGGAACTTCACATATTACTTTTTGCTTTTCCTTTTCTGGTTCCATTCCAATTATTCTTCCACGCTTTTTATTAATGTCACCTATTACATCCCCCATATAATCATTTGGTATTATAATTTCCACTTTCATTATAGGTTCTAATAATATAGGATTTGCACCTTCAAGTCCTTTTTTGTACGCTATTGATGTTGCTATCTTAAATGCCATTTCTGATGAGTCTACTGGATGATATGATCCATCATGAAGTGTTGCTTTAAGTCCTATCACTGGATAAGATGCAAGTACTCCATGCTTTATACAATCTTTAAGGCCTTTTTCAACCGCTGGTATAAAGTTTCTTGGTACAACTCCTCCAACTACTTTATCTACAAATTCTAAAGTATCATCACCATCATGTCTTCTTTCAAATTTAATCTTTACATCTCCATACTGCCCATGTCCACCTGATTGTTTTTTATGCTTTCCTTGAACATCTGCACTACCTTTTATTGTCTCTCTATATGGAATCTTTGGCTCTCGTAATATTACTTCTGCACCAAATTTATTTTTAATCTTACTTGCGATAACTTCTAAGTGAGTTTCTCCGTAACCTGATATTATAAGTTCTGCATTTTCTGTATCTCTTTCAATTTTGAAAGCTTTATCTTCATCTAATAATTTATTAAGAGCGCCTGATATTTTATCTTCGTCACCTTTTGCCTTTGGAAGAATTGCCATCGACATTGCAGGCTCTTTAAAATTAAGCTTATCATATACTATTTTAAAGTTACCCTCTGCTAATGTATCTCCTGTTTCTGTAAACTGAAGCTTTGATACTCCACCTATATCTCCAGCTACTATTTCATCTGTTGGAATTTGATTCTTTCCTCTTATAAAGAATATATTAGAAAGTTTCTCTCTTTTATCTTTATTTACATTTACTACTGGCATATCATTTTTTAGCTTCCCTGTAATTACTCTAAATAAAGACATCTTACCAACAAAAGGATCTGCTATTGTCTTAAATACGAAGGCTGAAAATGGATTATCTTCTGATAAGCAAATATATTCCTCCTCATTTTTAGAGTTAGTAGCTTTCTGTGCAATTGAAAGTTCTGGTGATGGGAAACACTCAACTATATCTTCTAGAAGACAATTCATTCCTATACACTTAATAGCACTTCCACACATTACAGGTGATATTTCTCCAATTGAGCAACCATTAATTAACCCTTTATATATTTCTTCATCACTTAATGTGCCTTCACTGAAATATTTATCTAAAAGTTCTTCATCAGTTTCAGCAACAGCTTCTATTATCATCTCTTTACAATTATTAACTTTTTCTACAAGGTCCTCTGGAATATTTGTTATTTCCATTTTCTTTGTTATTTCATTATATATTCTTGCTCTATTTGAAATTACATTAATTACCCCTTTAAAATCCCCTTCTTTTCCTATTGGATATTGTATAGGAACAACACTTATACCAAACTTTTCTTTTAATTCATTTAATGTTTTATCAAAGCTTGAGTTTTCTCTATCTAGTTTATTAATAAAGAATGCCCTTGGTAATTTTATTTTATTACAATAATCAAACGCCTTTTCTGTTCCAACTTGAACTCCTGATACTCCACATACAACAATAGTTGCAACATCAACAGCTCTCATTCCTTGAACACCTTCAAACTCAAAGTCAAAGTATCCTGGTATATCAACTAAGTTTATTTTTGTATCATTCCACTCTAGTGGTGCTATTGATGCACCAATTGATATCCCTCTTCTTTTCTCTTCTTCATCATAATCACATACGGTTGTTCCATCCTCTATCTTTCCTATTCTTGTGATTACGTTTGCATTGTATAATAATGATTCTACTAGAGATGTTTTGCCCGTTGCCCCGTGACCTATAAATCCAACATTTCTTAAATTCTTTATATTATAATCTTTCATTAAAATGTTCACTCACCTTTCAAAAACTCTCATAGTAATTTCTATGAAAGTTAAAGGTGATTTAGAATAAAAATGGGCTGTATCAAATTAATTTATTACATTAAATCTATTTGATACAACCCATCTAATAATTTATCTTATTTAGTTTTATTATGCACTTTTCATAACATCTTCTTCTATTACTTCTTCTACTTCTACATGCTTTCTTTTATTGTAAACCATACGATAAAGTACTACACCACATGCTAATCCAATTGCACATAATACAATCATAGAGATGAATATTAACTTATATCCTCCCATGCCTGGATATTTATCAAGTAATGAACCGTAATATGAATTTACAAACATATCTGGAACATATCCAATGAATGAAACAATACCTGCTGCAATACCTGTGTATTTTCTTGGTACTCTAATTTCATCTAAAGGAGCAAAGAATACACCTTTCATTCCAAGAAGTACAATTGATAGTACTAACATATTAATAAGAACTGGTACTATAAATGATTCTCTTCCTGGTATTATAATATATACTGCTGTAAATATTATTGATAGTATAAAACCATATATCATAAATTTTATTGTTGATTTCATTTTATCTGCCACAACCCCAGCTAATGGTGGTGCTAATGACATAATTACATAACTTCTAATTATTCCTATAAATGCTCCAACTGTTACAGACATTTTAAATATATCTGTTACAAATGGTGTTAAGAATGCAAGTCCAGAGAATGCTGCATATGTTGTAAATACTAATGCTGCTGCAAGCCAAACTTCTGGCATTTTAACTACTTTTTTAATTCCGCTTATTATTGCATCCTTTGCTTCATGATCCTTTTCTCTTTCTTCTTCAGAATCATCAAGTAAAAAGTATGCTACTATCCCTATAACTATAAGTGTTATTGAATAAAATATTATTATTGCTTTAATCCCAAATAATCCTTCACCAAATTGTGATAACATCCATAGAGCTATGAAAGAAACTATTGTTGATGCAACTCCTCTTCCACCTTCTAAGAATCCGAATAATTTACCTTGTTCTGAACTATCGCCAAGCATTCTAACAGCTTTAACCATTGTTGGCCAGAAAGTAAATACTGTTGTTACTGCCCATGCGGCATTTATTATAAGACACACTGTATATGATGGTATTGTTGCATACCAAAATCCTAAGAGACCTGTTGATATCAAAGAAAACGGTACCAATATTTTGTAAGAAAATTTATCTGCTATAACTCCACCTGGTATGTATAGTAAAAAGTTAACTATTCCATACATACTAGTTAAAAATCCCATTTGGAAATTAGTTAAATGAAAGGCATTTTGCATTGGTATATAAAATACCTCTCTTAAATAAGGTAGTCTGTAAATTACCCCACCCCCAGCACATAGTACTAATAAGGTAATCCATTTTTTTGCATTATTATTCTTCATTTGTATCTCATCTCCCGCTTCAGTTAATTATTTATAATAATTCTTTTAATACGTTAGGATAATTTGTTATGATTGCATCTACTTTTAAGTCAATCATCTTTTTCATATCTTCTTTAGAATTAACTGTATAAACATTTACTTCTAAGTTATTATCATGAGATCTTGTAACTATTTCTTCTGTTATACTGTTGTACTCTGGATGAAGAGCATCTGCACCTACCATTTGTACATAGTTAAATGGTTCAAATATACAATCCCAATATAGCAATCCTGTCTTTACTTTTCTATTTAGTCTTATACATTTTCTTATTGAATAATGGTCAAAGGATGAAACTATAACCTTATCTTCCATTTTAAATTCTTCTATTAAATCATAAGTTATTTTCTCAATATTTTCATAATGAATTATACTGTTTTTGATTTCTAAATTTATAACAATATCTTTATCTTTTACATACTCTAAAAACTCTCTAAGTGTTGGTATTTTAAGGCCTTTAAATTGTTCTCCGAATTTAATACCTGCATCTAAATTCATAAGGTCGTCATATGTATATTCACAAATTAATCCTGTTGAATTAGTTGTTCTATCAACTTCCTCATCATGACATATAACTGGTACTCCATCTTTTGTAAGCTGAACATCAGTCTCGATTCCATCACAACCTATCTCAACTGCTTTCTCAAATGCTAACATTGTATTTTCAGGATATAATCCACTTAAACCTCTATGTGCAATATTTAATGTTTTTTTCATAATAACTCCTCCTGTAATATTAAATTTTATTATACATTTTCTATATCTACCGAAATCACATTGTCTACAGTATAAATTTTGTTTGCTATTTCTGTAGTTGCAATACGCTCCTTTGTTTTAATAACAAATTCAATACAATATATAAAACTTGATTCTTCCATACATTTATCCGTTTTTAATCTTGATATTGAAAAATTATCATCAGATAATATATTCATTATTTCCTCATTTGGATAACTCGATAATTTGATAGTTACATCAAAAGCTTTTAGAAAATGTAGCCTTGAAAGTCTCTGTAGTACTTCAAGTACTATCAATACTATAAAAGTAGATAATATACCAACTAAGTACATTCCAGCGCCTACCGCAAGTCCGATAGCTGCTGTTGTCCATATACCAGCTGCTGTAGTAAGTCCCTTTACAACTTTCTTCTCTAAAAATATAGTTCCTGCCCCAAGAAAACTTATTCCACTTACAACTTGTGCTGCTACTCTACTTGGATCTAGCTTAAATCCTGTAGAATATAATACATCACTGAATCCATATTTTGATACGACCATAAGAAGTGCACTTCCTACCCCTACCAAAAAATGAGTTCTAAAACCAGCTTCCTTGGAATTCATCTCTCTTTCTAAACCAATAAATCCAGCTAGTACCCCAGCTATTATTATTCTAAAGAAAAAATCTAATGCCTGTTCCACTGTTGCTCCTTTCCTAATTAAGCATAAAAAAATCCTACTCAAAATTTATATAATCAATTTCAAGTAGGACTTTCTCTAAAACTCTGTCTAACTTATGTTACTTTTTCTAAATGTTATTAAATTTTATAACTGAATTATATCACCATTTGAAAATGTTTTCATAAGCTGTTTTGATTAATTTCTCAACTTTTATAATACAATTCTGTATTTTATTTAAAAATTTTGTATTTTTTTAACATTCTTTTCCTAAATAAGCTAATTTTTTTTAAAATATATAATTTTTTATCGATAAATTTTGCTTAAAATAAAAAAAGGCCTAAGATATTTACTTAAAGCAAATATCTTTAGCCTTTGTTATTTATTTTCCGAATTTAGTTTTATAATATTTGTTATCTATTAAACTTGCTACACCTTTGTTATATATAGCTAAGAACTTTCCATCATATTTAGTTTCTTTTCCTGACTTCATTTCTTTAACCATATGTTTAGATTCGTAATTTACAAATATTTCTCCATTTTCACCAATAAATATTTCTTTTGGATTTACTGGCTCACTTAAAGTTATAGTAGTACTTTTAACATCAGTATTATCTAAATCCTTCTTTATTATCTTACTTACTGTTTTTCCGTTACCTTCGCCAATATAAGCTACTCCTTCAGAATCAACACCAAGTATATCTAACTTTTGACTTGTAGTTAGTGCTACTCTTTCAGTTGGCTGAGTTAAATGAATAACTTGTCCATTTTTAGCCATGTATACTAATCTATCTTTTGTTGGCATTAAAGCTAAACTTCCAAGACTTCTTACTACTAATGGAACTGCTACTGCTTGGCTTTGATTTATATCAACTCTATAAACCATATTAGCTACTCTAACATATGTTACTCCAGTAATTGTTGAGGCTTTAATATCGAATGTTTTATATTCACTACTATATGAACATATATCAACCATCTTCTCATTAGTTCCCTTATCTGGATCATAATTATAAAGGGCGATATCATATCCATCTCTTTCTAAAATTAATAACTTATTTCTATCTGCAAGCCAAGTTAATTTTAAAATTTGCTTATCATCTGAATTACTAAATGTTTTAATTTCTCCATTACTTGTATCATACATATTTGCTTCATATCCATCATTATATGTTACATACTTACCATCATATGATACTTTAACGTCTGTTGCATCAGAGGGTATATCCACATGAACTTCTGGTTTTTCCTCTGTTTTATGTATTGACACCTGCTGCATTTCAACATCAGTATTATCTTTAAAATAAAATTTATCAAGGAAAAATAGTCCAGTACACTGAAGTATAACTGATACTAATATCCAAGCTATAATAATCTTTACTTTTCTCATATGGCTCTCCTTTGTTACTTAACTATAATTGATGAAGCAATATATCTTTCACCTAATCCATTAGAAACTTTGTTTATAACCTCACCATTTAAATACATAGTAGTTGACTTACCTCCATCTAGGTTGATTGCTGTTACACATTCTCCTTTTGTAAGCATAAGAGTTTGTAGTTCTGTCATTGTACATCCCATTCCAGAAACTAAATCTCTTCCGTCTATAACCATCATAACTATAGACCCATCAGCTCTTTGTCCTATTGCAGTTCTTGGTGCAATTCCCCAAGATCCATTTCCTCCATCTAAAGGTGTAGGGGCTCCATCTTTTATAAGTACTGGCTTGAAACTAACAGCTTCTTTAACATTTAATGCTTTTAATTCATTTATTGAATATTTACCTGCAAGCATTTTACCTTCTTTTGTTATAGCCATACATTCTGTTTTTGTATCATCTGATTTTAAATCTGAAAATATAAGTTTACCATTTGATATTATTACTCCAGTCGGTGTACCACCATTGCCTGTCCAGTTTGAGTTACTAGACGTATCAACGAATGATCCTCCATTTATAGCTGCAATTGCATTGTTCTTCTCAGCCATTTCTGAAGTAGTTTCTCCTTTTTTGTAAAGATTGCTTGTATAAGCAACTTGAACCCTATCTGGATCTTTTATTACAAGCATTTTACCGTTGTATTTTGAGTTTTCAAACTTAAATAATTCTATTGTATTATCGCGTTTACCACTTACCTGAACTACTGAATCATTATTTCTAATACCAGCATCATTATTGCTACTACTAGAATTTAATATATCATTAATTCTTTCTTTTGATAAAAACCATGTTGCTAAATATTGATGATTCAGGGTAGTCATTGCTGATCCTACATAAATCTTCTTTGCATTTTCAAATGGTCCATATAAAAGTATGAAAGGTGCTGTTACAATAGTAAAGACTAACTCAAATACTATAAAGCATATTAATGTCTTCCATTTCTTTTTCTTCTTCTGTTTTCTTTTCTTATCTCTTTTATTACTTTCCCTACGAATGTTATCTTTTTCTTTGTTTTCTTTTAGCGTATCTTGTCTTCTGCTCATTTAAACTCTCCTATAAGAATAATTTAAAAAAATTCATTTTTCTATTATATATTATTTTCAGGTATTTATAAACACGTTCTATTGCATAATCTTACATATCATTCCCCAATTAACTTAATTTTGTATTAAAAAATAATTACGTAATTATTAAGTTTTTACAAAAAGAAGGTGATGAAATTATAATTTTCATCACCTTAAAGAAAATATAAAAAGTGGCTTACTTTAGCTTTATTACTAGGCTTTCATAAGGTCTAAGCTCCATATTTTCTGCTAAAATTCCACCTTCATAGTTGCTTAATAATATTTCCCCATTCTCTATTTTATAATTATTTAATAATATTTTAATTTTTTTTCCATAAAAATTGTTTATAATAAGCAATTTTTCGCCATTTAATTCCCTTTCATAAGCAAATATACTACTATTCTCTTTAAATATTGGTTTTATGGTTCCATTGCTTATTATTTCGTTTTCTTTCCTTAATTTTATAAGTTTCTTATAGTAATTGAATACTGAGTATTCATTTAAAAGGTTATTTTTAGCATTAATAACCTCGTAATTTTCACTAACACTTATCCATGGTTTTCCTTTTGTAAATCCACTATTTTCACTATCATCCCACTGCATTGGAGTACGTGAATTATCTCTTGATTTTACTTTTAAAATATTAAGTATTTCTTCTTCTTTATAACCTTTTTTCTTAAGGTTATTATAAGCATTTATTGATTCTACATCTCTATATAAATCTATATTATCAAACATAGGATTTGTCATACCGAGTTCTTCACCTTGGTATATATATGGTGTCCCCCTCATCAAGTGTATAACTGTCGCTAACATCTTAGCGCTCTCTTCTAAGTAGTTTGCGTCATCTCCAAATCTTGAAAGAACTCTTGGTTGGTCATGATTGCACCAGAAAACTGCATTCCAACCATCACCTTCTTCCATTTCCACTTGCCAATCAAATAATATTTTTTTAAGTTTTTTAAAATCAAATGGCATAAGACTCCACTTCTCACCATTTAAATAATCTACTTTTAAATGATGGAAGCTAAATGTCATTGTAAGTTCTTTTCTTGATTGTTTTGTATACTTTATACAATTATCTATTGTTGTTGATGACATCTCTCCAACAGTCATTGATTCATCATATTTAGAAAATACCTCTTCATTCATTTCTCTTAAATAATCATGTATTTTAGGGCCATCTGTATAAAATCTTCTTCCATCATGATTCGCATCTTCTAATGTATCATTTAAAAATCTTTGATCTTTTGATAATAGATTTATGACATCAAGTCTAAATCCATCAACACCTTTATCAAGCCAAAATCTCATCATTTTATATACTTCTTCTCTAAGAGTTTTACACTCCCAGTTTAAGTCACCTTGAGTTACATCAAATAAATGAAGATAGTATTGTTTTAAACTCGGAACATACTTCCATGCAGAACCACCAAATTTAGAAACCCAGTTATTTGGTGCAGTTCCTTCTTTCCCATCTTTCCATATGTAATAATCATGATATGGGTTATCTTTTCCTTTTAAAGCTTCTTTAAACCACATATGCTCTGTTGATGTATGATTAACAACCATATCCATTATAAGTTTCATTCCTCTTTTATGAGTTTCACTTAATAATTTCTCAAAGTCTTCCATAGTTCCAAATAAAGGATCTATATTATAGTAATCTGCAATGTCATAACCATTATCATTTTGTGGAGATGCATATATTGGAGTAAGCCATACTACTTCTACTCCTAAGTTTTTCAAATAATCTAATTTCTCTATTATTCCACCTATATCTCCTATTCCATCATCATTACTATCATTAAAACTTTTTGGGTATATTTGATATACAGTTGCTTTCTTCCACCAATTATTCATCTTTTATATTCCTCCTATGCCTTAAAAGGAATTGCATACTTTATATGCAATTCCTTTATTATATCTATTTATTTTTAATCTTATCTCTTTTATAAAATACAAATGTTAAAAGTATTGGTACTACTACCGCTATTATCATAGCTAGTAAATAATATCCCCAATATTGTGGTTTAATTGCAAGAATTGCTGGCAATCCTCCAACACCTATTGAGTTTGCAAGTACACCTGTAAGTATTGCTACAACTGATGCTGTTGCTGAACCTATTATTGCTGCGTAGAACGGATATTTATACTTTAAATTGATTCCAAACATTGCAGGTTCAGTTACTCCAAGCCATGCTGATATTCCTGATGATAATGCAATTGATTTAACTTTAGCATTCTTCTTATATAGTATAACCATTGCCATTGCAGCAGAACCTTGCGCTATATTACTTAGTGCAATTAAAGGCCATATCATTGTTCCTCCATTGTTAGCAATAAGTTGAAGATCAACTGCTATAAATGTATGATGCAAACCTGTTATTACAAGTGGTGCATAAATAAGGCCAAATATTATAGCTCCGATTATCTTAAATGGTCCAGTTAAAAGGTATGTAAATACCATTGCAACTCCATCTCCAATTACACGAGAAGCTGGTCCAATTGCTATATATGAAAGTAATACTGTAACTATTATTACTACAAATGGAATTACTATCATCTTAAGTACATCTGGAATTACTTTTTTAAGATTTACTTCCATCTTTGACATTACTATACCTGCTATTATTGCTGGTATTACTTGTGATTGGTAACCAACCTTTTGAATTTCAATAAATCCAAAATTCCAAACAGGAATTGTTCCATTAGCTGCAGCTTCAGCATAACCATATGCATTTAATAACTGCGGTGATACTAAACAAATACCTAATACTATTCCTAGTATTTCAGATCCACCAAACTTCTTAACAGTAGACCATGTTACTCCAACAGGTAAGAAGTGGAATATAGCTTCTCCAATTACCCAAAGGAAACTGTTTAATTCATTAAGAGCTGGATACAATTGTACTAAAGTTTGAGTTCCATCACCAAATAAAGCTACATCACCTATTATATTTCTAAATCCAAGTATTAATCCGCCTGCTATGATTGCTGGAATAAGAGGTATGAATATTTCAGCAAGTCCCCCTATTGCTCTTTGTAACGGGTTCATGTTTTTTTGAGCTACTTTTTTAACTTCTTCTTTTGAAACGGACTTAACATTACTAACTTCTATGAAGTCTTCATAAAATTCATTAACCTTATTTCCTATTACAATTTGAAATTGCCCTGCATTTGTAAAAGTACCCTTTACACTATCTAATTTTTCTATTTCTTTTGGCTTCGCCTTAGATTGATCTTTTAATACAAGTCTTAACCTTGTTACACAATGAGTAGCACTTACTATATTATCCTTGCCACCTAATAATTCTAATACTTGCTTTGCTTCTTCAGAATATTTTCCCATTAGTAATCCTCCCTTTTCTTTTGGTAACGTTTTCTCAATGTACATTTGTAACCGTTTATATTTTATATGATAACTTGTTCAAACAAGTTTGTCAACACTTGTTTGAACAAGTTGTAATTTTAATTTAATGACTACATAATAAATAATGTATATAATATAGATATTGACTGTATGGAAGGAGAATATTATGTCTAAAAGCAAATACTTAGATGTATATAATTATCTTAAAGAAAATATATTAAATGAAACATTTAAATCAGGAGAAAAATTACCCTCTGAAAATGAATTATCTACTTTGTTTTCAATAAGTAGAAATACTGTTAGAAGAGCTTTAGAAATGCTAGCAACAGATGGTATTGTAACTAGTGTTCATGGTAAGGGAGTTTTCGTATTAGAAAAACATCCACTTAATTTCTTAGTTGGAGGACTTCAAAGTTTTAAAGAGGCTTCATTAAGTAATAATGTTGAATATAAAACTATTATCCCTTTATTTGAAGAGATTATAGTAAATGATTCTTTATCTAAAAAGACTGGTTTCCCAGTAGGAAGTGTTGTAATTCATATTTTAAGAGTTAGAAATATAAATAATGAAAATGTAATACTAGATATAAATTACTTTTTAAAGGATGCCGTTATTGGACTAACTAAAGAAATAGCATTAGAGTCTATTTATTCATTTTTAGAAAGTAACCAAAACTTTAAAATAAGTGGAGCTCAAAAGCTTGTTTCTGTTGAATCAGCTTCCGCTTTAGATATGAAATATATAGACCTTTTTAATAATACATTAGTTGCTATTATTAAAAATTTTGTATACTCAGATGATGGTACTTTATTTGAATATACTGAATCTCATCATAGGCCTGATAAATTTACTTTTAGTACATTTGCACGTAGAACAAAAAAATAAATTCATATTAAAGAAAAGAGTGAGATAACTTGTAACTTATCTCACTCTAAAATTTTAGTTAGTTTTAGTTTACTAACCCTCTATTTTCAAAATATTTATTTTTTATAATGTAATCAGCTATAGTGTAGGCATTTTCCAAATGTTTTTTTTCATCCTCACTTTTTGGAGTACCCATAATTAAATTACCTTTAATTACAGTAGCATCCCTATTTGTATTTAAAAGATTTCTTCCCATATACTTATTATCAGAATCTATTCCTAATAAGTATAGTATTGTTGGTGTAATATCACTTTGCCCACCGGCTTTACTTATTACTTCACCTTTAATATTCTTGCCAGCTTCATCTTTACCATATATTATTAAAGGTATTTTGTGATCATAATTTTGCCACCAATCTCCTTCGATTGGAAGACCTTGAATTTCATCATTATAATATTTATGAACTCCTGCATGATCTCCATAAATAACTAGCATAGTGTTATTCATAAGACCATCTTCTTCTAACTTATTTATAAGCATTCCTATTTGTTCATCTGCATAATGAACACTTTGGAAGTATCCACCTAGCTTGTTTTTATCAACTTCTTCTGGTAATTTAAGCTTCCTATATTTTTTTGGAAGATCAAAAGGACCATGACTTGATAGTGTTGGTATACTTGAGAAAAATGGTTGTTTTAATGTTTTAAGTTTCTCTTCGTATTGTGTAAAGAATGACTTATCTGATAATCCCATTCCAAATGCATCAGATGCATCATAAGACATAAGATCCCACATGTCACTATATCCTAATGCATTAGAATGAGCCTCTGACCAGTTCCAATCTCCAGCTCTCTCTGCATGTGTTGAAACTGTTTCATATCCATTGTTATTTAAAACTCTCTCTATTGAAGGATATTTAACATCTGCATGTGTTAAAAATGTAATGCTATCTCCTAATGTAAGCATTCCTGAACTAACCATCATGTCACAATCAATACTATTCCCTCCATTATTTTGCTCATAAAAATCATCAAAGTATAATGATTTATTTAATAACCTATTTAAGTTAGGAGTTATTTCTTGCCCATAAACCTTCTTATTTATAACAAAGTTTTCTAATGATTCTATTTGTAAAAATATTACGTTCTTACCTTTAAACATTCCTTTGTACTTATTATCAGGTAATTTTTCATTGTTCCACTGAAGCCATGCATCAGCTTCTTTCATCTGTTCCTCATTTGGTTTCATACTTTTCTTCTCTATTGCATTTATTGCTTCAAAAACATGGTATCCAAGAGGTGATGTATTATGCATTATAGCAAAAGGTGACCACTGTGTTTCCATAAATGATACTTTTCCTTTAGTTATATCCTTAACGTCAATAAGATAGTAAGTTCCATATATTATTAAAACAGAAGTGACTAATCCTCCTATCGCTATTTTTAAGTTCTTCTTGTAACTATTTATAAATTTCGCTTTATTTCTTATTATTATAAGAATCGGAATATCAATAATAAATAGTATATCAATCTTATCTGGGTTAAATAAGCTTTCATTTAGTGGATTAAACATATCATTAAAGAATATATGTCTAAGACCTAAAAGGTTTCTACTTGCTCTGTAATACCAAAGATCTGCTAATAGTAATAATGTATATAGTATATCTGCAATTATTAAATATGTAACCTGTCTTTTTCCTTTAAAGAAAAAAGCCGGAAGCATAATTATTGCAATGAATGATAAGTGAGCTAATATTAGATATTTATCGATATTTACTCCCCATCCAATAAATGTTCTACCAGTTGTAGATGATCCAATTAGCATAAATCCTAATGTCTTAATAATAAGGTATACAAACAAACCCCATTTAAGTACTTTTCCTGGTGCTCTTTTTCGTACTGCATTAAACATCTTATTTAGTTTCATATAATTAATTTCTCCTATTTCCTTAACTCGTCCTAAGTTCTTTATTTTTAAATTTTCATATGAACATTATAACGGACTAAGTATCCTACTGCAACATGAGTAATAATTTACTTCTCTATAATGCCTCTATTTACAAAATAATTATTTTTAATAATATATTCTGCTATTTTATAGGCTTCTTTTAATCTATCCTCTTCCTCTTTGCTCTTAGGTTTTCCGTAAATTTTATTACCTTTTATTACAGTTGCATTTCTGTTAGTGTTTAAAAGATTTCTCCCCATAAATTTACTATCTGAATTTAAACCTAATAAATACAGCATTGTTGGTGTTATATCAGATTGTCCACCTTCTACACTAAATTTTTCGCCTTTAATATCTTCACCATATATAAGTAGTGGAATTTCATGTCTATATTTTTCAAACTTCCACCAGTCTCCTTCAAGCGGCATATCTTTAATCTTACTATTATAGTACTTATGAACACCACCGTGATCTCCATAAATAACAAGAATAGTATCTTTCATTAACCCAGACTCTTTTAACTTCTCAATAAACATTCCAATTTGCTTATCAGTATATTTAATACTTTGGAAGTACCCGCCTAAGTAATTTTCATTAATTTCTTTTGGAAGCTTAAGTTCTCTATATTCATCTTCAATATCAAACGGTCCATGACTTGATAGTGTTGGAATCATTGAAAAGAATGGTTCTTTTATTGTATTAAGCTTTTCTGCATACTGTTTTAAAAATGATTCATCTGAAAGCCCATATCCAACTTTGTCACTCATATCATAATCGTACATTCCCCAAATATTTTTAAATCCAAGTCCATACTTATGTGAATCTGACCATTTCCAATCTCCACCTGGCTCTGCATGAGTTGAAACTGTATAATATCCATTATCATTAAGTATTCTAGGTAATGATGGATATTTTACTTCTGGATGTGTTACAAAAGTTATTGAATCACCTAGTGTTAACATTCCTGTATTCACCATAAGATCACAATCTATACTATGCCCTTTGTTATTTTGTTCATGTATATTATCAAAATACAATGAGTTTTTCATTAAATCATTTAACACTGGTGTTATTTCTTGTCCATATACCTTTTGATTTAATACGAATGTTTCTAATGACTCAACTTGAAGGAATACTACATTTTTACCTTTTATCATACCTTTATATTTATTATCAGGTAATTTTTCATTATTCCATTTAAGCCATTCATCAACTTCCTGCATTTGCGCTTCATTTGGCTCCTTAGTTTCTTTTTTAATAGTTTGAAGAATTTCATATATATGATATCCAATTGGTGATGCATTTGAAATTTCTATAGTGGTTCTTGTTTCTGCATTCACGAATCTTGTTTTTCCATCAGTTATATTTTTTATATCCAAAATATAATGGACTCCAAGAACCGCTATCGAACACACAACTATTCCACTTACAAAAACTAAAACTTTTCTATTATATGACCTATCAAATTTTATTTTTTTAATTAATGAAATAAATATCGGTATATCAACTATGAAAAGTAAATCTAGTATATTTGGATTTATTAAACTTCTATCTAAAGGATTAAAAAACTCCTTATATACTATAAGTTTCAGACCTAAATAACTTCCAGTTGCTCTATAGTACCAAAGATCTGCTATTAACAATAACGTATACATACAGTCTACAAATATTAAATATTTTAATTGATTCTTTCCTTTAAATAAGAAAACAGGTAATACAATAATAGCTATTAATGATAAATAAGCTATTATTGTAAATATATTTGTTGGTAGATCTCTTCCTTTAAAGTTAGTACCATATTGTGATGTTCCTATCTTTAAAAATATACCTGTCTTAATAATTAATATAATAAATATTAATAGTTTAATAAAGTTCCCATTTTCTTTATTAAAAAATTTCTTTAAACGTTCTTTCATTCCCTTTCTTCCCCCTGTTCTAATAACCCTTTCTTATTTTGTCCATTCCCTTATCTTTTCTACTCCTGAAATAGCTAATATAATAAATAACCAACATACTATATATGAATATCTTGATTGCATTTCTGTTGCTAAATAAGATAATCCATATCCACAGAATGTTATATAGAAAAGATTTATTTCAGGATTATTCTTATATCTCTTTTTATTAAATAGTCCTATAAATACTAGTAATAAAATCATTGCATAAATAAATTGTGCAGAAACTTTACCTCCGATATCGAAGTTTACTAATATATCCCCATCAGGAACATTAAGTTGAGACCAGAATATTCCGCTTAAATCCCCATCACTCCATTGAACAGCATATTTTTCTAAATAAAATTTTGCAAGTTCCATTGGTGGAGTTGTAGTTAATCTTTCATATATTTTATCTTTGCAAACTTGTTCTATAGCATCATAATCAAAGTTATACATCTCAGGAATTGCAGCATCATCTGGATTCCATCTACCACCATACTCAATATTCGTTCCCTTAAGGAATACTGTAATTGATGGCTCTGCACCTCTCCAAAGATTATTCTCTGTTACTTTAAATGCTCTTAAAGTAGAACTTGCAATTACTAGAATTAACCCAAATGATATTATAACCATAAACATTGCTTTAAGTTTCTCTTTAAATTTGTTATCAGTGTAAATTAATATATACATAATAAATGCAATTACCATTACAGGCGCAACCATTCTAAATAAGTTACCCACTGATAAAAGTACCCCTGATAAAACAAACATCCAAGGACTAACTTTTTTCTTACATGCTAATAAGAAAACATATATACTCAACAAATAAAATGGTATAGCTATATTTTCAGTACAAAATACACCTGTATACGCTATAAATGGTGGAAAAATCGCAGCTATTAATGCCCCTATTAGCGCATATCCCCTTTTCTCAAATATTTCTTTTAATATTAGATATATTAAGTAAACAACTACTACTCCTAATATTAGATTTACAATTTTCATTGCAAAAAGTGCATTTGGAAAAACTTTAAGCATAAATGCCATATACATAACCATTATAGTTAAATGCGGAAATCTTGATATGTACCCCGTTCCCCACATCATGCTGTAATTCCCATCAACTACAGCCTTTGCAGTTTCATACATAGTATTAAAGTCTGAAACTGGTACAGTTTTTATGTTTATAATCCAAAATACTCTTATAATAAATGCCCAAAGTAAAACAACTATTATTTTACTTTTATTAGTTAAAGCTCTACTCTTTATTAAGAAATATCCTAATACAATAGTAATTAAAGTAACTACGAAAGATATAACAGTAGCTAAATCTAAACCTTTATAATATACTTTTATACTTCCTATTGCCGTAAGGACTAAAATAAGAATTAATGGTTTTAATGCACATCCAACAAAGGTTGTGAAACCATTTTTAAACTTCTTCATATCCATATATTTTATTCCTCCTGAATTTATACTTCTGTATTAATCTACAGAATTTAACAAATATAATTGTATCATATTATATAACAATTTTCTTCTCATAAAATATAGAAAAAAGCAGGAAACTTAAAGTTTCCTGCTTTTATATTAAAGCTAAATCATTAATCCAGCTCCTGGTCCTAGTGGTAATCCTAATACAAACCAAACTATTAGTAGTACAGTCCAGCATACTAAGAATGCTATTGAATAAGGAACCATTGTTGATATAAGTGTACCAATTCCTGAATCCTCATCATATACTTCAGCAAATGCTACTATAAGTGCAAAGTATGTCATAAGAGGAGATATTATATTTGTACTTGAATCTCCAATTCTATATGCCATTTGAACTAACTCTGGTGAGTACTGCATTCCCATTAACATTGGTACAAATACTGGTGCCATAATAGCCCACTTTGCTGATGCAGATCCCATAAATAAATTTATGAATGCTGACACAGCTACGAATCCAAGTATTAAAGGTATTCCTCCAATTCCTGTACTCTTTAGGAAGTCTGCTCCCTTAACTGCTATTACTGTTCCTACATTACTATGATTAAAGTAAGCTACGAATTGTGCTGCGAAGAATACTAATACTATATATCCTCCCATAGCAGCCATACTCTTACCCATTAAGTGAATAACTTGCTTATCATTTTTAATTTCTCTATTTCCAATACCAAATGCTACACCTGGTACAAAGAATGCCATTGAAATAATTGCTACCATTGAATTCATGAATGGGGATTTTAAGATTTCTCCTGTTTCTGGATTTCTAAGAGGTGCTCCTTCTGGAACAACAAGTAATCCAATAAAAACAATAAATCCAATTAATGCTATTAAAGCAAATCTTAATCCTCTTTTTTCATTTTCAGTAACTTCTTGAATTTCTTCTGATGGATTCTTACCTTTATATGCTCCAAGTCGTGGTTCAACTACCTTTTCAGTAATAATAGTACCAACTATTGTTATAAGAACTGTTGATGCTATTAAGAAGTACCAGTTTGATGCTATAGAAACTTCATATCCTGGTTGTACCATTTGTGCTGCTTCTTGAGTAATACCTGCAAGAAGTGCATCTGTTGGTCCAAATATTATGTTAGCACTAAATCCACCTGATACCCCAGCAAATGCTGCTGCAATACCTGCAAGTGGATGTCTCTTAAATCCTAAGAAAACAACTGCTCCAAGTGGTATCAGTATAACGTAACCTGCATCTGATGCTATATTTGAAACAACCCCTGCAAATACAACAACTACTGTTATTAATCTTTTTGGTGTACTTGTAACTAGTTTCTTTAATAAAGTTCCAATAAGGCCTGTCCCCTCTGCAACTCCAACTCCAAGTAAAGCAACTAAAACTGTACCAAGTGGTGCAAAGTTTGTAAAATTAGTAACCGCACTTTCAAATATATATCTAATTCCCTCTGGTGTTAAAAGAGATGTAACCCCAACTGTTAACTCTTTAATTTCATTTGTTGTTCTATCTAAGCCAGTGTAAGTAACACTCACTCCCATGCTTGCTAATAATGCTGATAAACCTATAATAATAGCGCATAAAATTATAAAAATTGTTGCAGGATGAGGTAGTGCATTTCCTACTCTTTCAACCATGCTTAGAAAACCCTTTTTCTTAATTTTCTTTTCCATGAATATCCCCCTTTTTATTTATTGCTTATTTTCGTCCGTATGTTAAACACACTTGTTTTTTCTATAAACACATTATATAACAGAAATATGAACAATACAACTATTTTTATCATTTTTATTCATATTTCTTCAAATTTATTTAACATTAGTTAATACTAGTTAACATTTTAAGTTTTACGACTATTTTCTCAACCTTAACATTTTCTTATTTTACGTATGGGTTACAGTTATTTTTTTTATGTTATGTTAAAATATACATATACTTATTTTTTTAAAAGGAGGGAATTATGAAAATCAAAAAATTAAAAAAGGGAGTTAAGTATAGCATTATTGCTATATTAGTAATACTCGTAGCATATGGTGTAACTTTTTACTTTAGTTTCTTTCAAGGAAACACAACTGTTACTAATGGACAAGTTGAAAGTAAAATTAAACCAAAGGAATTCCAAAGTGTATATACTTCAAAGGTGAATTTAGATGATAGTAAATTAACTGAAGTAAAGGATGTTAAACTATCTTTACTTGGAAAAAATATTCCTTCAACCATACCGGTATTATTAAGAGCTCAAAGATATTATGTTCCATTGAATTACATTGCATCTAATCTTGGTTATACAAAAATAGATAATAATGATTTAGATTTAAAAAATGGAAATACAACAATAAAGCTCTCTGAAAAAGAAGCTTTAATTAATGGTAAAAAATATGACTTAAGAGGATGGCTTCCAAAATATAATAATGAATATTATATTGGGGTTTCAGATATTGAACATTTATTTTCTCTTACAGCAATATTTGATTTTAAAAACAATTCTATTAAATTGTTAAAATCAAATTATAATCATTTAGATGCCTCTAACAAAGGTATTAAAGATGGTCCTGCTGCAATGATTAGATTAGAGGATTTTGCATCTGGCGGTGCATTATATGAAGATGTAAATCAAACAAAGTTAAAAGCCATGGGCGATTATTTATCTACTAACGGAGTAAGATTCCACATTGCATGGGTTCCAAGATATATTAACCCTGATGAGAATTTTGATAATGATTTATTAAAGAACACTTCTATAAATAATGTTGGCTTTGTTAATCTTTTAGATTATATGATAAATAGCGGTGCTGAAATAGGCCTTCATGGTTATACTCATCAATCAGGTGATAGTATCAGTTTATCTGGAATTGAACTATCAAGTAAGTTTAACCCTTCTGAGAAGGAAACTAGAACTGTTATTGAGAATGGTTTAAAGACTGCTGATGAACTTAATATACCAGTTAACTTCTTTGAAAGCCCACATTATCAAGCTACTAGAAAGCAAAAAGAAATTATAGGTGAATATTTCAAATATTTATATGAACCATATAGTGTTTTATACTACACTGCCCTTAAGGAAACTGATAAAGGTAATGTATTCATTCCAACACCTTTAAGTTATATAAAGGACAGAGATGTAACACCTATGGTTAATAAGATAAATAATCCACCCCCTAATTTCTTAGCTTCATTGTTCTATCATCCAACATTAGAACTTGAATATATTGATGTGAATAATAAAGATAATACTTTTAATTATACTTTTTCAAGTGGATCATTAATAAAACCTATCGTTGAAGCTTTAAACAATAATGGTTACTCAACGATTCATGTTACTGATTTAAATTAAAAAAGGAGGTGCTTTTAGCACCTCCTTTATTATTTATCTTTTTTCATTTCACAAAATATATTTTTAAGTTCCATTAACGATGCAAATACAAAGTCTGGTTTTATTGTAGAAAATTCTAGATCTTCAGCATTAGTCTCTCCCGATAATACAAGAATAGTATTAGCATCATTGCCTTCACCAATTGCTATATCTGTATATAATCTATCTCCTATAAAAGCTATTTCATCTTCCTTAAATCCTGTGTCATTAATTACATAATCTAAAGTATGCTTTGAGGGCTTACCAAAAAATATAGGTTTCACGCCTGTTGATGCTGTTATCATAGCACATATTGATCCGCAGTCTGGAATAAAACCACTTTTTGTTGGGCAATTGAGATCTGGGTTAACCCCAAAAAATATAGAACCATCTCGTATAAAATCACAAGCTTTTGATACATTCTCATATGCTAGTGATGTATCAAATCCAACTACAACTATATCAGGATTTTCATTAACTAACTGTATTCCTGATTCTTCGAAGTCTTCTACTAAATACTTATTACCTAAAATAAAGACTTTTTTATTTTCCATATTGTTCTTTATATAATTTATTATTACATGATTAGATATAAGCATCATATCATCTGTTAAATCATATCCCATATTTCTAATTTTTTTTCTATAAAATTTAGCGTTTTTCGATGAGTTATTTGTAAAAAATTTAAACTGTATATTACTCTCGTCTAACAAATTTAAAAAATCAATTGCCCCATCTAAAATTTCATTATCTAAATATACTGTACCATCTAAATCAAATATAAAACATTTTATCTTTCTTAAGCGCTGGATATCATATTCATCATAATTAATCACTTATTCTTCCTCCTATTTATTAAATCTCTTTTTCTATATCTGATGCGAATTCATTTAACAAGCCAAGATCACTTAATAAAGTTAAAATCGTATACCTTGTCCTAATTTCTTTAGAAAAACATATTGCATCAACAATTTCATCTTTCTTTATGTTTATTTGATCTAGTTTATACGGAGCTCCTACATCATTTAAAATAGACTCAATTTTCTCTGCTGAAGGAGTTTCCATTAGAATATTATTAATTTGATTCATATTTTCCTTGATTCTATTTATCCTCTCTATTTTTTTTCTTGAGGATGTAGTTTCGTCCCTTACGCTTATTTCAATTATTTCTTCTGCTGCATCCTTAAATATAACATTAACTTTTTCTCTCCACTCATCTATTTTAAAAGATTTTGCATCATTAATAGCTTTTTCAAAATCTATATTATGTCGTGCTAACAATTCACGTAATCTAGCTGTTATCACTGTCATAACCCCAACTTTTCTGCCATGTAATATAGGCTCTCTATTCTCAAATAAAAATTTCATCTCAAAGTAATGTGCTAAGTGATGTTCTGATCCTGATGCAGGTCTTGAGTTCCCGATGAAACTCATGGCAATCCCAGTTATAACTAAAGCTTCCATCAATTCTTTTATCACTATTGGATCTCTGCCTTTTATTTTATATGCATTTTCTATACAACTTTTTAATGAGTTCTCAACCATTCCTGCTGAAAAATCACAGTAGTATTCTCCATTAACTATTTTCGATATCTTCCAATCATTTAATGCAGAATATTTTCCAACAATATCTCCAAATCCTGCTAGGATCATTTTCATTGGTGCTTCTTTTAAAATATCTATATCCCCTATAACAGCCTTTGGTACTAAGGCATTATAACTTATCTTTAAATCACCCACAATTAACGCTGATCCATTTGATACGAATCCATCCATAGAAGGTGCTGTCGCAACAATTATAGATGGAACATTCATCTTATAACTAACAAACTTAGATAAATCATTTAAAGTTCCAGTACCTACAGTAATTATTGAATCTATACTTTCATCTAGTTGTATTAATATATTTCCAACCGCCTCTTCATCAGGAATTAAATCGCCTTTAACTTTAAATATAAGTTCTTTAAAATTAAATTTATTTTCAAATAAGGTCTCTGCTACTTTTCTTCCAGCTACTTTATACGTGTTTAAATCAGAAATAACTAAAGATTTCTTAAACCCATATTTTTTTAATAACCTTGGTATCTCTTCTATTGCACCAGCCTTAATTAAAACATCCTCTAAATAAGTTGAATGATTTTCTCTACAATTACAACTTGCAACCCCCTTTAAGTAATCGTTTACTTGAAATTTATTTATGTCTTCTTTTTTAATTACCATAAAAGTTTCCTCCTTTTTACTGAAATTAGTCATACCATATCTTAAAATATTCCTGCTATTCCAGTTATAGCTCCTAAAACTATAAGAATTCCCATTAATTTTATAGGTGATACACCTTTTTTCACTAAATAAAGTACGCCTAAAGTAAGCACACATGGAATTAATCCTGGCATTAATTTATCTAAAAGATCCTTTTGTAGATTAAAATTAACATCTCCCATTTTCCAGTTCACTTGAGTTTGTAAATTAACAAATCGTCCAACTAATCCACCCATTACTAACGTCCCTAAAAGTGATGCAGCTTCAATTACTTTATTAATCTTTCCACCTTTTAATATCTCTTCAACAGCTTTCTTTCCGTATTTGTATCCATTTATCCACATGCTAAATGAAATTGTAGTCATTATTGAATACTGAGCTAAAATAAATATTATTGGTCCTAATATATTCCCTGTGTTTGTAATGCCTATACAAATAGCAAGTAATATTGGTGTTATTACGCCCTGTGTAAGGGTATCTCCAACACCGGCAATTGGTCCCATTAATCCTGTCTTAATTGCATTAATACTCTCATCAGTTATTGGGTTACCACTCGCTCTTTCCTCTTCCATTGCTATAGTAACTCCATGAATTACAGACCCACAAATCGGTTCTGTATTGAAAAATGCCAAATGTCTTTGCATTGCTAATTTTCTTTCGTCCTCATCCTCATATACTTTTTTAATTATTGGCAACATAGAATGTGCAAATGCTGTTGCTTGCATTCTTTCATAATTATAATTTGACTGTGCAAACATATACCATCTAATCCAACTCTTTATAATATCCTTTTTGCTTAATTTCCCATTTTTATCTTTATTATCAACAGTATCATATCTATTACTCATAAAAAAACTCCTCCTATTAATTCTAGATTATAAAAATAATTCTATATATCAGTTTGCGAATTCGTATTTTTTATAGCCGTTATTGTTAGAGCTAGAATTACACCTATTATTGAAATAATTACTATATCTAGACCAAAGTAAACCGACATTAATATTCCAAGTATAAAGAATGGCATTGTGAACGAATTTCCTATTAATTTTAAATTCATTGCAATACCTAATGCTGGCAACATTGCACCTATTACTTCAAATACGTGTAACACTCTAGGACTAAGTACTTCAAGCATTCCATCGACTGCATTAGGTCCATAGTATACTACCAATGTCGCTGGAACAAAACTAAGTATTAACAATACTATCTGAGGGGGAATTGTGTTAATAAATGCTACTTTATTTATATTTCCTTTTTCAACCTCTTTATCTGCCCAATGAACAAAGAAGGAGTTAGTTGTCATTTTTCCTATCCACAAAACTGTTGCTATTGTTCCAAGTGGAACAGCTATTGCCATAGCTGTCTTAATATCAAGGTTTGACCCTATAGCTAATGCGGTTCCAACATACCCTGCAAAAGACGGATCTCCCATTTGTGCTCCACCAGCTGATATAAAACCTAAATATATAACATTTATGCCAGCACCAATTAATGCACCTTCAACTGGATTTCCTAATATAACACCTGTTATAAATCCTGCAACTAAAGGTCTGTTAAATGTAAAGAATCCTGTATAAGTAAACCATGGGCTCCATGAAATATAATAGAAAAAACCAATTAATATCGCTTGAATTAAACTAATCTGCATTTTACATTCATCTCCTTAAATTTTCTATTTTAATAATTTTTCAATAGAAATTTGTTTTGCATCTGGAACTATTTGAACAAATACGTCTACATTATTTTTCATAATCTCTTTAAATGCTTCTCTCTCATCATCTGACATGGATATATTTTTATAAAATTGCTTTCTTCCAGCCTTAGCTCCCATGCCACCTAAATTTAACTGCTTTAAATCAACACCAGCCCTAATAAGTTCTAATATTGTTTGAGGTGTTTTCGCGAGTATAAATACATTTTCTCCTGTATCATCGCCATTAATAACTGGTACAGCATTCTCTATTGTAAGAACATCTACAGATATTCCTTTAGGTGCTGCTGATTTTAATACCATTTCCATAAATGAATCCCCTGCTACTGAATTATCTACTACAATAATTCTATTTGTTTTTGTAATTTTTGACCAAGCTGTCGCTACCTGTCCATGTATTAACCTATCGTCTATTCTTGTAAAAACAACATTTAACATATTAATCACTCCTTAAATTTTATATTTTAAATTTATTTCATTAAATTTATTTCATTGAACAATTCTTTTACTCCAGATTTGCCCTCATTTATACAATTCCTTGCTAGATTATCCAAATTATATTCATCTCTAATTGTAAGTGCTTCAAGTAGCATTGGTAGATTAACTCCAGTAATACATTTAAAGTCCTTTTCGCACATATCCTTTGAACTAAATGCAGCTGCATTATAAGGACTAGCACCAAATAAATCTACAAATACTATTACTCCATCACCTTCATTAAGATGTAATATTGCTTTTTTTACCTCTTCTATAAAGCTCTCAATACAATCTCCATGCTGTAGACCTAAAGTCATAGTTTTATCTTGCTTACCGACTATCAACTCTGCACTTTTTAATATTTCTTCTGCTAAGTTACCATGAGTAGCTATTAATACTCCTATCATCTAATCACCACTTTCTTAAGTAATATTTCTATTCACTAACTAAAATAGCAATATCTATACCAAAATTGAGGACTAATGTGTATTAACTTATACCCATTAGCCCTCAACCTGTTTGTTTGCATAATATATCGTTTATATTCAACTACTAAAAATAGTAAATGATGTTCTCATCTAATATTATGTGTATCAAATTTTATAAACTACACATATAATTTCTGTGTATTATATGTGTATTAAATACTCATGTATTAAAAGAAATATCTAGCATCTCAACAATATATGCAAATTCCGAATCCGGTACAGTTATTCCAAAAATTTCTTCAACCGTACTGAATCTTTCCTTCACTACTAAAAACAATTGATCCTTCTTAATTTTATTACATAATAAATTATTGTAAGGTAAAGGTTCCTTTCTTATGACACGCTCTATCATACATGAACAATGAAACAAAAATTTTATATAACTTATTTCATCGATATTTTTTTTACAATCAGCACCAATATTCATTATCACACTCTCTAAAAGATTTGCTACTTTTTTTACATCTAAAAAAGTAACAATATCTCTTAACATATTAATAGATTTTTCTCTATAATCTAAATTTAAACTATTTCCCTCTTTAGATAATTTATCTATTTTTACTCTTTTACCAATTAATCCACTCATATTCTCGACAGAATCAACAATTATATCTAATGTCATTCCTGGTTCCATTGCTTTTCTCGCTGCTTCAATAACCATGGGTGTACTAACCATTTTTATAGCTCTAGTTACTATGCCTGTTTCTTTTGTTATAATATCTGAAAATGTAATAAGTGATCCCATATCAACTAAGATAATTACACCATTGCCTTTATCAATTTTTTTTACTAAATCAGTTGTTCTTTCAAGTGCTGCACTTACTTTCTCATCTAATGGCATATCTATACTATATATATGATCATATTCTAGAAGGGTCTTTGCAACTTTAACCATACTACTTGCAGTACCATATCCATGTGCTATAACTATAACTTGTATATTACCGGCTTCCTTATTCTCATTAATTGAATAAATGAATTTAGTTATAAATGCAACTTCATCTTCAGGCACAGTAATTCCGAAACTAAACTCTAGCCTGTCCTTTATTTTAGTTGCTATACCGTATTCAGTACAATGATTCTTATAATTTTTTTCAATATTTGGATACATTGCAATCTGATTTAATTTAACTCTCTCTATAAGAGTTTCAACATGAAGTGCTAAACTATATATAATTTTAGGTGATATATTAATATAGTTTGTATTATCAACACTTTTTTCAAATGCCTCTTGTACTATGTTAACTATTTCTGGAGTTACAAGCTTGTACAAAACCTTCTCATTAATTGCTACCTTTTCTGATTTCTTCTTAATAAAGTAACTATTAAAATAGCTCCTTATTTGTCTATTGATACTATCTTTAATCTGCCCTGTTGAAAGTCCATTTTCATAAAATTTTTCTATATTATTTAGTATTGTGTCGTAGAAGTCTTCTTTAATTTTATATTCATCATATAGGAGAATACTATTTATATTTGTATTTAGTTCACTACTGTTTTTATCAAAATTTATATAGCCTGTGCTATTCAAATTGAAATTTCTAACTATTTCATCTCGTTTATTATCTATATTTAATAATCCTTCTGTAAACTTGTTTGAAAGACCACTTAATCTTATATGCACACATTCCTCATTTTCTGTTACATAGTCTAAAAAAGCATTAGCACAAATGAGTTGTATATCACTCTTAAGTTGCCCTATATTTCCTGGACATTTATATACTAGCAGTGCCTTAAGAACATCTTTTGACACCTTTATAGGAACTTTAATCTTTGTAAACTCTTCGTTGAAAAATTGACATATAAAAACCATTCTCTCTTTTAAAGATCTATTTTCTAAACTTGGAAGTTTTATTAATACTTGAATTCTTCTTAAAAAAGTATTAAGTATAGCTGAATCTGGATCTTCAGTAGTTGCTCCTATAATCAATACATCCGTTTTTTGAGTTTTTTCGGTTTCACCGAGTCTATTATATGTTCCTCTATCCATAACTGAAAATAACATTTCTTGGCCTTCCGAAGGAAGTCTATGAATTTCATCTAAAAATAATATTCCACCATTTGCTTTATCAATTAATCCAATTTTATCCGTATCAGCTCCAGTAAAAACACCTTTTACGTGTCCAAACAAATGTGATAATAATAATTGTGGATTCTTAGCATAATCTGCACAATTAAATATAATGTATGGTGAATTTTTCTTTAATCTTCCTTTTTCTATTGCATATCTATACATCACTTCAGCAAAAGTCGTCTTTCCAACGCCTGTAGGACCTATTATTAATGTCCTTAATCCTCTAGGTGGATATAGAATAGCTGCCTTAGCTTCCCTAACTTGATTTTTCAAGCTATCCTTTGACCCTATAATATTGTCAAAAATTGTTTTTATACTATTATCTGTATCTACTTTATTATCTTTATTTTTTTTTAAAATCATATTATCTTCATTTTGAGGTTCACCAATTAATTCTTTTAAACTATGGACCTCATAGTTATATATACTGATTTCTAAACTTTTCTCTAAAGAGGTTTTATCAATATATAATATTGGTTTTCCTAAAATTTTTACAACCTTCTTTTCTTTATACAAAGAGTTTAATTCTTTACTTACATTACTTCTACTAATGTTCAATACCTCAGCTATATAAGTTGTTTGTATTCCAATTCTTTCACAGTCATTAATCTTTTCCTTTAATATACCTTTGCTAAGCTCTTTTAACTTTAAATATACTTTATCCTTTCTACTAATTGGGAGATTGCTTTCACTTAAATTATTCATATAGACACCCCTAACTAATTATATAAAAAAAACATTATATAATTTCTTCATCAAATTTGTTTAACTACTAACATAGTTAAATACTATTATTTACTCCACCCTATGTAAAGGTTTTTATAAAGTATATGCAAAAAGTGATTTCAAAAATACAGAAATCACCTTTTGTTTTTTATTTTTTATTTCTTAAATTTGCTAATGAATTAACAAGTGCTATTATTAGCGATCCAAAAGTAGCACCTGATGTGTCTATAAGTACATCAGTAAACCTTCCTGCTCTTCCATCAACAAATGTTTGATGAAACTCATCTGTTGATGCATATACAAATACCATTAATATGGAGTACAATCCAGCTTTTTTCTTACTTATATAAAATCTTAAAACATTAAAATACAATAAGTTCAATATTAAATACTCTGTAAAATGTGCTCCCTTTCTAATTATAGTTATTGCTATATCAACATACTTATCGCTTATATTCAATCCTAAGTTCTTAATTAAATTTAAAACAGTGTCGCTTTGTTCATTTGAAACATCAGCAGGCTGATTTGACATGTAAAATATAAATATCATCCATCCAATCATTAATATCCATGCTAATATTTTTTTCTCTTTAATATTCATTTATTAAAAGTCTCCAATCATAATTATAGAAACATTATACTACAACTTATTTCTTCATGTAAATTTGACATACTTTGATTAAGTTTATCTCTCCTCAACTATATACTTATTTACATAAGCTAATGATTCCTCTAATATACTTTGGCCACGCTCAACATTCTCAAGTTTAATATCTAAATTACACAATCTTTGATTAACTCCTACAATTTCATCTTTAATTTCTTGAAGTAATTTTGTTTCATATGGAATTTGAATTCCATCAGGGTCTACAAAAATTCTCTCTGGAGGATTTCCACACTCTGTGCATTTAGCATATATCTTGCTTGTATTCATATCTTTAAACAACTTAAAACTATCATTTTTACAAGATGTACATGATGATACTAGCTCATAGCCAGTATTACCAGCGTCATATAAATACTCGCTATTACATTCTCTGCAAATAGCCTTAATCTTATTTTCTACTGTCTCAATATAAAACCTATTACCACTACATCCTTCTTTATGACATACAACAGTTCTAATCATTCCATCAGCTCCCTATAAATAATAATATACTTACTAAATAAACTATATTCTATTTTCTATACTTATATTCCAACTGAAGTTTAAAAAAGGCATAAAAAATAGAAATCTAATTACCCATTTAGATTTCTATTTAAAATTCTTACTTAAAGCTATGTGTCCACCCTACTATAACTGAACTGCTTTTATTTCATTTTCAACTTCTTTTATTTTGATATCTATAATTGAAGTTTTCTTTCCAGCTAAAATAAGTTCCCTCTTTTCAAGTTTTAAGCGTTTAAGGTATTCATTTAATTCCTCTATTTTTGTCACAAAAAACACTCCCCATCCTATTCTTTAAACGGCCCTAATGTTTTATTTCAATGTTGTGATATCTATATTATATGTATGTATCACTATTTCTGTTCTATTTTAGAAAACGTAACCATCTTTATCGATTATATTTATATATTAATTATATAATACTAATTAATAGCTTGTATACAATTAACTTTAGTAATATTTTTTCATATTATTACATTTTATAGTCATTGTATTTATTTTTCTATAATTATTTTATTTTTTTCTAAAAATAATATTCATTTTATGTAAATTGTTTAATTTTCATAATAAAAGAGAGCTACTAGAAAGTAGCTCCCCTAATTTTATTTATTACTTTACTTCAAAACTTGTAGTCTCTTTACTAACTATATCAGCTGAAAGTTTACTAACTAATGGTCCCCCTGTTGTAATAAACACATCGTTAGTTATTATCGATTCCATTAAAGAGTTTATTGCACCTTCTTCAATATCCTCCTTAATATCTTTAACTGTAACAGTAAATTTCTTATCCATTTCATTTATAAATCCCATAACTAATGATTTTTCTATCATAAAACATTACCCCCTTATTATTTTATTCCACTAAAATTTATTCAGCATCATTTGAAAGTACACTATCTTCTTCCTTATCTATTGATATTGTAGGATAGTTTATAAATTCTCCTAAAGCTTTTCCTATTGTGTGTAAGATCTCATCACTAAGATTTAAATTTATATTTTTAAATCTTTGACTTTTGACTACATCCTTACCTTTGTCATCCTTCCCCTTGTTATAAATGACATTTAAATTTACCTCATTAACTGTTTTTATTATCATTGTATCAACCCCTTTCACTTAACATATATGCCTTAAGTGAAAAAAAGTAAAATATTTTTTTATACAAAAAAAAAGCTATGAACTAATGTTCATAGCTTTCCACCTTGGTGGAGATAAAGAG
>NZ_JAVXRL010000028.1:0-42691 GCF_036643715.1 Clostridium sp. | reverse complement strand
TTTGATTATGCAACTATAGGACTTAGAACATTAGATGTAGCAGACTTTTTACTTAAATGGATAAAAAATAGTGTCTTTGATATTAATAAAGGAATGATATTTTTAAATAGCTATAATAAAATATTTAAATTAAAAGAAGAAGAATACAAATTAATATATACAATTATAACTTTCCCAAGAGATGTATATGGAACTATTCATTCATATTATCATAAGGCAAAGGAATGGGATTATGATATATTCCTTCATAGATTTAAAATGAAACTAGAAAATGATGTATTTAGAAGAAGATTTATAGAAGAATATAAGAAAATTTATTAGGGAGAAGGGGATGAGATATATAGATGGATAAATTAGTAGATTTGAACTTAAAAAGAAACTTAGTAGAATTTGAAAGCACCTTAAGGGGTGAGGAAGAAATGGAAGGATATTTTGTTGCTGAAAATATTACTGCTGCCAAGGAGAGAAAAAGTCCAATTAGAGGAGAAAATATTTTTGGTTATTTGTTTGTAGATGAATGGATATGGAATACTATATTTATTTTAACTAATAAAAAGTTATATTTAATTAATACAAGAGAAAATTTTGAGAAAATTTCTTTAAATACTGTGACTTTAGATGATTTAGAAAGTATGAATGTAGAAGTATACGATGATGATACTTTAATTAGCTTGAAACTCAGAAAGTATCCGGAGGTTCAATATAAGCCTACATCAGATAATAATTTAGATATAATTAAAAAAATACCAGGGGTTAATATTATAGAAAAAAATAAAAATATAGAAGTTAAAAGTGATAATAAAGCAATAGTAGCCTATGCTATAGGTGCAATTATAGCTGTTGCGTTAATTGTAATATTGTATATATTTTTATAAAAGATAATATATTGCTATGAATTTAAGTATTCATAGCTTTTTTGTTTTTGTATATTAAAAGCTGTACTTCAACAGAGCGAAGAAGTACAGCTTAAAGGCATGAATATCATTTATTTTAAAATATTTTCATAAGCATTAATTGTATCTATAGCAGTATTTTCCCAAGAGAAGGATCTACTTCTTGTAAGAGCTTTCTTCACCATTGTAAGTACTAGTAAGCTATCGTTTAAAACGCGCTTTATAGCATATGCAAGTTCAGCTGTATCATTTGGATCTACAAGTATTGCAGAATCAAAACATACTTCAGGAAGTGAAGTAACATTAGAGGTTATTACTGGTGTTCCACATGCCATAGCTTCAATAGGTGGAAGTCCAAAGCCTTCATAGAAGGATGGATAAACTAGCATCTCAGATGCATTATAAAAAATAGGTAAGTCTTCTAGTTCTATAAATCCAGTAAATATAATATCATTTTCAATACTAAGTTCTATTGCTCTATTTAAATAAACATTATAAGATGGACCTTGCTTTCCTATAATTACGAGCTTTACACCTTTTCTTTCAAGTTTTGGAATTTGAGAAAAGGCCTCTATTAAGCCAAGTATATTTTTTCTTGGACTAAATCCTCCAACGTAAAGAACGAAATCAGAAGTTATACCATATTTATTTCTAATTTTTTCTTTGCAACTACATTTACTCATAGGTTTATAAATTGGTTCAGCAGCTAATGGAGTTACAAAAATTTTATCTAAAGGGAAGTTAAATTCAGTTGCTATATCTTTCTTTGAGAATTCTGAAACTGTAATTATTCCATCGCATCCTTTAAGAATATTTGGCATTACATCATTAAATATTCTAAGGTAACGATCACTAACTGTTTCAGGCATTCTAAGAGGGATTATATCATGTAGTGTAATTACTTTCTTACAATCTATATTGTCAGAAAGTCCTACACCGTTTTGAGGAACGTGATATAACTCCATATTACTATCTGAAAGAATGTTTGGAACATTAACATTATCCCAAAAACTCTCCTTAACTATTGTATCTACTTTTTGAATTTTAAAATTATCATTTAAATTGTTAAGAGCTTTATTCTCAGGTGTAAAAATTAAATAATCATTAGTTGAATCAATATCATTTAAACTCATTATTAGTTGGTGCGTATATGTGCCAATCCCTGTTCCTCTGTACCATTTTGCGGCTCTGCCATCAATGCCAATCTTCATGATTTAATCCTTTCGAAGTACTATTAATACCATTATATTTAATAGTGTTAAAAAATGTTAATAAAATAAGTAATATGTACATATAAATATTAAGGGGGTGGTTACAATGATGAGAGAGTTTGAAATAGAAAGACAATTTGACATTGAGATTGAAACTTTAAAGGCAAATAAGGGAATATATTATTTGAAGACTAATAAAGGTGAAAGGTGTTTAAAGAAAATAAACTATGGACCACAGAAGTTACTATTTGTTTATGGTGCTAAAGAGCATTTGATAAATAATGGATTTAATAAAGTGGATAGATATTTTTTAAACATAGAAGGCGAGCCTTATGCATTAGTTAATGAGGATTTATATACTCTTTCAACTTGGCTTGAAGGAAGGGAGTGCGATTTCCATAAAATATCAGAAGTCAAATTGGCAGCGGAAGCACTTGCAAGATTACATGAGGCATCTAAAGGATATGACCCACCAGAAAACTCAAAACTTAAAAGTGATTTAGGAAGATGGCCAAATTTAATGGCTAAAAGAATTAAGTCATTAGACAAGATGAGGGATATGGTTAGAAAAAGACACAACAAAAGTGAATTTGATTTGATTTATATTAAATCAATGGAATTTTATAAAGAGATGGGCAAGAAAGCCTATGAGACAATGGTGCAATCAAATTACAGTAGATTATGTGAAGTTGCAGAAGAGGAAAAAGGATTCTGCCACCATGATTTTACTTATCACAACATTATAATTGATAAAAATGAAGATGTGAATATTATAGACTTTGACTATTGTAAGAGAGAAATAAGAGCTTTTGATATATCAAACTTTATGACTAAAGTTTTAAAAAGAGTTGACTGGGACTTTGAGTATGCAAAAGAGATAGTTGAATCTTATAATAAAGTTTCTAAAATTGAAGAAGACGAATTTAAAGTATTATTATCATATTTACAATTCCCACAAAGATATTGGAGACTTGCAAATAGATATTATTACAATGAAGTTAATTGGGGTCAAAATACTTTTGCAGGTAAACTACAAAGTATTATTGATGAAAGAGATAATTATTTGAAATTCTTAGATGATTTTAAGAAAGAATATAATATTAACTAAAAATAAAACTCCAGTTAAAATAAAACTCTATTTTAATGGAGTTTTATTTTCTTTAGATTAGCACTTGATAGTTTATTACATATTATAAAATAGAGTAAAAAATATTAGGTGGTAACAATGAAAATAGGTGATATGGTTGTAAGAAAATCATATGATAAAGATATTACATTTAAAGTAATAGATATAAAAGAAGAACAAGGCAAGAAGATATATATATTAAAGGGAATAAATATAAGAATTATAGCTGACTCAGATGGTGAAGATTTAGAAGAAGTAAGAGGAGACTACTGTGGAGAAAAAGATAAGATATTAAACAGTAGAGTCAACAAGGCAATAAAGACTGCTATATCTATGAGAGATATAAATGCAAGAAAAGGTAGCACAAAAGAAATTAAAAATATGAAAAGTCAAAAAGATTCCAAAATTGAAGAATTATTTTTTGGAAGGCCGGGAAAGATACTTCATGTAGATGGAGATAAGGAATATATGGATACTTGTCTTAAAGTTTACAAACAGTTATCTCTAGATGCTGTAGGAGTTTCTATAGCAGAAGAAGATCAACCTCAAAGGATAGTTGACTTAGTTAAGGAGATAAAACCAGATATTGTTGTATTAACAGGCCATGATAGTGTTGTTAAGGATACAAGAAATTTTCTTGATTTAGATAATTATAGAAATTCAAAATTTTATAGAGATGCAGTTAGAGCACTTAGAGACTATAACTCAAGCTATGATGAATTAGTTATATTTGCAGGAGCATGTCAAAGTTGTTATGAATGTATGCTAGATGCAGGAGCAAATTTTGCATCTTCACCAAATAGAGTTTTAATACATTGTTTAGATCCGGTATTTGTATGTGAAAAGATAGCATACACAAAAATAAACGAAGTTGTATCGATAAAAGACGTTATAGATAATACAATAACAGGTATAAAAGGAATTGGAGGGCTCCAAACTAGGGGAAAGTATAGGGAGGGGTACCCCAAATCATCTTATATAATATAAGTATTAATTATGAATTGTTAAATATCGTGCATAAATAGACGAAAGTTTACAAATAATAAAAAAAGGTAAAGAAATTGTGAAAAAAATATTGACATTATAATTTGTAAGTGATAAAATTAAAATTTTGTTTGACTTCACTTCAAAAAAATGGTATAATTTATTTAGGAAAGAGGGTGTTTTTATGGAAACTATTAAGACTATCTCTTCAATAAAAAAAAGCATTGAAGGGCACCTTGGAGAAAAAGTAACTTTAAAAGCTAACGGAGGAAGAAAAAAGATTCTGGTTAACGATGGAGTTTTAGAAAGTGCATATCCTAGCATTTTCGTAATTAGATTAGACAACGACACCCAAAGAACCGTGACATATAGTTATTCAGATGTATTAACTCAAACAGTGCAATTACATTTTCCAGGATAGAATAAAAAAACTTCGATTAGATCGAAGTTTTTTTATTTATATATATCTTTTTTAAAATTAAGCAAAAAAAAGAAAGATGGTGGGTTTCCATCTTTCAACTATGGTATAAAAGGGTATTGAGAATTTATGAGAGGTTATATGGTCAATAACCAATTACTATATTACGACATGAAACTACTTTTGTCAACAAAAAAATTAGAAAAAATTTAAAAAGTCCATATTATTAGAAGTATATGGATAAATTGAAAACATAACTCGAAGTTATTAAAAAAATAAAAATAAAAATATCCAAATAATAGTAATAAAAAAGGAATCTTTTTATATACATAGTAGTAGGTACTTTATGGGAGGGGTTAAAATGTCAAATATAGATGTGATAAAAGAAAATATTCAATTCGAGCAACTTTTAAGAGAAAGTAATACTACAACTATGTTAAATGAAGAATATCTTATACCAGATACTCATCCAGATGTGCAAGAAATACTTATGGTTGATGCAAAACCTAGTATAACTTCAAAGGAAACTGTTGGAGATAAAGTAATGGTAGAAGGGATGGTAGAGTATAACGTGCTTTACTTAGCTAAAGAGGAAGAATTAGTAGTTTCTTCAGTGAATTATTCACAAAAATTTGCGAATAGTTTGGACTTAGAGGAAGCTGAACATAAAATAGCTTGCGAAGTTTGCTGCAGAGTAGAACATATTGAATCAAAGATAATCAATGAAAGAAAAGTATCTATTGATGGAGTTCTTGATTTCAATTGGGAAATGTACAAAGGCAGGGAAATAGAACTTATAAAAGATGTAGAAGGAACTGATGGAATAGAGATCCTTAAGAAAAATGAAGTTATAAATAGTACAGATGTTAATGAAACTGTTGAGCTTATGGGTAAATCAGTAATAAGAGTTAGCATGGATAAACCACAAATATCAAAAATTTTAAAATGCAAGCTAGAGCTTCAAAAGAAAGAAATTAAAGTTTTAGAAGAAAAAATTTATTGTGGTTGCTACTGTAAGTTAATGATGCTTTATTTAAGCAATGAAGGAAAGGAAATTCACTCTTTAGATGATAATATATATATAACTAAAGAGGTTGAAATGCCAAATGCAACATCAGATATGATGGTTACTGGAGAGTATGATATTAAGAATAAAGATGTAACTATAGAAGAGGATGATCTAGGTGAAGCTAGACTAGTTAATACTGAGATAATAATAACTTGTAAAGTTAAAGCTTTCTCAAAGAAGAGTATTGATGTTATAGCAGATGCATATTCACCTAAAGTAAATTTAGATATAGCTAAAGATACTTGTAAGTTAGGCATGCTTGAAGGAATTTATAATAGTGAAGCTGTAGTTAAAGATAATATATATATGAATGAAGGGGATATGATGCCAGAAAAAATAATAACCTCTTCAGGAGAAGCAGTAGTTACTGAAAAAGCAGTAGAAGATAATAAAATAATTGTTGGTGGATATATAAGAGTTAATGTTATATATAAAACTAACGATGATTCAAAATATTTAGATAAGGCATCAGGAGATATTCCGTTTAATATAAGTATTGATGCGCATGGTGCTAATAATAAAATGCAGGCTTTAGTTAAAGCTTGTATAGAAAATTTAGATGTTTCAATAGAAGCTAATACGATAGCAATGAAAGCCACATTAACAATGACAGCAAAAGTTTTATATGAAGTAGAAAAAGATTTTGTAAGTGATATTATTTTAGGTGAAGGCGAAGATATTAAGAAGAAAGCAAGCGTTACAATATATGTTATTGGAAAAGGTGATAGTTTGTGGCATTTAGCTAAAAAATATAAGACAACTATGGACGATATAATAAAAATAAATGATTTAGAAGATCCAGATTATTTAGTACCAGGTGAAAAGTTATTAATACCAGGAAGAGCTATGTAATATAAATATGATAAAAAGTCCTACCGAAGCAATTTGGTGGGACTTTTACTATTTTTGAATAAATAGTAACAGTCGGGGAAATAATAATAAACGCATGATTAGAGGTGAATATTATGAAATCTAAGTTAAACTATAATTTAGTCGTAATAGGAGGAGCGGAAGACAAAGAAGGAAGAAAAGAAATACTAAATGAAGTATGCAATTTAATAGATAAAGATAAGGACGTTCTTTTAGTTGCGACAATAGCTTCTGAAGTACAAAACGAAATGAAAGAAGTATATGATAAAGTTTTTAAAAATATTGGAGTTAAAAACTTGAAATTTTTAAACATAGAAGAGAGAGAAGAAGCGTATTTAGAAAATAATTTACAGTTAATAAAAGAATCTAAATTAATATTTTTCACAGGTGGAGATCAACTTAAAATAGCTAGCTTAATAGGAGGTACTCCACTTAATAAATTAATTGTAGAAGGAATGTATGAAGGGAAGGTAATAGTTGGAACATCAGCAGGGGCTTCTGTTATGAGTGGAACTATGATACTTCAAGGTGAAGATGAAGAGTCACCGAAGAAACATAGCATTAATATGTCTCCAGGACTCGGATTTATAAAGAATGCAATAATAGATCAACACTTTATACAAAGAGGAAGGATAGGAAGGCTATTGACAGGAGTTGCAGAAAATCCGGATTATTTAGGAATAGGGATAGATGAAGATACTGCAATAATTGTAGATGAGAGAAAATTAGTTCGGGTAATAGGCAGTGGAGCTGTTTATATTTTAGATGGAAGCTCCATAACACATACTAACGTTTCAGAGCAGCATAGAGACAAAACATTAAGTATATTCAATGTTAAATTACATGTTCTTATAGAAGGAAATAAATTTGATTTAAATAAGAAGATACCTTTTGAGGAGGAAGTATTTAGAGATGAAGATAAAAGGCATGAGAATATTTAAAGGTCGTAACATATATTCTCATAAGAGATGTATCAGAATGGATGTCAATCTTGAAGGATATTCTGAAATACCAAGCAATGAAATAGAAGGTTTCAATGATAAATTATTAGAATTAGTACCTATTTTAAAAGAACATAGATGTGGAATTGATGTTCCAGGAGGTTTTGCAATAAGACTTAGAGAAGGAACATATTTATCACATATATGCGAGCATATAGTAATTGGTATCCAAAATATGCTAGGAGTAGATATAGCATATGGAAAAGCTAGAGAGTGTGAAGGCGAAGATTATTATATAGTATACGAGTATATTTATGAAAAAACAGCAGTTGAAATAGGTAAATTAGCAGTTGAATTAATTAATTCATTAATATCTAAAAATAGATTTAATCTTGATGAAAGAATAAAACTAATAAAAGAAATTCTAAATAAAGAATCCATAGGACCAAGTACGTTAGCTATAAAAACAGCAGCAGAAAGATATGGATTACCTGTTTTTGAAATTGAAGATTCAGGATATTATCAAATCGGATATGGGAAAAAAGGTAAAATTATTGAAGCAACTATAGGGTGTAATACTACCTGTATAGGGGCTGATATTGCTTGTGATAAAATACTTACTAAAAAGCTTCTAGATAGTCAAAGTATACCTGTTGCATGTGGAGAGAAAGTATGTAACATAATAGAAGTATTAAGAGAAGCGGAGTGCATTGGGTATCCAGTTGTTTTAAAACCTCAATGTGGAAATCAAGGTAAGGGAGTTTTCTTAAATATAAAAAATGATAAGGAACTTGTTGAAGTTTACAATAAATTATCAAAAGAGTATAAAGATATAATTATTGAAAAATATATAGTTGGAAATGATTATAGAGTTTGTATTATAAATAATAAGTTTGTTGCAGCTTCACTTAGAATACCACCAAAAGTATATGGTGATGGTAAAAGCACAGTAAAGGAATTGGTGGATGTTTTAAATGGAAATCCATTAAGAGGTGAAGATCACGAGAAGCCATTAACTAAAGTTAAAATTGATAATGAAATGAAAAGTATGATTAAAGAATTAGGATACACTTTAGAAAGCATACCTTTAAAAGGTGAAGAAGTAGTACTTAGAAGAAATGCCAACTTATCAACAGGAGGTATTGCTATAGATTGTACTGATGAAATAAGTGAAGAAAACAAAAATATTTGCATAAGAGCAGCAAAAATAATTGGTCTAGATATATGTGGGGTAGATATAACTGCTAAAAATCTAACTGAACCACTTGTAGATCAAGGTGTAATTATGGAAATAAATGCAGCACCAGGGATAAGGATGCATCATTATCCAGCTGAAGGGAAATCACATGATGTTGGTGAAGAAATAGTAAAATATTTATACGAAAACAACATGAAAAATATACCGTTAGTATCTATAACAGGAACAAACGGAAAAACAACGACAACAAGGTTAATAGCATATGTATTAAAACTTATGGGGAACACTGTAGGAATGACATCAACAGATGGAATTTACATAGGAGATGAATGCATTGATATTGGTGATGATACTGGTTATGATAGTGCTAAAGCTGTCCTTTTAAATAAAGATGTAGATGTAGCTGTACTTGAGACCGCTAGAGGTGGCATAATTAAAAAAGGTCTAGCTTATGATTTAGCAGATGTTGGTGTAATAACAAACATAACAGGAGATCACTTAGGATTAAATGAAATAAATGACTTAGAAGAATTAAGTTTTGTAAAATCATTAGTTGTTGAAGCTATAAAGCCAGATGGTCATTCTGTAATAAATGCAGATGATTATTGGAGCACTAAAATAATTGACAGAATAAAGGGTGAACCAATTTATTTCTCAAAAAGTAGAGATAATAAATTAATACAGAAAAATATAGAAGAAGGAAAAATAGCTGTATTTACTGAAAATGACATGATATGTGTTATTAACAATAATAAAAAATATAATGTTATTAAATTAGATGATATTCCTATAACTTTAAATGGGAAGTTGAAATTTAATATAGAAAATGTTCTAGCAGCTTGTTCAGCATTAGTTGGAATTGGAGTAGACTATTGTATGATTGCAAGAGGATTTTCAAAATTTATGCTAGATGCTAACCATAATTCTGGAAGGTTTAATATTTATGAAGTTGATGATAAAAAAGTTATACTAGATTATGGCCATAATACAGATGGATATAGAGCTATTTTTGATGCATTAAAAGGTATGGAACATAATAAATTAATTGGGGTAATAGGTATACCTGGTGATAGAAGTGATGAAATGGCTATAGAAATAGGGAAGCTTAGTTCAGAAAACTTAGATTCTATTATAATAAAAGAAGATAAAGATAGAAGAGGTAGAGAACGGGGGGAGATTTGCAATATTATAAAAACGGGTATAGATAATAGTGCAAAATGTAAAATAATTTTAGATGAAAGTGAAGCTTTTAGAGAAGCTTTAAAGATAAGCAATAAAGGGGATATAGTTGTTATATTCTTCGAGGAATTAGCACCATTACTTAAAGTTCTAGATGATGTTAATAAAGGAGAAATTCAAGAAGATATCGTAAATATGTAAATTAAGAAGCCAGTTTGAAGTAAGCTGGCTTCTTAATCGTATCCAAAAAATTTCAAAGTTAGTAAAGATTTTAATTATATATATCTATCAATAGTCTACTCTTTTGTATTACAATAAAATTAGACAGAATTTATTGTGCTATGATAAAATATTGTAATGACTTTAGTTAAGGGAAGGGAAATATGATGAAGATAAAAGCATATGCCAAAATAAATATAGCATTAGATGTTATTGGAAAAAGAGAAGATGGATATCATTTATTAAGAATGATTATGCAAGGTATAGATTTATATGATGAAATAACAATAGAGAAGATAGAAAAAGGTATAACTATTTCATGTAATAAACCATATGTTCCGAAGGATGAAAGAAACTTAGCATATAAAGCAGCAAAGCTTTTTATGGATAAATTTAATATAAAATCAGGTGTCAGTATAGATATTAATAAAAATATCCCTGTATCAGCTGGACTTGCAGGTGGAAGTACAGACTGTGCAGCTGTGTTAAAGCTTATGAATAAAATGTTTAACAAAAATTTAAGTGATAAAGAGCTTATGGAACTTGGAGTGAAATTAGGAGCAGATGTGCCGTATTGCATAAATGGTGGAACAGCACTGTGTGAAGGTGTAGGAGAAGTTATAACTCAATTAAAACCATTTAAAGATAAGATATTAGTTCTTGTTAAACCACCTTTTGGTGTATCAACTAAAGGAGTTTATCAAGAGTTTGATTTATCAAAAGTTGTATTCCATCCAAATGTTGAAGGTTTGATGAAAAATATGGCTAATGATAATATAGGCTACGTATCAAAGAATATGAAAAATCTCCTTGAAAATGTTACTCTTTTAAAATATAAGGAGATAATAGGAATAAAGCAGGCAATGATGGAATACGGTGCATTAGGAAGTATGATGAGCGGTAGTGGACCGACTGTATTTGCTTTCTTTGAAGATATGGTTAAAGCGCAAAAATGCTATGAGGTAATGAAAAAGAAATATAAAGATGTATTTATAACAAGAACTGTTTAAAATATGTATAGAACTCTCTTAATTGGTAATAATGATTACTATTAAGGGGGTTTTTAATATGAAAAAATTTATTTATGTAATTATTATAGTATTAACATCAATTTTACTTGGAGGGTGTACAAGCAATCCAGAAGAAGGTAATAAGGAAGTAACTTATGATTATGAAAGTGTTAAAGATGAATTAATTAGATTTCATGTAATTGCAAATAGTGATGATAAAAAGGATCAAGATTTAAAGCTTAAAGTAAGAGATGAAGTAATTAAATATTTAGAGCCATTATTAAAGAACTCTAAAAGTGTTAATGAATCAAGAAAAATTATTAAATCAAATAATAATAAAGTAATCAGTATAGCTAAAAAGGTTGTAAAAGATAACGGATATAGTTATAATGTTCAGACAGAATTATCAAGAGAGAATTTCCCTGAGAAAATATATGGAAACATTGTATTGCCACAGGGTGAGTATGAAGCGTATAGAATTTTAATTGGTGATGCATCAGGACAAAATTGGTGGTGTGTTATGTTCCCACCTTTATGTTTTGTTGATGTAACAAAAGGTGCTGTTGCGTATAATGAAACTGAAAGTAGAATGGATGAAATAGCAACTGAAAAGCAAAGCTATGATGAGGTGGAAGAAGAGGAATATGTACTCAAATTTAAGATTTTTGATGTAATTAAAGAGATATTTCAATAAATAGTATAAAATTTAGCTTGATAAAACTAAAGAAGACTTTTAAACTATAATTTGTAACGAAATATGGACTTATAAAAATATAGTTTAAATAAATTAATTTTAGGAGGAAATTTTAATGACAAGAGCACTAGCTATGATCTCAGGTGGATTAGATAGTATATTATCAGCAAAATTAATAAAGGATCAAGGAATAGAAGTAATAGGGATATGTTTTAGATCATATTTCTTTAATGAAGAAAATGCTATAAAGATGACTAAGCAAATAGATATACCATTAGAAGTTGTTGATTTTTCAGTTGAACATTTTGAAATGGTAAAAGACCCTAAAAACGGATGGGGAAAAAATATGAATCCTTGTATAGATTGTCATGCTATGATGATGAGATACTCAGGAGAATTATTAGAAAGATTTAATGCAGACTTTATAATAACTGGAGAAGTATTAAATCAAAGACCAATGTCTCAAAATAGACAAGCCTTAAATAAAGTAACAAAGGAATCAGGGTTTAGGGAAAGAATATTAAGACCTTTATGTGCTAAGAATTTAGATGAGACTCAAATGGAGAAGGATGGATTAGTAGATAGAGAAAAATTACTTGATATTGCAGGTAGAAGTAGAAAAATTCAAATGGAACTTGCAGATGCTTGGGGTATTAAAGATTACCCATCACCAGCAGGAGGATGTAGACTAACAGAACCAAACTATTCAATTAGATTAAAAGAATCTTTAGTTAGAAATGGTGATGCATCACCAAAAGAAATAGAATTATTAAGATATGGTAGACATTTTGTTAGTGATAACGGATGTAAAATAATAGTTACTAGAACTAAAGAAGAAGGGGATATAGCAAAGACTTTATTAACTAGAGAAGATATTGTATTATATCCAACAAGCCACAATGGAGCTATGGCCATAATTAGTGGAAAATGTAATGAAGAAGATAAGGAACTAGCAGCAAAAATAACAGGAAGATACTGCAAAGGTAAAGATTTAGACGAAGTTGAAATATCATATGGAAACTTTGGATGCAAATTTAGCGGAAGTATTAAAGTTAAGCCAGCTAGTGAAGAGGAAATAAATAAATACATAATACAAGGGAAATAAGAGGTAGAATTATGGAAAAGAAAGCGGTTATAAAAATAATAAGTAATGCGACTATGGAAAATGGTGAACTTATAGAAGTTGTTACTCCTGGAAGTTATAAATCAGAAAATGATGAACTAGTTGCAATTTATAAAGAAACTGAAATATCAGGTATGCAAGGAACAGATACTAAGCTTAGAATAGGAAAAGAATATATTGTTCTTGAAAGAGAAGGAAGCACTACAACAAAGATGCATTTCCAAAAGGATAAGCCTTCAGTATCACTATATAATACTCCTTATGGAATGTTAGAATTAAGTATCAATACAAAGGATTTAGAAATTGATATGAATGAAGATGGTGGAAAAGTACATATCAAATATGATATGCAAGTTGCAGGTCAACCACCTATAAAGACAGAACTGAAATTAGAAATAAAAGCTTAATCATATAAAAGATTAGTGGAGTGATGTTGGTTTATTTAGTTTAAGATTTATATCTATAACGAAAATGAAATGATGTTGCTCCATTTTTTTGATAAAGGTGTCTAAAAGTTTTTTAAATGGAAATACTTATGGTATAAGGAGGGTATTTTTAGTATGTATGATGAAGAAAAGTATTTTCAAATATTAAGTGAGGTTTGTGAGGATAATGATATATCAAGGGAAAAACTTGTTGAAATACTTAAGAAGAAAGAACAAAAATACTTATTAATACTGTTTTTAAAGAAGTATAACTGTTGTACTGAAGATGAAATTAAAGAACTGCTAAAAGTTAAAACTAGAAGAAGTATAAATTATAATTATGAAAAAGCAGAAGAGAAATTTTTGGTAAATAGAGAATTTAGAAATAAATATATTCAAATAGAAAAGAAAATTGATAGAATTATATAGTTATGAACAAAATATAAATAAAAAATGACTAGATATTAAAAAAAATATGTGGTACTATAATATCTATGTTATTAAAAGAAATTAATTGAAACACCACTACCCCATAAATCAAATTTATGGGGTAATATCAATTATACTTTACATATAAAGAAGTGTCAACTAAAAAATCGAAAAATCAAAATAAATTTTCTCACGGGAGGAACTAAGAATGAACAAAAAGACAAAGTATATTTTCGTAACAGGTGGAGTAGTATCAGCCTTAGGAAAAGGAATAACAGCAGCATCATTAGGAAGACTATTAAAAAACAGAGGACTTAAAGTATCAATTCAAAAATTTGATCCATACCTTAATGTTGATCCAGGAACAATGAGTCCATATCAACATGGTGAAGTTTTCGTAACAGATGATGGAGCAGAAACAGATTTAGACTTAGGTCATTATGAAAGATTCATAGATGAAAACTTAACACAAAATAGTAATATAACAACTGGTAGAATATACTGGTCAGTTATTTCAAAGGAAAGAAGAGGAGAATACTTAGGTGGAACAGTTCAAGTAATACCTCACATAACAAATGCTATAAAAGATAAAGTTTATAGAGCAGCTAAAGAAAGAGATGTAGATGTTGTTATAACTGAAATCGGTGGAACAGTTGGAGATATAGAATCACAACCATTCTTAGAAGCTATAAGACAAGTAAGAAGTGAAGCTGGTGCAGATAATGTATGCTTCATTCATGTAACATTAGTTCCTTACCTTGGAAAAGCTGGAGAGCTTAAAACTAAGCCAACTCAACACTCAGTTAAGGAGTTAAGAACAATAGGAATTCAACCAGATGTAATAGTATGTAGATCAGAAAAAGAATTATCAGATGATATAAAGAACAAGATAGGTCTATTCTGTAATATAGAAGGAAGATCAGTTATACAAAACTTAGATGCGGATCACTTATATGAAGTTCCTTTAATGTTACACGAAGAAGGATTAGACAACTTAGTTTGTGAAAAATTACATTTAGGATGTAAAGATATAGATAATAGTGAATGGATCGACATGGTTCAAAGAATGAAGAACTTAGAAGATGAAGTAACTATTGCTTTAGTTGGTAAGTATGTAGAATTACACGATGCTTATATTTCAGTTGTTGAAGCATTAAGCCACGGTGGACTTGCAAACAACACAAAAGTAAAAATTAAATGGGTTAATTCAGAAGAATTAGAAAGCCAAGACGTAAATGAAGTATTAAAAGGCGTTCAAGGTGTATTAGTTCCAGGGGGATTCGGAGATAGAGGAGTAGAAGGTAAAATCGATGCTATAAGATGGGCAAGAGAAAACAAAGTACCTTTCCTTGGAATTTGTCTTGGAATGCAATGTGCAGTAATAGAGTTTGCTAGAAATGTCCTAGGACTTGAAGGTGCGCATAGTTCAGAATTAAATGCTGAAACAAAATACCCAGTAATAGATATTATGCCAGAACAAAAAGATATAGAAGACTTAGGTGGAACAATGAGACTTGGAGTTTATCCATGTAAGTTAGATGATGAAACTAAGGCATATGACTGCTATAAAGATGAAGTTATTTATGAAAGACATAGACATAGATATGAATTCAACAATGAATATAGAACAGAAATAACTGAAAGTGGAATGACAATTGCAGGAACAAGTCCTGATGGAAGATTAGTTGAAATAGTTGAAATAGAAGATCATCCATGGTTTGTTGCATCACAATTCCATCCAGAATTAAAATCAAGACCAAATAGACCACATCCATTATTCACTGGATTTATAGAAGCTGCAGTAGCAGAAAAAACAAAATAAAAATTATGTAAAAAGGTATCTTAATTTGTTTAAGATACCTTTTATTTCTAATTTTTTCAAATAAATATTTTATATAACTTGCAAAAGTATTAATATTGAAGGATAATAAAAATAAAGTTAAATGTCTAAAAATCTTACCTTAATAGTTTCCAATTAAATTTGAAAATTTTAGTTTATATAAATCTTGATTAATACGGAGGTGTCATTTTGACAAAAGAAGTTTACGAAAGTATGACTTTAGCAAAACTCAAAGAGATTGCTAAAGAATTAGATATAAAAAATATATCAAAATACAAGAAGAGTGAATTAATAAACGAGATAATAAATAAAAATGTTAATGCTATAGAAAAGGATGGAGTTATTTTAAAAGAGAAAATAGCACCAAAACCTAGAGAAAACACTTACAGCAATAACCAAAGTAGTAGCACTACAACTAATACGACGACAGCAAGTACAACTACTAATACTGCAAGTAATAATTCAAACAACAATTATAGTAATAACCATAGCAGTAATTATAGTAATAATTCAAATGGTGGTTACCATAATAACCAGAATAATAGTTATAACAACCAAAATAACTATCAAAATAGAAATAATAATGGAGAAAGAGATTTATCTTCAGCTGAGACTACTTCAGGAATATTACAAATTCAAGAAAATAATAGTTTTGGTTTCTTAAGAGGAAAAAACTGTTTAAGTAGCAGTGATGATGTATATGTTTCTCCAGCTCAAATAAGAAGATTTAATTTAGCAACAGGAGACAAACTTGAAGGTAAGGTAAGACAACCAAAAGAAGGCGAAAAGTTTAAAGCTTTAATTTATTTAGAGAAAGTAAACGATGAAAATCCTGAAAACGCTGTAAGAAGAACTCCTTTTGAGAAGTTAACTCCAATATATCCAAAGGAAAGAATTAAATTAGAAGGCAACGGACCTAATGATCTTTCAACAAGACTTATGGATATAATGTGCCCAATCGGAAAAGGTCAAAGAGGAATGATAGTTGCACCACCAAAGGCTGGTAAGACAACTCTTTTAAAACAATTAGCTCAAAACATATCAAAAAACTGTCCTGAAGTTAAATTGATTATGTTATTAATTGATGAAAGACCAGAAGAAGTAACAGATATGCAAAGATCAGTAAATGGAGAAGTTGTATATTCTACTTTTGATGAAGAACCTCAAAACCATGAGAGAGTAGCTCAAATGATATTAGAGCATGGTAAGAGAAGAGTTGAGCAGGGGCAGGATGTAGTAATACTTTTAGATAGTTTAACAAGATTATCAAGAGCCTACAACTTAACAATAACTCCAACTGGAAGAACATTATCAGGTGGATTAGACCCAGGTGCTTTAATAATGCCAAAGAAATTCTTCGGAGCAGCTAGAAATATTGAAGAAGGTGGAAGTTTAACAATACTTGCTACAGCTTTAGTTGATACTGGTTCAAGAATGGATGATATGATTTTTGAAGAGTTTAAGGGAACAGGTAATATGGAAGTTCACTTAGATAGAAAACTTCAAGAAAGAAGAATTTTCCCAGCTATAGATATTTATAAATCAGGAACAAGAAAAGAAGATTTACTTCTAAGCCCAGCGGAAAAGGATGTTGCATATTCTATAAGAAGAGTTATGTACACAGATGGTAATGCAGATAAAGTAACTGAAAATCTAATTAAAATGTTAGGTAAAACAAAGAATAATGAAGAATTTATAAGAATATTCGAAAAGAATAATATATAAAAAAAGACTGATATAAAGTGAGTTTTCACTTAATATCAGTCTTTTTTTACAAGTTTATCAGCTAACTTAACTATTGATGATATTGAATAAGTTGAAGCTAAAGTCTTAAGCTTATTTCTCATAACGTTAAGTTTATCTGGATTTTCTATTAATGAATTAATAGTTTGATTTATATCTGATATATTATTAATACAGATTGCATAACCTTCTTTAGATAAAAATTCTGTATTTTCTTGTTCTTGACCTGGAATTGCAAATGGAATTATTAAAGGTAAATTTTTAGCAATTGATTCTGTAACAGTAAGTCCGCCAGGCTTTGAAATTATAATATCAGAATACTCCATAAATGAAGCTATGTCATTTGAGAAACCTAGAATATGTAATTTCTTATTTTTAAACTCTTTTGAACAACGGTTTGTAAGATCCGTTTTTAAGCTTTTATTATTTCCGCATACAACAGTAATTCTAAGTTTATTTTTATTTTGTAGTAATTCATCTAAAACATAAGATATATCTTCAAGTCCCATACTTCCACTCATAAGTAGTATGTTGAAGTATTCATTTGTTTTTATGTGAGGAATATTTTCATCACGTTCAAAGAATGATTCCTTTATAGGTATACCATATGGGAAGATAATGTCTTCCTTAATACCTTTTTTTATTAATGATTGCTTAGTGTATTCGCTTCCAGTAATATAAGCATCTACATATTTGCCTATGTATGTATAATGTGCTTTAAAGTCAGTAGTAACTACCATATATGGAATTTTCAATCCATGCTTCTTTAAACTGTTCATTATACTTACGCTAATAGGATGAGTACTAATTATTAAGTCTGGCTTTTCTCTATCTATTAAGTTTTTAAGTCTCTTTTTTACAAGTTGAAAAATAGTCATAGACAAAGCGTTTATGCATCGTACATTAGTTAAACGATAGAAAAATCCGTATATGCCTGGAAATTTCATAGCTGAAACTTCATACCCACCAACAATAGCATCAGTCAGAAACTTGCTGCTGTTATCTAAAAAATCATATTTGATACATGAATAACCATCTTTTTCAAATACATTAATAAGTGAGTTAGCTGCTTGATTGTGACCTTGACCTGTTGAAGTGGTTATTATAAGAACCTTTTTCATTAAATTCACTCGCTCCATAAATTTTTTGATTTATATAAATATAGTAACATTAATTGTAATTAATTTAAATAAGAAAAAAGAAAATGGGAAAGACTTAATGGTCTTTCCCTAAATTTCTTACTTCTTAAGGTTGAATTTCTTGTTGAACTTGTCAACTCTTCCACCAACATCAACGATTTTTTGCTTACCAGTGAAGAATGGGTGGCATTTAGAGCATATTTCTACTTTAAGTTCATCTTTAACTGAACCAGTTGTAAAAGTATTTCCACATGCACACTTAACCACTGCGTCGTGGTGGTATTCTGGATGTATGCCTTGTCTCATGTTTTTCACCTCTTTTAATGTAAATTTTACTGTATCTCTACAATAAATAACTACTAAAGTATATCATATGAAATATTCACAGTCAACAAGTGACAAATTTAAAAAAAACTTTTTATAAAGTCTCATAAATGCTATAATCGTAATAACCGAAATGAAAAAAGGAGAGGGACAAGTTGAGTAAATTATACTTTAGATATGGGGCTATGAACTCAGGAAAATCAACACATTTAATGCAAGTGGCTTATAATTATGAGGAAAGAGGAATGAGAGTTTTATTACTAAAACCATCCACAGATCAGAAGGGTGGAAATAAACTTGTTTCAAGACTTGGAGTTAGTAGAGAAGTTGATATATTGGTTGAAAAAGACCAAAATATCCACAAAACAGTTGATGAAAATATTAAAGAGTATGGGAAATTAGATTGTATATTAGTAGATGAAGTTCAGTTCTTAAAAAAGGAACAAATAGATCAATTATTTGAAGTGGCAGTTACATTAGATGTACCTATAATATGCTACGGATTAAGAACAGATTTCATGATGGAAGGTTTCGAAGGAAGTGAAAGACTTCTATTAATAGCACATAGTATAGAAGAAATGAAAACTATATGTAAGTGTGGAAATAAAGCGATGTTAAATGCAAGAAAGATAAATGATAAATTTGTATTTGAAGGAGAGCAAGTAGCTATAGATAACATTGGTAATGTAACTTATGAATCATTATGTGGAGAATGCTACTTCAAATATAAAAAGAAGTAATAAAGGTGGGGGATATATTGAAGAAACGTGATGTTGGTGGTCAAGCTGTCATTGAAGGAGTAATGATGAGAGGCGCTAAAGGAATAGCAACGGCAGTAAGAAAAGAGAATGGGGATATTGCTATAGATATTAAGCATACTGTACCTATTACAAAGAAGAAAAGTATATTTAATATACCTTTAATAAGAGGAGTATTTGTACTTATAGATTCTTTAGTACAAGGAATAAAATCACTAAATTACTCAGCTTCATTTTTTGATGATACTGAACCTTCTGCTTTTGAAGATTGGCTTAGAAATAAATTCGGGGATAAAAGCAATGATGTAATAATTGGATTTACTATGGTTCTTTCATTTATAATATCAGCAGTATTGTTTATTGCAGTGCCAACTGGTATTGCTTCTTTATTTAAAGGGCTAGGTTTATCAAGTATAGCGCTAAATGCGATAGAAGCGTTTATTAGAATATGTATATTTGCATTGTATATTATAGGAATAAGTAAGTTTGATGATATGTACAGACTATTCCAATATCATGGTGCAGAGCATAAGACTATTTTTTGTTATGAAAATGAAGAAGATTTAACAGTAGAAAATGTTAAAAAATATGGTAGATTCCATCCAAGATGCGGAACTAACTTTTTATTTTTAATAATGTTTGTAAGTATAATAATATTTGCATTTACTGGATGGGGAAGTTTCTTTGAAAGATTTGCACTTAGAATAATTTTAGTTCCTGTTATATCAGGTATAACATATGAGCTTATAAAGTGGATTGGGAAATCAGATAGTAAAATATCAAAAATTATTGCAGCACCAGGGCTTAAGCTTCAAGAATTAACAACAAAAGAACCAGATGACTCACAAATAGAAGTTGCAATTGCAGCATTAAGAGCAGCAGAAGGATTGCCGGAGGATGAAATGACAGTAAATAAACTTTTAGAAATAGGAACAAAAGTTTTAACAGAGGTTAATATAGATACAACAAGATTAGATGCTACAATTTTACTTGGATATATAATAGGAAGAGATAGATTATATTTACTAACACATGGTGATGAAAAAGTAAGTAATGAGCATAAGAAAGAGTATTTATTATTAATTGAGAAAAGAAAGAATAAAATGCCTATAAAATATATTACAAAGTCAGCAGAATTTATGGGGATAGAACTTTATGTTGAAGAAGGTGTATTAATCCCAAGAGGAGATACAGAAGTTTTAGTTGAAGAAGTTCTTAAAGATATTAATGAAGATGAGGATATAAATGTATGTGATTTATGTTCAGGGAGTGGAGCTATTGGAGTATCACTTGCTGAGTTTAGAAAAAATATAAAAGTAGACTCAATTGATTATTTTGATATTCCGGAAAAAGTTACTTTAAAGAATATTGATAAACATGGACTAAATGACAGAATGACTTTCATTAAAAGTGATTTATTAAAGGAAGTAATAAATAAGGATAAGAAGTATGATATAGTTGTATCAAATCCTCCATATATAAAGGAAGAAGAAATTAAGAAATTAATGGATGATGTTAAAGATTATGAGCCACATACAGCTTTAAGTGGTGGAAATGATGGTCTTATATTCTACAGAAGAATTATTTCTGAAAGTAAAGATGTTCTTACAGGAAAAGGTATATTAGCCTTTGAAATTGGATATGATCAAGGTGAAGAGGTTAAAAATATTATGGAAAGTAACGGATTTATTAATGTAAGAGTAATAAAAGATTTAGCAGGTCTTGATAGAGTTGTTATAGGAAATTACAGGATTGTTGAAAAAGAATTGTAATATGTGATATAATACTTAAATATGAAAATAGATAGTACGGAGTGATAAAATGTTATTAGATAAATTAGCATTCATAGAAAATAAGTATGACGAATTATCAGTAAAGATCAGTGATCCATCAATCATGGCGAACCAAAATGAATGGAGAAAGCTATGTAAGGAACATGCTGATTTAGAGATTATCGTAGCAGCTTATAAGGAATACAAAAAAGTTATAGAAGAATTACAAGATAATAAAGAAATGCTTGAAATCGAATCAGATAGAGAAATGAAGGAAATGCTTCATGAAGATATAAATGCTCTAAAAGATAGAGAAGACGAGTTAGAAAAAGAGATACAAATATTATTATTACCAAAAGATCCAAATGATGATAAGAATGTATTTGTAGAAATTAGAGCTGGTGCTGGTGGAGATGAAGCAGCACTATTTGCAGCAAATCTTTTCAGAATGTATACAAGATATGCTGAAAACAACAGATGGAAAGTTGAACTTATGAGTACAAACGAAACTGGAATCGGAGGATTCAAAGAAGTTGTATTTATGATAAAGGGAAGCGGTGCTTACTCAAAACTTAAGTATGAGAGTGGAGTTCACAGAGTTCAAAGAGTTCCAGATACAGAATCAAGTGGTAGAATTCATACATCAACTGCAACAGTTGCGGTTTTACCAGAAGTTGATGATGTAGAAGTAGAAATAAACGACAAAGATATTAAGTTTGATGTATTTAGAGCTTCAGGTAATGGAGGACAATGCGTTAATACTACAGATTCAGCGGTAAGACTTACTCACCTTCCTACTGGAATAGTTATTTCATGTCAAGATGAAAAATCACAGCTTAAGAACAAAGATAAAGCTATGAAAGTATTAAGATCAAGATTATTTGATTTAGCAGAAGCTGAAAGAGCAGCTGGTATAGCAGAAGACAGAAAATCTCAAGTTGGTACTGGAGATAGAAGTGAAAGAATAAGAACATACAACTACCCACAAGGTAGAATGACTGATCACAGAATAGGATTAACTCTTTATAAATTAGAGTCATTCTTAGATGGTGATATAGATGAAGTTATTAATGCTCTTATAACAGCAGACCAAGCTGAAAAGATGAAACAAATGGGAAATACAGAAATGTAATTTAATTTTTAAAAAAAGCCTTGCATTAAAAATGTAAGGCTTTTAGAATATATGAAGGGGTAATTATGGATATTTATAAAGCATTAAAAAAAGAAAAAAAATCAACAAAAAGATTCTACATATTGATGATAGCCCTAGCTATATTCTTACCGACTTCACTATGGCTTACTGGCATAATGACTAAATTTTTAATACTATATTTATTAATTTTAGAACTTCTTATATTACTTGCAGTTTTAAAGAAGAGAGATAGTACAAAGCTTGAATTTAAATATAAAAATAACAAACTAAGATTTGTTAGTGGTTTATTTAATAGAGGGTATACTATAATTTGTGATAAGATTGCAATTGTCCATGCAGATGGCATGGAAGAAGATATGAAAATAATATTAGTAAGTAAAGGACGAATTAGAAATAGACGAATGAAGCCAGTAACTAAAGGTTTTTTAAAAAAGTATCCCGAAATATGTGAAGAATATGATAGAATTAGAAAAATAGATGAAGGAGATATTTATTATTTCCAAATTATAAAAAAAGGTGGACTTAAAAAATATCCACTATTAGACGAATTATTTAAATATTGCGTTAAAGCACACATTACAAACAATTGTGTTGAAAATATAAAAATTGCCAGAGGGCAAACTTTAAACTAAGAAAGAAGGATATAACCTTGGAAACAAAAATTGCTATTACAAATGAAAGTAATATAAAAGAATGTATAAAAGAAGCAGCAGACATGATAAAAAATGGAGGCGTAGTTGCATTTCCAACGGAAACCGTATATGGTTTAGGAGCAAACGCATTAAAAGAAGACTGCGTAAAAAAAATATTCATAGCAAAGGGAAGACCACAGGATAATCCTTTAATAATACATGTTGCATCAAAAAATATTGATGAATATGTGAAAAATGTACCAGAGATTGCAAATAAATTAATGGATAAGTTCTGGCCAGGACCATTAACTTTAATATTAGAAAAAAAAGATATAATACCAATGGAAACAAGCGCTAATTTAAATACAATAGGAATTAGAATGCCTTCAAATAGAATTGCTATGGAACTTATTAAACAGTCAGGAGTTCCAATTGCAGCACCATCAGCTAATATAAGCGGAAGACCAAGTCCTACAAATATTGAAAGATGTATCGAGGATTTAACAGGTAGAGTTGATTTTATATTGGGCGGAGAAGTTAGTGAAGTTGGATTAGAATCAACAATAGTAGATTGTACTGTATATCCTCCAATGATTTTAAGACCAGGTGGAATAACACTTGAAATGCTTAAAAGGATTGATGAAAACATACAAATTGATAAAGGTTTATTAAATAATTCTAAAGAATTTAAACCAAAAGCACCAGGAATGAAGTATAGACACTATGCTCCTAATGCAAAATTAAAAATTATCAGTGGAAATAACAAAAAAACTATTGAAAAAATTAACGAAATGGTACAGAATTATATAGATGAAGAAAAAAGTGTAGGAATACTTACTACAAAAGAAAATAGCAAGGAGTATCCAAAAGGAGAAGTTGTTATTTTAGGAGAAGAAAATAACTTAGAAGAAATTGCATCAAACCTGTTTAATGCACTTAGAAAGTTTAACGATCTAGGAGTAGACATAATACTTGCAGAAGCATTTAGTGAAGAAGGTATTGGTGTTGCAATAATGAATAGATTAAATAAAGCAGCAGGTTACGATATTATAAATGTATAATTGTTTGGAGGTTTTTTTATGAAGGTGCTTTTCGTATGTACAGCAAATACATGTAGGAGCCCAATGGCAGAAGAAATATTTAATAAATTAAATACAGACTCGAGTTTCAGAGCAAAATCTGCTGGAATTACAATAGTTCCTGGTAGTTTTGTGACAGAAAATTCAGTAGAGCTTTTAAAGAAGGAATTAAATATAGACGTAAAATATAAAGAAGCAATCCAATTAAATGAAAGTTTGCTTGATAGAGCAGATGTTGTTTTAACAATGACAGACTTTGGTAAAGAGTTTATAAGGGACAATTATCCTAAATACAAGGGTAAAGTGTTCTCATTATGTGAATATGCTGGCGTTAAGGGGGAAGTGACTGATCCTTACGGTAGCACAATTTCTGTTTACAATAATATTTATAAAGAATTAGAAGGTATAGTTGCCTTATTATTAGCTAAATTAAAGAAAGATGGAAGTGTGTAATATTTTTATTACATGCTACACTTTCTTTTTTTATAAATTAAAATTAACTATAAGATGACAATTGGAGGTGGCGTTATGAAAATAGCATTAGGTTCAGACCATGGTGGATTCAACCTAAAGAATGAAGTAATTGCATATTTAAAGGAAAATGGATATGAAACAAAGGACTTTGGTACTTATACTGAAGAATCTTGTGATTACCCAGAATATGCTGAAAAGGTAGCTGAAGCAGTTGCAAGTAAAGAGTTTGATTTTGGAATATTAGTTTGTGGTACTGGTATAGGAATAAGTATATCAGCAAACAAAGTTCCAGGAATAAGAGCTGCATTATGTAGTGACACATTTAGTGCTCATGCTACAAGACAACACAATGATGCAAACATTCTTGCATTTGGAGAAAGAGTTGTTGGACCAGGTCTTGCACTTGACATAGTTAAGACATTCTTAAATTCTGAGTTTGAAGGTGGAAGACACCAAAATAGAATAAATAAAATCTCAGAAATAGAAAAAAAATATAATAAGTAAATTGGAGGAATATAAAATGAGTAAAGTTACAGAAATCAATCACCCATTAATATTACACAAATTAGCTTTCATAAGAAGTAAGGAAACAGGTTCAAAGGACTTTAGAGAACTAGTATCAGAAGTTTCAATGTTAATGGCATATGAAGTTACAAGAAATCTACCAACTGAAAATGTTGAGATAGAAACACCTGTATGTAAAACACAATGTAAAATGTTAGCTGGTAAGAAACTAGCGATTGTACCAATACTAAGAGCAGGTCTTGGAATGGTTGATGGCGTATTAAAGCTTATACCAGCAGCTAAGGTTGGACACATCGGATTATACAGAGATGAAGAAACACTTCAACCAGTTGAGTATTTCTGTAAATTACCTCAAGATATAGCAGAGAGAGAGATAATCGTTGTAGATCCAATGCTTGCAACTGGTGGTTCAGCTGTAGATGCATTAAGTATGCTTAAGAATAGAGGAGCTAAATACTTAAAACTTATGTGTTTAATTTCATCACCAGAAGGAATTAAAGCAGTAAAAGAAGCACACCCAGATGTTGATATATTCGTAGCACAAATTGATGAAAAATTAAACGATCATGGATATATAGTACCAGGTCTTGGAGATGCTGGAGACAGATTATTCGGAACAAAATAATTTTAATTTATATTAAAAAAGGCTCCCTAAAATTTAGGGAGCTTTTTAATGTAGTTTTTTAAACATCATCTACATTAAAAGATAATTCAATTTTTTCAATTGAAGGTTTAAGCTGAGTAAGCGTAACACCTGCTGATTCAAACATTTTCTTTGAAGCTTTAATTATATCAGTATCAGCATACTTGTTACTTAAATATATAACTTCCTTTATTCCACATTGAATGATAGCTTTTGCACATTCATTGCAAGGAAATAAGGCTACGTAAAGTTTTGCGTTTTCTAGGGATACACCTCTATTATTAAGTATTGCATTTAATTCAGCATGAACTACATAAGGATACTTAGTTTCTAAAAATTCTCCTTCTCTTTCCCATGAATAGCTGTCATCAGAACAACCAAAGGCAAATCCATTATAACCAACAGAAAGTACTCTGTTTGTAGGGCTTACTATGCATGCACCTACTTGAGTGCTTGGATCTTTACTTCTTCTTGCTGATAATAGAGCGAGTCCCATAAAGTATTCATCCCAGGATATAAAATCAGTTCTTTTCATAATGAAAACTCCTTTAAAAAAATTTTAATTTACTTATTACATTATTATAATATAAATTCAATATTTTTGGGAAATATAATATAGAAAAAATAATTGTTTAATTTTTAACAAAAAACTATTGATTATTATGGAAGTAATGGTTATAATAAAAGTATGTTAAGACTTTAACAAAGATTAAACATTTGTTAACTATAAATTCGGGAGGTTTTATTTAATGAGAGAAGTAGTAATTGTAAGTGCAGTAAGAACAGCACTAGGTTCATTTGGAGGATCATTAAAAAATGTTCCAGCAGTAGATTTAGGAGCAACAGTTATACAAGAAGCTGTTAAAAGAGCTGGAATCAAACCAGAAATGGTAGAAGAAGTTGTAATGGGTAACGTTATTCAAGCAGGACTTGGACAAAACGTAGCAAGACAAGCAACATTAAAGGCAGGACTTCCAAACGAAGTACCAGCTATGACAATAAATAAAGTTTGTGGTTCAGGATTAAGAACAGTTAGTTTAGCTGCTCAAATGATAAAAGCAGGAGATGCTGATATTATAGTAGCTGGTGGAATGGAAAGTATGTCACAAGCTCCATATCTTTTAAAGACTGCTAGATGGGGTCAAAGAATGGGAGACGGAAAGATGGTTGATTCAATGATCAACGATTCACTTTGGGATGCTTTTAACAACTACCACATGGGAGTAACAGCTGAAAACATAGCTAAAGAATGGAACTTAACAAGAGAAGAGCAAGATGAGTTCGCTCTACAATCACAATTAAAAGCTGAAAAAGCTATAAAAGAAGGAAGATTCAAGGACGAAATAGTTCCTGTAGTTATTCCTCAAAGAAAGGGAGAACCAGTAATATTTGATACTGATGAATTCCCAAGATTAGGTTCAACAATTGAAGGACTAGCAAAATTAAGACCAGCTTTCACTAAAGATGGTACAGTAACTGCTGGTAATGCTTCAGGTATTAACGACGGAGCAGCTGCATTCGTAGTAATGAGTGCTGAAAAAGCAGAAAGCTTAGGATTAAAGCCAATGGCTAAGATTCTTTCATACGGATCAAGAGGACTAGATCCTGCAATAATGGGATACGGACCATTCCATGCAACTAAAAAGGCTTTAGAAGGAACTGGATTAACAGTTGACAACTTAGACCTTATAGAAGCAAATGAAGCTTTCGCAGCTCAAAGTTTAGCTGTAGCTAAAGACTTAAAGTTCGATATGAGCAAAGTTAATGTAAATGGTGGAGCTATCGCTTTAGGACACCCAGTTGGTGCTTCAGGCGGAAGAATATTAGTTACATTATTACACGAAATGCAAAAGAGAGATGATGCTAAAACTGGTTTAGCAACACTTTGCATAGGTGGCGGAATGGGAACTGCTCTTATAGTAGAAAAATTATAATTTTAAATATAAAAAGATATACTTCGTATGAAGTATATCTTTTTTTTATATTAAAGTTTAGGATATCGCTATAATATTTATGAATTAAGTTTATAAAAAGTCTAAAGATAAAATCAATACAATTCTATATTTTACAAAATGTTATTATAAAATAAATATATAACTTTGATATAATAAAATGGAAACATAGTAATTATTTAATAAATAAAAATAAAAGACGAGTATTTTGATAATCAAATAAGTTTTGTAATATTTTTAATGTATAATAATCAATAAAAATCCATACAATTTATATGCATCATAAAATTATTTTAATGATGCATTCATTAGAAAAGTTATGTAAACATTTAAAAAAATATGAGAATTACTACGAAATTTAAAAAATGATAAGAATTTTTAAAAAAAGCACAACATAAAAATGAATAAAAAGTAAACAATATTAACAATATGATAATGCTTTGAATAAATGAATTTTTACAAATTCAAACTTAGTAAAATAACATAATTTTGAAAGCATTACATATAAATAAAAAAAATATTAAATTTAAGAAAAAGCGATAAACTCAATAAAAAAGGCCATAAATACAGAGAAATTTAAAAATACAATTTGAAAAAGATAATATTCAGAATATTCTTGCAAGTGAATAAATAATCTCAAATTAATTCGTTAAATGTAAGAATAGCATAAAAACAAAGCTACTAGCAGTAAAACAATGTATGTAGTTAATATTTATACATAAAAAACTTAATTGAGTATATTTGCTTAAATTTGAAGTTTTGGAGAGGAAAACTTATAAACTATAATTAAGATAATTGCCAAGGGGGTAAATTATGGTTGGAGATTTAAACGGAATACTAAAACAGACTTTTAAAAGTAGTGGAGTTATCCTTACTGCTGGACTTATAATTTCATATTTTATAAATGTAAATTATTGTTTACCTTTCGTATTAGGATCAGTAGTTAGCATTTTAAATTTTTTAATAAGTGGAGCAGTTACTGAAAAAGTTGTTAGAAGTGAAAATGGATTGAAAGGTATATTGATTATGGTTAGTTTTGTAATGAGAATAATATTAATCGCATTAGTGGGATTGTTATTATTGCAAAACCAATATAACGTAATATCTTATATCGTAGGATACATGTCTAACTTCATTTCTCTCTTTATGGCAATTAAATATGAAGAAAGGAAGTGATTGAGTGGAAGCATTAATTAAGGATGTTGGTTCTATTGCTTTGCAACAATGGGGAATAATAATTCTAATTACTATAGTAATATTATTATTAACTAAAAACCTATCTGTTGTACCTAAGAAAAAGAGTCAATCAATTATTGAAATCTTCGTTGAAGGTATAAGTAATTGGGTAAGAACTACTATGGGAGATCAGTATACAGGATTCTCAGCATATATAGGTTCATTAGCATTATTCTTATTCTTTATGAACGTAACAGACCTTTTAGGATTCACACCACCAACTGCAAACTACAGTGTTGCATTAGTACTATCCTTAACAACATTCTTTATGGTACAAATAAATTCAATTATAAAGAATGGCGGAATCGGATACTTAAAGGGTTATGCAAGCCCAAGTGCTGCTTTATTACCAATTAACATACTAGAAAGAATAATGTTACCAGTAACATTAAGTTTCAGACTTTTCGGTAATATAACAGTTGCAACTGTAATTATAGAATTACTTCTAAAAGCATTAGGTAATTTTACATGGTTTGCTCAATTTGCTATCCCAGTGCCATTTATGGCATACTTCGATTTATTCGATGGATTACTTCAAACATTCATCTTTACAATCTTAACAATGATTTATATTAAGATGACAGCAGAAGAGTAATCAAAAAAAATTAGTCAGAGAGAAAAAACAGAAAAAACTTACAAGAGTTTAAGGAGGAATTATTTATGACTGGAGCAGAATTTATAGTAGGAATGCGTGCAGTAGGAGCAGGACTTGCGGTTATCGCAGCATTAGGAGCAGGAGTTGGTATAGGTAACGCTACATCAAGCCTATTAAAGAGTATAGCAAGACAACCAGAAGCAAGTAGTAAACTTATGTCAACATACTTTATCGGTTGTGCCTTAGCAGAAACAACAGCAATATATGGACTATTAATTTCATTCATTTTATTATTTGTTGGAATAAGCTAATTATAAAAATTACTATGAAAAAAAGTAGGGTTTTAGTAAGCCTGGAAGGGAGGCTTTAAATTTGGAAATAAATATGAATATAGACATCCCACAAATGATAGTTACATTAGTTAACTTACTAATATTATTTTGGGTTGTTAAACATTTTGCTTTCGATAAGGTAAATAACATTTTAAAAGATAGAAAAAATCTTATAGAAGATACAATAAATAAAGCTGACGAAGATTTAGAAAAAGCAAGAGTCTTAAAGCTTCAAAATCAAAGAGAAATAAAATCAGCTAGAGAAGAAGGTAAGACTATCGTTAGTCAATACAAAGTAAAGGCTGATGGTATTTATAAAGAGATAGTTGAAGATGCTAGAAAAGAAGCAAGTATTATCGTTGAAAAATCTAAGGTCGAAATAGACAGAGAAAGAAACAAAGCTGAGGATGATATAAAGACTCAAGTTGTTGATCTTGCAATGATTATTTCAGAAAAGGCTCTTGGAGAATCAATAGATATGAAGAAGCATAAGGAACTTATCGATGAGTATATAAGCAAGGTAGGTATGTAATTATGTACGAATATTTAGATCGTAGGTATGCCCTGGCTTTATACAAAGTAGCTGAAGAAAAAAACAAAGTAGATGAGTATCTTCAAGACTTAAGAGAAATTTGTGATATTATCGACAATAACGAAGAACTTAAAGCTGTTATTGAATACCCACAAATAAGCACAAAACAAAAGAAAAAAATCTTTATAGATGTATTTAAAGGTAAGATTGATGAAGAATTATTATCATTCTTATTAATACTTATAGAGAAGAGAAGAATTTTATACTTAAGAGAAAAACTTAATCAGTTCGAACAAATTCATTTAGAAAGAAATAATGTTGTAATTGCACATGTAAAGAGTGTTATTGATATGACAGATGAACAAAGTACAGAGCTTAAGAATAAGTTAGAGAAGATGTATAATAAAACTGTAATTATAGAGCATGAAATAGATAAGAGTATAATAGGTGGACTTTATGTAAGAGTTGGCAATGATGTTATTGATGGATCAATAAAATCAAAGCTAGACGAAATGAAAGCCTTAATGCTTAAGAGGGAATAGAGGTGAAACCATGAATATCAAACCAGAAGAAATTACTTCTATAATCAAGAGTGAAATTGAAAAATATGATAAACAAATCAAAACTGTCGATTCAGGTACAATCATACAAATAGGTGATGGTATTGCTAGAGTATATGGTTTAGATGATTGTATGGAAGGTGAATTACTACAATTCCCAAACGATGTTTATGGTATGGCATTAAACCTTGAGCAAGATAATGTAGGATGTGTTTTACTTGGTTCAGAAGAAGGAATCAAGGAAGGCGATATAGTTAAGAGAACTGGAAAAATCGTTGAAGTTGGAGTTGGAAATGAATTAATAGGAAGAGTTGTTAACGGACTTGGAAATCCTATTGATGGAAAAGGACCAATAAAACCAGAAGCGTATAGACCAATAGAAGTTCAAGCGCCTAGTATCCTAGATAGAAGCTCAGTTAATGAACCATTACAAACAGGAATTAAAGCGATTGACTCAATGATTCCAATAGGTAAGGGACAAAGAGAACTTATCATTGGTGACAGACAAATAGGTAAAACAGCCATTACAATAGATACAATAATCAATCAAAAAGACAAAGATGTAATTTGTATATATGTTGCAATCGGTCAAAAACAATCAACAGTAGCGCATATAGTTAATACATTAACAGAATTCGGTGCAATGGACTATACAATAGTTGTTGCTGCTACAGCATCAGAATCAGCACCACTTCAATATTTAGCACCTTATGTAGGATGTTCAATCGGTGAACATTTCATGCATCAAGGAAAAGATGTATTAGTTATATATGATGACTTATCTAAGCACGCGGTTGCTTACAGAACAATGTCATTACTACTTAAGAGACCACCAGGCAGAGAAGCTTATCCTGGAGATGTTTTCTATATCCATTCAAGACTTCTTGAAAGAGCTGCGAAGCTTTCAGAGAAAAATGGAGGAGGTTCTTTAACAGCACTTCCAATTATAGAAACACTAGCAGGAGACGTAACTGCATACATTCCAACAAACGTTATATCTATAACAGATGGTCAAATATTCTTAGAAGCAGAATTATTCTACTCAGGACAAAGACCAGCGGTTAACCCAGGTATATCAGTATCAAGAGTTGGGGGTAACGCTCAAATTAAAGCTATGAAACAAGTTTCAGGTACATTAAGATTAGAGCTTGCCCAATATAGAGAACTAGCTTCATTCGCTCAATTCGGATCAGACCTAGATCAAGATACAGCTAGAAGACTTGAAAAAGGTAAGAGATTAATTGAAATCTTAAAGCAAGATCAATACTCACCAATGGCAGTAGAGGATCAAGTTACAATATTATATGTTGCTATTAATGATTATTTATCAGATATTAAGGTTGAAGATATAAGAAAGTTCGAAAAAGAATTCTTAGAATACATGGATACTCAATATAGAGAAGTTGGAAGAAAAATTATTGAAAAGAAAGTTTTAGATGATGAAATAAAATCATCACTTGAAACTGCTATTATAGAGTTCAAGAAAATATTCTTAAATCAAGCATAGCTTTTAAAAGCTATGCAATCTTTTAGGAGGTGGAGGTATGGCAGGAGCTGGACTTATAGAGATAAAAAGAAGAATTAAGTCAGTACAAAACACTAAAAAAATTACTAAAGCCATGGGACTTGTTGCCACTTCTAAGTTAAGAAGAGTCAGAATGGAGCTGAATGAAAATAATAAGTTCTTTGAAGCTACAGAAGGTATTGCTAAAGATGCATATTCATCAATGGATGTCATCAAAGATGGAATATACTTCAAAGGTGGTCACTCAAAGAAGAAATTATATATAGTTATAGCATCAGATTCTGGATTATGTGGAGGATATAATGTTAGTGTTGCATTATCATTAAAAAATCACGTTGGTTTAGATAAATCAGATAGTTTAGTTATGTGTGTAGGTAAGAAATGCTCATCATATATGAAGAGATATGGATTTAATACAGTAGCTGAATATGTTGATATAAAAGAAACAGCTGACGTTAGAGAAGTAATGACAATATATAATCACGCATTAAGATTATATAATTCAAATGAAGTTGGGGAAATAAACGTTGTTTATACTTACTTCAGTTCTCCAGTATCTCAAGTTGTAAAGATAGACAGGATGTTACCATTAGAATTTGATGATGTAAAAGAAGAGAGTGGATTTATTATAGAGCCAGAAGGAGAGTCCGCAGTAGAGGCAACTTTTGATTTTTATCTACAATCAAAATTAGTAAATTGCATTTTAAATGCTAAAACTAGTGAAGAATCTTCAAGAATGTCTGCAATGAACGGTGCTACAAAAAATGCAGATGATTTATTAGATGCTTTAAAGACTAAATATAACAGAATTAGACAAAGTGCTATTACTCAAGAAATTGCAGAAATAGTAGGTGGAGCAGCAGCTCAAAAATAGCGAGGAGGTATCAGTAATGCCTAACAATATAGGAAAAGTAGTTCAAGTTGTTGGACCAGTAGTTGATATAAAGTTTGATACTGAGTCACTTCCAAATATTTATAATGCTATTGAAATAGACATGGGTGATGAAGTACTAATAACTGAAGTAGAACAACATGTTGGTGATGATATAGTAAGAACAATAGCTATGGAAGCGACAGAAGGATTAAGAAGAGGAATAGATGCAGTTGATACAGGACATCCAATATCAGTACCTGTAGGAGAATGCGTTCTAGGAAGATTATTTAACGTTTTAGGAAAACCAGTTGATAAAGAAATAGCTGGAGAAGTTGATAGCAAGGAATTCTATCCAATACATAGAGCTGCTCCAACTTTTGCAGAACAATCAGTTGAACCTGAAATGTTTGAAACTGGAATAAAGGTTGTTGACCTTATCGCTCCTTATCAAAAGGGTGGTAAGATAGGTCTATTTGGGGGTGCTGGAGTTGGTAAGACAGTACTTATCCAAGAACTTATAAACAACATAGCAAAAGAACATGGTGGATTATCAGTATTCACAGGTGTTGGTGAAAGATCAAGAGAAGGTAATGATCTTTACTATGAAATGAAAGAATCAGGAGTTATTAATAAGACTGCCTTAGTATTCGGTCAAATGAATGAGCCACCTGGTGCTAGAATGAGAGTTGCACTTACTGGACTTACAATGGCAGAATATTTCAGAGATCAAGGTCAAGATGTTTTATTATTTATAGATAACATATTTAGATTCTCTCAAGCTGGATCAGAAGTTTCAGCTCTTTTAGGAAGAATACCTTCAGCTGTTGGTTACCAACCAACACTAGCAACTGAAATGGGTGCTCTTCAAGAAAGAATCACATCAACAACACACGGATCAATTACATCTGTTCAAGCTGTATATGTTCCAGCAGATGACTTAACTGACCCAGCACCAGCGACAACATTCTCTCACTTAGATGCAACAACAGTTCTATCAAGAGCAGTATCTGAGCGTGGAATATATCCTGCTGTTGACCCATTAGATTCAACTTCAAGAATACTTGATCCAAGAATAGTTGGAGAAGAGCATTATAAGGTTGCATCAAAAGTTAAGTTCATATTAGAAAGATATAAAGAACTTCAAGATATTATATCAATACTAGGTGTTGATGAATTATCTGATGAGGATAAATTAACAGTTGGTAGAGCAAGAAAGGTACAAAACTTCTTATCACAACCATTCACTGTTGCAGAGCAATTTACAGGAATGAAGGGTAGATATGTTACTATAGAAGAAACTATAAAAGGTTTCAGTGAAATAATAGAAGGTAAACATGATGATGTACCAGAATCAGCTTTCTTGTTTGTAGGAACTATAGAAGACGCTTTAGAAAAAGCTAAAACTTTAGCATAAGGGGATGATGCAATATGGCAAATACCTTTAAATTAAAGATCATGACAGCTGATAGCGTTAAAATAGATGAAGATGCGATAAGTATCATCACACAAACTGAAGATGGAAAGATCGAAATACTTGCAAACCACGCTGCGATAGTTATAAATACAGTTCCATGTGTTAGTGAAGTAGTTAAAGCTAATGGAGAAAAGGTTAAATTCTTTACTTCTAAAGGAATAATTGGTTTTAAAGAAAACAAATTAAACTTTTGTTGTAACTCTTCAGAACTTCAAGATGAAATTGATATTGAAAGAGCAGCTGCTGCTAAAGAAAGAGCTGAAAAGCGCTTAAAAGATGAAAATTATGATTCTAAAAGAGCAGAAGCAGCTTTAGCTAGAGCATTAACAAGATTACAATTAAAAAACAAATAGATTACGTATAACCCACGTAAGAATCCCATTAAGTTTTAATACTTAATGGGATTTTTTTATGTGCATTAAAGCGAATTTATGACAATCTATCACAAAAAAATATTAAATTTATATATTATAAGTATAGAAGTAATATGTATAAATTTAATTAAAGTGGACAATAATTTAGGAGAAAGGCAAGGTGGTTAATATGGGGTTTAAAAGTGTAGTATTATACTTTATTGCTTTCACTCTTAATTTGTCGTCAGTAGTAGATGTAGGTTCAATTAATCATAATAGCTATAGAGGCATTGAAAGTGAAATAATAAAATTAACTGAGTTTAGAGAAAATGGTGTAAAAGCTCAATATAATATAAAAAGTAGTTTAGATGAAGAAATAAACAGAATAAAAAAACTTTATAATAAGGATAATATAATCGAAGAGACAGAAGATAAAAACCATTTTTACATAGTTGGAGATACTAAAATAGAAATAAATCTATGGTGTGAAGATGGAGTGGTATTTGTCGAAGCAGTAGCTTTAAATGATAATAAAAATTTTGATACTGTTTATATGAAAGAGAATTTGCAGAAATTGCAAACCCAAAATACGAATTCAATAAGATATTTTGAGTACTATAAGGGAAGAATAAATTCTGTCCATAGTTTAGATGAAATTGAAATTAAGGATGGATTTACTAAAGTACACAATGGATATGTTGGAAATACAAAATTGAAAGATAAAAGTAAAATTAGTTATGGGGTTATGGAGTATGATACTGGTGTATATGTTATTATTGGAACTCCTATAATATTTACAACATACTAACAATTTATTATGGAGGAAAATATGGAAAAAATAGTAGTAAAAGGGGTTAAGAAACTGCAAGGAGAAGTAACTGTAAGTTCAGCAAAAAATTCGGTATTACCAATAATAGCGGCAACAATACTATCTCCAAATGAGATAATAATAGAAAATACTCCTATGTTAGAAGATGTTCAAGTAATTTTAAATTTGCTTGAGGAGTTAAAGGTTGATATTAATTATTCAAAAATAAGCAGTGAGCTTAAAATAAATACTAAAAATGTGGAATGTTTTGACGCAACAAGTGAACTTGTTAGAAAAATGAGAGCATCATTTTTAATTATTGGACCAATGCTTGCAAGATTTGGTTATTGTAAGCTATCAATGCCTGGAGGATGTAATATAGGAAGTAGACCTATAGATTTGCATTTAAAAGGGCTTAAAGCATTAGGTGCAGAAATAATACAAGGACATGGATTTGTAGAAGCAAAAGCAAAAAAACTAATAGGGAATAGAATATACTTAGATTTCCCTTCAGTTGGAGCAACGGAGAATATAATGATGGCAGCCGTTTTAGCTAGCGGTACAACAATAATAGAAAATGCTGCAGAAGAACCTGAAATTTGGGATTTAGCAAACTTTTTAAATAAAATGGGAGCTAATATTCAAGGTGCAGGACTTGGTAAAATCACAATAGAAGGTGTTGACCATTTAACTGGTATTAGATATAAACCTATTTATGATAGAATAGAAGCTGGTACTTTTATGGTTGCAGCAGCTATAACAAACAGCATGATAAAAATAAATGAAGTAAATGAAGATCATTTAAGGCCATTAATAGAGAAATTAAAAGAATGTGGAATTGTTTTAACAGAAGAGGAAAATGGAATAATAGTAGATGGTAGATTTGATAAAAGACCAGTTGATATAAAAACATTGCCTTATCCAGGATTCCCAACAGATATGCAACCTCAAATGATGGCATTGCTATCTATGATACCTGGTGCTAGTGTAATAACTGAAACTGTATTCGAAAATAGATTTATGCATGTAGCAGAGCTTGTAAGGATGGGTGCTAAAATTAAGATAGATGGAAGGACAGCTATGGTTGAAGGAACATCTAAGCTAACAGGATGTGATGTTAAAGCAACTGACTTAAGAGCAGGAGCTGCAATGATATTAGCAGGACTTGTAGCTGAAGGTGAAACAGAAATTGGAGATATCTATCATATAGATAGAGGATATTTAAATATAGAAGAAAAATTTAGAAGCTTAGGTGCAGATATATATAGAATTAGTGAATAGAAGGTATTTATACCTTCTATTTTTTGTAGAAAAATTTTCTTTACATAAAATTTTAACGGTAAGTATATTTAGATAGTTTAAACATATAAATAATTGTATGTAAGTTTGGGGGTGTTTTTTTGAAAGAGCGTGAAATAAGAGAGAACATAAAGAGAATAGGCCTTACTACAGGTGTTATACTTATATTCATGATAATAGTACCATTTATGCTTATGGGAGCTTCTATAAATGATTTTATAGCCCCAAGCACTATAGAAGAAGGAAACAATAAAGATGTAATTGTAAAAGGTAGGGACAAGGTTAAAGTATATAGGACAGCTACTAAAAAAGTTGAAGAGATGAATGTAGAAGAATATATAATAGGAGTTGTATCTAGTGAAATGCCAGCAAATTTTGAAGAAGAGGCTTTAAAAGCACAAGCTGTTGCAGCAAGAACTTTTTATTATAGTAAAAGAGAGAAAAATTGTGATTTATCAAAAGATGCTGAAATATGCGATAGTGTACATTGTCAGGCATACATGAATAAAGATGAGAGAATGTCAAAGTGGTCAAAGGATGAAAAAAATGATAATTACAATAAAATAAAGAAGGCAGTTGAGGAAACTAAGCAAATAGCAATTTGTTATAATGGAGAAATTATAAAATATCCACAATTTTTTTCAACAAGTTCAGGAAAAACAGAAAATTCTGAGGATGTTTTTTCAAATTCTGTGCCTTATTTAAAATCAACTGAAAGTCCTGGAGAAGAAATATCTAATGTATTTGAAACAGAAAAAGAATTTAAAAATAAAGACTTTGTTAATACTATAAATGCATCTTATAAAAAAGCTGATTTAAAAGAATCAAACATAAAATCAAAAATTAGTATAAAATCAAGAACTGAAGGCGGAGCGGTTAAGGAAATTAAAATTGGAGAAGAAACTATAAAAGGAACTGATTTTAGAAAGTTATTTGATTTAAGATCTGCAAATTTTAATATAGAATATTCAAAAGATAAAGTGAAAATTATATGTAAGGGAAATGGTCATGGTGTTGGAATGAGCCAGTGGGGAGCTAATGTTATGGCAAAAGAAGGCAAGAAGTGTGATGATATACTTAAGCATTATTATAGTGGTGTAGAAGTTAAAAAAATAATTTATAAATAAATAAAAAAATATAGTTTAAAAAGGTGATATTTGGTAAATAATCAAATATCACCTTTTTTGATGAATAATAAGAAAAATTTTTAAAAAATGTATTATTTTTCATAAAAGGGACAAAATAACTAAAGGAGGTGTTAATTATGAACAAAAAAACAAACGGATTTAAACAAAAATCTAAACAAATGATGACTAGCACAAAGAACTTTTTAAAGAAGGAAGGGTTTTATGTAGCATTATTCGCAGGCTTATGCATATTCACTGTTGTAGGGGCTATGGCAATTAAAAATAGTGGAAGTAAGCAAAGTAATGAAGCTAAAACTTCTGGTGATAAGGAAATTACTTTAAATGTTGAGGATAAAACAGATAAGAATGTTGAGAATGTTATGGAAAATTCAGAAAGAGTTGAAAACAAGAAAGATCAAACTACAACTAAGCCTGTTGCAAGTGATAACAAGATGAATTTTTCAAAACCAGCAGAAGGTAAACTTCTAAAGGGACATAAGGAACCTTATGTATTTAAAGATGGAAAGCAAGTTAAAGATGGTGAAAAGGGAGATTCAAGTTTTGGATACGGTGGTATATCAATAGGATGTCCAATAGGTACATCAGTAAAATCAGCAGAGGTTGGAATTGTAGATGATGTTATTGAAAATGATGTTACTTATGGAGTTACAGTTGTTATTAAACATTCAAATGGAATAAAAACATCTTACTCAAACCTTGCTAATGAAACAAAAGTTAAAAAAGGTGACAAGGTTACTAAAGGACAAGAAATAGGAAAGACAGGAAATACATCAAGCACATTAAAAATGTGTGTAAAAGATGATTTTTTACACATAAAAGTTTACTCAAAAGATAACACAGAAGTAGATCCAGTAAAGTATTTCAATTATAAGAAATAAAGTATGTTAGTTAACCAGCTATTTTAGCTGGTTAACTAAAAATAAAAAATCGTGATTATAAATAAATATTATTGATTAAGGAGGTAGCATTTTGAAAGACTACATTGAAGAGAGAGTTTTAGAAGTAGCACAATATATTATTGATTCAAAGGCTACAATAAGAAAAACTGCAAAAGTTTTTGGTGTTAGCAAAAGTACGATTCATAAAGATATGACAGAAAGACTTCCAAAGATAAACCCTGTTATAGCTGAACAAACTCATAATATATTAGAACTTAATAAAGCAGAACGTCATATAAGAGGCGGAAAAGCAACAAAAATGAAATATAAATCAGCAGAATAATCCATAAACTTTAGCAAATTTAGAAAAAAGTTGAATAAAATCCATAATCCATATATAATTTAACATATAGTTATATAAAAATTTGTAAAAATTTCAAGATGAATATTTTAAATTAGGAGTGGAATTGGAATGTGGTTTTGGAAATCAGGATCTGATTTAGGGGTAGATTTAGGAACAGCTACAGTACTTGTATACGTTAAAGGTAAGGGAATTGTATTAAAGGAGCCTTCAGTTGTTGCAATTAATACAAACACTGGAAAGGTATTAGCTGTAGGGGAAGAAGCAAGGAAAATGATAGGTAGAACACCAGGTCATATAATTGCAGTAAGACCGCTAAGAGACGGAGTAATATCAGATTACAACGTAACAGAAAAAATGCTTAAAGCATTTATAAGTAAAGCAATTGATAAAAAAAGAATGAAAGCAAAAAAGATAATGATATGTGTACCATCACAAGCAACTGAAGTTGAAAAAAGGGCTGTAACAGATGCAGCTAGAAGTTCAGGAGCAAAAACTGTACATCTTATCGAAGAACCATTAGCAGCAGCAATCGGAGCAGGACTTGATATAACAAAACCTGACGGAAGTATGATTGTTGATATTGGTGGCGGTACATGTGATATTGCAATAATTTCACTAGGTGGTATAGTTGCTAGAAAGTCAATTAAAGTTGCCGGAGATAAATTCGATGAGGCTATAATTAGGCATGTAAGATTAAAACATAAAATAATGATTGGTGAGAAAACAGCAGAGCAAATAAAAGTAGATATAGGTTCAGCATTTGATGATGGTGAAAATAAAATAAGCCGCATTAAAGGAAGAAATTTAGTTACTGGATTGCCGGATGAAATTGTTATAAGCGCTGAGGAAATAAGAGAAGCTCTTAAAGAGACAGTTAACCTAATAGTTGAAGCTGTAAAGATTGTACTTGAGAAAACACCACCAGAGTTATCATCAGACATTATAGAAAAAGGAATTCTGATGACTGGAGGAGGAGCATTACTTACTGGATTAGATAAATTAATAGAATTTGAAACAGGTGTAAGAGTTAATGTAGCAGAAAACTCAGTTGAAGCAGTTGCAGAAGGTACAGGCTCTGTTTTAGGATATATTGATAAGTTAGATAAAGATATTAATAGTAGAGAAATAATATTAGTTGAATAATAATTAAACCCAGAGTATAGGTAGTACTCTGGGTTTAATTTGATTTTATAGAAGGCCCCATAGGGTTAGAACATTCATAATAACCATGTATTATACCTTTGGATATAACTTTAGCCATAGCTAAAACTAATGAAAGTCTTATAGAGCGAGTATAAAATAAATCAGCATTTTCATTTGAATCTATTATACCAACAATCGATTTACTACCTACATCTGGAAGTGATTTTCCTACACCTTTTCCAGGACGAATTGCAAAATTTCTAATATGAATTTCGCCTATAGATGATTCTTGACCAAGGCAGGCATCTATGCCTATTATGTATGCACTTGGGTGAGCCTTTGTTATTTCAGATAATTTTTTATCTATATTCAATGCATGAATAGGTGCGTCAATTGAACCGTATACAGGTAGTGGGAAAGAGCTGTCGATTAATATACTTCCAACTAATGGACCTAAACAATCGCCAATACATTTATCAGTACCAATACAAATTATTATAGTTTCTTTAGAAAAGCAATCTTTAATAGCTTGAGATATGCTGTAATAAGCCAGCGGGGATGTATGATGAATTTTGATTTCCATATAAGCACCTCCAGTAATATATATATATGTCCATATAAGAATAAATAGAATTAGTTGAATAAAAATCTTAAATGGTGGAGATTATTCTTATATAGGAGGTGTAATTAAATGAAAAAATTATTTATAACTAGTTTTCTAGCTATAACAATGTCAACTGCATTCTACTTTATTGTATTTTGGGAGCCTGAGAGCTATAATTCGAATACATCAGAAAAAAGCATAGTATTAAATGAAGAGAAAAATAAAAAAGAAGAAAATAAGGTTGAAAATAATAGTAATAATAATACGGATAATAAAACAGATTTAAATAAAAAGAGCAATGAAAGTAAAAGTGAAGTTAAAGAAAATAATATAGATAATAAAGAACATAATAGTAAGGCTGAAGAAAAGCCAAAGGTTGAAACAGAAACAGAGGAAGAAAATAAAGATGAGCAAAAAGAAGTTGTTTCAAACAATGTAACTATATTTAACGTAAAAAAAGAAGAGATAATAGATAGATTAACTTTTAAGGAGAAAACTAAATTATTATCAGTAGCTAATAAAATGTCAGCTGTTGATGTTGAAAGAATAAAAGAAAGTTTAATTAACAAAGGTGAAAAAGAAGGAAGTGTAGAAGCTTTAAAGGTTATTAAGCGCAGGCTTACAACAGAAGATTACAAGGACGTGAAAGCTATTTTATCGCCTTATATTAATATTGATTTTCTTGAGAGTATAGTTTAGTTTAACAAAAATGGTTATTGCTAAAAAAAGAAGTATTTAGGAGAAAAACATAGAATAATAAATATAATCTCTATAAATGGGCTGATTTGTCATTTGAAATATATACGTCTACCCTATATACTAACTATTGTCGGTTGACCGAAACGGTCTACAGGCAAGAATTTAAATAAATATTAGGTGGAGTTCCCGAGTGGCCAAAGGGGGCAGACTGTAAATCTGTTGTCAGTCGACTTCGAAGGTTCGAATCCTTCTTCCACCACCATTTTATGGGCGCATAGCTCAGCTGGGAGAGCACCTGCCTTACAAGCAGGGGGTCACAGGTTCGAACCCTGTTGTGCCCACCAAAATAAAATTTAAATTATATATGGCTCAGTAGCTCAGCTGGTTAGAGTGCCGGCCTGTCACGCCGGAGGTCGAGGGTTCGAACCCCTTCTGAGTCGCCAA
>NZ_JAVXRL010000027.1:0-43437 GCF_036643715.1 Clostridium sp. | reverse complement strand
TAGATTATTGACAAGAAAATAAATATATAATCACAACAACAATTAATTAGAACATAGTTATATGTTTATATATTTTATAATGGAAACCATAAGCACTATAGGAAAAATATTAACGATGATGTATAATGAAAAAAAGTTTAAGAATTTGTTAAGGAATTAATAGTAAATTATTTAAGAAGTGATTTTTATACTTATAATATAACCGAAAATAGTGTGGGTATGATGCACTAGTAGAAAGGGAGTTTGAAAATTGAAAAAAGAGAGAATTTTAATTGTTGATGATGAAAAAGAAATAAGAGATTTAGTTGAGATATATTTAAAAGGCGAAGGTTACGATACACTAAAGGCAGGAGATGGTGAAGAAGCGTTATATTTACTTAAATGTAATGATATAGACCTAGTTATACTAGATGTTATGATGCCAAAATTAAATGGTATAGAAACATGCCTTAGAATAAGAGAAGAAAGCCAAATGCCAATAATAATGCTTTCAGCAAAATCTGAAGATGTTGATAAAATATTAGGGTTAAATATGGGTGCAGATGATTATTTAAGTAAACCATTTAATACATTAGAGTTAATGGCGAGAGTTAAATCTCAACTTAGAAGATATAAGAAATTTAACTCTTATCAAAGTAGAGAAGAAAACGAACTTACAATAGTAATCGACGATCTTGTAATTAAGCTAGATACTCATGAAGTTTTATTAGGTGAAAAAAGTATAAAGTTTACACCAACAGAATTTGATATTTTAGTTTTACTTGCGAAAAACAGAGGAAAAGTATTTTCAATGGTAAACATATATGAAAGTGTTTGGAATCAAGAATATATGGAGTCAGATAATACTGTAATGGTTCATATTAGAAAGATAAGAGAAAAAATAGAAGAAAATCCTAGAAGTCCAAGGTTTATCAAAACTGTTTGGGGGGTTGGATACAAAGTTGAAAAATAAAAAAAAGACTGAAAAAGTGAAAAAAGAAAAGCTTAGAACAAGAGTGTATAACAGGATTTTAAAATTAAAAATCATTGAAAAATCAAAAGAAGCTTTCTATTATGTTGATGAAAAAGTAAAAAAGAGCATAAGATTTGAACTTGTTATTGTATTTGGAGTTTGTTTTGGAATATCAGCTTTATCATATGTCCTTATGAATGACATGTTTAGAGATGTAAAAACAAATGCTGAAATAAGATATGATTATAGTACTATCGAAAGAAATGCACAGCAGATAGTAGACAATATAGAAAGAGATAAAAGAGAAAAAGGGTTTGACATAAAAGATGATGAAGCATTCAATGAAGCATTTAGAGTTGATACTACATCTGATAAAATTTATGTTACAGATATAGACGGAAAAGTTCTCCATAGAAATCAAAATGCATCAGAAGAAAAAATAGATATATTTAATACTTTAAAAAATGTATCGAAGAATACTAAAAGTGAAGTGGATGGAAATGAATACACATTAATATATCCTTTAGATATTAATGGCGGAAAATACTACTTAATATATAATGGAATACCACCAGCTGGAATTGAATATGTAAATTACGAAGTTTCAAATTCCTTCCTAGCATTAAGTCTTTCAATAATAATGTTTATTATAATTTTCCTTCTTGCAACAAACAAAAAAGCAAAATATTTAGATGAAATTGCAAAAGGAATTAAAAGTATAGCTGAAGGTGATTTAGAATATAACATTCCTGTAAAAGGAAATGATGAAATAAGTAATATAGCTATTAATGTTAATAATATGGCAGATGAAATAAGTACTAGAATAAATGCACAAAAAATATCAGAGCAGACAAAAGCTGATTTAATAACAAATGTTTCTCACGATTTGAGAACGCCTTTAACATCAATAATGGGTTATATAGGACTTGTTAAAGATAAGAAGTATGGTGATGAAGAAACAAGGGATGAATATTTAAATGTTGCTTACAATAAAGCTGAAAAACTTAAGATTTTAATTGAAGATTTATTTGAATATACAAAGCTTAATAATAACGGAATGAAATTAAATAAGGCGGAAGTAAATCTTGTTGACTTCGTATCACAAGTATCAGAAGAAATGAGACCATACTTTGAAGATTCCAATGTAGATCAAATAAAAACATTAACAGATCAAAAAATAATAGTTAGTATTGATACTAGTAAAATGGTAAGAGTTATTGAAAACTTATTAACAAATGCTGTAAAATATTCTTATAAGCCTGGAGCTGTAATTATAGGTGTTTATGCAAAAGATGGATACGCAACTATTGCAGTTAAAAATAGAGGGGAGAATATTCCACAAGCTAAACTTGATAAATTATTTGATAGATTTTATAGATTAGATGAATCAAGAAGTGCTGAACTTGGAGGCTCTGGCCTTGGTCTTGCAATTTCTAAAAATATAGTAGAAATGCATGGCGGAGCAATATGGGGAGAATGTTATGGCAATGACATTAGTTTCTATATAAGAATAAAAATATAAAAGTAACCAAATTTTAATAATATCTTAATCATATTTTAATCGAAGAATTGTTTATAACATTTAAAATATAGTAGAGATTAAGTAATTTGATGTAACCTTATTAGGGGGAATACAATATTCTATTATAGAGTAAGTATTTTTTCTTGGAGGCGTTATGCAAGATAAGGATGCTAATAGTAGATTTGGCATAGATTTAAATGAATATAGTACTGGAGTTAATTTTAAAACATTAGCAAGTAAAATTGACTTCTTGTACTTAAGATCTTCAGGTTCTGGAACGGGGAATTTTAGAGTAGATAAAAAGTTCCTAGAATTTGCGAACGAAAGCAGAAAATATGGTATACCAGTAGGAGCATACCACTTTGGAGTACCATCACTTAATTTAGTAAGTGCAGATTCTCAATGTGATGATTTCATTGATATTCTTCAAAAGGGATTTGGTAATAAAAATTACGGAGATTTATTCCCAGTACTAGATATAGAAACACCTATAGAACCTAAAATGGATACAGATGCACTGCTAAAATGGATAGACAGATTCAGAAAAAGATTCGAAAAGAAAACAAGAAGAAGATTAATGCTTTATACAGGATTATTCTTTATACAGCTTTATAACAATTTTAAAGCTTCTGATGGCACATATCCACTCAAAAACATGCCTTTATGGATAGCTATGTATAAGAGTGTTCCAAGCAATCCACCGTTTCCACCTGATATAGGGGGATGGACAAGGTGGAGGATATGGCAATTTACTGAATCACAAATAGTAAGCGGAGTTTCAAATCCAGTTGATGCAAACTGGGGTCCAAATAATTTGGACCTACTTGTTCAACCTAGTCAAGTTAAAGGATTAACTGCAACTATGGATAATGAATATATTTATGTTTCATGGAATAAAAATAGTGATATAGATTTATTAGGATATAATATTTTTGTTGATAACTATTGGGTTGGTACAGTTGATAAAAAAGATACAACTTTTAAGATTCCACTTAAGAGGATTTTTAGACCAAAGAGTCGAATATTAGATATAAGTATAGAAGCTTTTGATTATGATGGAGAAACATCTCAAATAAGAAGTAGAGTAAAGCTTGATGGTAGAAAAAAGATAAAGTAAAAAAGATTATAATATTTTGAAATTACAGGGTAGCGAATTACTAGTAATCTACTAGTAATTCGTTGACCTATAATATATTTTTAAAGGAATAATAATTTATAATTAACAAATTTAAGATGGAGGTAAGAACTTAGTGAAAAGTAGGGTTGAAAAGACTGCTTCTAAGGACGGAAGCAAAAGGAAGAAGCAAATAATAATTGCAAGCATTGCCCTTATTGTATTGGTTTGCGGTGGTATAGGTGCATATGCACTATCAATAAATAGCACTGTAAAAGAGTGGAATAATAAAATTTACCCTGGTGTAACTGTTGGGGGAATTGACTTAAGTGGAAAGACAAAAGAAGAAGGTATGACTTTATTAAAGGATAACTTCTCAAATAAAATTTTAGATAAGAAAATAGTAGTTAAAATAAAGGACAAGGATAAAGAATATGATGCAAAATATTCAGAACTTGAACCACATTATGAAATTGAAAAAGCTGTAGATGAGGCTTTTAGTTATGGGAAGGATTCAAATGTATTTGAACAAAATTCTATAATAAAGAAAGGTACATCAGACAAGCACGAAATTCAACTTAACTTTACTTATAGTGAGAAGAATTTAAATAATTTAGAAGATAAAATGATTAAAAAGTTCAACATAGCACCTAAAAATGCAAAAATGAACATAAGTAGTGGTGGAAACATTTCAATAACACCAGAAACAGTTGGATATGGTGTAAACAAAGAAGAACTAAATAAATCTCTTAAAGAAAATATAAATGGAGATCTTGATACGGAAACTTTAGTACAGTTAGAGTATAAAGAAGACAAGCCTAAAGTTACTAAAGAAGAGTTATCAAAAATAAATGGAGTAATTGGTTCATCTACTTCATCATATCAATCTTCAGATGCTAACAGATCAGCTAATATAGCTGCAGCTACTGAATTCGTTAATGGAACTCTTTTAATGCCAGGGGAAGTATTTAGTTATAGTGAGGCAACTCAAAGAGATAAAAGTAAGTACAAAGAAGGAAATGTATATATTAATGATAAGGTAGAAAAAGATATTGGTGGCGGAATATGCCAAGTATCATCAGCTTTATATAGAGCTGTAATGAAGGCTAATATAAGACCTGTAGAAAGACACAACCATTCAATGACAGTAGGATATGCAAAACCTGGACTTGATGCTACAGTTGCTTGGGGATATTTAGACTTGAAAATTAAGAACACATATGATACTCCAATATATATTCTAGGTACAACTTACAATAAAACAGTAGATTTTAAAGTGTATGGTGATACTAAAGAATTAAATGGAAAAACATACGATATGGTAAATGAAATTGTTAAGACTATTCCATCAACACAAGAAACTATAAATGATCCAAGCCTTCCAGAAGGAACAAGAGTAGTTGAATCTGCTGGAATAACTGGATACGTTGCAAAGGGATATCAAGTTACTTATGAAAATGGAAAAGTTATAAAGAAAGAATTAATTTCTACAGATACTTATAAAATGATTCCACAAAAAATAAAAGTTGGAACTAAGAAAAAATAATAAAAGTTAAAAAAAGTTTAATTAAGTAAATAAAAGTGGAAATTTTAACTAATTTCTCATAGAATATAAGTATATAAGATTATATAATAGAACAAGCTACGCTTAAGTGTAGCTTGTTTTTCTATAAACTGTTCTAATAAATAAAACTTGGAGATGGATAGATGACTTACAAAATGGTATGTATTGATATGGATGGAACATTGCTTGGCAAAAGGAAGTCTATATCAGAAGAGAGTAAGAAAGTAATAAAAAAAGTCAATGATAAAGGTGTAAAAGTAGTTGTTACAACTGGAAGATTATATAATAATGCAGCTTATTATTCAGATATAATAGGAGCGTCAGATGCAGTTATTGCTGGAAATGGAGCTGTTATTAGAGAGAAGAGAAAAGATGATATTATTTATAGAAGTAAAATAGATTCTAATATATGCAAAGAACTTCTTATGAAAGCTAAAGAGTGTGGAGTAATACTTCATCTTCACACATTAGATAGAATAATTACAAATAGTTATTTTAGTAATTTGATTGCAAAAATAGTACTTCCAGGAAGGAAATATAAGGATTTCCCTATACATACTGAAACTATAACCAATTCTAATGTAGAAAAAATATTAGAAAAATATAATGGTAAAGTTACAAAATGTATAATGTTTTCTACTTCAGCTCAGAAAACTAAAGATTTCAGAAAAGAAATAGAAAATATAGAAGGTATAGTTTGTTATTTATCTGGAGATAAAAGCATTGAAATAAATAAATGTGGTGTATCAAAAGGAAATGCAGTTAAAGCTTTAGGAGAGCACTATGGAATAAAAAAAGAAGAAATAATATGCATTGGTGATAATGAAAATGATATTTCTATGATTGAGTATGCTGGACTTGGAATTGCAATGGGCAACGGAATAGATAAGCTTAAAGAAAAAGCAAACTATATAACTGACACTAATGTAAATGACGGAGTACGTAAAGCTTTAGAAAAATTTATTTTAAAAAGTAGATAGTTATAATTAGTTATATTAATGAAAATACTACTTAGAGGAGGAGATTTTATGTTTAATCCATATAAAGTAGTATTTGATGAAAAAGCTTTACAATATTCACTTGGCACAGAACTTTTAAATAGATTTAAAGAAAGTGATTTAGAGGTTTTAGTAAATAAAGGTGGAAGAGTACTTGGCAAAAAAGATGATAGCGATTCTAAAAATTTCTTTTTAGGAAAGAGAACTTTAGTAATCGGTGTTAGAAAAATAACAGAATTTCAAAGTTGTAAGCCTTCAGCTAATTACCAATTACCACTATTAAGTGGCTGTAGTGGTATGTGTGAGTATTGTTATTTAAATACTCAACTTGGAAAAAGACCATACACTAAAGTGTATGTAAATATTGATGAAATATTAAATAAAGCATTTAAGTACGTTGAGGAAAGAAAGCCAGAGAAAACTGTATTTGAAGGTGCAGCAACATCAGATCCGATACCAACTGAACAATACACAGGTGCACTTAAAAAAACTATTGAGAAAATAGGTGAAAATGAATTTAGTTATTTTAGATTTGTAACTAAATTTTCAGAAATTGATTCATTAATTGGAATTAAACATAATGGTCATACGACTATAAGATTTAGTTTAAATACAAATAAAATAATTGATGAATTTGAAAAAGGAACAGATAGTTTTGAAGACAGGATTAATGGAGCTAAAAAGCTTTATAATGATGGATATAAAATAGGATTTATAATAGCACCAGTATTTTTATATGATGGATGGAAAGATGATTACTTAAAGCTTATAAGGAAAATTTCAGAAGAATTTAGTAATGCTAAAGAAGGTAGAGAAATAGAAATAGAAATAATATCACATAGATATACAGAACGTGCTAAAAATCAAATATTAACTGTTTATCCAAATTCTAAGCTTCCTATGGGGAAGGAAGGAAGAAGTTTGAAATATGGTCAATTTGGTTATACAAAGTATGTCTATGACAAGGAAAATATAAAAGAAATGAAAGAATTCTTCGAAGAAAAAATAAGGAAATATATGAATAAATGTATAATAAAGTATATAATTTAAAAGACTAATTTACTTAGGTTAAAATAAAGTAATTACAATTTACGTATTCTATAAATGCTTTGACTAATGAGAATTCATGTAGTATTATTTTTATTATAGCTTAATTTTTAGGCTTAGAAGAGTGAAAGATGAATGAAAATTCATCTTATTTTTTCTTTTTAGTTAATCAATGGAAGGTGATTTTTTGAATTTAAATATAGTAATGTATCAACCAGAGATACCTCAAAATACAGGGAATATAGCAAGAACATGTGTTTTAACAGGAGCTAAGTTACATTTAATTAAACCACTAGGGTTTGATATTAGTTCTAAGCAAGTTAAAAGAGCTGGCCTTGATTATTGGAGTGAATTAGATCTTGAGGTACATGAAAGCTATAAAGATTTTATGGAGAAATATGGGGAAAATAAAATATATTTAGCAACAACTCACGGGGGAGAACACTATGATGAAGTGAAATTCGAAGAAGGGGATTTCATAATGTTTGGAAGGGAAACATGTGGAGTGCCTGATGATGTTCATAATGCACATGAAGGGCTAAGAGTACCGATGATTAAAACTAGTACAAGAAGTTTAAATCTTTCAAATACAGTAGCCATAATTGCATATGAAGCATTAAGACAATTTGGATTTCCAAACATGAAGTAGAATTGAAAGGGGAATAGGGATGGAAAAAATAAAAATTATTACAGATAGTACTGTTGATTTACCGAAGGAACTTTTAAGGGAATTAGATATTGACGTACTACCAGTTCTTATAAATTTTGGGGAAGAAAGTTATTTAGATGGGGTTGAAATGGATCTAAATGAAGTGTTTAAAAGAATTGATGAGGGAGATGTATTTCCAACAACAGCTCAAATAACACCAAATAGATTTGTTGAAGTATATAAAAAGTACATAGATGAAGGATATAAAGTTTTATCAATAATTATGTCATCTGGTATGAGTGGAACTTATGAATCTGCTTGCCTTGCAAAGCAAATGCTTGAGACTGAGGATGTAGAAATAATAGATTCACAAACAATAACATCAGGACTTGGATTACTTGTTATAAGAGCAGCTAATTTAAGAGATCAAGGAAAATCAATTAAAGAAATAGCTACAGAATTAGAAGAGTTAAAACCTTATATAAGAAGTTCATTAAGCTTTGAATCATTAGATAATCTTGTAAGAGGTGGAAGACTTCCAAAGGCTGTAAGTGTTGTTACAGGAATTCTTGGAATTAGACTTATTTTAGAAGTTAGAGATGGGGTTATGGCTCTAAAAGATAAAGTAAGAGGAAATAAAAAGGCAGCTAAGAAGATTATTAATGATATAGAAAAATTAGTGCCTAGAAAAGATATACCAGTTGCGCTTATTAATTTAGATAGTGATGAGATTTATAACGTAATTAAAGAGTATTTAGATGATAATAATATAAACTATATAAATGTACCAATTGGTTGTTCAGTAGGAATACATTCAGGTAATAAAGCAGTTGGAGTATTTTTTGCAAGCGAAAATTAATAAATTATTATAAATAGTTAAAAGAAAAAAGCATCAAATTTTGATGCTTTTTTTTTTGAATTAAAAATTGTTATTTGGAGAAAATAATAGAGATAATTAAATATTGAGGTGAACATATGGATAAGGTGAAAAAGAACAAAGAAATAATAATTCTATTAATAATGGTATTTTATTTATATTTAATTTTTTTTATAAGTGGTTGTAGTTTGATGGATAAGAAAAGTTTAAGTGGGAAGTTGAAGGTTGGGCTCGTTGCACAAAGTTTTAATGATTTATCATTTGGACAAATAGCAAAAAAGGGGTTAGATGAAGCTGCGACTACTTATGATATTAAAACTGAGTTTGCAGAATTGAATGGAAAAACAGATGATGAAGATAAAATCTTTAGAAAATTTGCTGAAAATAATAATATTACTATTGCTATAGGAGAAGAGATGAAAGGAGAAATCCAAAAAGCGTCAAGGGAAAGAAGAGATAAAAATTTCACTATAGTTGATGAAAAGATAAATGAACCAAATGTTAAATCAATTACATTTAAACATCAAGAAGGTGCATTTCTGATGGGTATAATAGCTGGCAATGAAACTAAAACAAATAAAGTTGGTTTTATTGGTGGTATGGACAATAGAGTTGGTAATGAATTTTATGCAGGATATACAGCAGGGGTGAAAATTTCTAATGAGAAAGCATTAGAAGGTCTAATGGGAAGATCATTAGTTAGATTTACAGAAAATTTTTTAGATGAAAAAAAAGCATATGAAAAAGCTATTGAGTTATATGATTTAGGTTGTGATGTTATATTTCAAGCAGCGGGTAAGTCAGGACTTGGAGTATTTAAAGCAGCTAAAGAAAAGGGAAAGAAGGCAATTGGAGTTGATACAGATCAAAGAGTTACAGCACCGGAATATAAAGATGTTATTATATCATCAATGATAAAGAGTACTGATAAAGTTATGTTGAATTTATGTAAAGAAGCAAGAGAAGGAAGTTTTAAAAGTGGAATAAGGAATGTAGAGGAACTTGGATTAGCAGATGATATGATAAATTATGCACCATCAACTAAAGAGTGTGTTAGTAAAAAAACTATGGATGATGTTGAAAAATATAAGAAAATGATCATAGAGGAAGTCTTTGAAGTGCCATCAAAATTATTTGAAGTTGTAGGATTTAAAACCATTACACAATAAAATTTCTATGCTATAATTATAAAGAAAATAAAGAGTGAAATGGGTGAGCGCATGAAAATGGAATATTCTATTAATCTAACTCAAGAACAAAAGTTAGTTATGACTCAAGAAATGCAATTATCAATAAAAATGCTTCAAATGTCAGTTAATGATTTAAGAGAATACATAGATAAAGAATATGAAGAAAATCCAATACTTGATATAAAAGATCATAGCCAAGAGAAATCTTCAATTTCAGAAGATAAAACTATGGATAAATATGACTACAAAGAAATGGTAAAATATTTTGAGTTTGATAATTATGGAGCTCAAAGTTATGGATCATATGATAGTGATGATGATGTATCACCTTTTAATTTTATATCAGAAAAAAAATCACTAAAAGAATATTTAAAAGAAGAATTGATGGAATTATCAATTGATCAATATAGTAAAGAAATTGCAGAATATATTATAGAAAATTTAGATCACAGAGGATATTTAGAATGTGATTTAAAAGATATTTGTGAAGAACTTAAAATTCCCCTTCAAAAAGGGGAAGATGTTTTGAAAATAGTACAAGACCTAGAGCCTTATGGAATTGGAGCTAGAAATATTGAAGAGTGTTTACTTATTCAATTAGATAAGCTTGCTTTAGATGATGATATTATGGTTAAAATAGTAAAAAATCATTTAGGGGACATAGCTGAAAATAAATATGCAGCTATTGGAAAAAAATTAGGGATATCACCAAGAGAAGCTCAAAGGTATGGTGATGTAGTTAAGAAATTAGAACCAAAGCCTTCTAGAGGTTTTTATACAGGTGAAGAGGTTAAGTTTATAATACCTGATGCTGCAATTAGAGAGATAGATGGTGAGTACATAATTATAATGAATGATAGCGTACTGCCAAGATTATCTATAAATAATACTTACAAAGAGGTTATTAACAAAGATAAAGATAATGATGCGTCTAATTACGTTAAGGACAAACTAAATAAAGCATTATTCTTAATTAAGAGCATTGAGCAAAGAAGAAGTACTTTATATAGAGTATTAGAAAAGATAATATTAAAACAAAAGGAATATTTCGAAAAAGGTTATAATTATTTAAAACCTATGACTTTAAAAGAGATAGCAGAAGAGTTAGAAGTACATGAATCAACAATAAGTAGAGCAGTTAAAGATAAATACATATTAACTGATAGAGGAACTGTCAAAATAAAGGATCTCTTTACAACAGGAGTTTCTAATGGCGATGAGGACTTAGGAGTTGTTAAAATAAAGAATAAAATAAAAGAACTTGTTGACGGAGAAGAGAAAACAAAACCTTATTCTGATCAATTTATTTGTGATAAATTAAAAGAAGAAGGTATGAATATATCAAGAAGAACTGTGGCAAAATACAGAGAGGAACTTGGAATTAAGTCATCAAGCAAAAGAAAAAGACTTTAGCTTAAGTCTCTTTATATAAGGAATTGCAGTAGTTTTATATAGTAAATTAGGCAGAAAAATCAAAAAAAATTAAAATTATACTTCCAAAATTCATGAATTTAATTTATAATAGAACCTGTGGGACATAAAAGATAAGTATGGGACGTTTTGTGACCAAAGGGGTGTTGAAGGTGCAGGAAATATTAAGTTTGCAAAAGAAAATAGTTCCTGAACTTGTAGAGGTACTCGAAAAAAGGTACAATATACTAAGGACTATATTTTTAAACCAACCTATAGGAAGAAGAGTTTTAGCTAGTGAGCTTGATTTAAGCGAAAGGGTAGTTAGAACAGAAGTAAGTTTTCTTAAAGGTCAAGGGTTAATAGAAGTTAATACACCAGGTATGAATGTAACAAAAAGTGGTGAAGAAGTTGTTGATAAATTAAGTTCATTTATACATGAACTTAGAGGTTTGTCAGATATTGAAAAAGATATTAAAAATAAACTTTCACTTAAAAAAGTTATAATAGTTCCAGGAAATGTAGATAATAATCCAGCTGTTCTAAAAGATATCGGTAAAGCAGCTTCTAATTATTTAAGAAAAATAATTAAGAATAATTCGATTATTGCTTTAACTGGAGGTAGTTCAGTTAAAGAAGTTGTAGAGTCATTTAGAGAAGTAAAGAATTTATCTAATGTATTAGTAGTTCCAGCAAGAGGCGGTATGGGTAGAACTGTAGAGATACAGGCTAACACTTTAGCTGCATCGCTTGCAAAGAAAGTAAATGGAAGTTACAAAATGCTTCATGTTTCTGAAAATGTTAGCTTTAAGCTTTTAAAATCATTAAAAGAAGAAAATGATATTAAAGAGGTTGTAAAAAGTATACATAATGCAGATATATTTGTTTATGGAGTTGGTAACGCTGTTGAAATGGCACAGAAAAGAGGACTTTCCGAAGAAAGCATCTTAAGTCTTACAAAGCTTAAAGCTGTTGGAGAAGCATTTGGATGTTACTTCGATAAAGATTCAAAAGTGGTTTCAAAAACAACCGCTATTGGAATAAATATAGATGAAGCCAGAAAAATTAACACACATATTGTGGTTGCTGGTGGAGAAAATAAAGTAGAGTCGATTATTGCGACTCAAAGAGGTAATAAAAACGCTGTTTTAATTACTGATGAAGCTGCAGGAATAGAAATTTTAAGAGTTCTATGCAGTAAAAATAATTAATTTGTTTATAAAAAAAATTTTTATAAAAGCTATTTTTTAGGAGGTATTTACAATATGGTAAATGTAGCAATTAACGGTTTTGGAAGAATAGGAAGATTAGCATTAAGATTAATGATCAACAACCCTGAATTTAATGTGGTTGCAATCAACGACTTAACAGACGCTAAGACATTAGCTCACTTATTCAAATACGATTCAGCACAAGGAAGATTCGATGGAGAAATCGAAGTTAAAGAAGGAGCTTTCGTAGTTAACGGAAAAGAAATTAAAGTAACTGCAGAAAGAGACCCTAAGAACTTACCATGGGGAGAATTAAATGTAGACATCGTTTTAGAATGTACAGGATTCTTCGCTTCAAAGGAAAAGGCTTCAGCTCATATCGAAGCAGGTGCTAAGAAAGTTGTTATATCAGCTCCAGCTGGAAACGACCTTCCAACAGTTGTATTCAACATAAACAACGAAATATTAAAAGCTAGCGATACAGTTATCTCAGGTGCTTCATGTACAACTAACTGTTTAGCTCCAATGGCTAACGTATTAAATGAACAATTTGGATTAAAAGAAGGATTCATGACTACAATCCACGCTTACACAAATGATCAAAATACATTAGACGCTCCACATGCAAAAGGAGATTTAAGAAGAGCAAGAGCTGCTGCTGCTTCAATCATCCCTAACTCAACTGGTGCTGCTAAAGCAATCGGATTAGTTATCCCTGCATTAGCTGGTAAGTTAGACGGAAACGCTCAAAGAGTTCCAGTAATAACTGGTTCATTAACTGAGTTAGTTTGTGTTCTTGACAAGAAGACTACAGTTGAAGAAATAAACGCTGCAATGAAAGCTGCTGCAAACGAATCATACGGATACACTGAAGATCCAATAGTATCATCAGACGTAATCGGAATAAGCTTCGGATCATTATTCGATGCAACTCAAACAAAGATCATGGAAGTTAACGGAGAACAATTAGTTAAAGTTGCTTCATGGTACGACAATGAAATGTCATACACTAACCAATTAATCAGAACTTTAGGATACTTCGCTAACTTAAAGTAATCTATTAATTAGATAGCAAATAAAAAAGTTTTATAAGTCTGGTTTTGTAGTTAAGGCTATAAAGCCAGACTATTTTAAAATATAATTAAATTTATTTAAGAGGTGAAAAGAATGAACTTCAATAAAAAGACTGTAGAAGATATAGATGTAAAGGGTAAAAAAGTCTTAGTAAGATGTGACTTTAACGTACCATTAAAAGATGGTGTTATAACTGATGAAAATAGATTAAACGGAGCACTTCCAACTATTAAGTATTTAGTAGACAACGGTGCAAAGGTTATACTTTGCTCACACATGGGTAAGCCAAAGGGTGAACCAAAGCCAGAATTATCATTAGAACCAGTTGCTAAGAGATTAAGCGAAATGCTTCAATCAGAAGTTGTTTTCGCAGCTGACAACAATGTTGTTGGAGAAAACGCTAAAAAAGCAGTTGCAGAAATGAAAGACGGAGACGTTGTTTTATTACAAAATACAAGATACAGAAAAGAAGAAACTAAGAACGGAGAAGAATTCTCTAAAGAATTAGCTTCACTTGCTGATATCTTCGTAAACGATGCATTCGGAACAGCTCATAGAGCTCACTGTTCAACTGTTGGTGTAACTGATTACTTAGATACAGCTGTATGTGGATACTTAATCCAAAAAGAATTAAAGTTCTTAGGAAATGCTGTTGAAACTCCAGAAAGACCATTCGTTGCTATCTTAGGTGGAGCTAAAGTTTCAGATAAGATTGCAGTTATAAATAACCTTTTAGATAAAGTTGATACTTTAATAATTGGTGGAGGAATGGCTTACACATTCTTAAAAGCTCAAGGATACGAAATCGGAACTTCATTAGTTGAAGAAGAAAGAGTTGACTACGCTAAAGAAATGATCGAAAAGGCTGCTGCAAAGGGAGTTAAATTCTTATTACCAGTAGACCACAGAGTAGCTCCAGAATTCAAAGATATGGAAGCAACTATAACTGAAGATCAAAACATTCCAGCTGGAAACATGGGATTAGATATCGGACCAAAGACAGAAGCAATATATGCTGATGCTATAAAAGATGCTAAGACTGTAATCTGGAACGGACCTATGGGAGTATTCGAATTCGATAACTTCAATAAAGGTACAATTGCAGTAGCTAAGGCTATGGCTGATTCAAATGCAACTACTATAATCGGTGGTGGAGATTCAGCTGCAGCTGTAAACATCTTAGGATTCGGAGACAAGATGACTCACATCTCAACAGGTGGTGGAGCTTCACTTGAATTCTTAGAAGGTAAAGTATTACCAGGAATAGATGCTTTAAATAGCTAATATTTAAGTTTAGCCTAAATAGTTTTTATAAATAGTAGCCGCTCTTAGAAAATACAAAGAGTGGCTACCTTATTCCAAATAACAATAAAATAATTTAGAGGTGATTTTAATGAGAAAAGCAATAATCGCAGGAAACTGGAAAATGAACAAGACAATAGATGAAGCTGTAGAATTCATAAATGAATTCAAACCATTAGTAAAGGATGCTACTTGTGATGTAGTTTTATGTCCTACTTTTGTATGCTTAGATGCTGCTGTAAAAGCTGCTAAAGGATCAAATGTAAAGATAGCTGCACAAAACATGCACTTCGAAGAAAATGGAGCTTTCACTGGAGAAGTTTCACCAGTAATGCTTGAAGCTATGGGAATCGAATACGTAGTAATCGGACATAGTGAAAGAAGAGAATACTTCAATGAAACAGACGAAACTTGCAACAAGAAAGTTAAAGCTGCTTTCAAGCACAACATGACACCAATCCTTTGCTGTGGAGAAACTTTAGAGCAAAGAGAATCAGGGAAATTCGTTGAAGTTTTAGCTGCACAAATCACAGCTGACTTAGCAGGATTATCAAAAGAAGAAGCAGAAAAAGTTGTAATAGCTTACGAACCAATCTGGGCTATCGGAACAGGAAAGACTGCTACATCAGAACAAGCTAACGAAACAATAGCTGCAATCAGAAATGTTGTTGTAGAAATGTTCGGAAAAGAAGTTGCTGATAAAGTAAGAATCCAATACGGTGGATCAGTTAAACCAGCTACAATTAAAGAGCAAATGGCTCAATCAGACATAGATGGAGCTTTAGTTGGTGGAGCTAGTTTAGTAGCTTCAGACTTTGCTCAAATCGTTAACTACTAATATTAATTTATTAATGTAAAGTATTAACATACAAAGCAATAGTCATGATTGAATAATACCAATTCATTCATACTATTGCTTTTTGTTGTTTATGATAATTTCTTGTAGTATAATATAAGAGAAAAAATCACAATTAATATAAAAAAAGAATTTAATTATATTTTTTATAAATAGATGGAGGTAGAGTTATGGCAAAGAAACCAGTAATGTTAATGATATTAGACGGTTTTGGAATAGCAGAGGCTTCAGAAGGCAACGCTGTTTCATTAGCTAAAAAACCAAATTTTGATAGATTAGTAAAGGAATATCCTCATTCAATGCTTCAAGCTTCAGGAATGGCTGTTGGTCTTCCAGAAGGACAAATGGGTAACTCAGAAGTTGGTCATTTAAATATAGGAGCAGGAAGAGTAGTATATCAAGAGCTTACTAGAATAACTAAGTCAATAGCAGACGGAGAATTCTTCCACAATGAAGAACTTCTTAAAGCTATGAAAAATGCAAAAGAAAATAATTCAGCATTACACTTAATGGGATTATTATCAGATGGTGGAGTTCACTCACACATAAATCATTTAAAAGGACTTTTAGAATTTGCTAAAAAGGAAGGACTTCAAAAAGTATACGTTCATGCATTCATGGATGGTAGAGATGTTGCTCCTTCATCAGGTAAAGAATTCATAGAAAAGACTGAAGAAATGATGAAAGAAGTTGGAGTAGGGGAAATAGCTACAGTAAGTGGTAGATACTACGCAATGGATAGAGATAACAGATGGGAAAGAGTTGAACTTGCATACAATGCAATAGTTAAAGGAACAGGCGAAACTGCAACTAGTGCAGTAGAAGCTATAGAAAGCTCATACCATGATAATAAAACTGATGAATTCGTATTACCAACAGTAATAGAAAAAGATGGACACCCAGTTGCAACAGTTAAAACTGGAGATTCAGTTATATTCTTTAACTTTAGACCAGATAGAGCTAGAGAACTTACAAGAGCATTAACTCAAAAGGATTTCGATGGATTTAATGCAGAAAAGTTAGATGTAACATTTATAACAATGACTCAATATGATAAGACTTTCGAAGGTGTTAATGTAGCATTTAAAGCTCAAACATTAGAAAATACTTTAGGTGAATATGTCGCAGATAAGGGATTAAACCAATTAAGAATTGCTGAAACAGAAAAGTATGCTCACGTAACATTCTTCTTCAATGGTGGAGTAGAACAACCTAATGAAAATGAAGATAGAGCACTTATATCATCACCAAAAGTTGCAACTTATGATTTAAAGCCAGAAATGAGCGCGTACGAAGTAACTGATGAATTAGTAAAAAGATTAGATAGTGAAAAATATGACATGATCATATTAAACTATGCAAACCCAGATATGGTAGGACACACTGGAGTAATTCCAGCTGCTATTAAAGCTGTTGAAACTGTTGATGAATGCTTAGGCAAAATCGCAGCAAAAGTTCTTGAAAAAGATGGATCATTATTTATAACTGCTGACCACGGAAATGCAGAAACAATGATTGATTTCTCAACAGGAACACCATTTACAGCTCACACAACTGATCCAGTTCCATTTGTATGGGTATCAAACCATTCAGAAGGAAAGACATTAGAAGATGGTAAGCTATCAGACATCGCTCCAACAATGCTTGGAGAAATGGGTCTTAAAGCACCAGAAGAAATGACTGGACATTCATTAATAAAGTAATTTATTATAATTAATATAAAGAACTCACAGAATTTACTGTGAGTTCTTTTTTTAGCATTCAGGGTGAGATATTAAATCTCGCATGGAAATTTCATAATCGCCAAGTTGTGTTTTGAAGATTGTGACTTTAATATATACATAAGTATCTTCTTTAAGGTTCTCATAAACTAAAAATTTATGGGTTTTTCCATGAGGATCAGTAAATAAAATATAAATTGAAGTAGAATCTAATTTATTTATGTGAAATAAACTAGATTGTATTTGGAATAAGTGATTATAATTTGGACTTAAACTTTTTCTCATTTCTTTAATGTCCATGTCTTTAGAAAAAAGTCTTGTTATAAATATATTATCATCTGTATTATTTAATACTTTAAACGTTACCTTTGAATCTGTATTATTAGAAAACCAAAACATACTAATCTCCTAAAATTTATCTTTCACTTATAATATATAATTTATAGATTAAAAAGATTACTTTAGATTCATTTTATTTATAGTGTATTTTAATTTTGAATAATTATATATTGAAATGTTTTATATACACAAAATATAAAAGATGATAAAATAAGATATTGATTACTAAAGAATAATCAGTATTATTAAAGGGGGATTTATAATGAGAAAATTAATTAATGCATCATTTATTTATGCTATTTTAGCATTAGTAAGTGGAGTTTTTTATCGTGAGTTTACAAGAATATTTGAATTTACTGATAAAACTACATTGTCAGTATTACATGTACATTTATTTGTTTTAGGAAGCTTAGTGTTCCTACTACTTACTTTATTTGAGAAAGAATTTAAAATTACTAAGAATAAATTATTTAATAAGTTTTTTATTACTTATAATTTAGGTCTTATATTTATGATAGGTATGTTTGTATGGAGAGGTATTGATCAAGTGCTTGTATTAAATGGAGGCGCTATGGTTTCAGGAATAGCTGGAGTATCACATATTATATTCAGTGTTGGAATTATAATGATGTTTGTTGTAATAAGAAATGAAGTTTTAAAAAGCGAAAATTAGGAACAAAGTTTATAATAACCTTTATAAGATTATCACAATAAAAGATATATTTAATAATATATAGTGTGAAGAATAATATTTAGGTAGAAAAGATGAAAGTTAATTATGATTATTCTGTCTGCTTTGATAAAAATACAGAAAAATTATTTAGAAAAGGGGAGTACTTAGGACAAGGCAATAATGGAATAGTATTTGAGCTCCCTGGGAATAAAGTAGTAAAAATTTTTTTAAAAGAAAAAATTTGTAAGGCAGAAGGAAACACATTAAAGAGAACAAAGAAATCAAAATACTTTCCTAATATATATGTACATGGAAAACTGTATATAGTAAGGGAAAAGGTTTCAGGAGTACGTTTAGACAAATACATAAGAAGAAACGGAATAGATAAGCAATTAACTCATAAAATATATAAATTACTACAGGAGTTCGAATATTTAGGTTTTAAAAAACTTGATACAAGATGTAGAGATATTTATATAACTAAAAGTGGAAGACTAATGATGATAGATCCAAAAGGTTGCTATACTAGGAAAGTGGATTTTCCAAGACACTTAATGAAGAAACTTAATGCCCTTTCAATATTAGATGATTTTTTAAACCAAATGGAAGAAATAGATAAAGTTAAAGCTAAGCATTGGAAGTGTGAGATAGAGAAATATTTTATTAAGGAAAACATAGAATATATCCATAAATAAAAAAGTTAGAGGTTTTATTGCCTCTAACTTTTTTGTATGTGATTATACTCAAAAATGTTATGAATAAAGCAGTTAATTTGTTATGAAAATAGGGTGTATATTAATAAATTGAAAATAAATATCAATTGATTGAAAATATCATTGGATAGGAGTATAATATATTTAAATTAATAAATAATCAAATTAATAAATAATATTTGATCTTAATACAAATAATAATTATTGGTAATTGATTTTTAACGAGGAGGGTATTAAAAATGAAACAATATGCAGAAATAGTTGATATTTTAGCAAGAGAAATATTAGATTCAAGATCATTCCCAACAGTTGAGGTTGAGGTATATTTAGAAGATGGAACAGTAGGAAGAGCTGCAGTACCATCAGGAGCATCAACAGGAGTATTTGAAGCTGTTGAACTTAGAGATGGAGACAAGGATAGATTCAATGGAAAAGGTGTTTTAAATGCTGTAAAGAATGTTAATGATATAATAGCAGATGAATTAGTTGGTTTAAATGCTTTAGATCAAACTTTTATAGATAAGACATTAATAGAACTTGATGGAACTAAAAATAAAGGAAAACTTGGAGCAAATGCTATACTTGGTGTTTCACTTGCAGTTGCTAAAGCATCAGCAGAATTTTTAGGTTTACCTTTATATCAATATGTTGGTGGAGTAAATGCAAAAGTATTACCAGTACCAATGATGAACATCATAAATGGTGGAGAACATGCTGATAACTCAGTTGACCTTCAAGAATTTATGATAATGCCAGTTGGAGCAAAGACATTTAGTGATGCATTAAGAATGTGTTCAGATGTATACCATGCACTTAAGAAGATATTAAATGAAAAAGGATATTCAACAGGTGTTGGTGATGAAGGTGGATTTGCACCAAACTTAAAATCAAATGAGGAAGCTATTGAAGTTATTATAGAAGCTATAAAGAAAGCTGGAATAGAACCAGGAAAAGAAATGTTTATAGCATTAGACCCAGCATCATCAGAATTCTTTGAAGATGGTAAGTATGTATTAAAACATGAAGGAAAGACATTAACACCAAAAGAAATGGTTGATTTTTATGAAGACTTAGTTAATAAGTATCCAATTATCTCAATAGAAGATGGTATGGCTGAAGAAGATTACGAAGGCTGGAAGATCATGACTGAAAGACTTGGTAAAAAGATTCAATTAGTTGGTGATGATTTATTTGTTACTAATACAGAAAGATTAAAGATGGGTATTGAAATGGGAATTGCAAATTCAATTCTTATTAAACTTAACCAAATTGGTACATTAACTGAAACTTTAAATGCTATAGAAATGGCAAATAGAGCAGGATATACAGCAGTTATATCTCATAGATCAGGTGAAACAGAAGATACAACTATTTCAGATTTAGTTGTTGCAGTTAACGCAGGACAAATCAAGACTGGTGCACCAGGAAGATCAGAAAGAGTTGCTAAGTACAATCAATTACTTAGAATTGCTGAAGAACTTGATGATGTAGCTGAATACAGAGGAATGGACTCATTCTTCAACTTAAAGAAATAGAATAATATTTTAGCCCTGTATCAAATCACATTTGATACAGGGCTTTTTATTGTTACTATAAATCTAGTTTTTTATAAACTATAGTAAGAATATAAATTAAAAGTAAAAAAATACAGAACATAATTAATGTATATTGAGGTTCTAGAAATGGTAAAGTTGATTCCATGAATTTTAAATTGAAATAATCAAAAGCAGGTAAATTTAATAAGCAATATTTTATTTTATCAATTGGGAAAATAGTGAATATTGTTATGTTAGACAAAACTAATAGTATACTATATCCAAAAGGAATAAATATATTTTTAATTTTTATTGATAACAATATAGTTATTGGGCATATAAACATATTAAGTAAAAATGATTTAAAAAATATACTTAAATTTTCGTTAAGTAGCAATTGTAAATTGAAATCTTGAAATGATAATTTTGACATGAATAAAGTTGCAAAAATTGTAATTGAATACATTAATAAACTTAAGATAAATAATACAAAAAATTTTGATAATATTAATTTTAGTGGTGATAAAGGGTATGAAAAATATATATTTTCATTTTTATCTAAAAACTCTCGTGAGTATATATAACTGCAAACAATATTAATAATTAATGGAAAGAGTATTAAAACATTTATAGTTAAGCAAGTTGCAATAAAATTACTTGATGATATATTATTTTTAGAAATTATCATTGGAACAATTAAAGGCGTTATAATCATTAATAATGGTATAAAAGTTTTCTTTAGTTTTATTAATTCGACTTTGAAAATATTAAGCATTAGTTTGACCTCCAACTAAATTAAGAAAATACTCTTCTAAAGATTGATTAACTATATTTATTTCCTTTATTGAAATAGAATTTTCAATAAGCTCTTTATTTAATAGAGCAGTGTCTATAATTTCATCAAATATTCTAATTTCGTTATTATTTGTAATTGAATAGTTTTGAATAGATTTGCTTTTCTCTAGAAAAATTGAACACTTATTTAAATCATTAGTGTTTATTCTAATATAAGATTTCTGTAATTTTAGAAGTTTATCTTCATTTAAAACATCTACTAAATAACCATTGTCAATAATTGATATAGTATCTGCAAGTTCTGAAACTTCACTTAATATATGGCTAGATAAAAGGATCGATATATTACTGTTACGGGATAGGTCTAATAAAATATTTCTAAGATCTTTTATACCAAGTGGGTCTAGCCCATTTGTTGGTTCATCTAAAATAAGTATATTAGGCTTATGAAGTAAGGCGCGGGCTATACCCAATCTTTGTTTCATTCCAAGTGAAAAGTGTTTTACTTTTTTATTTAGTATTTCTTTGGAATTTAAATTAACTATTTTTAGAACATCATAAATATAGTTTTCGTTAGCTATACCCATCATTAGTCTATGAATATTTAAGTTTTCATAGCAAGTAAGATTAGGATAAAATGATGGATATTCGATAACACTTCCAATATGTTTTGTGGATGTGTTTTTAGAATAGGGGTCACCATTTATAAGTATTTTTCCTGATGTTGGCTTTGTAAGGCCAAGTAACATTTTTAATGTAGTAGTTTTACCTGCTCCATTTTTCCCCAAAAAACCATGGATTTCACCTTTTTTTATATTTAAGTTAAGATCTTTTATAACAAAGGTGTTTTTATATTGCTTATTTAAATTTATAGTTTGTATTATATAACTCAAAGTATCACCTCTTAATAATTTATAAGTTAAGTTTAATAAAAAAATTTATCTTCTAAATTATAAAAATATAATATTTCTATGATAAATATATTTTAAAAATGAAAGTTGTAGGTTTTTTAGTTGATAAGACATCTATTGATCCGTTTATTAAATTAGCAAGTTCCTTTGATAAAAATAGTCCAAGACCGGTACCAGAAAAGTTTGAGCTATTTTTGCCACGATACCATTTATCAAATAGAAACCTAAGTTCATTTTCATTTATACCGATACCATTATCTGAAATTAATATTTCTAAATTATCTTTATAGTTATTTAATTGTATTGATAAGTAATTACCGTCTTTACCGTATTTAATAGAATTAGATATTAAATTTGACAGTATTCTAAACATTATATGTTTGTCGTTATATATATAAATATCATCCTTTGGTAAATCTATATTTACATCTATATTGTTAATAGAAATATCATTGTAATAAATTAAAATAATTTCTCGTATAAGTTCACATAAATTAAAGGTTTCTTTAGAAATAACAATCTTTTTACAATCAATTTTGCAAATTGTAAATATTGAATCGATGTAATTTTGGATTACTTTAGTATTTTTTCTTATATAGTCTATTTCTTTCGAGTTTTCATTACTCTCGCTTAATAAATCAGAAAAACCAATGATTGCAGTTAAAGGAGTTCTTAAATCATGAGAAATATTCGTAAGCATTGATTTAATATTGGACTCTTTAAAATTTAAATCATTATTATGTTCATTTAGTAAAGATATATATTTATTTAGTGCTTTTACATGATTTATAATAGTTGTATTTGATGAATATATACTAATTTCTTGTAAGGGATATGATTTATTACTAAAGCTAATTTGCTTTGTAATATAGCTAATTGATTTATGAAGAGAAATTATATATATAATGAGAATAACAATTATAAAACAAAAAATATAATTAATCATATATCACCTAATTTATATCCTATACCCCAAACAGTTTTAATGTACTTTGGAGATTTTGGGGAGTCCTCTAGTTTTTCTCTAAGTCTTTTTATTAGAGCTGTCACAGTATTATCACCACTCATAAAATCTTCACCCCAAATTAAGTCATACAAGTTTTGTTTAGTAAAAACTTTTGATGGGTTTTTCATAAATAGGTGAAGGAGGCTAAACTCTTTAGAAGTTAGCTGAATTTCATTATTACCTTTTATTAAAATATAATTGTCTAAATTTAATGTTAAATCCCCAATAGAAATTTTATTATTTGTTTTTATTACATCTATGTCTTTATATGAGTATGAATTAAATCTTCGTAAATTTGCTTTTATTCTTGCTTTTAATTCTGTATTTGAATAGGGTTTTTTTATGTAATCATCAGCACCTAGTGTTAATGCTATAGCAAGGTCAGCGTCATCATCTTTTGCAGAAACAACAATTATAGGTGACTTTGTTATAGATCTAAAAAAAGGTATTAAGTCAAAACCATCAATATCCGGTAGCATTAAGTCTAAAATTATTAAGTCAAAACTAGAGTGGATTAACTTCTTAGCATCTTCTCCGGAATATGCTTGTACAACCTTAAATCTTTCTTTTTCTAATAAGTTTTTCATTAAAATATTTAAATCGTATTCGTCTTCTATTATTAAAACTGATAAATTATTAATCATGATTACCCTCCTAATATAATGTAAATATTACATAATTATACCATTTTATACATTGGGAGAGAAGTTATAAAAGAATATAATGTTTTAAGTGGTTTATAATATAATTATTAGTATTATATGAGAATAGGAGATGAAGCGTAAGAATTTTACAAAAATATGTAAAACTATATAGAAATATTAATTGCGTTATGATATACTTATGTGGTTAAGAATGTGAAATATAGATTTAAATATTAGGAGGTGTTTCCCATGAAAACAGCATTATTCGTTGTTGAAGCTATACTTGGTCTAGTGATTATTGTATCAATACTTATGCAACCTAGTAAGTCAGACGCGTTAAGTGGACTTATTCAAGGTAGCAACAATGATACTTTCTTCTCAAGAAATAAATCAAGAACAAGAGAAGTTATGTTAGAGAGAACAACCGTTATTTCAATGTTACTATTCGTAGTAAATACAATGGCATTAAATATGATTTAGTATTTGTGGGAAGCACAAATTAAATTTTAGTCAGTCAAATTTATTTGGCTGGCTTTTTTGAATTTCAAAATAATATTTTTAAAACTTGTTTATACATAATTCTAATATGGTTATTAACTTCATAGGTATATATTAGCATGATTTATGCTAAGAATATTAAAGAGAGGTGTGGAGTTATGAACTTATTAATACTACCACTAATTTGTGGAATCATTGCATTTGTTTTTTTAATTTTCATTATTAAGGGTATTATGAAAAAAGAAGATGGAACTGGAATTATGAAAGAGATTGCATCACATATAGAAGAAGGTGCTATGGCTTTTATAAAAAAGGAGTATAAATATTTATCAATATTTATTGTAGCAATATTTTTGTGTATAGCAATATTTTTAAGCTACAAAACTGCAATTGCATTTTTAGTAGGTGCAATTTTCTCAATGATAGCAGGCTTTGTTGGAATGAGAACAGCAGTTAAAGCTAACGTTAGATGTGCACAAGCTGCTAAGTCAGGAATAAAAAAAGCTTTAGGCGTTGCATTTTCAGGTGGTGCAGTTATGGGACTTTGTGTTGTATCCCTTGGAATAATTGGACTTACTATATTCTCATTTATATTTGACTTAAATGCAGAATATATAACAGGTTTTGGACTTGGTGCATCATCAATAGCGCTTTTTGCAAGAGTTGGAGGTGGAATATATACAAAGGCAGCAGATGTTGGTGCTGATTTAGTTGGAAAAGTTGAAGCTGGTATACCAGAAGATGATCCAAGAAATCCAGCAGTTATAGCAGATAATGTTGGAGATAATGTTGGAGATGTATGTGGTATGGGAGCAGATCTTTTTGAATCATATGTTGGTTCAATAATATCAGCAATTACTTTAGGTGGATTCTTATCAGTTACAGTACTTGGAAAAGAAGCTTCAATATATCCACTTATACTTGCAGCCGTTGGAATAATATCTTCAATTATAGGTATTTTTGCAGTTAATATGTATAAAGGTGATAATCCACAAAAAGCGCTTAATTTAGGAAGCTTTTTATCAGGGGGAATAGCTCTTGTACTTAGTGGGTTTGTATGCAACTACTTATTTAAAGATTTAAAATTATTTATACCAATAGTAGTTGGTGTATGTGTTGGACTCCTAATTGGTAAAATAACAGAAGTATATACATCATCTGATTACAAGTCAGTTAAGTATATGGCAGAAGAATGTAATACAGGTGCTGCAACTAATATAATTGCAGGACTTGCAGTTGGGATGAAATCAACTGTTATTCCAATAATTTTAATAGTAATTGGAATTTTAGTTTCTTATTTTGGAGCAGGTGGAGCGGACAATTCATTAATAGGATTATATAGTATAGCACTTTCAGCAGTTGGTATGCTTTCTACTACTGCAATTACAGTAGCAGTTGATGCTTATGGACCTATTGCAGATAATGCAGGTGGTATAGCTGAAATGAGTGGACTAGATGAAGAAGTTAGAGAAGTTACAGATAAACTTGATTCTGTTGGTAATACAACAGCAGCAATAGGAAAAGGTTTTGCTATTGGCTCTGCCGCATTAACAGCATTAGCATTATTTGCATCATATACTCAAGCTGTTAAATTAGATACAATTAATTTGCTTAATCCACTAACTTTGGTTGGTGTTTTAATTGGGGGAATGCTTCCATTTTTATTTGGTGCTCTTACTATGCAATCAGTTGGTAAAGCAGCAGGAGAAATGGTATCAGAAGTTAGAAGACAGTTTAAAGAAAAACCAGGTATTTTAGAAGGAACAGAAAAGCCGGATTATTCTACTTGTGTTGAAATTTCAACAAGAGCAGCGCTTAGGGAGATGTTACTTCCAGGAATTATAGCAGTTCTATCACCGATTGTAGTTGGGTTACTACTTGGAAAGGAAGCATTAGCTGGACTTATATGTGGAGGCGTTGTAACTGGGGTTATGATGGCGATACTAATGTCAAATGCAGGTGGTGCTTGGGATAATACTAAAAAGTATATTGAAAGTGGAGTTCATGGTGGAAAAGGTAGCGATGCTCATAAAGCAGGAGTAATTGGAGATACAGTTGGAGATCCATTTAAAGATACATCAGGTCCTTCAATGAATATATTAATTAAACTTATGACAATAGTAGCAGTTGTATTTGCGCCACTTATAGTTGAATTTGGTGGAATATTATTTTAAAATAATATAGTAGAATAAGCTATTTTCTTATAGAATATTAAATTCTGAATAAGAAGATAGCTTTTTTTGTATAATAAAGGTAGTTTATGCTATAAAATATATAATTTACTTAAAGAACAATTGTTATTAATGTATAATGTGTTAGTATATAGATAGAATAATATATTAGAATAATGGATAGCATATACTAATGATATATGATTAATACGGAGGAATGAAATGGGAATAAAACACACATTATTAGAATTTATGCGTGAAGACGCATATAGACCAATGAATTTAACAGAACTAGTTGCAGTTTTCGATATAAGATCAGATGAGATTAGAGCTTTTAAGAAGGTACTTAAGACTATGGAAAAAGAAGGCTTAATAGTACTAACTGCAAAGGAGAAGTACAGTATTCCAGAAAGACTAGGGCTAGTTGCAGGAAGACTGCAAGGTCATCAAAGAGGATTTGGATTCGTAATACCAGAAAATGAGGGCGAAAAGGATGTATTCATACCATCATCATGCATGAATGGCGCAATGAATGGAGATAAAGTATTAGCACAAGTAACAAGAGAAGATAGAAATGGTAAGAAGAGAGAAGGCGAAATTGTTGAAGTTGTTGAAAGAGCAAATAACAAAATAATTGGTGTTTATGAAAGCAGCAAGAATTTTGGGTTTGTTATTCCAGAAGATACTAGACTTCACCAAGATATATTCGTATCTAAGAAAGATAAAAATGGTGCTAAAGACGGTGATGTAGTAATTGTTGATATTACTAAGTGGCCAGAAAAGAGAAGAAGTCCTGAAGGTACTGTAACTGAAGTTTTAGGTCAAAAAGGTGACAGAGGTCTTGATATTCTTACTATAATAAAGAAATTTGGATTACCAGAAGATTTTCCAGATAAAGTTGTAAATTACACAAACAAAATAGAAGAAGAAATAGACCCTAAAGAATATAAGAGAAGAACTGACTTTAGAGATGTAAAAATGGTTACAATAGATGGTGAAGATGCTAAGGATTTAGATGATGCTGTATCTATAGAAAAATTACCAAACGGAAATTTCAAGCTTGGAGTACACATAGCGGACGTAACTAATTATGTTAGAGAAAAAGATCCACTAGATACAGAAGCATTAAAAAGAGGTACATCAGTATACCTTATAGATAGAGTTATACCAATGCTTCCTAAGAAACTTTCAAATGGAATATGTTCACTTAACCCTCAAGTTGATAGATTAACACTTAGCTGTGTTATGATAATTGATAAAACAGGTAAAGTTGTAGAACATTCAATACATGAAGGTATAATAAGAACTAACGAAAGAATGACTTACACAGATGTTACAAAGATTCTAGTAGATAAAGACGAAGAATTAATAAAGAAGTATGATTACCTTTATGAAGACTTCAAGGCTATGGAAGAATTAGCTACTATATTAAGATCTAAGAGAATGAAGAGAGGGGCAATTGACTTTGATTTTGAAGAAGCAAAGATTACCCTAAATTCACTTGGAAAACCAATAGAGATAAAACCATATCCAAGAGAAATTGCTAATAGATTAATTGAAGAGTTTATGCTTGTATGTAATGAAACAGTTGCAGAATATATGTACTGGACTAACTTACCATTCGTATATAGAGTTCATGAAAATCCAGATGAAGAAAAGCTTACTAAGTTTAGAGAGTTTATTTATAATTTAGGATATTCAATGAAGTGGAGTCAAGAAGTTCATCCAAGAGCACTTCAAGAAGTATTAGAAAAAGTAAAAGGAAAGAAAGAAGAAACTGTTGTTAGTACACTTCTTTTAAGATCAATGATGAAAGCTAGATATTCACCTGAAAGTTTAGGTCACTTTGGTTTAGCTGCAAGATATTACTGTCACTTTACATCACCAATTAGAAGATATCCAGATCTTCAAATTCATAGAATTATAAAGGAACAGATAAATGGTAAAATTGATCCAAGTAGAGCTAAGAAGCTTATTGGAATAGTTGATTATTCTTCAAAGCAATCTTCAGAGACAGAAAGAGTAGCACAAGAAGCTGAAAGAGAAGTTGATGATTTAAAGAAAGCAGAATACATGCAAGAGAGAATTGGAGAAGAATTCGATGGAATCGTATCTTCAGTTACTTCTTTTGGTATGTTTGTAGAACTTCCAAGTACAATAGAAGGTTTAGTTCATATTACAGCATTAGAAGATGATTATTATGTTTATGATGAAAATCATTTATCTCTAATTGGAGAAAGAACTAAAAATATTTATAGACTTGGAGATGAAGTAAAAGTTAAATGTAGTAAAGTTGATATAGCAAATAGAGAAATATACTTCGATTTAATAGTTGACGAAAAGGAAGAAGACAGAAAAGAAGAGGCTCTAAAAGAGCTAAATGAAAAAATTCCACAAGTTAAAAAAGAACTAAAAGAAGTATTAGCATTAGAAGAAAAAGACGCAGAATAAAATAATTTTAAAGGTCTAAAAACATTATGATAACTATAAATGTTATCATACATGTTTTTAGACTTTTCTATATTAATATTTTATATATTAAAGTTCACATAATATATAGAAGAATTGCTAATTATCATAACTTATATTATAATTTTACTAAGTGATAGATAGGTTTAAATAAGAAGTAGGTGATAAATTTGGTAAGAAAGAAAAATTCAAATTCTTTAGCAGAAAATAGAAAAGCAAGACATGATTATTTTATAGAAGAAGCTATTGAAACAGGACTTGTTCTTGTTGGAACAGAAGTTAAGTCTATAAGAAAAGGAAGAGTAAATCTTAAAGAATGTTATGCAGAAGTTAGAAATGGTGAAATATTTATAAGAGGAATGCACATAAGTCCATATGAGCAAGGAAATATTTTTAATGTAGATCCATTAAGAGATAGAAAACTTCTTCTTCATAAAGAACAAATAGGAAGACTTGCAGGTTTAGTATCAAGAGAAGGATTAACACTTATCCCTCTTTCATTATATTTAAAAGAAGGTAAAGTAAAAGTAGCTCTTGGAATTTGTAAGGGTAAGAAAAATTATGATAAAAGAGATTCACTTCTTGAAAAAGCACATAATAGAGAAGTACAAAGAGAATTAAAAAATAAAAATAAATATTAATATTTATAAATGAAGGGCTAAATAGTAGAGAAAGAAGGGGAATATAACATATATAATGATGTTATCTCTTTAACTTTAGTATATAGCTCTTATTTTTGCGTTATAATGTAAATAATTTGTAAATACATAAAATATTACTTTGTTTGGTATTATAATGTATATATAGCTCATAATGAGTATTAGACAAAAGATGTATATCAGGGGGAAGTTACATGGATTTTGATAAGAGAATTTTAAATTCGCATAAAAGAAGTATGGAATATGGAATAAAGATAGACAACAAAAGTTCCAATAGAATATTAAATGAGGATGAACTTCACAATGTAGTAAATGAAAATTTAGAATTAATAAATATATCTAAAATATATATGGACATGTTTAATGATGTTTTAAAAGATGAAGAATTTATAATCGTACTTACAGATAAGGATGGTTGTATATTAAGGGTAAGTGGCAAAGAAGCTATAGTAAGGGAATATGAAAAGTTAAATATAACAGAAGGCATGTACATGGATGAAAAAAATATAGGTACAAATGCTATGGCTATAGCTTTAGAAGAAAATAGAGCAGTTCAAGTTACAGCAGAGGAACATTACATAAATATGTTTAAAGGGCTTACATGCTCAGCAGCGCCTATTCATGGAAAGAATGGCGATATTATAGGTACTCTTAACTTGACTTCAGAGTGGATGAATAAACACCCTCATTCATTAGGACTTGCTATATTTTGTGTTAAAGCTATAGAAAAAGATTTAGAGAAAAGGCATATTAATAATATATTAAAAGAAGCTTATAATTACGTTGGTAGTGTTATGGATAATGTGGATAAAGGAATAATAACTGTGGATTCTGATGGTAGGATCAACAATGTTAATAGCCTTGCATGTGAAATTCTTAACACGATTTCAGAAGATTTAATTGATGAAAGAATAGATGCAATAGTTCCAGCCTGGAAAAATATTGCACTAAGTTTTGAAAGAGATAATTATAAAACTTATATAAAGGAAATAAAGCTTTTAAATGATACAAATAATAGAACATTAATAACAGTAAAACCAATTAAGTTAAATGAAAAGATAGTTGGGTCAGTTGTTACTATGAGTAAGAAAACAGAGATACAAGGAAATGGTGATAAGTCCCCTTCAGCGTATAAAACTTTTGATGATATTTTAGGTGAAAGTGATGCTATATTAAATGTTATTACTAACTGTAAGATAGTTGCTAATAGCCCATCAACTGTTCTTATTCAAGGGGAAAGCGGAACAGGTAAGGAAGTTTTAGCACAAGCTATACATAATTTTAGCTATAGAAGAGATAAAAACTTTGTCGCAATAAATTGTGGTGCTATACCTAAAAACTTAATTGAAAGTGAACTTTTTGGTTATGAAGAAGGTTCATTTACTGGAGCTAAAAAGGGTGGAAAGATTGGTAAATTTGAAATAGCAAATGGAGGAACTGTATTTTTAGATGAGATTGGAGAAATGCCACTTGAAATGCAAGTTCATTTACTTAGAGTTATACAAGAAGGAAGAATAACAAGAATAGGAAGTGAAAAAGAAATTCCTATTGATGTAAGAATAATTGCTGCAACTAATAAAGATTTAAAGGAAGAAGTTAAAAATGGTAATTTTAGAGAAGATCTTTTTTATAGATTAAGTGTAATTCCAATATATTTACCACCTCTTAGAGAACGTAAAGGCGATGTTTTTAAATTGATTGAACATTTTTTAAGAATTAAAGCATTTAAACTTAATAAAAATGTTCCAACTATTGATGAGAATTTATATAATAAACTAATTAATTATTCTTGGCCTGGGAATATAAGAGAACTTGAAAATTGTATTGAAAATATAGTTAATCTAGACGGAAAAATATCATATGAGTTTCAAGGTGAAAATGAAATAAAAAGTAAAGTAAAAGAAGAAGTATCAATAGATAATGAAGATGAAAATGGAATATATATAGAAATAGGTAATGATTTTAACATTAAGGATATAGAAAAAATATTAATCGAAAAAGCTATTAAATGTAATCAATATAATATGAGTAGAACTGCAAAAGCTTTAGGAATAAGTAGAAACACATTATATTATAAAATTGATAAATATAATATATATTAACTGTTTTAAAATAGGACAGTGTAATAAAATAATACAAAAATAAAGAGGCGTATGTACTAAAAAAGTACATGTGCCTTATTTTTACATTAATTACAAAAAGCTTAGAAATGGTACAGATACTAACTTATTGTTAAATTTATAACGTTTGGCATAAAAATTGCTAATATTAATATATATAAATGTAAAACGAATACATATAAAAGGAGCGACGATATTAGATGTACAAAATAGTATCTAAAAGAGAACTGACAAAAAACATATATTTAATGGACATAGAAGCAAAGAGAGTTGCAAACTCAGCAAAACCTGGACAGTTTATAATAGTTAAAAATGATGAGATGGGAGAAAGAGTTCCTTTAACAATTGCAGATTTTAATAAAGAAAAAGGAACAGTATCAATAGTATTCCAAGTTGTTGGTGAAGCAACAAAAGAGTTAGAAAGATTTGAAATTGGTGATTTTGTAAGTGATTTTGTAGGACCACTTGGAAGAGAAAGTGAATTTGTTACAGAAGATATAGAAGAGTTAAAGAAAAAGAAATTCATATTCATAGCAGGGGGAGTTGGAGCTGCACCAATATATCCTCAAGTTAAGTGGATGAAAGAGAATGGAATAGATGTAGATGTAATTATAGGAAGTAGAACTAAAGACTTACTAATATTAGAAGATGAAATGAGAAGTGTAGCAAAAAATCTTTATGTTGCAACAGATGATGGATCATATGGATTTAATGGAAGAGTTACTGATATGTTGACACATTTAGTAAAAGATGAAGGAAAACATTATGATGAGGCTATAGTTATAGGACCTATGATAATGATGAAATTCATGTGTATGTTAACTAAGGAACTTGGAATAAAAACTACAGTTAGTTTAAATCCAATAATGGTTGATGGAACAGGAATGTGTGGTGCATGCAGAGTAACTGTTGGAGATGAAGTTAAGTTTGCATGTGTTGATGGTCCAGAATTTGATGGTCACCTAGTTAATTTTGATGAAGCAATGAGAAGACAAACTATGTATAAGACAGAAGAAGGTAGAGCTATTCTTAAGAAAAGAGAAGGAGACACTCACCATGGTGGATGTGGACATTGCGGAGGTGATAAATAATGAATATGGAAGAAAGGCTTAAGAAAGTTCCAGTACGTGAACAAGATCCAAAAGAAAGAGCAACAAACTTTGAAGAAGTTTGTTTAGGATACAACGAAGAAGAAGCTGTAAAAGAGGCAAAGAGATGCTTAAATTGCAAAAATCCAAAATGTGTTAGTGGATGTCCAGTATCAATCGATATACCTGGATTTGTTAAGGAAGTTTCTGAAGGTAAATTTGAAGAGGCAGCTAAAGTTATATCTAAATATAGTGCACTTCCAGCTGTATGTGGAAGAGTTTGCCCTCAAGAAAGTCAATGTGAAGGTCAGTGCGTACTTGGAATAAAAGGTGATGCAGTTTCAATTGGTAAACTTGAAAGATTTACAGCAGATTGGAGTATGGAAAATAACGTAGACCTTTCAGAAAAAGAAGAGAGTAATGGAAAAAAGGTTGCGGTTATAGGAAGTGGTCCTGCTGGACTTACATGTGCAGGTGATTTAGCTAAAAAAGGATATGACGTAACTATATTTGAAGCTCTTCATAAAACAGGTGGAGTTTTAGTTTACGGTATACCAGAATTTAGACTTCCAAAAGATAAAGTAGTAAAAAAAGAAATTGAAAATATAACAAAACTAGGTGTCAAAATTGAGACTAATGTAATTATAGGTAGAACTATAACTATAGATGAGCTTTTAGAAAATGAAGATTTTGATGCAGTGTTTATAGGCTCAGGTGCTGGACTGCCAAGATTCATGGGAATAAAAGGAGAAAATGCAAATGGAGTGTTCTCAGCAAATGAATTCTTAACAAGAGTTAATTTAATGAAAGCATTTAAAGAAGATTATAAAACCCCTGTAAGTTTAGGAGAAAAGGTTGCTGTTGTCGGTGGAGGAAATGTTGCTATGGATGCCGCAAGAACAGCTTTAAGATTAGGTAGCGAAACACATATAGTTTATAGAAGAGGTGAGGAAGAACTTCCAGCTAGACTAGAAGAAGTTCATCACGCTAAAGAAGAAGGAATAATATTTGATCTATTAACTAATCCAACTGAAATTTTAACAGATGAAAATGGATGGGTTAAAGGAATGAAATGTGTAAGAATGGAGCTTTCAGAACCTGATGAATCAGGAAGAAGAAGACCAGTTGAAATAGAAGGTTCAGAATTTATTATGGATGTGGATACTGTAATAATGTCCCTAGGAACTTCACCTAATCCACTAATATCACATACAACAAAAGGTTTAGATATTAATAAGAGAAAGTGTATAGTTGCAGAAGAACACTCAGGTAAAACTTCAAGAGATGGAGTTTATGCAGGAGGTGATGCAGTAACTGGTGCAGCTACAGTAATACTTGCGATGGGTGCAGGTAAAGATGCTGCAAAGGCAATAGATGATTATTTAAAAGATAAATAAATAAAATTTATATAAATTAAAAAGGGATTTAGGAGGAATATATTATGGCAAGATTTACATTACCAAGAGATATTTATCATGGAGCAGGATCAATTGATATCCTAAAAAATATTGAGGGAAAGAAAGCAATGATAGTTATGGGCGGTGGCTCAATGAAAAGATTTGGTTTCTTACAAAAAATCGAAGATAACTTAAAAGAAGCAGGAATAGAAGTTAGAATATTTGATGGTGTTGAATCAGATCCATCAGTTGAAACAGTAATGAAAGGTGCAGAAGCAATGAGAGACTTCGAACCTGATTGGATTGTTGGACTTGGTGGAGGATCACCAATTGATGCAGCTAAAGCTATGTGGATATTCTATGAGCATCCAGAATTTACATTCAAAGAAGCAATAGTACCATTTGGATTACCAAAGCTTAGAAATAAAGCTAAATTCATTGCAATAGCTTCAACTAGCGGAACAGCAACTGAAGTAACAGCTTTCTCAGTAATAACTGATTATGCAGCAAAAATCAAATATCCTTTAGCTGATTTTGAAATAACACCAGATATAGCAATAGTAGATCCAGACCTTGCAGAAACAATGCCAAAGAAATTAGTAGCACATACAGGAATGGATGCTATGACTCATGCTATAGAAGCATACGTTTCAACTATAGCAGATAACTTTACAGACCCATTAGCACTTAAGGCTATAGAAATGGTTAGGGACAACATTAGAAAGTCATATGATGGGGATAAGAAGGCAAGAGCTGATATGCATGATGCTCAATGCTTAGCTGGTATGGCATTTAGTAATGTATCACTTGGAATAGTACATTCAATGGCTCATAAAATAGGTGGAGTATTCCACGTACCTCATGGTTGCGCAAATGCTATATTACTTCCATCAGTAATAGAATTTAATAAAGTTGAGTGTAAAAATAGATTCGTTGAAATAGCTAATATGTTAAAACTTAGTGGAAATACTGATGATGAATTAGTAGACTCACTAGTTGAACTTATAAGAGATTTAAATAAAGAACTTAATATACCATTAACATTTAAAGAATATGGTGTTGATGAAGAAGAATTTAAAGCAAATGTTAAATTCATGTCTGAAAATGCAGTTATAGATGCATGTACTGCAACTAATCCAAGAAAAGTTGATGCTGACTTAATAGAAGGAATTTTTAAAGCAGCATTTTATGGTGAAGAAGTTAAATTTTAATTGAATATATAAAACATAATAATCCCTATATCTATGGTTAAACTGTAGATATAGGGTTTTATTTTTTAAGTGTGACCAAAATGTAAACAATGCATAAAATGTAAGAAAAATATAAGAAATTATAGTAGAATGGTAAAGTAACTTCTTATGTAAACCTTAGCATAAGGAAAACTTAACCAATCAGTGAAAGGAAGGATTAAATGAACAACAAGAAAAAAGGAATTTCTCTTGTACTAATTGCAACATTATTTTGGGGAATGATGGGTGTAACTAGTAGAACATTAACTAATGCAGGAATAAATTCCATGAGTATTTCATTTTTCAGATGCTTAATTGCAGCTGTAGGATTCAGTATTTTTTTATTTATATTTAACAAAAATGCCTTCAAGGTAGATTTAAAAGGAATTATAGTTAGTGCATTATATGGTATAGTAACATTTGGTTTATCATTTACTACATTTAACATAGCAGTAGAGAGAGTACCAATAGCAGTTGCTACAGTACTTATGTTTACAAACCCAATATGGGTAACAATTTTTAATGCAATATTCTTTAAAGAAAAAATTACAGGAAAGAAAGCGGTTGTAATTGCACTTGCAATAACAGGATGTCTTTTAATTTCAAATATATTCGGAGTAGGACTTGAGAATCTAGATATAATTGGATTATTAATAGGACTTTCAACAGGAGTTCTTTTTGCACTTCAACTTGTAATACCAAGGTTCTTTGAAGGTCAGTACTCAAAAGACAGTATGCTAATATACGGATTTATAGCAAGTGCTATAGTATTAGCATTATTTACAGACTTTAGTGGAGTAAATACAGCAATTACAACAAATTCATCACCAACATTTGTTGTACTTAATATATTATCAATTGGTGTACTTTCAACATTCATTGCAAACATTGCATATGTTAAGGCAACAGATTTTATTGATTCTGGAATGGCATCAGTATTAGTTGCACTTGAGCCTGTACTTGGAAGTTTATTTGCTTACTTAGTATATGGAGAAACATTAACAGCACTTCAATTAATTGGAGGACTTATAATTGTTTGTGCAGCCATATGGCTCGCAAAAACAGGGGATTAATTAATTTAGGAGCTATTATATAGCTCCTTTTCTGTTTGTAGGGGGTTAATAAAAAATAGGAGGAATAACACTTTGGAAGAATATAATAAGGAAAAGAAACTTAAGATGAGTAGATTAATTAAGAAAACATTTAAAGATTTCAAATTTAATTTATTTGGTTGCATATATTTTGAGATGTGCTATAGAATACTGACTGCTTTTATATTTATACCAATACTATATTTCATTTTTAAGTATTTTCTGCATAGTGAAGGCTTAGATACAATAACAAATAAAAGTATAATCTCTTTTGGACTTAGTATAGAAGGGATAGTATGTATATTTATTATGGTTATTTTAGCCTTTTGTCTTGTATTTATTGAGATTGGAGCATTAACTTATATAGGTGTAAAATCACATAGAAGAGAAAAGGTTAAAGCATTAGATGGGCTATTTAATATAACAGGTATATTAAAAGATACATTTGATAGAGGAATGATTCCTTTAATAATAATAACTGGGGTAATTGGACCATTAACAGGAATTGGACTTTGTAGTTCACTGATTAGAAATTATTCAATTCCGCCATTTATAACAATAGAGTTATCTAAAACAATGGGAGGAAAAATATTATACGCACTAATAATTGCTATATTAGTTGTATTTTTATTAAGATGGATTTTAGCAATACCAATTGTAGTTATCGAAAAAGTTAAAGGTCGAGAAGCTGTAAAGAGGAGTTATAATGTTTATAAAAATAATAGATGGAAATTATTAAAATCTATACTAATATGGGCAATTACAATAGCACTAATTGAAGTATTATTAATTATAATAATACTTGTATTTGGAATGGGAATATCAAAGTATATATTAGGTTCAACAAGTATATCAAGTAAAGTATTTTTAGATATACTATTAATTATATTTTATATAGGATTTATTATAGCATCAATTATTACAACACCATTATTTGTTTCGTTCTTAGTTGAACTTTATTATGAGCTAAGAGGGAATGACGTTAATGAGAGAGAGTTTAAATGTTCTTATGATTACAAGAATAATGCTATATATAAAATATTTAAGAGGTACTCTAAAGTATTTGTAGCAATACTTACATTAATATTTATAATATTTAGTGGATTTATAGGATATAGAGTAGTATTCCATAGAGTTAATTCTTCAAAAACTGATATAACAGCACATAGAGGTGCAAGTACAAAAGCTCCAGAAAACACGTTAGCGGCAATAGAAGAAGCAATAAACCAAAAAGCTGATTATGCTGAGATTGATGTACAGACAACGAAAGATAATAAAGTTATATTATTACATGATAGTACATTTAGAAGAACAGCTAAGGATAGCAGAGCACCAAAAGATATGACTTTAGATGAAATAGAAAAGCTTGATAACGGGTCATTTTTATCAAAAGAATTTAAAGGAGAAAAAGTGCCAACTTTAGAAGAGGTATTAAATGCAGCAAAGGGGAAAATAAAGTTAAATATAGAACTTAAACCAAAGGGTGATAGTGATAAGTTAGTTAATGATGTAAGTGAAATAATTGAAAAGCATGAAATGGAAAATGAAGTTATGATATCATCAAGTAATTACAATTCACTTCAAGATATGAAAAAGGTAAATCCTAAATTAAAGGTTGGATATATTGTAATTGCAGCCTTTGGAGATTTTGAAAAATTAAATGTAGATTTCTTTTGTTTAGATTCATCTTTAGTAAACTCAAATACGGTATATGCACTACACGCATTAGGAAAGAAAGTAGATGTATTTACTATAAATACTAAAGAGCTTGCAGAGAAAATGCTTTATTTAGGTGTAGATAATATTATAACTGATGATGTACCGATGGTTAGATCAGTTAAATCAGAATTTGAAGTTTCAGATGTTCATGATTATACTAATTCATTTTACGAATCTGTTCTAAGTATAATTAAATTTGCTAAAATTTAAAAAAAGTTGTTGCATATTTAAGCAAAAGTGATATTATAATAGTATAAATAATAAAAAAATGATAATCCTTTGATAAGGAAGAGTAAGTAAATTAAGCTTCATTAAAGAGAGCTAGGGGTGGTGGAATCTTAGCAAGAAGAGATTTAGTGAATGGACCTTGGAGGAATAAAACGAAATCTAATGTTTAGAGAGTAGCATTTATGGTGGGCTGCACCTTATAGCGGATAGAGTATGATAGTACTTGAAATTAAGGTGGTGTTTAATTTATTACATATATTAAGCACAATTTAGGTGGCAACGCGGAAAGTTTATAATCCGTCCTATGTATTTTACATAGGACGGTTTTTTGTTTTATAAAATAGTTTTAAGGAGGTGATCTAAGTGGTATGAAATGATGAAACATTAGGTGAGTGGCAAATGAAATTTATTAAATTAAAAGGAGAATTGATTAATATGAATAGAAATGAAAATACTAAAAATATGATAATGAATGCTTTACTGCTAGGGATTGGGGCTTTGCTTCATCAAATTACACCAGCACTTGGATTACCAATGCAACCGGATTTTGCATTAGCTATGTTGTTTATAATTATGATTTTAAATAGAGGAAAATATAAGACATGCCTTGTAGCAGCTATTATTACTGGAATTTTTACTGCTATGACTACGAAGTTTCCAGGTGGACAAATTCCAAATGTTATTGATAAGTTAGTTACTGTTAATGTTGTATTTGTTATTATGATGATTATGGATAAGATTAATGTTATTAAAAATATGACAGAAGAAAAGAGAAGAAGAATAGAGAGTTTTGTTATTTTTCCAATTGGAACTTTAGTTAGTGGAGTAGCCTTTTTAGGATCTGCAAGTGTAATTGTTGGGTTACCTGTAAGTTTTATAAGTTTATTTATAACTGTAGTTGTTCCGGCTGTAATAGTTAACTTAGCTGGGGGGATGGTATTATTTAAAGTTATTAATACTTCAATGAAGAGGGCTATTACTAGTTAAATGATATTTAAAATTGAATAATATATTTTAAGCAACTAATTAGATTAATAAACTAATTAGTTGTTTTTATTATGAGGTTATAAAAGAAAATGTAATTATTAAAGTTGTGACGAAAAAAGAAAAACGAAATAAATTGAATGATTATGGAAAAAAAGATAAAATTTTGATGAAGGGTAAATTTTATATAGGAGGGCATTTAGATGAGGGGGAAAAAGAAAATTTGTTGGGGGATTTTAGTTATATTTTTAGTTAGTATATTTCAGCCAACAATATCATATGCAAAGGATATGGTAGGAAGTATAAGCACAACAAAAAAAGAGGAAGTGAATAAAAGCACAATTAAGGATAAGGATATCATAGTTTCAGAAAAACTTAAGGTAATTATAGAAAAGTTGGATACTAAGGAAAATATAGAAAAGTTTATAATAACGAATGAAGAAATAAAAGATATGAAAGAAATATCGAATAAATATGAGATAGCTGTAGATAAAATATATGTGTCAAATAAATATAATAAAACTAATGAATTATTTGAATTAAGACAAAAAATAATTAATTATTCAAATATTTTATGTAACGCAAGAAGTACTGGTAAGGAAATAAAAGAAGAATTTAAAGAACTTGAAAAAATAATTGTAGAAATAAATATAGAATTACTAGATAATATTATTTTATTAATTGATGAAAATATAAAAGATAGACCAGTTGACATAAATAATAACATATTTATAGAAATTAAAGATATGCATGAAAAGGCAAAAGTAATCCATGAAAATAATGGAACTATCCAAACTGTAGATATACAGAAATATGCATATAGTAAAGGTTTGCAAGTGCTTGAGAATCTTAGTATTGAACTTCCAGAGGAAGATAACGGAGAAAAGCCAGAAGAAAAACCAGAAGAAAAGCCGGAGGATAAACCAGAAACTGAAGATAAAAATATAGATACGGACGAAGACGGTTTGAAAGATTTTATAGAAGATTTATTTAATGGTGATAAAAACAAAGAAGATACAGATGAAGATGGTTTAACGGATGAACAGGAATATATATTACATCCTTACTGTAAATTGGATAATCCAGATACCGATGGGAATGGAATAAGTGACTTATATGAGGATATAGATAAAGATGGACTTAGTAATGAAGATGAATTTAAATATAATACTCATCCATTGATTAAAGATACAGATTTAGATGGATTAAATGATAAGGATGAAATATTAATTCATGAAACTAATCCAAATAAAAAAGATACAGATGAAGATGGATTAACAGATGGTGAGGAAATAGAATTAGGGACGAATCCGTTAAAAAAAGACTCTGATAACAATGGAATAGATGATGGTGATGAAAAATATACAAAAGTAATAGAAGAAAATGAAATTAATATTGAAGCTAAAGGTGAAAAAGAAGCAATAGAATCAATACGTATAAATGAGAGTAATGATAATGTCGATGGAAATATACCTGGACAGATTTCTAAAATATATGATGTTAATTATGAAGGTAACATTGAAAATTTAAAAGTTACATTTAATATAGACAATAAAAGTAAAAACTTTAAGAATTTAGAGGATTCTAAAGTAATGTACTTTGATGAAGAGGCAAAAGTACTAAAATTAGTCGATGAAAATCAACAGTACAATTCAAAATCAAATCAAATTACAGTAGATGCTAAAATGGGAAAAAGGTTTATTCTCGTATCTTATAGTACTTGGATTAGAGCGTGGCAAGATTATAAGCCATCTCTAGGTAAACCAAATGTAGATGGAAATCTTAAAAGAGATTTTTTAATTTTGATGGATAACTCGGCTATTATGAGGTTTGGTTATGATAAAGAAAATGAAAGAATCGGAGCTACGGAATGGTTTACAGATAGATTATTTAAGGATGATAGAATTGCATTTGCTAAATATAACAAAAAAATTCAAGAAGATAGTGTAGTAAATCTTACGAACAATAAAGATGATATAAAGAAAGCTTTAAATGAAGAGATAGATGATGATTATTTTTTAGATAGTATAAAAGATATATGGGGGGATGCATTAAGGATAATAAAGCCAGATGATGAAAAAGATAAAGACAGAGAAAAATATATAATATTTTTAACAACAAGTTATCCAAATGATGAATATGAAACAGCAATAAGACTATCAAAATATGAGAAGGTTAGGGTTGCTGTTTTTGATTGTCATAAGTATTTTACAGATCATGATTACTATAAAAAATTGGCATATCAGACTGGAGGTAAGTACTTAGATCCGTACTATCATTCAGCAAACTTATGGGGATCTTATAAAATAACATTAGATTATGCTGGTGGGGGAAATAATATAGATAACACAGGCAAAGATAGTGATGGTGATGGAATAAGTGATGAACTAGAAACTAATGGAATTAGGGATGGATATGGGGTACCATACAAAACTAATCCTAATGATATGGATACTGATAAAGATGGAATAGAAGATGGAGCAGAAGTATGCTTAGTAGAACATGATGAACAAAATTTTGAAATGGAAAATAAAGAACCTATTGGAATGGAAGAGGAGAACGGAGGTAAATACTTTAGATTTTTAAGTGATCCAAGTAAAGCAGATACTGATGATGATGGAGTAGATGATTTATATGAGGTAGAACTTGGTATATCAAATCCATTTAGGGCAGATGAAGATTATGATAGACTAAGTGATTTAGAAGAACTTGAAATTGGTACGAACACAAAATTAGCAGATACAGATGGAGATGGTTATAGTGATAAGAAGGAGTCTACTTCTAAAAATCTGAATCCACTCATATATGATACTCCTATAAGTGTATTTCAATATGTAGATGAATTTTTAAGTGGTTTTCTATTAGGTGATTTAATAGAAAATCCAACAACTATAAATTTAGTTGGAGCTATAGCAGGGAATTTAACACCAATGGTAGGAACGGCAGCAGATGTAAGAGATATGATTATTAATGCTGTAGATGGAGACTTTGTAACTGCAGGGTTGAATCTAGCAGGAATAATACCAGGGTTAGGTGATTCTGCACAAGTTGTTGCTAAATTAACAAGTTTTTTCGAAAATTTTAAGTATGCAGATAGGTTAACAGAGGTGCTTCCTATTGTATTAAAGTGGGGAGATGAACTGCTACCAAGTGCAGCTAAATTAGATTTAATAAAGAAGATGCTTATTGCTAATGGCGCAATCCATTCTATTGGAAATTTCTTTGGTATAAATGGTGATAATAGTAGAGCAATATCTAAAGACGAAATTAGTGAACAAATTTCAGAGATACTTTTAAAAATATATAACAAAGTTGAAATTGATATAGGTGATTTTGTAAAATCTATTGAGGAATTAGGTAAACTAGATGATGCTTTTATAAAAAAGGATTTTAAGAGATTTGGAGAACTAATAAGAGAAGTTGCATTAGATGAAAATAATAAGTATTCTGTAGAACTAGCAAAGAAGTTTTTGGAAGATACTTCACTACATTTAGACATAATTACAATGAAATCTACGAAAGAACAAAAACAAGCTATGATAAGTAGGTTGAAAGGATATATAGGGGAGTTTATAGATTCTAATAAAAATTTGAAGGAGAATTATACTAGTTTATTAAGTAGCACTAAGAAAGTAGTTAACCATGGGCCAGATGTTGTTGGATGGAAACAAGTTGGTGATA
>NZ_JAVXRL010000026.1:0-43460 GCF_036643715.1 Clostridium sp. | reverse complement strand
AGACACGGTGGTGGAGCATTCTCAGGAAAAGATCCAACAAAGGTTGATAGATCAGCAGCATACGCAGCAAGATGGGTTGCTAAAAACTTAGTTGCAGCAGGAATAGCTGATAAATTAGAAATACAATTAGCTTATGCAATCGGTGTTGCTAAGCCAGTTTCAATTCAAGTTGATACTTTCGGAACAGGAAAGAGATCAGAAGAAGAAATAGTTAATATAATACAAAAGGTATTTGATTTAAGACCAGGTGCTATAATAAGAGATTTAGATCTTAGAAGACCAATCTACAAGCAAACAGCTGCTTATGGACATTTCGGTAGAACAGATGCTGATTTACCATGGGAAAAGTTAGATAAAGTAGAAGAAATCAAGAACTTAATGTAATTAGAGAAAGGAGCCCTTTAAAAGGGCTCCTTTTAGTTTAAATGAAAATATTATTATAATTTAAGTTACCATCCGCCAGAAGATCCGCCACCACTTGATGAACCTCCACCAAAACCTCCTCCGCCACTACTTCCTCCACCAAAACCGCCGCCTCCACGGCCATTTCTTCCGAAGATTAATACGAAGGTTAAAATATTTCTAAAAACTCTTCCTCTATTAAGAAGTAGATCAGCTAAAAATAAAACAAAGAAAACTATTAATACAAATATTCCAGATGAATTATTACTTTCCTTTGATGGAAGTGTCACATTTAAAGATTTTTCTAAAGTGACGCCATATTCCTTAGCAGCATAATCAGCTAAAGCACTATAGCTTTCAGATAATCCAGTCCCGTAATTACCTTCCTTAAAATTAGGCTTAGCTAGAGAGTCCATAACTCTATTACTCAGTGCATCAGGAATTGCACCTTCAAGGCCTTTGCCAACCTCAACGCGCCACCTTTTATCATTAATAGATAAAAGAACTAACAACCCATTATTTTTATCACTCTGACCTATACCCCATTCTCTAAAAAGGTTGATTGCATAATCTTCTATAGGAGCACCGTCAGTTGAATTAATTACAACTACAACTGCTTGAACTCCCGTTTTATCTTCAAGTTCCTTTCCAATAGATATAATTTTTTTAGTGTTAGCTTCATCAATAGTACCAGTATAATCATTTAAGTATTTATAAGGTGATGGCTCTGGATACTTAGTTGAAGCAGTAACTTCGTAAGAGAAAAATGAAACAATAATTAAAAGAGAAGATAAAAGTACTTTGAAAAAGTTAAGTTTTTTTTGCATTATTACTTACTGAAATCAACTGAAGGAACTTCTTTTGAACCTTCACTTGCTTTATAGAAAGGTTTTTCGGTAAATCCGAATATGGAAGATACTATTGAAGTTGGGAATTTTCTTCTCTTAGTATTATATTTAGTTACAGCAGCATTATAATCTTGTCTAGCTACTGAAATTCTATTTTCAGTTCCTTCTAATTGAATAGATAAATCTTTAAAATTCTCACTTGATTTTAATTCAGGATATCGTTCAACTACAACTAATAATCTTGATAAAGCACCAGATAATTCACTATCAGCATTAGCTCTATCAGTTACATTTGTAGCTCCTGCTAGTTTACTTCTTGCATTAGCAACATCTGTAAATATTTGCTGTTCTTGACTTGCGTACCCTTTTACAGTGTTAACTAAGTTTGGAATTAAGTCAGACCTTCTTTGAAGTTGAGCATCTATGTTAGCTTCAGCGGTATTTACATTTTGCTCTAGTGAAACGAGGCTATTATATCCACCTATTATGGGAATAGCTATAATAGCAACTATTGCGACTATTATTAAAGATATTTTTAAATTTTTACTCATAATATCAAATCCTTTCTTTTATTCATACTTAGAGTATATGCAAAAAATTAGTAAAATATAAATTATGATCTTTTATGAATTATTTTGACTGAAAATGATTGACTTTGAATGAAAAAAGATTTATTATATATTTAAAGAGGTGATGTAAATGATATCAGAAGAAAGATTTGAAAGAATTTTGAAGCTTTTAGAAGAGAAAAATACAGTTACGGTTACTGAACTTGTAGAAAAATTAAATACATCAGAATCAACAATAAGAAGAGATTTAAACTTTTTAGATAAAGAAAATAAATTGAAAAAAGTTCATGGTGGAGCAACATCACTAGATGTAGTTTATGATACAAAAGATGATGAAGTTTTCATAAGACAAGGACTAAATGTTGATGAGAAAATTAGAATTGCAAAATATGCAGCAAGCTTAATAGAAGAGAATGATTTTGTTTATATAGATGCAGGTACAACAACAGAGCTTATGATAGATTTTATAACTGAAACAAAAGCTATATACATAACAAATGGTATAGTACATGCTAAAAAGTTAATTCAAAAAAAATGTAATGTTTATATAATAGGTGGAGAACTTAAACTTTCAACTGAAGCTATAGTTGGTATAGAGGCTATAGATAGTTTGAAGAAATACAATTTTACTAAAGGCTTTTTTGGTACAAATGGTATAGATCCAAAAAGTGGATTTACAACACCAGATATTCAAGAAGCATTAGTTAAAAGAGAAGCTTTAAATAAAAGTAATAAAGGTTATATATTAGCTGATAGATCAAAATTTAATCATATTTCAGCAGTTACATTTGGAGAAATTAATAAAGGAATAATAATTACAACAGAATTAGAAGATAGTAGATTTAGAAAATATACAGAAATTTTGGAGGAAAACAAAAGATGATATATACAATGACATTCAATCCTTCACTCGATTATATAGTAAAGGTTAACGATTTTAATTTAGGAATGGTAAATAGAACTTATGATGAAAAGATATTCCCAGGGGGAAAGGGAATAAACGTTTCAACTGTACTTAGTAATTTGGGTATAGAAAATAAAGCCTTTGGATTCGTTGCAGGATTTACAGGAGAAGAGATTGAAAGAAGGGTTAAAGAATCAGGATGTAGTGCTGATTTTATAAAACTAAGAGATGGGATTTCAAGAATAAATGTAAAACTTAAAAGTGAAGAAGAGAGCGAAATTAACGCTCAAGGTCCAAAGATATTAAAAGAAGATATAGAAAAATTATATGATAACTTAAATGAACTTAAAGATGGAGATTTACTAGTACTTGCAGGAAGTATACCAAATACACTTCCAGAAGATATGTATGAGAAGATAATACTTAAGTTACAAAATAAGAATATAAACTTTATAGTTGATGCAACTTGTGATCTTCTACTTAACGTATTAAAGTATAAACCATTTTTAATAAAGCCTAATAAGGATGAATTAGAAGAAATATTTAAAGTTCAAATAAATAACGAAGAAGAAATAATTGAGTATGGAAGAAAACTTCAAGAAAAGGGTGCGAAAAATGTACTTATTTCAATGGCTGGAGATGGAGCTATACTAATTAATGAAAATGGAGAAATATTAAAAAACAAAGCACCAAAAGGAGAAGTTAAAAACTCAGTTGGTGCTGGAGACTCAATGGTAGCAGGCTTTATTGCAGGATATATAAGAAACAAAGATTATAAAGAAGCTTTAAAGTTTGGGATTGCAACTGGAAGCGCAAGTGCTTTTTCAGAAGACTTAGCAACAAAAGATAAAATAGAAGAAATTTTTTCAAAATTATAAACTCTTAGGGAGGGAAAAATTATGCGTATAGTAGACCTTTTAAAAGAAGAAGGCATTTTATTAAATGCACAAGTTAACTCAAAGAAGGAAGCAATAGAAACATTAGTAGACCTTATGGACAAAGAAGGTTACTTAAATGATAAAGAAGAATATAAAAGGGAAGTTTTAAAAAGAGAAGAATTAAGTACTACAGGTATTGGTGATGGAATTGCTATACCTCACGGTAAAACAAAGGCAGTTAAGTGCGCAGGGCTTAGTTCCATAGTTGTAAGAGATGGAGTTGACTTTGATTCATTAGATGGCAACAAGGCTAACTTATTCTTTATGATAGCAGCACCAGAAGCGGCTAACAACTTACATCTTGAAGTACTTGCAAGATTATCAACAATACTTATGGATGAAGAATTTAGAAAGAAACTTATAAGTGCTGATGATAAGAAAGAATTTTTAAAACTTATCGATGATAAAGAAAGCGAAAAATTCGATAAAGAAGAAAAGAATGATAAAAAAGGATATAGAGTATTAGCAGTTACAGCATGTCCAACAGGTATTGCACATACTTACATGGCAGCTGAAAGCTTAGAAGAAAAAGGTAAGGAAATGGGCATTACTATAAAAGTTGAAACTAACGGTTCTGGTGGAGCAAAAAATGTTTTAACTAAAGAAGAAATAGAAAATGCAGAATGTATTATAGTAGCAGCAGATAAAAATGTTGAAATGGCTAGATTTGATGGAAAAAGAGTTATAAAAACTAAAGTAGCTAATGGAATACACAAATCAGAAGAGCTTTTAAAAGAAGCTACAGGTGGAAAAGCAGCAATATATCATGCAGAAGAAAAAGCTAGAAGCATTGATGAAAATGTTGATAATGAAGGTGTAGGACATAAGATATACAAGCACTTAATGAATGGGGTATCTCATATGTTACCATTCGTTATTGGTGGAGGAATACTTATTGCTTTAGCATTCTTATTTGATGATTACAGCATAAATCCAGCTACTTTTGGTAGTAATACACCATTTGCAGCATTCTTAAAGAGTGTTGGTGATACAGCCTTTGGATTCATGTTACCTGTACTTGCAGGATATATTGCTATGAGTATTGGTGATAGACCAGCTCTTGCAGTAGGTTTTGTTGGTGGTATGCTTGCAAACAAAGGTGGTTCAGGATTCTTAGGAGCACTTCTTGCAGGTTTCATAGCAGGATACTTAGTATTATTACTAAAGAAATTATTTGATAAGTTACCAGATAGCTTAGAAGGATTAAAACCAGTTTTATTATATCCTCTATTTGGGATATTACTAATAGGTGCGATAATTATATTTGTAATTAATCCACCAGTTGCAGCAATTAATACAGGATTAACAAACTTCTTAAACACAATGGGTGAAAGTAGTAAAGTAATTCTTGGAATAGTACTTGGAGCAATGATGGCAATAGATATGGGTGGTCCAATTAATAAAGCAGCTTACGTATTTGGTACAGCAGGACTTGCAAGTGGTCAATTCGATATAATGGCAGCAGTTATGATTGGCGGAATGGTTCCACCACTTTCAATAGCATTATGTACAACATTCTTCAAGAATAGATTTACAAAGAGAGAAAGACAATCAGGTCTTACAAATTACATTATGGGATTCTCATTCATAACAGAAGGTGCAATACCATTTGCAGCAGCAGATCCACTTAGAGTAATACCTGCATGTGCTGTAGGTTCAGCAGTAGCTGGAGGACTTTCAATGGCACTTGGATGTCAATTAAGAGCACCACATGGTGGAATATTCGTAGTACCAGTTATAGAAAATCCATTAGGATATTTAATAGCATTAGCAGCTGGTGCAGTTGTGGGTATGATATTACTTGCAATATTAAAAAAACCATTAAAAGAAAATGCATAAAATAAAATTAAGTATATAATAAAAAGGTGATGAAAATTCAATTTTCATCACCTTTTTAACGTTTAATCAAATATAGTATTTAAGTTTTGGTTTTCATTAAAATCAAAACACATTTTTACTTGTTCGTAAGAATTTCTTTCAAGAGATAAATTAGGTAAATTATCAATAGAGAACAAACTACTATCATCTGTTTCTATATTTTCTTTAAATTCACCACTTATAAAATTACAAAGAACAAATACTTTATAAACACTATAAGGACTTAAAGTAGAAGAATGCTTATTCTTGTCTAAGACAGCAATAAGTTTTACTGGCGTAATATTAACACCAGCTTCTTCAAAGCTTTCTTTTATAGCATTTTCCTTAATGGATAGGTCTATTTCAGCCCATCCACCAGGTAAAGCCCATTTATTATCTAAACTTTCTTTTACTAAAAGTATTTTATTATTAATAAATATAGCAGCTCTTACATCAACCTTAGGAGTTTGATATCCTTTTTCATTACAGAAAAGATCTTTTACCTTTGCTGTAGGAATATCAGTATACTCTTTTAATATTTCGCAAGATAAATTACGTATTTCTTCAAAACGTTCAATATCATATTTATCTTTAGAATAGGTAATGCCAGACTGTGCTATTGATTGTAATCTTTTTGCCCAGTTCAACCACTTTTCTTCCATAAGAATCACCTCTTAAAATGGGATATCAGTAAGGATTAGTTGTTGTGGATTAACTTTCCGTTTACTATAACTTTCTTAACGTTAATTCCTTCATCGAAAAGAATTAAATCAGCATCATAGCCTTCTTTAATCATACCTTTTCTATCTTGAACGTTGCAATGTCTAGCTCCATTATAAGTAGCCATCTTAACTACTTCATAAAGTGCATAAGGACTATTTTCATAAACATTTTTAACAGCTCTATCAAGAGTTAAAACTGAACCTGCTAAAGAACCTTCTTTAAGTCTTGCAGCACCATTTTCAACAAATACATCTTGACCACCAAGAGAGTATTTACCATTTGGCATACCACAAGCCATCATAGCATCAGTTACTAGAAGAACTTTATCTAATCCCTTTTGCTTATATGCAACTCTAAGTGATGGGAACGCAATGTGAATTCCATCAGATATAGTTTCAGTAGTTATTTCTGAATCGAATATAGCTCCAACAACTCCAGGTGCTCTATGAGTAAATGCTGTCATTGCATTAAATAAGTGAGTTGAATGGCAACATCCGCATGCGATACCTTCCATAGCTTCATCATAAGTAGCTTTAGTGTGACCTATTGAACATACAATTCCTTTTTCACTTAAGTACTTAATAAGTTCTTTTGCGCCACAAACTTCAGGTGCAAGAGTTATTGAAATAACTGCATCAAAAGCATCTCCTACCATTTCGTTGTAAGTATCTATTGAAGGTACTTCAACATAGTTAGGATTTTGAGCTCCAATTGCATTAGGGCTTATAAAAGGTCCTTCAAGATGAGCTCCTAAAACGTTTGCTCCATCTGTACCATTTAATTTAGCTTCTTTAATAACTTTCATTGATTGCTTTATAGCATCAACAGAAACTGTCATAGTTGTTGGAGTAAATGATGTTGTACCAAACTTTGAGATTGTTTTTGAAATTTCATTTATAGCTTCAAAAGTTCCATCCATAGTATCGTGTCCACCGGCACCGTGAATGTGTACATCTATAAATCCAGGTGATAGATACATACCATTTGCATCAATCACTTCCTTTTCATCACAAACTAAAGGATTTATTTCTTTGATTTTACCATCTTTAACTAGAACTGAACCCTTTTCAATTCTATCTAGATATATTATGTTACAGTTTTTTATTAACATATAAAATACACCTCCCAAAATTCAACCTTATTTAAATAAAGTTTCACAAAAATTATATGTTTAATCTTGTATGATATAATTATATAATATATAGTCAAGAATAAAAATAACTAAGTAAGATTTGGAGAGATAATATGGAAAGCATTATTGGCTTTGTTGAAGCAATTGTTTTTAAAAGTGATGATACAGGGTATACAGTTACGAAAATAAATGTTAATCGCGAAACTGTTACAGCTGTTGGAGTTGTCCCATTTATAAAGGATGGTCAACAAGTTAAGCTAACTGGGGAATGGATAGTTCACAAACAATTTGGGAAACAATTCAAAATAGAAGAATTCGAAGAAATTTTACCTACAAAAGTAGAAGCAATAGAGAAATATTTAGGTGCAGGTATTATATACGGAATAGGACCTGTAACAGCCAAAAAGATAGTATCCCACTTTGGTGAAGAGACTTTAAATGTGATGGAAAATAATATTGAGAGACTTATGGAAGTTGATGGTATTGGTAAGAAGAAATTTACAATAATATATAAATCATATATAGAACAAAAAGACTTAAAAGATATTATGATGTTTTTCCAATCACATGGGGTTAGTAATAATCAATGCTTAAAAATATATAAGAAATTTGGAAGCAATGCTAAAGAGATAGTATCAGATAATCCGTACATATTATGTAAAGAAATATCAGGAATTGGTTTTAAAACTGCAGATAAAATTGCAATGAGTCTTGGAGTTAAAGCGGATTCACCATTTAGAATAAAAAGTGGTATTGAATATGTTATAAATGGATTTTGTTTAGCTGGAAATACATATATGCCAAAAGAAAAATTAATAGCTGAAGCTTGTGACACTTTAGTTGTAGATAGAAAAATAATTGAAGAAAATATTTATAATTCAGTAGTTGAAGGAAGAATAGTATCAGAGAAAGTTTCTGATGAAGAAGCTATATTTACATTACCTTACTATTACTGCGAACTTGGCATAACAAATAAAATAATAACTTTGGGAATAGAAAACTTCCAAACAATAAATACAGACATACCAAATGAGATAGAGATGTTTGAAAAGAGATATGGAATCACTCTTGCAGAATCTCAAAAAGATGCAATAATAAATGCATTTGTTGAAGGTATAGAAATAATAACTGGAGGACCTGGAACAGGTAAAACAACAATAATAAAATGTATAATAGACATTTACGAAAAAAATGGAATGAAAGTTTTACTTGGTGCTCCAACTGGAAGAGCTGCAAAGAGAATGAGTGAATCAACAGGAAGAGAAGCAAAGACAATACATAGGCTATTAGAAATGGGTGTATCTGATGATGAAGATGACACTAAGTCAATATTCAATAAAGGTGAATCAGAGCCCTTAGAAGCAGATGTAATAATAATAGATGAGGCTTCAATGATAGATGTAACATTAATGCACAACTTATTAAAAGCAATAAAGCTTGGAACTAGAATAATAATAGTTGGAGATGTGGATCAATTACCATCAGTTGGACCTGGAAATGTACTAAAGGATTTAATAAATAGTGGGCTTATTAAAGTTGTTAGATTAAAAGAGATATTTAGACAAGGGGCGGAAAGTTTAATAACTGTAAATGCCCATAGAATTAATAGTGGAGAAATGCCATATCTTAATAAGAAGGGTAATGACTTTTATTTTATAAGAGAAGATGATATTGATGCAATTCTTCAAACAATAATAGATTTAATAAATAGAAGACTTCCAAAGTTTAATCAAGGATTTGATAAACTTAGAGATATTCAAGTTCTAACACCTATGAGAAAAGGGACGTTAGGAGTAGTAAATCTAAATGAAAGTATTCAAAAAGTTTTAAATCCAGAAAGTAAGTACAAGAAAGAAAAAACAATAAAAGAGATGGTATTTAGAGAAGGGGATAAAGTTATGCAAACTAAAAATAACTACTCCCTTAAATGGCATAGAATATCAGGTGAAGGTGATGAAGACGGTGTTGGCGTATTTAACGGTGATATGGGCTTTATAGAAAAGATAGATGAAGAAGAAAAGATTGTAACTGTAGTCTTTGATGATGAGAAGAGAGTGCATTATGACTATGTATATGTTGATGAATTAGAACTTGCATATGCTATAACAATTCATAAGAGCCAAGGTAGTGAATTTAAAGTAATAATAATACCTGCATTTATGGGATCACCATTTTTAATGAATAGAAATCTTTTATATACAGGAATAACAAGAGCTAAAAAGTTAGTTGTAGTAGTTGGAATGCCAAAAGCTTTAAAATATATGGTATCTAATACTCAAATTATGGAGAGGTATTCAGCACTTCAATATAGAATTAAAGACATTATAGATAACAATATTATGGATAAATAAAATAGGAGCTGATAGTATTTATGAATTCAACTGATAAGGAACTAATTTATGTGAAGAAAAGAATAAATAACTACTTAGAAGATGAAGAGCATTTGTTAACTGTTATTGGAAAGCCTTTAGACAGCAATGAAATACTATACGATACAATTAAAGAAGTAATAAAAAGAAGAGGTACTGTACTTTATATATGGGGAAATTCTAGAGTTGATAAAAATTTAATAAATTATATAAATAGAGAAAGTAAATATTATGCTTATACAAGAGAAGATACTACAGATAAGAGGCTCGTATTTATGAATTATAAATATTTATATAATATAAATAGGAATTATGACCTAATTATAATAGATGATATTTCTGCATATTCAAAGTTATCAAAAGATAACTTTGAAAGTTTATATAAAAAAGTGAGAAGATATACTGATAAAGTAATTTTATTCTCATGGATTCAATATAATAAAGGTCTTAATGTAAGTACTTTAAATATTGATAAAAAAGTATTCGTAGAGCCTAGAGTTATAACAACTAGAATTGATTTAAAAAAGGATATTCCGTATGTTCTATATGAATATATATTATGGTTTAAAAATAATAAAAAAAATGTTATAACTTATGTCCCTTATAAAGAGGATATTGAAAGTGTATACAATTATTACAACCAAAAAGTTAAATTAAGTGATGTTAAAGAAGTAAAAATATACGGAGAAAAAATACGAGATAACGTATTAAAAGTAAAAGATAAGTCAATATTTCTAATAACAAATAATATGGAAGAGGTGTTAGAAACTCCGGGTATTGATGGGATAATAATACTTTTTGCAGATAATAGTATTATTGATTATAAAAAAATATTATTTATGTGTAGTAAAGTAACAAAGAGTAAAGGGAACTTTAGAGAAGTCCTTTTAGTTTGCCATAGTGAAACCGAAGATATTGATAAGGCAAGAGAAATATCTAGGAGTTTTAATAAATTATTATGGGAAGAGAAATATTAAAAGTATTAGATTACTTAAAAGATTGTTTTTTTGAAATTATTTTTCCAGCGCCATGTAAGTGCATAGTTTGTGATGAGAATGAAGAAGAAGGATTATGTTTTACATGTAGAAAAACTATAAAAGAATGTACTGAAGAAGATTGCTACGGATATTATAAAGGAGCATTAAAGGAACTTATATTTTTGTTTAAATTTAATAAAGATTTCCTTGCAGGTGAAATATTAATTGATTTAATAAAAGATAAGCTAAAAGGAACTGAAAGTGATTATATATTAACGTATATTCCTATTGGAAAAGCTTCTTTAAAGAAAAGAGGATTTAATCAATGTGAGTATATTGCAAAAGGACTTTCTAAAATTCACGGACTTAAGTGTATCCCTACACTTAAAAAAGTAAAAGAAACTAAAGTTCAGAAAGAACTTAGTAAAAAAGAAAGAAAAGTAAACGTTAAAAATTCTTTTGGACCAATAGATAAAAACTTAATTAAAAATAATAAATTTATACTCATAGATGATGTTGTGACAACAGGTGCAACAATAGAAGAAGGGGTAAAAATTTTAAAAGAAAATGGCGCAAAAGAAATAAAACTGTTGACTATTGCCAGAAGTCGTATATAATATTAATGTAAAGTTAGGTCTGTGATTGAAAGTCGATGCCAGTCGCAGGCGAAACGATCCACATAAGCTAGGCAAAGATTCTAGTGAGCATGGTGCGGTATAGAGGTAAGTCCTACCAAGCATTGGCTTGAGAGTGTTAGTAGTGAGAGGTTAATTCCGGGTAGCAAAAGCTCCAGTAGGCGAGTGTGGGGGCAAAAATCAGGTCAGCTAACTTTACAAAAAAGGATACTAAAATTTTTTAGTATCCTTTTTTGTTATCTAAAATAAGAAAAAAGTTAAAAATTATATGCTTTTAAGAATTAACCTTTAATGGAATATAAATTTTCAGTAAATTCAGAAAATTATATTGAAACATAGTGTGAAAAGGTGTACAATGAATTTATAAAATAAATATAAAAGTTTATTTCTTCTAAGTTTTTTTACTTAGAACATACGAGAGGAGCTGGACTTATGAAGGTAACAGTTGTAACAAAAAACATTGAATTGACTCCTGCTTTAAGAGAGATTGTTGAAAAGAAGATCTCAAAACTGGACAAGTATTTCGAAGGGGATGTTAGTGCTAAAGCAACATTAACAGTACAAAAGAATAGACACAGAATTGAAGTAGCAATTCCGTTTAATGGTATACTATTGAGAGCTGAAGAAATAACAGACGATATGTATAAATCAATTGATCGTGTGGAAGAAAAACTTATGAGACAAATAAGAAAGCAAAGAACTAAGCTAACTAAAAAGCATAAAGAAGCTATTAGATTCTTAGAAATTGCAACAGATGAAGAAGACTATGAAGGTGAAGTTGTTAAAACAAAGAGATTTGCTGTTAAGCCAATGACTGTGGATGAAGCAATACTTCAAATGGAACTTATAGGTCATAACTTCTTCGTTTATAAAGATGCTGATACAAATGACGTTAGTGTTTTATATAAGAGAAAAGATGGAGACTATGGTTTATTAGAACCAGAATATAAATAAGATTAATTGTGCCTCATAGAGTTTATGATAATTATCATAAGGTCTCTATGAGGCTTTTATATGCTACTGAATAAAATATAATAAATAGGATTATTATAATAAATAGTGGAATTAATCAAATAAATTTAATAAAATTGTTATTAAGTTGAAAAAGGTTAATTAAAAATGGTATAATTTATAAATGTATACTAAGATATAAGTAATATATGCTTAACAATTTTTTTAGTATTTGAAAGGATGAAAATATGGGAATGTTTAAGGCTTTATTTGGCACATATAGTGAAAGAGAGGTTAAGAGGATAAAACCATTAGTTGATAAGATAGAAGAGTTAGATTCAACGATGGGAGCACTTAGCGATGATGAACTTAAGGCTAAGACAGTAGAATTTAGAGAGAGATATAAAAATGGTGAAACGTTAGATGATTTATTACCAGAAGCGTTTGCTGTTGTAAGAGAAGCTTCATGGAGAGTACTTAAAATGAAGCATTATAGAGAACAATTAATAGGTGGAATCGTTCTTCATCAAGGAAGAATTGCGGAAATGAAAACTGGTGAAGGTAAAACTTTAGTTGCCACATTACCAGCATACTTAAATGCAATATCTGAAGATGGAGTTCACGTAATAACAGTTAATGATTATCTAGCTTCAAGAGATAGAGAGTGGATGGGAGAAATCTACGAATTCTTAGGACTTACAACAGGGGTAGTTGTTCATGACCTAAGTAATGATCAAAGAAGAGCAGCTTACAATGCAGACATAACATACGGAACAAACAATGAGTTTGGATTCGATTATTTAAGAGATAACATGGTTATATATAAAGAAGAGAGAGTTCAAAGAAAACTTAACTTCGTAATAGTGGATGAGGTTGACTCAATTCTTATTGATGAAGCTAGAACCCCACTTATAATTTCAGGAGCTGGTGAGAAATCAACAGAGTTCTATAAAGTAGCAGATTATTTTGTTAAAACGTTAATTAAAGAAGAAGATTATACAATTGATGAAAAAGCAAATGCAGTTATGCTAACAGAAAATGGTATAGAAAAAGCAGAAAAAGCATTTAAAGTTGAAAACTATGCTGATGCTGATAATATGCAATTACAACATTATGTAACACAAGCATTAAAAGCTAATTACTTCATGAGATTAGATAAAGACTACATGGTTAAAGACGGAGAAGTTATAATTGTTGATGAATTTACAGGAAGACTTATGGAAGGTAGAAGATATTCAGATGGTCTTCACCAAGCTATTGAAGCTAAAGAAGGAGTTAAAATTGCAAGGGAATCAAAAACTTTAGCAACAATAACATTCCAAAATTACTTCAGAATGTACAATAAGTTATCAGGTATGACAGGTACAGCTTTAACAGAAGAAAATGAATTTAGAGAAATTTATGGATTAGACGTTATAGTTATACCAACTCACAGAGAAATTCAAAGATTAGATAAGCAAGACATTGTATATAAAACTGCAAAAGGTAAGTACAATGCAATTGTAGATGAAATAAAAGAAGCTCATGAGAAAGGTCAACCAGTATTAGTTGGTACAGCAAGTATTGAAAAGTCAGAAATAATTTCAGCTCTTTTAAAGAAGAGAGGAATAAAACATAAAGTCTTAAATGCTAAGTTCCATGAACAAGAAGCTGAAATAATAGCAGATGCTGGTGAAGTTAATTCAGTAACAATTGCTACAAACATGGCAGGTAGAGGTACTGATATTAAACTTGGAGAAGGTGCTATAGAAGCTGGTGGACTTAAGATTATAGGTACTGAAAGACATGAATCAAGAAGAATAGATAATCAGCTTAGAGGACGTTCAGGTAGACAAGGAGATATTGGAGAATCAACATTCTTCATATCATTAGAAGATGACTTAATGAGAATCTTCATGTCAGAGAAAACTCACGCTATGGTTGATAAGCTTGGCTTAGAAGAAGATGATGCAATAGAAAGTAAGATAATAACAAGATCAATAGAAAGTGCTCAAAAGAAAGTTGAAGGACATAACTTTGACATAAGAAAGAACCTTTTAGGATATGATGATGTTATGAATATGCAAAGAGAAATCATCTATAAGCAAAGAACTCAAGTTCTTGAAGGTGAAAACTTAAAAGCAGAAGTTGAGGGAATGGTTAAAGAAGTTATAAGTGCTGCAGTTGACACACATATAACTGGAATGGAAGATGACTACAAAACAGAATTTAAGAATTTAATTCTTTATTTAGATGACATTTGTCTTCCTGCAAATAGAATTACTATTGAAGATTTAGTTAATCTTTCAAATGATGAAATAAAACAAAAATTAATAGATTTATCATTAGAAATATACAATGGTAAAGAAGCTGAGTTTGGAGAAGAAAAACTTAGAGAAATAGAAAGAGTTGTTCTTCTAAAGAACGTTGATATGAAGTGGATGGATCATATTGATAATATGGACCACTTAAAGCAAGGTATTGGTCTTAGAGCATTTAAGCAACAAGATCCAGTTCAAGCATACCAAATGGAAGGTAGTACAATGTTTGATGAAATGATAGAATCAATAAAAGTTGATACTATTAAGTACTTATTCCACGTTCAAATGGAAAAAGCTCCAGAAAGAGAAAGAGTTGCTAAAGAAACTGTAGCAGTTCATGAAGGATCAGGAGATGCTCCAAAGAAAAAAGAACCAGCTAAGAAATCAGTAACAGTTGGAAGAAATGAAACATGTCCTTGTGGAAGTGGTAAAAAGTATAAAAACTGTTGTGGTAGAGAAGTTTAAAGATTATTATAAAAGTTAAAAGAGGGGATGTATCTTTGATACAGCCCCTTTTTAAAATTAAATAGAGGTGATTTTATATGAGAATAGAGCTTGAAAAAGCATTAGCTAAAATGCCAAGTCTAAAGGAAAAAATAAATGAAATGAGGGCTTCACTTTGACAAAGTAGCTTTGGAAAAGGGAATAGAAGAACTTGATTTAAAGATGCAAGAAAATGGATTCTGGGATGATATAAAAAAAGCAGAAGAAATAACGAAAGAAAGTAAATTCCTAAAGAATAAACTTGCAAGATTTGAAGCTTTAGAAACAAAAATAGATGATATAGAAGTTTTGAATGAAATTATGGATGAAGATGATGACGAATCAATTGATGAAATAATTGAAGGAGTTGCATTTTTAGAAAAAGCAGCAGATGATTATAGAATAGAAATACTTCTATCAGGTGAATATGATAAAAATGATGCTATTTTCACTCTTCATGTAGGTGTTGGTGGAACTGATGCTAACGACTGGACAGAGATGCTTTTAAGAATGTACACAAGATGGGCAGAAAATCATCGCTTTTCTGTGGAAACTTTAGATTTAATTCAAGGTGACGAAGCAGGTATTAAAAGTGTAACTTTAAGAATAAAAGGTGATTTTGCTTACGGATATTTAAAAGCTGAAAAGGGAATCCATAGATTAGTTAGAATATCACCATATAATGCTAATGGTAAGAGACAGACATCATTTGCATCTGCTGAAGTATTACCAGAACTAACAAAGGATCAGGATATAGATATAAGACCAGATGATCTAAGAGTTGATACTTATAGAGCTGGAGGTGCTGGAGGACAGCACGTTAATAAAACTGAATCAGCAGTTAGAATAACACACATTCCAACGGGAGTAGTTGTGCAGTGTCAAAATGAAAGAAGTCAATTCTCAAATAGAGATACAGCTATGGCAATGTTAAAATCTAAGCTTATAGAACTTAAAGAGAGAGCTCATAAGGAAAAGATAGAAGACTTAACAGGGGAACTTAAAGATATGGGCTGGGGAAGTCAAATAAGATCATATGTGTTCCATCCTTATAACATGGTAAAGGATCATAGAACAGGAGAAGAAACATCAAATGTTCAAGCTGTCATGGATGGGGATATTGATAAATTTATAAACGCATATTTATCAAGTGAAGCAAATCAATAGAATAATTAAGATTATAAAAGCTAATTCATATTTAAAATAGGGATTAGCTTTTTTTTGTTTCCGTAAATTACCACATAAAAAACCCAAATATAGTCATTGACTAATAGACTAATATGTAATAAAATCTTTAAAGTAAACAAATGATAATTAATTTCAGTTAATAAATAAAATCAAAATCAAATGACAAGGAGAAGAGAGATGAAAAAATTAAAAGGTATTTTTTTAGTTGCAGTTATGTTAGTTACAATGGGAATATTTGTTGGGTGTTCTAATGATGAAAGTAAATCAAAAGAAGAAACTAAAGTAGTAAAAACATTAAAAGGTGATGCTATTATACCAAAAGATCCTAAAAATATAGTTGATATATCAGGAAGTAGTGAAGAATTAGTTCTACTTGGGCACACACCAGTTGGAACTGCAAATGTTGATTCTTATGAAACAACTAAAGTTCCCTCATATATGGAAGAAAAGCTTGGAGATGCAAAAATAGTAGGTCATTCAATGATGGATACTATGGATATAGAAGCAATTTTAAGCACAAAGCCAGATTTAATAATAATGAGCGAAAGACAATCAAAGATATATGATCAATTAAAAGATATTGCACCAGTTGTTATGATTAAAGATTTTGGTAATGACTGGAGAGGAAGATTTAAAGAAGTAGCAGCAATATTTGGAGAAGAAAATAAAGCTGATGAATGGTTAAATAATTATGATGAAAAGGCCAAGAAGATTGGTGCTGACATAGAAAAGAAAAATGGAAACAGTACATATTTACCTGTATTAAGTACAACAGGTCAGTTTATGGTATTTAGCGATGCTGGAATAGGTTCAATTATATATGATGATATGGGACTTAAAAAGCCAGAAAATATGCCAAAACAAGATAATATAACATTACCTACAGTTACTATGGAAGGTTTAACTAAAATAGATGCAGATAAAATAGTAGTTATTGCTAGTGAAGCGGACAAGAATGATTTAGCTAAAAGCAAAGTTTGGTCAAATATTAGAGCTGTAAAAGACGGTAATGTAATAATGCTTAGCACAAGCCCATACTTTACTCAAGCATATAATCCAATTGGAAGAGATTTATTATTAGATTCTCTAAAGAATGAGTTGTAATGACTATTTCAAATAGAAAGAAAGGTTCATATTTGCTATTTACAATAGGGGGCATAGTTTTAGTAGCTGGTGTTATATTATCTATAACAATTGGAGCAAAAACTATAGATTTAAATGTTATAGCAAAAAGTATATTTACAAGTTCAAGTGATGTTGATGTTCAAATAGTGAGAGATGTTAGAATTCCAAGAGCTCTAGCAGCTCTGCTAGTTGGAGGATTTCTAGGAGTATCAGGTGCCATAATGCAAGGCGTTACTAGAAATAAAATAGCAGAGCCTTCGATAATGGGAATAACTCAAGGTGCAACTTTTGCAATAGCAATAGCACTAGTATTACAAAAAATATTTCCAAAACTTATAATAGGAAGCTTTTTACTTATGATATTTGCTTTTTTAGGAGCGAGTATAAGTGGTATATTAGTTTACTTTATAAGTTCTAGAACAGTTAAAAAAGTAGAACCAGTAAAGTTAGTTCTTGCAGGAACAGCACTTGGAACATTATTAATTTCATTAGCTGTAGGAATATCAATGTATTTCAATCTTTCACAAAAACTAAGCTTTTGGATAGCAGGTGGCCTTAGTGGAGCAAATTGGAATGGAGTTATTATGTTATTAGTGTGTGGAGTAATAGGTATTACAACAGCAATTATATTAGCTCCAAAAATAACTGTTATAAGTCTTGGTGAAGAGGTAGCAATTGGGCTTGGTGAAAATACTAACTTAATTAGAGCTATTTCATTATTATCAGTAATAATATTAACAGGTGCTTCAGTTTCAGTTGCAGGTAATATTATATTTGTAGGATTAATAGTTCCACAAATAGTTAAAGGAATAGTTGGAGCTGACTTTAAGTACATAATTCCAAACTCTTTTATACTAGGAAGTATATTAGTTGTTTATGGGGATATTTTAGCAAGAACATTAAATGCACCATATGAAATGCCAATTGGATCACTTACAGCATTACTAGGTGTTCCTATATTTATTTACTTAGTTAGAAAGGAGAACATTTAAATGAATAGTTTATATAAGAATAAAAAAGTTCTCCTTATTTCAGTTGGATTAATAGCAGTTATATTTTTAACATTTCTAATAAGTTTAAATATTGGTACTTATAAAATAGAGCCTATGGATGTTATTAAAACATTAGTAGGAAGTGGAACAAGTAGTGATGAATTAGTAATATTCAAATTAAGACTTCCACGAATAATTATTGCAATATTAGTTGGAACGGCCCTTGCAGTATCAGGAACCATACTTCAATGTGTAACTAAAAATGATTTAGCTGATTCAGGTATACTTGGAATTAATTCAGGTGCAGCATTATTCGTTGTAATGTACATTTATTTTATGAATGGAAATGTCTATGATGGAATAAGTAATTTAACTATATTCACTATGCCTATTGTAGCATTAGCTGGAGCTATAGTTGGAGCAATGCTTATATACATATTATCAATGAGTAAAGGCACAATAAAGCCATCAAGACTACTTCTTGTTGGTATTGGTATAAATGTAGCATTCACTTCATTTTTAACTATATTTCAATTAAAATTTACAACTCAAGAATTTAATAGAGTAATGGCTTGGACATCAGGAAGTCTTTGGGGGACAAGTTGGAGCTATGTTCTAGCAATACTCCCATTTATATTGACAGTTCTTTGTATTATATTTTATAAATCTAGATATTTAGATATATTAAACTTAGGGGATGAAACAGCTACAGGGCTTGGAATAGATGTAGAGAAAGAGCGGAGAAAACTTCTTATTTATTCAGTAATATTAGCAGGGGTATCCACAGCTGTTGCGGGAAGTATATCATTTTTAGGGCTAATTGCACCTCATATAGGAAGAAAATTAGTAGGACCTAAACATAAAAATTTAATACCAGTATCAGCTTTAATTGGGACTGTTATTATATTAATTTCAGATACAATATCAAGAAATCTAATTGCACCTATGGAAATACCAGTTGGAATAATTATCTCTATTATAGGAGTTCCATACTTTATCTACTTAATGCTATCAAATTAAAATATGTAAGGAGAACTGAAAATGAGCTGTATAAGAACAAAAGACTTAAATATATACTATGGAGACAATCATATAGTTAAAGATTTAGATTTAAATATACCAAAAGGCAAAATTACAACGATAATAGGAGCTAATGGATGTGGTAAATCAACTATATTGAAAACTATAGCAAGGATTTTAAAAGCAAAAAGTGGTGATATATTTATAAATGATATTTCATTAAAAGATCAAAGTTCAAAAGACCTTGCTAAATCAATGGCTGTTCTTCCGCAATCACCAGTTGCACCTGAAGGTCTTACTGTTGAGGAACTTATAGCTTATGGTAGATTCCCACATCAAAAAGGATTTGGCAGTTCAAATAATGAAGATAAAGGTATAATAAAATGGGCATTAGAAGTTACAGGTATATTAGAATTTAAAGATAGAACTATGGAAGCTTTATCAGGTGGACAAAGGCAGAGAGCTTGGATAGCTATGGCACTTGCTCAGCAAACAGATATTTTGCTTTTAGATGAACCAACAACTTACTTGGATTTAGCTCATCAATTAGAGATACTGAAACTTTTAGAGAAATTAAATAAAGAAGAGGGAAGAACTATAGTGATGGTTATTCATGAACTTAATAATGCAGCTAGGTTCGCGGATCATATGATTGGAGTTAAAAGTGGGAAGATAGTTTGCACTGGAACTCCAAAAGAAGTTATGACAAAAGATAACCTTAAAGAAATATTTAATATAGATGCAGATATTTTAATAGAACCAAAAAGTAATAAACCAGTTTGTGTTACATATGATATTGTTTGATAGAAAAGATAAGGCTAATTAAATATTAGTTTTATCTTTTTTTAAAAATATATTAAAAATAATTAAAAAAATGTTGCAAATCGGTTTACCATATATTACTATTATAATGTAGAGGTTTACAAGAAAAAATATAAAGGTAGGTATTGTTATGAGAAAAAGTAAAGAAATTACTAAATTATTAGTTGCATCTGCGTTAGTTGGGTGCTTATCTATCACAAATACTGTTAATGTATTTGCAGCTTCTAAAAATACTGATGATAACGTTAAGAAGGGGAGTATTACTAAAGTAAGCGAAAAAGAAACAATAAAAAAGATGAGAGAACTATGGAAAGATGATTTAACTGGTGGTAAAAATATTGATATCAATAATGAAGTAATATCTAAAAAGATATCTGGTTATGTTAAGAAAACCGGTTTACTCACTGAGTCAATGAATAAGAATAAAGAAAACGATTGGTTATGGGATAATTTAAAAGATTATAAAACTGTTCCTGCAAGTATAACATCAATGTTAAATAACATTTATGATATGGCAATGGCGTATAGTTTGCCAAATGATAAATATTATAAAAATGATAAGCTAAAAGAGGATATCTTATATGCATTAGATTGGGTTAATGAAAAGGCATACAACGATAAAGTAGAGCAGTATGGTAATTGGTGGGATTGGATGATTGGAATACCAGCTAGATTAAATAATATTGTAATTTTAATGTATGATGATTTATCTAAAGAACAAATAAATAATAATATGAATGCGATTCAGAAGTTCTTACCAAGCATTGAACCTGGAAGTAGAAATCACACAGGAGCGAATTTAGCAGATGTATGTATAAATAAGTTATTACAAGGAGTAATACTTGAAGACACGGATAAAATTAAAGAAGGATCAGAAGATATATCTAGTGTATTTGAATATGTTACATCTGGTGATGGTTTCTATCCTGATGGTTCATATGTTCAACATGGTATAGTTGCATATACAGGAAGTTATGGTAACGTACTTATAGATAAAGTTTCGAATTTAATGTTTTTATTAGAAGATACTCCTTGGAAAATTAAATCAGAGAATAAAAATAATATTTATAAGTGGGTATTTGAAAGTTTTGATCCTATAATTTATAAAGGTTATGTTATGGATATGGTTAGAGGTAGATCAATATCAAGATATAATGGTAACGGATATATTCAAGCTTCTGGAATAATAGAAGGAATGATTAAATTATCAATGATTGCTGATGATAATACTTCTTTAAGAATACAAAAATTAGTTAAACAGTGGGGTACTGAAGCATCTAAAGTAATTGATTATGGAAGTAAGTTTAAATCAATTAATGTTATAAATAATTATTATAAAATTATGAATGATGATAGTATAGTGCCAAGTAAACAAGGTGCCGAGCATCATGCATTAAATATGATGGACAAGACTATTCATGAGAGAGAAGACTTTGCTCTTGCAATAGCAAGAAGTTCAAATAGAATTAGTAAATATGAGTTTATGAATAAAGAAAATTTACATCCTTGGTTCCAAGGAGATGGTATGATGTATCTTTACAATAATGACTTAACGCAATTCTCAGAAGATTTCTGGCCAACAGTAGATCCTTATAGAATGCCAGGAACAACTGTCGATACAAGAAAAAGAGAAGATAAAGATATATTACCAGATTTTGAACCTTCAGCACCAGAACAAGATGAAGTTTATTATGAACTTACAAATAGCAACTGGTCTGGTGGAACAAAGATGGGTAACTACGGTGTTTCAGGAATGCAAATTGATAATAAATATGATTCATTAAAAGCTAATAAATCATGGTTTATGTTTGATGATGAAATAGTATCACTTGGTTCTGGAATAACTAATCCAGATAATTTTGAAAATGAAACTATAGTTGAAAATAGAAAATTAACTAAAGACGGACAAAATAAATTAACTATAGATGGTAAAGATTCATTTGCAAAACTAGGTGATAGCGGAAAAGTTAAAAATGCTAAGTGGGCTCACCTGCAAGGTAATGTTCAAGGTTCTGATATCGGATATTACTTCCCGGATGGAACTGATTTAAATGTTATAAGAGATGAGAGAGAAGGAAGCTGGAAAGAGATAAATGGTGGAACTAATTCACCAACAACTACTATAAAAAATAATTATTTAACTATGTATATAGACCACGGTAAGAATATAAAAAATGAAAAATATAGTTATGTTTTACTTCCAAATAAGTCAAAAGAAGAAGTAGCAAAGTATGCAAGTAACTCTAATGTAGAAATAGTTAGAAATGATGATGTTGCACAAGGAGTTAAACATAAGACATTAAATATGGAAGGCGCTAACTTCTTTAAAAATGGTGAAAATAAATCAGGAACTATAACATCATCAGGAAAATCATCTGTTATGGTTAGAAAAAATAATGATGAAACGTTAGATATAGCAATTTCAGATCCTACATTCGAAGGGGACAAGCTAACTATATATGTTGATGGAAATGGAAAGAGTGTAGTTTCAAAAGATGATAATATAACTAATGTATCATTTAAAGATGGGAAAATTAAAATAGACGTAAATGTCAAAAATGCTGGAGGAAAAACATTTAATTTAAAAGTTAAAACTACAGATGAGCCAACAGTTGAACCACCAAAGGTTGAAGATTTAAATGCAGTGCCAAAAATAAATGGTGAAAATATTGTTATGAAAAAGGGAGATACATGGAATAAAGATCTTCATAAGTTAATTGCAACGGATAAAGAAGATGGGGATTTAAATAATAAGATTAAAGTTAAAGAACAAAATGTACCTCTTGATAAAGATAATAAGGTAACTAAAACTGGAGACTATTTTGTAGTATTTGAAGTAGAAGATAAAGATGGAGCTAAAGCTTCAAAAAAGTTTACTGTTAAAGTTGAAGATGTAAAGGGAGAAAATTCAAATGAAAATATAGAAGAAAAACCAGATGGAGGTAAGCTTCCAAGCACTTCAGTTACAGCAGGAGCATTTGGAGCTGCAATTGGTGGGTTAGCACTAGTAGCATCAGGACTTGCAGCATTAAAAAAGAAAAAGAAATAATATAAATAAATAAATAAAAAAGGGGTGTAATACCCCTTTTTTTTATAATGGAAGAATCCAATTAAGATATGCAAATGTTCTTGAGTCAGCACTAGATATAAGTTTTTTATCAATATTTAGATGTGTAGAAATATTAGAAATTATATCTTCTGAAGAAAAAGTGCTTTCTAATCTATAATAATAATTAAGATTCTTCTTAGTAACTGTTACTAAAGTCCATTTCCCTAAAAAAGATAGTTTATTTATATCAGGTGCTACCTCTTGATTTTTGATTGTTATTGTCCAAATAAAAGAATCATAAATATCTTTAAAATTATTATGTTCTTTTTTAATAGCAACTATTCTTTTAAAAATGCTACTAATATAAATGGCAGAACTAATGATAAACACTAATAATAAAATAGCAATAACAGTACTTATATGTGAATAGATAGGCATAGATAACTTGTTACCAACAATAGTAAACAAATAAAATAATAATAATCCTATAAGTATTATTATTGTTTGTAAAGTTAGTGCTTTACTTCTTAAATTTACTAACTGATTTAAGTTAGAGCAATTTGAAGCAGGATTTAAACTCTCTAAATTAAAAAACTTAAATTTCTTCATAATAAACACTCCTATCATATTATATTAACTATATTATGACATAATTAGAGTAAATTTTCAAAAATACTATATATTTTATATTTTTCTTTTAGAGTTATCTATTTTTTTTATTATTGGATAACTTATAAGTAATAAAAAAACTACAAATGATAACGCATGTAAAAATGGATTAAGAATAATTTTTGTAACTGTACCATAACAGTTTTTCATAATATATTTGTCAGTAAGAAGGAAGGCATTATCTATTGCATCTTCTGAAATGAATTCAACTATGTCATTAGGAGTGTGAATTTTACTAACATCACTATGAGAAACAGTTAAAGAATCAAATCCATTATTTATAAAACTTGCATGATCACTTGAATCTTCATATTTAACATCAAAATTTAAATTATTATCATTACATAACTTTTCTAAATCATTAATAAGTTTAGAATCCTTACCTTTAGAATTAGCACCACTCATAAATGTTATAGGATAGTCTTTAGCACCAATCATATCAAAATTAATAACTTTAGCACCTTTAAGTTCTTCTTTATACTTACTTGCAAAGTCATTTGATCCAAGAAGTCCAAATTCTTCAGCATTTAAAGCAACAAATATAATATCTCTATTTGGTTTTGGAAGAGATGACATATATTTAGAAAGCTCAATTAAGAAGGAAGCTCCAGATGCATTATCAAGGGCACCATTATAAATATTACCTAAAGTATCACATCCCATATGGTCAAAATGAGCAGTAAGAATAAGAGGCTCTAACTTATCATTTCTACCTTCAAGTTTAGAAACAACATTAAATATCTCAGTCTTTTTTGTTGAATATGGAAGTGAAATAGATATTTCAGAACCAGACTTTAGTGAAGAAGCCATAGTTTCATAAACGTCTTTTGTAATTGCAACAGCAAAAGAAATAGGTGAATCATTTATAAATGAACTACGGAATATAAAATTTTCTTCTTTACTTACATAAAATAAGAAAATATTGCCTCCCTTCTTAAAAGATATTGAAGAAGGAAATATGTTTATACTATCTTTTGAAGATAAAATTTCAGATGAAGAGTTAAAATTAAGCATATCTTCTTTAAAATCTTTTCCGTACTTATAAGATTTAATTTCTTTTCCATCTTTATTTATAGAAAGACTAGGTGTATTTTCGTTTCTAAAGGGAGCAGTTACTTGAAATCCTTCCTTATAGCTTTCTCCCATTTTATCAAGTTTTAGTTCTTCAAAAGTTTTTGTTATGTAGTTAGTTGCATTATAATTTTCTTCTGTTCCGCACAGTCTACCTTGAAATTCATTAGAAGATAAATGAGCTATTGTATCTTTTACATTATTAGAATTAAAGTAATGCATTGAACATCGTAAACCTAAGAAAAAAATAAATATAATAGCGGAGATAATAGTACAAATTTTGTATAACTTTGATTTCATTTAATACCTCAAAATATATTGTTTCATTAAAGTCTATTAAAACAATTGAGGCTTTATGATTAATTTAAGTTAAGCTTTTTTGTACATCATATCCATTACTGCATAAACTACAGTAAATATTAGACAAATATAAGTTACTATATTTGTTTTATAATTTATTATAAGAAGAATTCCACCAAGTAGAGCTGTTATAAGTATTATATAATTTATAAATTTATTAAGCCCTGATTTAGATGCATTAATAACGTTAACTGATGATATTAATATTAAAGCTAATGTTAAAAATGAGAAAACATCATTTAATGTATTTGAAAATACAATTATTTTATAATGATTAAAAGTTAATAATGTTATAAGAACTACTAACAATAAAGATATTGTTTTTTGCAAATACTTATTCATATAAAAAACCTCCTTATGGAAAATATTTACAATTTAAATTATACTAGAACTTAACATAATTACAATATGTATTATTTAAATTAAGGAAAATAATTGAAAAAAGTTTATGTAAAGTAGTAAGAGGGGTATAATAGAAAATGGATTATTTTTTTTGGAGGTTAAGTATATGAATATAAATGAAAGATTATCAAAAGAACTTAATATTAAGTTAAGTGTAATTAATAATGTTATTGAATTATTAGATGGAGGGAATACAGTTCCTTTTATTGCGAGATATAGAAAAGAAATGACAGATGGTCTTTCTGATGAGGCATTAAGAGATTTAGAAGAAAGATTAACATATTTAAGAAACTTAGATGAAAGAAAAGAAACAGTTTCAAAATCAATAGAAGAACAAGGTAAATTAACAGAAGAAATTAAACTTGCCTTAAGTAAAGCAGCAACATTAACAGAGGTAGAAGATATATATAGACCTTATAAGAAAAAGAAAAGAACTAGAGCAACAATAGCTTTAGAAAAAGGATTAAAACCTCTTGCAGAAATTATTTTAGAAGGTAATTTTAAAGGGGATATTAAAGAGGAAGCTAAGAATTTTATTAATGAAGAAAAAGAAGTTAAAGATGAGATGGAAGCTATAAGTGGAGCTATGGATATAATTGCTGAAATAATATCAGATGAAGCAGATTATAGAAAATGGATAAGAGCTTTTGTATTTAGAGAAGGTATTATAGAAACTAAAGGATCAAGTGAAGAAAGAACCCCTTATGAAATGTACTATGATTATAAAGAAGAAGTTCGCAAGATACCACCTCATAGAATTTTAGCTATAAATAGAGGAGAAAAGGAAAAGATACTATCAGTAAAAGTAGTATGTCTAGAAGATAAAATTATTTCTTATTTAGAAAAGAATATTTTAAAGGATAATGAAGAGACAGATAGTATATTAAAAGATAGTATAAAGGATTCATTAAAGAGACTTATCTATCCTTCAATTGAAAGAGAGATAAGGAATGAACTTACGGATAAAGGTGAAGAAGGTGCTATTAATATATTTAAAGAAAACCTTAAAGCTCTTTTATTACAAGCACCAATAAAGGGTAAAGTTGTTATGGGATATGACCCAGGTTTTAGAACAGGATGTAAAATAGCAGTTTTAGATAGTACAGGTAAGTTTTTAGAAAATACAGCAGTATATCCAACAGCACCAAGAAATGATGTTGAAGGTACTAAGAAGAAGCTTAAAGAACTTATAAATAAGCATAATGTTGATGTAATTTCTCTTGGTAATGGAACAGCATCAAGAGAATCAGAAGAAGTTGTAAGTGAAGTTATAAAAGAAGTTAAAAGTGAAACAGGTCGTGAAGTTTCTTATGTAATAGTATCAGAAGCTGGTGCATCAGTTTACTCAGCGTCAAAACTTGCAACTAAGGAATATCCAGATTTGGATGTTACTGTAAGAGGGGCGATTTCAATTGGTAGAAGACTTCAAGATCCACTTGCAGAACTAGTTAAAATTGATCCTAAAGCAATTGGAGTTGGTCAGTATCAGCATGATGTTACTCAAAAAAGATTAGAAGAATCTTTAAATGGAGTTGTTGAAGACTCAGTAAATAAAGTTGGTGTGGATTTAAATACAGCAACACCAAGTCTTTTAACTCATATATCAGGAATTAACTCAAGTATTGCTGATAATATAGTAGCATATAGAGAAGAAGCTGGAGAATTTAAAACAAGACGTGAGCTTCTTAAAGTTAAGAGACTTGGACAAAAGGCATTTGAACAATGTGCAGGTTTCTTAAGAGTTATGGAAAGTAAGAATCCTTTAGATAATACATCAGTTCATCCAGAGTCATATGATTCTGCAAAGAAACTTATAGAAATGCTTGGGTATACAATGGATGACCTAAAGAAGAAGAACTTAGGCGACATTGAAGAGAGAGTTAAAAGTAAGGGGCTTAGTAATATATCTAAAGAGTTAGAAATTGGAGAGCTTACTTTAACTGATATAGTTAAGGAACTTCAAAAGCCAGGTAGAGATCCAAGAGAAGATATGCCAAAGCCAATATTAAAAACAGGTGTAATTGAACTTAAAGATTTAAAACCAGAAATGGTATTAATGGGAACAGTAAGAAATGTTTCAGACTTTGGTGCTTTTGTTGATATTGGAGTTCATCAAGATGGTCTTGTTCATAAAAGTCAAATGGCAAATAAATTTGTTAAGCATCCACTTGATATAGTAAAGGTTGGAGATATTATAAAAGTTAAAATTATGGAAGTTGATGAGAAGAGAAAGAGAATATCTCTTTCAATGAAGGATGTAGAACAATAATACATTTAATATATTTATTAATAAAATAAAAGTTTTTATTAAAAAAACTAATAAATTCATTGATAAATGGTAATAAAAGGAATACAATATTATAAAAAGAGGTAAAGGAGAGAATAATGAGATATTTAGCCATTATTAGTTTATTTATTTTTATTATGTTTGTAGCGAGCTTTTTAATTACCGGAAATATGAAAAAAGAAGAAGGATTTAGTAAAAAATTGAAATTTACAGGACTTATGATGTTAGTAACACTTCCTATAATTTCATTAGTTGGAGGTTGTTTATTTTTGGCATTTAAATTGGTTGAGATGCTATTACCAGTTAAAATTGCAACTTTTGATATTTTTACGATAGCCATACTTGGAGTATTCATTATATTTATTTGTGATTTACTTAGTAAACAAATTATGTCTTCGATAATTCCTCATATATTTGCTAAGAAGTATGAAGGGAAAGATCTTACTAAGGACGATATGATTAATATAATCGATGGAGCTAGAAGTAAATTTGATATAATTACATTATGTATAATGTTTGGAATAAGTATAATACTTTATATACTTATAGTTAAGATTATAGAGGTAGAATTTAGCTTAATATTTATTTTTATAATATCATTATTAAACATAATTAGTTATAAAGTGTTCTTTAGAAATAAAATTGTAGAATAAAAAATAAAAACATGCACATAATTTTGTGCATGTTTTTTTGTTTTTGAACATAATTTATAAAGATAAAAAGTTAATTATAAACTTAATAGAATTCAAAAAAACATTAAAAATAATATTGACAATAAATTGGAAAACATTTACACTGTAATTAAGTGGTAAGTACCACAAAAAAAGGGAATAAATTTGGGGGTGTTTAAATGCCAAACATATTATTAACAAGAATAGATAATCGTCTAATTCATGGACAAGTTGGTGTAACTTGGGTAAATCACTTAGGCGCTAATTTAATCTTAGTTGCAAATGATGAAGTGGCTGGAGATCCAGTACAACAAAATTTAATGGAAATGGTATTGCCAGATGCAATACAAACAAGGTTTTTCACAATAGAAAAAACAATAAAAGTAATTCACAAAGCAGCAGATAGACAGAAGATATTTTTAGTATGCAAAACTCCACAAGATGCTCTAAGACTTATTGAGGGGGGTGTTCCAGTAAAAAATTTAAATATTGGAAACATGCACTTTAGTGAAGGTAAAGAACAGATTTCTTCAACTGTATCATTAGATAATGATGATAAGAAAACAATAAGGAAAATTATTGACCTTGGAATAAAGGTTGAAATAAGAAGAGTTCCAGATGAAAGAGTTGAAGTAGACATAGAAAAATACGTTTAATTTAGTTGTCAATTTTTTTATTATAAATTTATAAAATTATATTAGAAGGGGGAAAAACTAAATGGTAGAAGCATTATTAATTGCTATTTGGGCTGGTGTAGCTGGTATTGACATGTTCAATGGATTGACACATATACACAGACCGATAGTTACAGGACCAATCGTAGGACTTATTTTAGGAGATTTACAAACAGGACTTATTGTAGGAGCTTCATTAGAAGTTGTATTCATGGGGATGGTACCACTAGCTGGAGCGCAACCACCTAACGTTGTTATTGGAGGAATTATTGGTACAAGTATTGCTATATTAGGTAAACTTGATCCACAAGCAGCTATTGGAATAGCAGTTCCATTTGCAGTAGCAGCTCAAGCTGGAATAACATTACTATTTACAGCATTCTCACCAGTCATGCATAAGGCGGATAAATTCGCTGAGGATGCAAACACTAACGGAATTAATAAAATTAATTACGCAGGTATGGGTGTATTATTCGTTTCATATTTCATATGTGGATTCTTACCAATTTACTTTGGAGCAGACAAGGCAGCTGAGATAGTTAATATGATTCCAGAGAATATAATTGGAGGCTTAACAGTAGCCGGTGGAATAATGCCAGCTATTGGATTTGCAATGTTACTTAAAATCATGCTTAAAAAGGAATATGTTGCTTTCTTAATTGGAGGTTTCTTATTAGTTACTTATTTCCAAATTCCAATATTAGCATTAGCTTTAGTTGGACTATGTATAGCACTTTATGATTATTTCTCAAAGAGTAATCAAACAGTTGTGGTAAAGGAGGAATTTGAAGATGGCATCTAATTTAGGATACAAAGAAACAGCAATCGATACAGAAGTTGGATATAAAAATGCTGAAACAAAAAGAGTAATTACTAAAAAAGACCTTAACACAATGGTTTGGAAATCACTATTCCTACAAGCGTCATTTAACTATGAAAGAATGCAAGCTTGTGGTTGGTTATATGGATTATTACCAGGACTTAAGAAAATTCATACTAATAAAAAAGACCTTTCTGATTCAATGAAAGATCACTTAGAATTCTTTAACACACATCCATTCCTAGTAACATTTATTATGGGACTAGTTATAGCAATGGAAGAAAGTAAAGAAGATAGAAATACAATTAGAGCAATAAAAGTTGCAACAATGGGACCACTTGGTGGAATTGGAGATGCACTATTTTGGCTAACAGCATTACCTATATGTGTTGGTATAGGAGCTTCTCTTGCAAGTGAAGGAAATATAGCAGGGCCAATAGTATTCTTAGTACTATTTAATGCGCTACATTTCTTCTTAAGATTCTTCTTAATGAATTATGGTTATAACACTGGTGTTAAAGCTATATCTAATTTAAAAGAACAAACTAAGAAAATTTCACATGCAGCTTCAATAGTTGGATTAACAGTTGTTGGTGGACTTATAGCTTCAATGGTTAACTTAAAAACTACTTTAGTTATAACAGCAGGACAAGCTGAAGTTAAACTTCAAGAAGGTGTTTTAGATGCAGTAATGCCAAACCTTTTACCATTACTTTATACATTCTTAATGTACAAGTTACTTAAAAAAGGTAAATCACCTGTCATGTTAATATTAGTAACAGTTGTAATTGGTATAGCTGGAAGATATTTAGGATTGTTATAAAATAATAATAGAAATTTAAACATACTGGTAGGAATATAGTTACCAGTATGTTTATTTTTTTATTTTGAAATATTATGAAAAATATCAAATAAAATATATGGATATTGTTATAGTTATTTAAAATATACTGAATATTTAAATAAATTAATAAAAAAATAGTTGTTTTAATTATTTTAATTAAATTTAATAACAATAAATAAAGTTGACAAAATTCGAGTAAATGTTTACACTTTAACTAAAGTGGTAGTTACCACTAGGAACAACATATTAGAGGAGGAGATTTTAATGGCAAATATTTTATTAACAAGAATCGATAATCGTTTAATACATGGACAAGTTGGAGTAACTTGGGTGAATCATCTAGGTGCAAATTTAATTTTAGTTGCAAATGATGAAGTAGCATCCAATCCAGTTCAACAAAACTTAATGGAAATGGTAGTTCCTGATATGATCCAAACAAGATTTTTTACTATAGAAAAGACAATTAAAATAATTCATAAAGCAGCAGACAGACAAAAAATATTTTTAGTATGTAAAACACCTCAAGATGTATTAAAACTTATTGAAGGTGGTGTTCCAATTAAAGATTTAAATATAGGAAATATGCACTTTAGTGAAGGTAAAGTACAAATATCATCAACAGTTTCTGTGGATGAAGATGATAAAAAGACATTAAGAAAAATAATTGATGACGGAGTAAATGTGGAAATAAGGAGAGTGCCTACCGAAAAGATAGAAGTTGATATAAAAGAATATGTATAAGTAATTATTACAAAGGAGGAAAAATAAATGTTTATAAAAGCTTTATTAATTGCACTTTGGGCAGGGATAGCCGGAGTTGATATGTTTGATGGATTAACTCACATACATAGACCAATAGTAACTGGACCGATAGTTGGACTTATTTTAGGCGATTTACAAACTGGACTTATGGTTGGTGCATCATTAGAACTTGTATGGATGGGTATGGTACCACTTGCAGGAGCACAACCACCTAACGTTGTTATTGGTGGAATAATTGGGACAAGCATTGCTATATTAGGTAAACTTGATCCTCAAGCTGCCATAGGTGTTGCAGTTCCTTTTGCAGTAGCAGCACAAGCTGGTATAACATTATTATTCACAGCATTTTCACCTGTAATGCATACAGCTGATAGATATGCTGAAGAGACAAATACTAAAGGTATAAATAGAATTAATTATTTAGGAATATTAGTATTATTCATTTCATATTTTATATGTGGTTTCTTACCAATTTACTTTGGTGCGGATAAAGCAGCTCAGTTAGTATCAATGATACCAGAATCAATAATCGGAGGGTTATCAGTGGCAGGTGGAATAATGCCAGCTATAGGATTCGCAATGTTGCTTAAAATAATGCTTAAAAAAGAATATATTGCTTTTTTGATAGGTGGATTCTTACTAGTTACTTATGGAAAAGTTCCAATAATAGCTCTTGCATTAATAGGATTATGTGTAGCACTTTATGACTATAATGTAAACGGTAACAAGAATAGTGAGAAGATAGTTGATGAGGAGGAATATGAAGATGGAATCTAATGTAAATCCAAATACAATAACTGAGTACAAAGACCCAACAATAGAAAAAGTTATAACAAAAAAAGACAGAAATATAATGGTTTGGAGATCACTACTTTTACAAGCATCCTTCAACTATGAAAGAATGCAAGCTTGTGGATGGTTATATAGTATACTACCAGGGCTTAAAAAGATCCATAAAAATAAAAAAGACCTTTCAGACTCAATGAAAGATCACTTAGAGTTTTTCAATACACACCCATTCTTAGTAACATTTATAATGGGATTAACTTTAGCATTAGAAGAAAATAAAGAAGATAGAAATACAATTAGAGCGATAAAAGTTGCAACTATGGGACCTCTTGGTGGAATCGGAGATGCACTATTTTGGTTAACAGCATTACCTATATGCGTTGGTATTGGGGCATCCCTTGCAAGTCAAGGAAACCTTGCAGGACCAATAATATTCTTATTACTATTTAACGCATTACAAATGTTCTTAAGATTCTTCTTAATGAATTATGGTTACAACACAGGAGTAAAAGCTATTGCTAATTTGAAAGAGCAAACAAAGAAAATATCTCGTGCTGCATCAATAGTTGGACTAACAGTTGTTGGTGGACTTATAGCTTCAATGGTTAACTTAAAGACTACTTTAGTTATAACAGCTGGACAAGCAACAGTTAAACTTCAAGAAGGTGTTTTAGATGCTATAATGCCAAATATATTACCAGTTGCATATACTTTTCTTATGTACAAGTTACTTAAAAAAGGAGTTTCACCAGTTAAATTAATTGTAGTTACAATAATTTTTGGTATTGCTGGTAGAATGATAGGTATACTTTAAAATAACTTAATAGAGGCTTTACTATAAAAAGTAAGGCCTTTAAAAATAAAAGAAATTGGTAGTTACCAATTATAAAAACATATGATATAATGTAATTGATTAAACATATAAGGTGGTAATGATTAATGGGACTTATAGATAAGAATTCTAGAATACCGTTGTATTTACAACTGATGGATATTTTAACCGAAAAGATTGAGAATGGGTTAGAAGAAAATGATCAATTACTTTCAGAGAGAGAAATTTGTGATATTTATGACGTAAGTAGAACAACCGTAAGACAAGCTTTAGATGAGCTTGAAAGAGAGGGTGTTATATATAAAGTTCATGGAAAAGGAACTTTTGTTGCACCAAAGAAAGTAAATCAAGATCTAGCTTCTTTTTACTCATTTACAGAAGAGATGAAGAAGATTGGTCGGGAACCATCATCTGAGATTATAGGCTTTGAAGTAGTTGAAGCATCAGAAAAAATAGGAAGTAAGTTTGGACTTAAAGAAGGCGATTTACTTTATAAAATAACAAGGATTAGAAAAGCTGATAATCTACCAATGATGTATGAAACAACATATTTGCCTTTTGAGAGATTTAAGGAATTAACAAAAGACAAATTAGAAGGAAATGCAATGTATGATGTTTTAACGCAGCAATATGACGTTAAGCTAACATTTGCAGAAGAATATTTTGAACCAATACTTACAAATAAGCTTGAGAGTTTATATTTAGAAGTACATGAAGGAGCACCAAGTTTAAAAATAGAAAGATATACTTTTGAGAATAAAAGTCTTATTGAATATACTGTAGGTGTTGCTAGAGGAGATAAATTTAAATATAGAGTTCAACTTAAAAATAATTAAAATAAAAAAATAAAAAAATTTTTAAAACAACTGGTAATGACAACATTAACAGTTTGGGAGGTAGGAATAATGATGTTTGGAATGTCAAAAGAGAGAATTGAAGAACTTAAAGCTGTAAATACAGCGATGGAAATAAGACAGCAACCTAAGTTATGGAGAGAAACTTATAAAATAATAGAAGAAAACAAAGAGAATATAAAACAATTTTTAGATAAAAATTTAAAAAGTGATACAAGAATAATATTAACAGGGGCAGGTACTTCAGACTATGTTGGAGATTCAATATACCTATATCTTGCCAAAACTCTTAAAGTTAGAGTTGAAGCTATAGCAACAACAGATTTAGTATCAAATCCAAGTGAATTTATAGAAGAAGATACTAATACTATTTTAGTTTCTTATGCAAGATCAGGAAATAGTCCAGAAAGTGTTGGAGCTTATGATATATTCCAAGACAATGTAAAAAACATATCACAACTGGTCATTACATGTAATAAAAATGGTGAACTTGCTAAAAAAGCTGTAGAAAATGATAATACACTTTGCATTTTAATGCCAGAAGAATCAAATGATAAAAGTTTTGCTATGACAAGTTCATTTAGTTGTATGTTACTTGCAACATTGTTAGCTTTTGATTTAGAAAACTTAGAAGCTAATAAGAGTATTGTAGAAAGTATAGCTGATAAGGGTGATTTCATACTAGATAATAAGTGGGAAGACGTTAAAGAGTTAGTTGATTTAAACTGTGAGAGAGTAGTTTACTTAGGCTCAGGAATACTTAAAGGATTATGCCAAGAAATGGCACTTAAAAATTTAGAACTTACAAGTGGAAAAGTTATCACAGTTAGTGAATCAGTACTTGGATTTAGACATGGTCCTAAATCAATTATAAATGATAATACATTAGTTATATTCATGAATTCAACTGATGAATATACAAATCTATATGATATGGATTTAATAAGAGAAATTAATGGTGATACTGGAAATCATAAATTAGCAGTAATAAGTTATAAGAAAAATGAAGAGTTAAATTCTCTTTGTGATAAATATTTAGAAATAGATGGTGTACAAGTCCCAGAGGTTTATACAATATTTAATTACATGTTATTTGGACAAATGTTTGGATTATTTAGTTCATTACATCTTGGGATTTCACCTGATAATCCAAGACCTGATGGAACAGTAAACAGAGTAGTTCAAGGTGTTATAATACATCCTTATAATAAATAATAAATAGGGGGAAGAGAAGAGTATGGTTGGAGTAATAATAACTGGTCATGGAAGTTTTGCAACAGGAATGTTAAGTTCTCTTAAGCTTATAGCAGGAGATGTGGAGAATTTAAGTGGAGTTAACTTTACTGAAGATGACAGTACAGAAACTTTAGAAGAAAAGTTAAAAAGTTCAATAAATGAAATGAAATGCGATGAAATAATAATATTAAGTGACTTAGCTGGAGGATCACCATTTAAGGTATCAGCAATGCTTAGTAGCACAATTAATGATAAGAAAATAAAAGTAATATCTGGAACAAATTTAGGAATGCTTTTAGAGGTTTCATTATGTAGAGATGGAATGGATGCTGAGGAATTACTTCAGTTTGCTAAAACTTCTGGAGCAAATTCTATAAAAGCTTTTGAATTACAAATTGAAAAAGAAATTGAAGAAACAGATGAATTCGATGGAATTTAAAAAGATTAATAATATGAAAAGAGGGTATATATAATGGGAAGAATTTTATCAACTAGAGAAATGCTAAAGAAAGCACAGCAAGAAGGATATGCAGTACCTGCATTTAACATTCATAATTTGGAGACATTACAAGTTGTTATTGAAACAGCAGCAGAACTTAGATCACCAGTAATTCTTGCAGGAACTCCATCAACAATAGCTTATGCTGGAGGAGAATACATTGTATCTATGGCTGAAGTTGCAGCAAAAAAATATGATATCCCAATAGCTATACATTTAGATCATTTTGAAGATGCAAATGAAATTAAACATTACGTTGATATAGGTTTTAGATCAACAATGATAGATGCATCACACGAAGATTACGAAAACAATATAAGAATAGTAAAAGATATTGTTGAGTATGCGCATAAGTTTGATGCAACAGTAGAAGCAGAACTTGGTAGACTTGGTGGACAAGAGGATGAGTTAGTAGTGGATGAAAAAGATGCTATGTATACAAATCCAGATCAAGCAAAAGACTTTGTTTTAAAAACAGGAATAGATTCATTAGCAGTTGCAATTGGAACTGCACATGGTCTTTATAAAGGAGAAGCTAAGTTAGATTTTGAACGATTAAAAGAAATAAGAGATAAAGTAGATGTTCCGTTAGTATTACATGGAGCTTCAGATGTACCAGACGAGCTTGTTAAAAAGGCAATCTCACTTGGGATATGTAAAGTTAATGTTGCAACAGATTTGAAAATACCTTTTTCAGATGCTGTTAAGAAATATTTTATAGATAATCCAGAGGCAAATGACCCAAGAAAGTATATGACACCTGGGAAAGCTGCAATGAAGGCAGTAGTTACTCACAAAATAATGGTTTGTGGAAGTAATAATAAAGCTTAATATAAGAGGTGGTATAAAAATGGGACATCCTATTAGTAATATAGTAAAAAGATATAAAAATGGGGAAGAGGTTGGAATATTCTCAGTTTGCTGTTCTAACCAATATGTAATAGAAGCTGCAATGGAAAGATTAAAAGATACATCAATGCATCTTTTAATAGAATCAACTGCTAATCAAGTAGATCAATTTGGTGGTTATACAGGTATGAAACCAAAAGATTATATAAATTATATTTATGATTTAGCAGAAAAAAATGAGTTTCCAAAAGAAAGAATAATATTAGGTGGAGATCACTTAGGACCACTTACATGGACTGACTTAGATGAAGAGAATGCTATGGAAAATTCAAAGAATTTAATAAGAGAATATGTTCTTGCTGGATTTACTAAAATTCATATAGATACAAGTATGATGATTAAAGGAGATTTAGAGAGAGGTGACTTTGGAGATGAAGTTATAGCTAAAAGAGCTGCTATACTTTGTAAGGTTGCTGAAGATGCATATAAAGAGTTATTAAAAGAAGATAAAAATGCTATTCATCCTGTTTATGTAATAGGAAGTGAAGTTCCAATACCAGGAGGAGCACAAGCTGAAGAGGAAGAAGAAGATACAATTCAAGTAACTAAAGTGGAAAACTTTAAGAATACTGTGGAAACATTTGAAAAAGCATTCGTACAGTTAGGTCTTGAAGATGCTTTAAACTATGTTACAGGAATAGTTGTACAACCAGGTGTTGAGTTTGGTAGTGATATTGTATTTGAATATAATAGAGATGCTGCAAAAGAATTAAGTGAAGCAATTAAAAGTTATGATAATCTTGTATTTGAAGCACATTCAACAGATTATCAAACTAAAGATTCATTGAAGAAAATGGTTCAAGATGGATATATAATTTTAAAAGTTGGTCCAGCTTTAACATTTGGATTTAGAGAAGGTGCCTTTTCATTAAATGAGATGGAAAATGAGCTATTAAAATATAGACCAGACTTAGAAACATCAAGATTTATGGATATATTAGAATTTAATATGGTGAAAAATCCAAAGGACTGGATAAAGCACTACTCAGGAAGTAATGAGAAAATTAAATTTGATAGAATATACAGCCTTTCTGATAGATGCAGATATTACATGCCAAAGGATGATGTTAATTTTGCTTTAGAGAGAATGCTAGATAACTTAAATGAAGTTGATATTCCAATAACTTTAGTAAGTCAATTTATGCATAATCAATATAAGAAAGTAAGAGAAGGAAAGCTTAAGCTAGAAGCAAGAGAGCTTCTTAAAGATAGAATAGGAGAATATATAGACGATTATATATTTGCAGTTAATTAAAATTAAAAAAATAAAAAGTGGATTCTTATGAATCCACTTTTTTTTAGGTGTATTTAATTAATGAGTACCACAACTATGTGAAGTACATGAATTACTAGAATCGAATTCTGGCAATTCATTTTTATTTAAAAGATCTATGTTTTCTTTTATAGATTTATTTTCAGCTTTGAATACTTTAATTCCCATTGAATTAAGTTTGTTTATAGCACCAAGTCCAATTCCAAGGACAAGAACTACATCGACGCTAACTGATCCGATAGCTTTGATTGGTTGACATTTTCCATGTTCATGGTTTAAATCCCCATTATTAACAGCAGTTATTTCTGAAGTTTCAGTATCAAATACTAAAAATATAGGAGCTGAACCAAAATGGTTATAAGGAATAGTTTCTAGTCCGTTATTTTCTTTTGCAGGTATACATATTTTCATAATTAATTTCCCCTTTCGCAATTAGCGTGATTACATTTCTTTTGACATTTATTTTTGCCTTCGCAAGTAAATGTATCTAAACCAAAAGCATTTAACATTTCTGAAGTAGGTTCTTTAATGTTACTTGTGAAGTTTATTAATTCATCTAAAACATCATAGTTAATAGAATAGTGAACAAAATAACCTTGTTTAAAACCAATAATAACATTAGCATCTTTTAAAATTTTAATATGCTGAGAAACAGCTGCTTCGGATATGCCAAGATGCTTTGATACACCTTTTGCACAAACATTTTTTCTGGAGATTAAAAAAAGAATTTTTAATCTGCTTTCATCTCCAAGTGCTTTAAATAATTTAACAATATCGCTATGCATAAGTACCTCTTTATTTAATTAAGTAATTACTTAATTAAATTATAATACTTTCTAGCAATAAAATCAAATATATTTATAAAATAGAGGATTATAATAAATAAAAGTTAATTTAATATATATTGAATTTTATGTAAGAAAATTGAAAGAGAATACGAAATTATATATATATAAATATTAAAACATTAAATTTATGGGGGAGAAGGGGTATTTATATGGATGATAGCGCTATCGTAAAACTAATAAAGAGTAAAGATCAAGATGGTTTGGAAGCACTTATTGAGAAATATGGAAAACTTATTTATGGGGTAATAGATAAAAATATAATATTAAATAATAAAAATGAATGTGTAAAAGAATGTTTTAATGATATATTGATGAGTCTTTGGATTAATATAGGAGCTTATGATAATGAGAGAGGGGATTTAATCAATTTTTTAATAGCTGTTTCTAAATATAAAACAATTGATTATATAAGAAGAAACAAGAAAAAATTTGATATTAGTGACATAGAAGAATGTGTAATATCACAGGAAGATGATAAAGATATAATATTTAATGATAATGAAGGGTTTTACGAACTTATTAAAGGATTAGATATCGATACTCAGAGAATTTTTTCAAGAAGATATATTTTTGGAGAAGAGATAGATAAAATTTCAAAAGAGATGAAACTAAGTACATCAAATATTTATACTAAGCTTTCGAGAGGAAGACAAAAAATTAAGAAAAGGTTAGAGGGTGAAAATATTGGATGATTATAGAGCATTTACAAAATTAAATGGATACAGTTTTTCTAAAAAAGAGCAGGATGAATATTTAACGTATAATGGTGTAACAGTTGAAGAATTAAAATGTATATCTGCAAATTTAAATACAAAAATATCTCATGGGTGTTTTGAAGAGAATAAGAAAAAAATAATTTCAATGCTTAGTAAAGATGAAAGAATAGAAGCTTATATTAAAGGTGCAGATATTGAAATGTTAGAGGCTATAGCTGCTATATCAATGATGTCTATGGGAGCAGTTTTAAAAAGTGATGATTATGGATTTAATTATTCGATATTTGTAACAAATAAGAGAATATTTATAAGTGGAACAAACTATTATAACTTTGAACTAAATACTAAAGTATATAATTTAGATGAAATAGAAGAGGTGAAATTTAATAGAGAAAAATTAAAAAGGAATAATTATACTTTAAAAGAAGCTATTCAAAATAGAGGATTTAGATGGTTAACTAAAGGAGTTTTAACTATTACAGTATTAAACGCTATTTATTCTATTTATGAATATATGGTTAGTGATTATGAAATAATGGGGTCTTTAATATTACCAAAAGTAATATGTCTACTTTCTTTCCTTATTTGTTTATTAATTATAAGAAAATTAACTGAACCAAAACTCAGAGTAAAGATGAGAATGAAAGATGGAAAAATATTAGACTTTATTATTGTTAATAGAGATGGTTTATCATTAATAAAAAAGGTGTTAAGTAAGTTATAAAAAATTGACAATTATATAAGCAAATGATAAAATTAAATAGAAAATAAAATATTAATATATCTTCAGGGCGGGGCGTGATTCCCCACCGGCGGTAAAGCCCGCGAGCTAAGTTTTAGCATGATTCGGTTAGATTCCGAAGCCGACAGTATAGTCTGGATGAAAGAAGGTAAAGTATAGATTAATCTAATTTAGAATTTTTACGTCCCTGATATAAGTATAATTGTATCAGGGATTTTTTGTATTTTGAATTTAGTTAATGTATGCTTACCCACCAAAGGAAGATAATTTGGGGGAGGAATTATTAAAATGACATCAAATTTAAACAAAATGGTTAAAATCTCATTACTTGCAGGAATAGCTGTAGTACTAATGTTTATGGAGCTACCATTTCCAGCGTTTCCATGGCTTAAGATTGACTTAAGTGATGTACCAGCTCTTATGGGAGGATTTGCTTTTGGACCTTTAGCAGGAGTGCTAATAGAGTTTTTAAAAGTAATGTTAAACATGTTATTACTTGGAACTCAAACAGGTGGAGTTGGAGAACTTGCTAACTTTATAATAGGAGCTTCATTAATATTCCCAGCAACATTTATTTATTGGAGAAAGAAATCAAAAAAATCTGCTATAGTAGGAATGGTTGTAGGAATAATTGCAATGAGTGTAATTGGAGTATTTGCAAATGTATATATACTATTACCACTTTACGGAATGCAAATGTCACCAGCAGAACTTATGAGATACGTAACTGTTGGATTAGTACCTTTTAATGCAATAAAGGGAATAATAGCATCTGGTTTAACATATATACTATACAAAAAAGTATCAGTTGCAATATTTAAAGTTGAACCGAATTTTGAAGAATCAAAAAGAAATAAAGTGAAATTTAATTAATATATAAGATGGGCTGTGCACTAAATAATTAGTGCACAGCTATTTTTTTATAAAAAATATTATAATTGTCCTATATTAATACAAAAAAATGCAAATAGATAGTAGATTATAATAATACGTTTTTAAGGGGGACTTATGCAAATAATAAGTTATTTGATTCCAGGAGTTCTATTAGCTCTTGCGAATTATTTTTTGTTTGAAAAAAATAAAGGAATTGTATCTATAATAAAAGGATTATTAATATACATAATATTATTTAATGTTGTATTAATAAGTATATTAAAATTTGTACTTAATAAAGTAAATATTTTAAAACCAACTACTTATACAGGTATGTTTGCAGTTAAATATATTATTTTTGCAGTATTATGCGGAGCAATATATTTATTTATAAAAGGAGTTGTTAGATCAAAAATTACTTTTGAAATATCAACAGATAAAACTAATTGGAAAACTACATTAGTTAAAGTATTATCAGTAATATTCCTTGGAGTTGGAGCATTCTTTGTATTCTTTGCTAAATGGTTTATAGATTACTTTGGTAATATTACTCCAGAACAATTTTTATTTAATCTGAATTCACCGATTAAAGGAACAAGTTCTGATATGTATAGAGAAATTATTACAACACCTGTATTTTCAGGCGTTGCATGTATATTAATATTTTTAATTATTTTAAATTTCAGTTATGATATATTTGTGAATATTAAAAATGTTAAAAAGAGAATTTTAAATCAAAAGTATTTAAGATTAGCAACATTTATATTCTCATGTATTTGTCTTATTGTCGGAGTATCATATGGGGTTAAAAAATTAAGCTTGGATAAAGTGTATAAAGCATACGTTTCTGATTCAACTTATATAAAAGAAAACTATGTTGATCCACGTACAACTAAGATGTCTTTCCCAAAAGAGAAGAGAAATTTAATACATATTTATTTAGAATCTGTAGAGAATTCATATCTTTCTAAAGAGTTAGGTGGTTATATGGATGAAAATCTTATGCCAGAACTATCTAATTTATCAAAAGAAGGAGTTCATTTCTCAGAAACTGAAAAGTTTGGAGGACCGCATCAAACTTACGGATCAAGTTGGTCAGTTGCATCAATGATAAATATGGGGATGGGACTTCCATTAAAAATACCTATGGGAGGAAACTCTTACGGAAAGTCAGGTAGTTTCTTACCAGGTGCTGTTAGTATAGGAGATATTTTAAAAGCACAAGGATATGAGCAAACAATTATGTTTGGAGCAGATGCCGACTTTGGTGGATTAACAACTTATTTCACTACACATGGAGACTTTAATATTTTCGATTATAAAGCAGCAAAAGAGAAAAAATTAATCCCAGAAGACTATAATGTATGGTGGGGATTTGAAGATGATAAATTATATAATTATGCTAAAAATGAGATAACACGTTTATCAAAGACTGGTAAACCATTTAACTTTACTATGGAGACTGCTGATACGCATTTCCCAGATGGTTACTTATCTAAGAATGCAAGTAAGAAGCATGATTCACAGTATGCAAATGTTATATCTTATTCAACAAAAGAAGCAGTTAATTTTATTAAGTGGATTCAAAAACAACCCTTTTATAAAAATACTACTATTGTAGTAACTGGTGATCACTTAAGTATGGATAAAAAGTTCTTCAAAGATTTTGATCCTTCATATAATAGATCAGTATTTAATTTAATACTTAACCCAGATACTACTGTTAATAAGAGTAGAGAAATAAACAGACAATTCTCACCAGTTGATATGTTCCCAACTATTTTATCTAGTATGGGTGTTCAAATTGAAGGTGATAGATTAGGTCTTGGAACAAATTTATTCTCAGACAAACAAACATTAATTGAAAAAGATGGATTACAAACAGTAAATGAAGGATTTGAAGCTAAGAGTAACTTCTTCAATGATTCATTTGTATCTGAAAAGATGAACAGTAATTTCAATAATGATTTAGTTACTGAAAGAAAAAATGATAGATAGTTAAAAATTATATATAAATATAATTATACAAAAGGACTTTATCACAG